>JBOGUF010000196.1:0-76222 GCA_050696075.1 Thermomicrobiales bacterium
GGCAGGTTGCCCACGCGCTCCTCACCCGTCCGCCACGTGAGCACCCCGAAAGATGCCCCGTCCGACTTGCATGCATTAGGCACGCCGCCAGCGTTCATCCTGAGCCAGGATCAAACTCTCCACCAAGGTTCACCACCGACTTCATCGATGGTGAAGGAATTCGTTGTGACGAGTGACACACGCACACGCCGCTCGCTCCCACGTCTCCTTACGAAGACACGGTCGCAAACAAACGCTCGCTCCGTCTTCGACGCCCGACCGCATCGGTCAAGCGCCAGCTTGTCAAGGTGCTCTCAGCTTTGCCTGTTCGGGCTCAGCGAATGCCCTCGCTCAAGGGCCTGCGAATGATACTCAGTCTGATATTGAGTGTCAAGGCTTTTCTAGCGGGCTTGAGCCAGGCCGCCTATGCCTGAAGATGGGGTTGTCAGACCGGCGCCGTCAAGGTGTCGTTATGCGCCCTCGCCAGTGCCTCGCAGGATCGTATTGTGAGACGCGGAGTACGTCCCAGCAATCGTCGAATCGTCGATCACCTGCCCGTCGCTATCAGTAATGACCCGCCGTATCGAGGCGTCGAAGCCTTCTTGCGCAGACTCGACTTGCAGTTCCTGCCCGATCGGCAACTCTGACGACTCGGTGACGATCAACTCGGGGCTCGGCGTCTCCACGTTCGTTATGACCGGTCCCTGGACGTCAATCGACCAGCCCGGATTGGTGCCGAGAATCTGCGAACTCACCCGTTCCCCGTCCGCGCGGACGACGACCGCGATCCAGTTGCCCGTCGTGTTGCGTAGCCTGAGATCGAGCGACCAGTCCTCTTCGATGTTGACCATCGCGTCGAGACCCTTCATACCGCGCGGCGCTTCACCGTATGTATTGATCCAATACGGGTGGGTCCAACGCTCGACAATCTCCAATCCGGCCCAATAACCCGCCTGGAAAATCGTCGTCGACACCTGGCAGATGCCGCCCCCGATGACCGGCGCGGTGGTTACACCGCCGGCACCATTGGAGACAATGCCGAACCCGGTAACGAACCCTTGCTCCTCGGTCACCTGCCCGATGTAGTCGTTGTACGAAAATATGCCATCCGGTGGGATCAGCCACCCCGTCTCCAGCTTGACCGCCTGCTCGACGTTGCGCCGGCGGGGATCGCTGGAATTGCCATAGTAGGTCGACGATTCCCCGAGGAGATCCTCAACCTTGATCGTCGATCGATCCGCGTCGGTATACGTCGGATCAACCCGAACAATTGGCAGCGTGATGCTAGGTGCGCCGTCCAGCACAGCTTCGTTGATCAACGCAACAGTCTGTTCAATATCGACGGCTCGACCCGTTGTGGCCTTTTCTACGACACGAACCTCGCCGTCATCGAGGCGGAATCTGGCATCACGACCTTCGACGTTCACATCAGCGGTAATCGGTTCCAGCAGCGACGACAGGACGGACCCGTGGAAACCAAACTCGAACGGTACATCTTCGCCGGGCGAGGCGTCAATCGTGATCGACGCGAGCAGATCCCCACGTCTGAGTTGGGCCGATCCTTCCGGCCACTCGAGCGTGACACCCTCTTCGATCAGCGCCTCGGCGTGCTGCATGGCAGCGGCCGCCATCTCGTCGGTGATCGCCGGCGCGGCTTGATCGAAGACGAGTTCGACGTCGTGCGACCCTCCAAGGAGTGCCTTGGCCGAGGCGTCCACGGTTGCATCGACGTCAACCTCGACCGATCTCGCCGCCGCCACAATGGCAAACTCACCCTCGTCCGTGACGTACAAACGGGCGTCCTGGCTGGGCCGTTCAATCTCCGCGGCGATGCTCTGGATGAGCGTGCGTAGCGACTCGTGATCGACGCGCACGTTTCCGCCTTCGCTCGGCACGGAGACGATCCGTTTGAGGTCGGCCGAGGCAACCGTCCACGATTTATCGAGAGCCGATAGGACGAGCGGCGATGCAACAGCCGCCTGAGCTCTATGCAAACCCGTGTCGAGGTGGGCCGTCGTAATCTCCGGCATCACCGGCGGCAACACCATCGCAACTGGATCGGTGGAAAAGGACGCCAGTCGTTCGAGCACGCCCGCGCGCGTCGACGTGAGGTCAAACGCGACGCCCGGTTCCTCGGCCCGAATCGTCGGGCCATCCTCTGCGTTCATGGCGACAGACGCATTGAGCGGCGGACGCGTCACTTTGTGCGCGATGTCGGTCAGCACCGAATCGAGTCGCTGTTCATCAACGGAGTAGACGGGCGCGACTGACTTGTTGCCGAGCGCCGCCTGAATCCAGGTCCCCGCTCGCTCCCAAATCGGACCGCTTCGGCCGTACTCAAATGCGGTCGCCGCGGTGGCGCGGCTATCCAAGGTCATCCCCGCTCGCCGCGGCGAAACCGCGAACGATTGGCCCTCGCCGGTCAGCGGGACCGAGGACGAGACGAACTCGGCGTACCGTTCCTCAATGCGGGACCGCGCCTCGGCCTCCGACAGCCCGCCAACGGGGACGCCCCCCACGTTGACTCCCTCGTAGATACGATCGGTGTGGGAAAAACCATACAGCGCGATGCCGGCGATGGCGGCGGTGGCTAGCAGCCCGAACGCGACCAGGATACGCTGCATGGCGCGCGCAACCGATTGCGCCTCGTCGAGCTCACGCCGACGCGACCAACTCCCCTTGAGCGGAAATGAAGGCATCCGCGGGGCTGATATGTTCATACCGTGGTAAACCCCCGCCCGCTTCCTCGCATACGTGCAGTTTACCGGACCGAACCGTACGGACACAATATACGTACGGATAGCCCATTTGGGCGATTCTGGCCGCGGTTGACCTCCGCGCCGACGTAACGAGCCAAATTGTGGTCTCCACAACCTCGCCTGGCTCGCGCTTGTTCTATATCAGACCGATTGATAGACTCGCGCGGTTTCCGAAGCGAACGCGTTGACGGTCGACCAAGCGGTTCGCCGGCGTTCCTGACGATGAACGAGAGGCGAGGGAAATGGCTAGGCATACGGCAGAGGTGATTTCGACGATTGGCGCCCCGGCCGCAATTGGCCCGTATTCGCAGGCGATAAAGATACACGGCGTCGTCTATACGGCCGGCCAGATCCCGCTGGACCCGGAGACGATGTCGGTCGTCGAGGGCGGCATCGAAGCGCAAGCCGAACGGGTCATGCAGAATCTCGCCGCGATCCTGGCCGCGTCAGGATCATCGTTGGATCGCGCGGTCAAAACGACTTGCTTCTTAGCCAATCTCGACGATTTCCCCGCGTTCAATGCGGTCTATGCGCGGTACTTCGCCACGAACCCTCCCGCGCGGAGCACCGTAGAAGTTTCCCGGCTGCCGATGGGAGTCCTGGTCGAGGTCGATTGCGTGGCCCTCGCCGACTGACCTCTCCGTCCTTCTAGGTCGAGCCCGATCGCTGCCGGACGAGGTCGAGCACTCCGTCGGCGGCGAATTGAACGCGCGCTTCCATCTCGGTCGCTCGGTCCAAATAGCTCATCGCCGTCTCACGGTCTCGCATCAGCCGGGCATTGACGCGAACATTGACGATCGCTCCTCGGATTGCCGCGTTGGCGAGGAAAGCGGCCACCTCGACATCCGAGAGCACGTGAATGCTGCCGAGCCGGGCAATCGGCGTCAGCGTTTCGAGCACGCGAAAACAGGCAGCGGCAATTTCGGACGGAACATCAGCCGCCGTCCGCAGCGCCGCCACCACCGTCGATCGCCGCGCCGCTTTCTCCTCGGGCGTCACTTTCGGCAATCCTGTCGCGGCGACGTAGGCCGCGTAGGCCGCGGCATCTTCCGCTGAGAGCCTCAGCAATCGACGCCGCGCCTCTGTTGCAGCATGAAGAGCGGCGCGCAATTCCTCGTCCGCATCCGCCGCGTCCGCCCGGCCAATCGAAAGGCGACACACCATCTCGGCGAGCGCCGCCGCAAGCGCCCCGGCCAGCGCAACTGCGCTACCGCCGCCCGGCGCCGGCTCCGCCGACGCCAGCGCCTCGAGGTAGTCGCCGACGGTACGACCCGAGAAGTCGTCGATCACGTCGCGAGGTCCGGCGCAACCGCGCGAATTACGGCGCGGATGTTTGCCTCCGGTGTGTTTATGGGCACCACACAGCCTGGCGCGACGATGAGCGAGCGGCCCTGCATTACCTTCACGGCATCGACCGCTTCGGACGCGGCTTCCTCCGGCCTGTAGCCGCTGATCGCGCGCTCGTTGATCCCACCAGCCACACTCTTTCCCGATTGCAGATGCCCCTCGGCCAGGTGGGGCGCGGCGTGGCGGTCGTGCCAATTGATGATCTGAGCAGGAAAGCGACGCGCGAGGTGAAACATCGGCGTCTCGCCGTGCAAGTGACAGATCGTGATCGATTCAGCCGGCGCCGCCTCGAGGACCGGCAGATCGTAGGCGATGCCGAACTCGCGGTACTCCACCTCGTCCATGAGCGAATGGTCGGCGCACTGGGTCGCAAAAAAGAGCCCGTCGCCGCCGATGTTGAACGCGGCCGCGACCATCTCCTTCGTGACGTCGCGAATGACGGCGAGCGCCTGGAACATCTCCGCGGGGTGCGCCCGCAGATGCTCGATGGCCCGCCCGCCCGAGAGTTTCATGGCAATCGTGAGCGGACTGAAAACGGTGTGCAGCAACGGCACGTTTGAATCGAGCGCTTTTCTGGTCGCTGCCAGCGCATCGAGAACCATCCCGTTGAAGCCTTGCCGGACGTCAATCGGCTTGAGCGATTGCCAATCCGCCGGATCGTTGATCGGCAAGCGTGTGGCGGTTCGCGTGCCGCCGAGGGCGCCGGTGTACTCGCTGGTCAGCCCCCAGTCGATCGTCGGGTAGTCTCCAGGCGGCATGAATTTAACGAGGTCGAACCCGTATTGGTTTTGCCAGTCCATCGTTGCGGTGGTGAGGTCGGCGGCGGTCTGATCCCGCTCAGGAAAATGCTGCCAAATGCTGAGCGGCGGCCGGTCGACCGCCTCACCCTTGATCGCGGCAAGTACGCGCTCGCGCGACGTCATCTGCCGTCCGGTCATCGATAGCCTCCGATTTCCGCGGTTCGTCACGCGGCCGGTCGCCCCACCGCGCCAGGTTACTGCTTTCCGGAACGTCGCGCGAACAGGTCAAGCTCGGACACGAACCGTTCCTCGTCGACGAACTCGATGCGGTAGGCGGACTCGTCGGCGGAGGGCGCGGGCGGCAGCACAATCCTGACCCACCCTTCCTCCGCCCCCCGGCAAAGCAGGTCGGTGACGCCCGCCTCGAACTTATTGAACGGCATGTCCGGCGCGAGGACGCGATAATACTGCTCGCTCATCCCGTTGCGCGTCCAGATCAGCCGCACGATCTGCCGATGCTTTGTCGGCAGATCGGACGCCATGAGTTGATTGGCCATCAGCCCGCGCAGGATCGCGTTCCACTTGCTGACGGCCCGCGCCTCGGCGCCGCAGACCGGGCAGACCCCAAGCGGAGCGTCGTCGTGGCTGAAACTGCGGCGGCATTGGTTGCACCAAAGATAGGTGTTGGCTGAATCTAGGCGATTGCTCATGACAGTCCATTCGGTGCAACCAGGCGGAAAAGCAGCGGACCCAGTCGAGGATGTCCCTCGCCAGGTCCGGCAACCCATAGCACGATCGCATAATCGACCCGGCGCCTACTCGCGGTACGACTTTGGCTCGTACCGAGGCGCGCCGGCCTGGCCAGTATTGACCGCGCTCGGGTGCTCGCCGGCGCTGTCGGCCCATTTCTGAATGCGGTGGGTGATGTAGATACCACCGATCATCATCACGACCGCGCCGACGACCTCGATGGTATCCGCCAGGACGCCGAAGTCGGCGAGATTCTCGACCCGCAAGCCGCCGAGCCATTCGATTGCATCGCGCATGGGCGTGCTCCCTGATTGAGCTGTCGTGCTATCGCGCTGTCAGCGTGCCGACCATACCCGCCTCGAGGTGGCCAGGTTGGGTGCAGATGATCTCGTACTCTCCGGCCGGCGCGGTAAACGTAAACTCCGCGCTCCCACCGGGATCAAGCACCTCGTTGATGTCGAGCGCTTCGATTGAGAAATCATGGATCAGGGCGCCGGAATTCGTCAACTGCACCGTCACCTCCGTGTCGGCCGCGACCTCGAGTGTTGGCGGCTCGAAGGCAAAGTCGACCATGTCGATCTGGATCGCCGTCGCTTGCTCTTGCGCTTGCTCGGCGCCGGCAGCTTCATCGCCGACGCCCTCGGCCGCGTCGTCGCTCTCAGCCGGGTCCTCCGCCTCCGCGGGCTCAGTTTCGGGATCCGTCGCCGCCGCGCCGGCATCATCGGTTTGCGCGGCCGGAGGCGGCGTTGGATAACCCCCTGCCGATGCGATCGCTTCGTTATAAACGCGATTCCAGTCGACGTTTTGAATCATGATGACGAGTTCGTCGATCTGCTCGTCGTTAAGTTCGTCGCCCCATGCGGGCATGGCGCCGCGCCCGTCGTAAATGACTTCCTCGATCTGTTCGGCGCGGACGTCAAGCGGAACCGGCGTACCCTCGGAGTTGATTCCCTCTTGATTTAGACGAGTGGCGTAAGTATCGCCTCCCAGCGGAAGTCCGATGCGGCCTGTCCCTCGACCATCGGGTCCCTGAGAGCCCTCGCCGGCCGGGCCGTGGCACGCCAAACAGAACGTAAGGTAGGTATCGATGCCACGTTCGATAGCGGCTTCCTTCTGATTTTGCTTCTGGGCGTCGACCCGATTGCCTTCGTCGGCAAGGTAGAGCACCAGGACGGTGGAAAGCGCCACTAACCCGATGACCACAACTGTTGCGAGTCGTTGAACCGCGCCCACGCTGCATGCACTCCTGTTCCGCGGATCACCCTGTTCGGGCGCTCAAAGATCGAGGGCCACCAGCCGAAAACCTCGTGGCTAGGCAGAGTACGGCGCCGCTTGGCTCGGTTCGTACCCACTTCGCTGCGTGATTGCCCCCGTGTCGACCAGCACGTCGCCGGTCGCCTCGTCGATCCGCACCGCCATTATGTCCATCGGGCGCGGCGCCGGTCCGGCAAGCCGAACGCCGGTGGGGTCGTAAACGCTGCCGTGACACGGGCAAACAAATTCGCCCCGGCCGGTGTTCCACGGCACGGTGCAGCCGAGATGGGGGCACTTCCAGTAGAGGGCGAGCAGGCCATCGTCGTTATGCACCAACCAGTACTTGCCTAAATTGTGCTTGAGCGGTTCGCCGTTGACCTCGGGCACCTCGGAGGCCGAAACGCGCAACTCGCTGCCGAAGGCGCCGGTCTCATTCGGCCAGAAGAACCGGACGAAGCCGGCACCGAGCTGGGTCAGAATGAGAACCACCGCGCCCAATGCGGAATTTCGCACGAAATTGCGGCGCGAGACACGTTTCGCCCGCGTCGAAGGCATGACGTGGAGCCGCGCCAGGAGGCCCAGCAGGCGGGCGATGAACCAGGTTACGCCCAAGCCCAGGATCGTACGTGACAACGGAATCATGTTGACTCGCCTTTACCCTTTCAGGGCGCGCCTGGAAACGCGCGGACCGCGAACTAGTGATGCTCCAGCGGTAGATTCCACGGCCAGGTAAGTGCCTGTTCTTCACCGCGCAATGATGTACCGAAGAGCGTGAGGACGATGTACGCGACGTAAAAACCGGTGAAGAGCGCGATGATCATCTCGCGCGTCGTCGGGCGGAACATCCGCTGCACCATGCCCATCAAGACGCCGATGGCCACCAAAACAATCGCGCTCGGCAGCAGCACGTTCCAGATGATGTTCGGCGCGCCGAGCTCGTCCTTGAGATAGCTGCCGATGCCCCACTGGTTGCCGCGCCCGGCCGGCAGGAACTCGTCGAGCACGATCATGATTGTGATGGTCGTCGTGGTGAAGACGGCTGAGAAACCGGCAATCTTGCGTCCCTTCGTCGAGGTGCCAAGGATGCCGACGCCCAACGGGCTGCGGTCGATATAGGGAATCGCCGCGATGCCGCCAAGGGCGACGGTCGGGATAATCACCCCGGCCAGGCCCGCGTCCATGTGAAGGAGAAGTTCCTGCAAGTTGAGGAAGTACCAGGGCGCCTTCGACGGGTTCGGCGTCTGGTTCGGGTTAGCGTGGGCGGTCAACGGCGCGCTGATAAAGATCGACATTAGCGTCAGGATCATCAGAAAGACGACCGCCGACACCGCCTCGACCACGACGAGCGACGGCCAGACCATCACCTCGTCTTCGGCGAGGTCGGTCGGTCGCGCCATCGCGCGACCACGCACCAACTCCAGCAGCTTTTGCCGCTTCGCCTCGTCGATCTGGGATGTGCCCCCTATGGGCCGTCCCTCAACCAGTTCCGCCATCGTCTATCTCCCGCCGTTTCGCCGCCTTCCGCCTTCCGACTCCCTCATCGCTTACAGCGGGCCGGAGATCCCACCGTCTTTCCGGATGCGCCAGAAGTGGACGGCCATCAGGAACGCCGCCACCAGCGGCAAGAAGATCACATGCAAGGTGTAGAAGCGAATCAGCGCGCTCTGACCGATCTGGTAATCGCCGACGAGCAGAAAGTTCACCCGCGAACCCAGAATCGGTGTGGCCGCCGCAATCTCGGTCCCGACAGTAATCGCCCAGATCGCCAACTGATCCCACGGCAGCAGGTAGCCGGTGAAGGAGAGCAAGAAGGTGGTGACGAGCAGCAACACGCCGATCACCCAGTTGAACTCGCGCGGCGGCTTGTATGAGCCGGTATAGAAGACGCGGCCCATGTGAAGGAAGACGGCGATCACCATGCCCTGCGCCGCCCAGCGGTGCATATTGCGCATGAGCGAGCCGAAGGTGACGCTCCCTTCGATCGCCTGCATGTCGTTATAGGCCTGATCGACCGACGGGACGTAGTAAAACATCAGCAGGACGCCGGTCATCGTCAGCACGAGGAACATGAAGAAGGAGAGACCGCCGAGACAAAAGGTGTAGGTCACCTTCGTCGCGTAGCGCTTGATCTTGACCGGGTGAATGTGGAGAAAGACGTTGCTGGCGATGATCAGCGCCTGGTTGCGCTGATTGTCGGGGTAGCCGTGGCGGACGATCGATCGCCAAACCGACGACCCGGTAATGCGATCTGCCAGCGTCTGCTCACGCCTCATGCCGTTCCTCCCCGACCGCGCGTGCGCCGGTCAACATCTCCCGCGGCTACCAGCTCCTAGGGCCATCCCCACCCTGCCAAGAACCGGAGCAATTGCCGGGATATTGTGGGTCCGCGCCGCATGGTCGGTCAAGCCTTCGCCGCGCCGAACGCCCTGAGATTGCGGCCGTCGTGCCCAAACGTGGCGGTGCAGCCGTCCAGACACGGCGACGCCGCCGATTGCCGGCGGCGATCTTCGTGATGGAAAGGACGGGCGACGATTCCGAACGGTGGGCGCGACAGGACTTGAACCTGTGACCTCGCGGATGTGAACCGCGCGCTCTAACCAACTGAGCTACGCGCCCGGAATGATGCTGAGATTATAGCATCGACGATCTGCAGCTCTCCACGTCAATCAGCGAGAAAATCCTGAAGAACCACGACTTCGCACTCCGCGACCCGGTGAATCCCTTGGTCATTGGTGAGGAAGGCAGTAGCACCATGGTGGAGACATGCTGCCACTTGGAGCGCATCGGGCGATCTGAGCCGGTAACGCGCCCGTAACTGAGCGGCCTGCCGGATAATCGAGCGTTCAAGATCGGCAATCGAGAGGTTGTTGATACCCGCCAGCAGAACCTCGTATGCGTCGGCGATGTCCGGCCGACCCATTCGCAACGGCTTGACAGCCACCTCCATGATGGTCAGGGACGACGTCACCCCGCGGTACGTACCGCGGGCAAGGTGTTCCATAGAGTCTACAGCGAGCGGCGTGAACGGAGAGCCGCCTTCGATGTGGTAGATGAATATCGACGTGTCGATACCGACGAGGCGATGATTCCGCAATGTCGATATCAATCTTCCCACGAATCGCGCTCCTGATTGACGTACTCTTGGGCGTCGATGCCTTCCCATATCTCACGATGAAGGCCCCTTAATCGGGCGACAGCGTCGAGCGACTCCGGCTTGAGCACGGCATATCCTTCGCGCACCTCAATGATGAGGCGATCTCCGCGCTCGATCCCCAATTTCTTTCTCACGGCAGACGGCACCGCAATCTGGTACTTGCTGCTTACCTTCACGCGCGTTTCCATCATCGCACCCCTTGCTCTGACTCGTTTCACGCTTAGCATTTTAGCATGCGCATGCTAAGCGCTTCTCAACTTTCTTGGATCCTGCCTCGACTCTTCAGGCCGATTACGTGCCATTACTCAGACCAATTGGCTTATATCTGCAGTTGTCTCGGCCGGTACTGCAATGCCTCGGCGACGTGCTGGGTCAGCACGCGCTCCTCGGCGGCTAAGTCGGCGATGGTGCGGGCCAGCTTGAGGACGCGATGGTAGCCGCGGGCCGAGAGGTGGAGTTGACGCACGGCAGCCTTCATCATCGCCTCGCCGGCTTCGTCCAAGACGACGTGCTCCTGCAATTCGCGCGGCCCCATGTCGGCGTTGGTCAAGATGCCACTGTCGTCAAAGCGCGCCGCCTGCACCCGGCGAGCACACTCAACGCGAGCGCGGACATCGGCCGAGGGTTCTCCCGCGCGGCGGTCGGCCAGCTTCTCGTACTCGATCCGCGGCACTTCGAGATGGATATCAATACGGTCCAGCAGCGGGCCGCTAATCCGCTTCTGGTAGCGCGCTATAGCGGAGGCGGCACAGCGACACTCCCTGACCGGGTCGCCGTAGTAGCCACAGGGACACGGGTTCATCGCCGCGACGAGCGTGAAATTGGCCGGGAAGGTGACGCTGCCGGATGCCCGTCCGAGCGTCACGCGCCGGTCTTCCAACGGCTGGCGCAGCATTTCCAGCGAACTTCCGTTGAACTCCGGCAGCTCGTCGAGGAAGAGCACGCCGCGGTGGGCTAGGCTGACCTCACCAGGTCGGGGCCACGATCCGCCGCCGATCAATCCCGCGCTGCTCGTCCCGTGGTGCGGCGAGCGGAACGGGCGCTCTCGCAACAGCGGCGTGTCGGGCGGCAGCAGTCCGCGCACGCTGTAGACCTTGGTGACGTCGAGCGCCTCCTCGATCGTCATCGAGGGCAAGATGGACGGCAGCGCCCGCGCAAGCAGCGTCTTGCCGGAACCCGGCGGTCCCGACATGAGCAGGTTGTGCGCGCCGGCCGCGGCGACTTCGAGGCCGCGTTTGACATGCTCCTGCCCGCGAATCTCCGAAAAGTCGGTCCGAAAAAGACCGTCGACCGCCGGCTCCTCATGGCCGCCTATGTACCGCGCAATCTCCACGTCGCCGGTGAGGTGATTGACGACGTCGGCGAGGGTGCGCGCGGGGTAGATCTCGACGCCGTCCAAGAGGGCCGCCTCGCGCACGTCCTCGTGCGGCACGAACGCCCTCCGCATTCCCTTTGCCGCCGCGAGGGAGATCATCGAGAGGATGCCTGGCGTGTGCCGGAGGACGCCATCCAGCGACAACTCGCCGACGATGAGCGCGTCCTCCAGGCCGGGCGGCACCTGCCGCGACGCGATCAGAATGCCGAGCGCAATCGGTAGATCGTAAGTCGGGCCGGCCTTTTTCAGGTCGGCTGGCGCTAAGTTGACGGTGATCTTGCCGTGCGGCACGCGCCCGCCGCTGTTGCGGATCGCCGCCCGGACCCGCTCCTTGCTCTCTTGCACGGCCGCGTCGGGTAGGCCGACCACGACCATGCCCGGCTGTCCCTGCCCGACGTCCACCTCGACCTCGACGAGCACGCCGTCGAGTCCGACGACGGCGCAGCTGAAGACCTTCGCGAGCACGGCTCCCCCTTCCCCGAACGCGGACCTGTTGGCTTTGGTGACTCTACCATCAGAATCAGCCCGGCCGCGCCAGGTGGGCCACGATTTCGACGTGATGGTTCTGAGGAAAGAGATCAAGGGCCGCGACGTGATTAAGTTCGTAACCTGAGCCGAGCACGCGTTTGAGGTCCCTGGCCAGCGTCGCCGGGTCGCATGAGACATAGGTGATCCGCCACGGGTACAGTCGAATTAGACCTGCTAGCGCCACCGGATCGACCCCGCTACGCGGTGGGTCGAGCACGATCAGATCCGCCTCACGCTGCGATTGCCCCCGCGTCGCCAGCCAGCGATCGACGGGCATGGCCGCGATTCGCACGTTCTCCATTTGCGCCGCTTTCGCGTTCTGCCGGGCGAAGCCGGCCGCGTGCGCGTGAACCTCGACCCCGACGACGCGCTCAAACCGAGTCGCAAGCGGCAAGGTGAAGAGGCCAACTCCGCAATAGAGATCAATCGCCGTCGAACGGTGCGGCATCTCGCCTTCGACAATCGCCTCCAGCTGAGGGCGCGGCTCCGCGAAACGCATCGCCTCATCGACGAGCGCCGGCACGATTCCGGCGTTCGCTTGAAAGAAGCAGGCCGCGTCGTATCGATAGGTGATGTCGCCGAGGGTGCGGACGAGTTCGCACGTACGAAGACCGGCGGCAGGTGGCAGCAGCGAGACGCGTTCATCCGCCTCGGCGACTTCATACGAAGTGGTCTCGGCCGGCAACCGCCCTAGCGTCATCTCTGCCCGTAGTGCCGTAAGTGTCGATTCGAGCGCCGGAGACGCGATAGGGCATTCCGTGACGTCGACGACATCGCGCGTTCCCGCCGCGAAGTAGCCGAACGCGCCACCCGCGACATCGTGCCGCCACTCCGCGATTGTTCGGTAGTTCCATTGGTCCGGCGATGGAGTAATCGGTATCTCTCCAAGCTCAACTCCGGCGATGCGACGGAAGCTGTCGCGAACGATCGCTACCTTAGCCTCGAGTTGCGCCTCGTAGTCGAGGTGCTGGAAGTCACAGCCGCCGCACCGCCCGAAATATGGGCACGGCGGGGCGATGCGGTTCGGTCCAGGCTCGATGATCTCCTCGACCGCACCGAATGCGACCCGTTCCTGGTCTCGGACGGTCCGAATCCGCACGCGATCGCCTGGCGCGGTGAGCGGCGTCAACACAACCTTTCCCCCGTCATGGGCCAATCCGAGGCCGCCGGGCACAATTCGCTCGATTGTCACCACACGGCTGCGCGCGGTGCCTGTCAATTGTTCGGGACGAGACTGCTGCCCTGCCATTGCCGCCCTTTCCGTGTGCATTGAGCCCTTATCTATCGGCTGGGCAACTGTCGATCGATCACATCGCCTTGCGCGCTTGTGCGAGGAATCACAATCGTGGACAATTGAACGCGAAACGGCCGCCATCGACGTCGCTCCGGGTCACTCGCAGCCGGCTCCGCGACGCGCGGACTATCCGTCGGGCGCGATCACGCCATGTCGAAGTCCATTATCAACGGTGAGGGCCGATTAAAGCTGGCGGTCCAACGGTCGGGTCGCCTGACCGACGACACGCTCACCTTGCTCCACTCGATCGGGTTGGAGTTCGAGAGCTATGGCGCGCGTCTTTTTTCCCGCTGCCGCAACTTTCCACTCTCCATCCTGTACGGCCGCGACGACGACATCCCCGAATACGTCAGCCTCGGCACAGTCGACCTTGGCATCGTCGGACGCAACCTGATCTACGAGGAGGGGGTCGACGTCGAGGAGCTGGTTCCCCTCGGATTCGGCTATTGCTCCCTCGTCCTCGCCGTCCTGCGCGACTCGGCATACCAATCGGTCCATGACGTCAAAGACGTCAAGATCGCGACGTCTTACCCCAATTCGGCCCGTCGATTCTTTGCCGAGCACGGACACGATCCCGAGATCATCACGCTGAGCGGCTCGGTCGAGGTCGCCCCCAGCCTCGGCCTGTCCGACGCGATCGTCGAGTTGACCGCGACGGGCTCTACGCTGCTCCTGAACGACTTGCGTCCAGTCGACACGATCCTCGAATCGGAAGCCGTGCTCGTCGCCAACAAGGCGGCCATGGCCGATCGCGAGATGCGGGCAAATATCGACCGCTTGCTGATGCGCATCAAGGCGGTGCAGGCGGCGCGGCGCTACAAGTACGTCATGATGAATGCGCCGGAATCGCGGCTGCCCGAAATCCGTAAGGTCATTCCCGGTCTGAAAGCGCCAACAGTCGTTCCTCTGGCCGAACCCGGTTGGGTCGCGGTGCATACGGCGATCGAAGAGGAACGATTCTGGGAGATCATCGAGCAACTACGTGAGGCGGGCGCGTCCGAAATCCTCGTGTCGTCATTGGAAAAACTGCTACTGTAAGGACGGAAGTGGGAACGCCGGAGGGTGCGTGTATGGTTCAGGTGGAGGTTGCGACCGGGGCAGCAGCATTCGACGTCGACGCGTTGGTCCGGCCGGCGGTCCGCGCGATTCCCCATTATGTCCCTTCGCGCACCCCCGGCGAGACACCCTCGCGCGTCGTCAAACTCGATATGAACGAGTCACCCTACGGCCCATCGCCCAAGGCGCGGGCCGCGCTCGCTGCATTCACTGAAACACACCGCTACCCGGACTTTGAGGCGACCGAGCTACGTGAAGCATTGAGCCGCTACGTCGGCGCCCCTGCCGAGCAGATCGTCTGCGGCGCCGGGCTGGATGACGTGCTCAATACGCTCGCCTTGACCATCCTCGACCCCGGCGACGAGGTGATCATCCACGAACCGACCTTTGGCGTCTACCGCGCTCTCGTCGCCCACTACGCCGGCGTCACCGTCAACGTGCCGCTCACGCGCGATTTTCACCTCGATACGGACGGCATCCTCGACGCGTTGAGCCCTCGCACCAAACTGATTGTGCTCTGCACCCCCAATAACCCGACCGGCAATTTGCTCGATCCGGCTGCCGTCGAGCGAATCGTCGCTGAAGCGCCTTGTTTAGTCGCGATCGACGAGGCGTACGCCGAGTTTGCCGGACGGTCTCACCGTCCCTTGATGGATCGCTATCCCAACGTCGCGATCCTGCGAACGATGAGCAAGTTCGCCGGCCTGGCGGGGATGCGCGTCGGCTACGGGGTCTTTCCCGCGGCGCTGATGCCGCACCTCAACCGGGTCACGCCTCCGTTCCACAACGTGACCCTCGCCTCGACCGCGGCGGCCGTGGCCTCGCTCGACGACCTCGATTTTCTCCATGGCGTCGTCGCCCGCATCATTGCCGATCGCGATGCGCTCGCCGCGAACCTCGGCGAGATTCCCGGCGTCGTTCCCCTGCCGTCGGAGACGAACTTCATCCTGGCGCGCTTGTCAGTCGAGGACGCGGGACCGGTCGTTGCCAACCTCGCCAAACGTGGCATTATGGTAAGGCACTTCGTGCGACCCGACCTTGGCATCCAAGATTGCCTACGGGTCTCGATTGGGACGACCGAAGAGAACGAACTGTTCTTGCACGCGCTCGAAGACGCGTTGCGCGGGGGAGCCACGCCGGCATGAACGATTTGGTCGCCCGCATTCGTCGCACGACGCTCGAACGCGCCACGGGCGAGACCGACATCAAACTCTCGGTCGACCTGGATGGCGCCGGGAACGTCACCAGCGAGACCGGCGTCCCGTTCCTTGACCACATGCTTCACGCCTTCGGCCGGCACGGCCGCCTTGATCTTGCGGTCGCCTGCCAGGGCGACGCCGCGATGGACCCGCATCACACGGTCGAAGACGTGGGGATCGTGTTGGGGCAGGCGTTTCGCCAAGCGCTCGGCGATCGCGCGGGGATCGTGCGCTATGGCCACGCTTACGCACCATTGGACGAAGCCCTCGCCCGCGTCGTTGTCGATTGCTCCGGCCGACCCTACCTGCACTTCGAGGCAGAGATACCGGAACCGGTCATCGGCGTTGATTTCGCTTCGAGTCTCGTCGAGGAGTTCTGGCGGGCGCTGGCCATGAACGCCGCAATGACGATCCATGTCGATCTGCTGCGCGCGCGCAATGCCCACCACGCGGCCGAGGCGATCTTCAAGGCCGGGGCGCTGGCATTGCGCGCGGCCACGCGGATTTCCGGCGTCTCGACGACGATTCCATCCACGAAAGGGATGCTGGCATGATCGCAATCATCGACTATGGCGCCGGCAATCTGCGCTCCATTCGCCGCGCGATCGAAGCGGCGGGAGCCGAAACGACGATCACGGCCGATCCGAACGTCGTTGCATCCGCCGAAGCGGTCGTCCTGCCGGGCGTCGGCGCGGCCGGGCACGCCGTCCACCGCCTTGAAGCACTCGGCATGACCCGAGCCATCCGCTCGACCGTCGATGCCGGTAAACCGTTCCTTGGCATCTGCGTCGGTATGCAAGTCCTCTTTGAGGAACAAGAAGAGGGATCGACGTCCGGCCTCGGGTTACTCCCCGGCCGCGTGCGCTCGTTGTCGGGTCCGGTCAAGGTGCCGCACATCGGCTGGAGCCGGTCTCGAGTGACAAAGCCCGGTCCTGTTGGTGAGGCGGGAGACGAGCCCTACTACTACTTTGTCCACTCCTACGTCGCCGAACCGGGCGACGACGCCGACGTCGCGGCGACCGCGGTCTACGGCGAGGAGTTCCCCAGTATTGTCGTCCGCGACAACGTGTGGGGCACCCAGTTTCACCCGGAAAAAAGCAGTGATGACGGTCTCGCGCTCATCCGCGCCTTCGTCCGACAAGTCGTGCCGACCGTTTCCGAGCGCGCCAAGGCGATCCGATGATCGTCTATCCCTCCATCGACATCCGCGCCGGTCGCTGCGTGCGCCTGGCCGAAGAGGGCGACTTCACGAAGGAACCGCTGTTCTACGCCGACCCGGTTGAAACGGCTCGCCGGTGGACCGCGGCCGGCGCCGAATGGCTGCACGTCGTGGACTTGGACGGAGCGGTCGGCAAGCGCCCGATCAACACTGAAACCGTGCAACGGATTCGCGCTGCCATCGACCTCCCCATCGAGCTCGGTGGGGGGCTGCGAACTGAGGACCATATCGCCGCGGCATTCGCCATCGGCGTCGATCGCGTCGTCCTTGGCTCCGTGGCGCTCTCTGATCCGGCGCTCGTCGTGTCGGCGGTCGAACGATGGGGCGGGCGCATCGCTGTTGGACTCGACGCCCGCGACGGAAAGCTCGCCGCAAACGGGTGGCTTGAACAGACCAACCAGACCGTCCATGAGGTCGCCCGATCACTCGCTCAGGCCGGCGTCGCGTGCTTCACCTTCACCGACATCCGTCGCGACGGCACGCTAACCGGGCCCAATCTTGACGCGCTTCGCTTACTGATCGCCGCCGTCCCGGCCGACGTCATCTCCTCAGGCGGGGTTGGAACGCTCGATGACGTGCGCGCGGTGGCCGACGCCAGGGCGGCCGGCGTCATCATTGGCCGGGCGCTGTACGACGGTCGCGTCGACCTGGCAGCGGCGATCGAGGTTGCACGCGGAATGGTGACGGTATGATGCCAGGCGGCGCCACGGTGAACGCAACTTCGACGCTGACCCGACGGGTAATTCCCTGCCTCGATGTGACCGATGGGCGTGTGGTCAAAGGGATCGAGTTCGTTAGCTTGCGCGATGCGGGCGACCCGGTCGAGTTGGCCGCCTTCTACAACGCGGAGGGCGCGGACGAGTTGGTCTTTCTCGATATCACGGCCAGCTCGGACAGCCGCCAGACGATGATCGACGTCGTCGAACGGACGGCCGACCAGCTTTTCATTCCTTTGACGGTCGGCGGTGGCGTCCGCACCGTCGAGGATATCCGCGCGCTGCTCGCTGCCGGCGCCGACAAGGTCTCGATCAACACTTCCGCCATCACCAATCCTGAGCTGATTACGGCCGGCGCCGAGATTTTCGGCCGGCAATGCATCGTCGTCGCCATCGACGCTCGCCGCAATCCCGACGGCACGGGTTGGGGCGTCTTCACGCATGGCGGCCGGCGGCCGACTGGGATCGACGCCGTCGAATGGGCAATGAGCGCGGCCGAGCTCGGCGCCGGCGAATTGCTCGTGACGAGCATGGATCGGGACGGCACCCGCGACGGCTACGACCTCGAACTGCTGGAGGCGATCGGCAGCCAGGTCGCCGTTCCCCTTATTGCCTCCGGCGGCGCCGGTACACTCGATCATCTCGTCGAGGCGCTGGCGCCGACTCGGGCCGACGCCGTGCTGGCCGCCTCGATCTTCCACTTCGGCGAGTTTCGGGTGGGCGAGGCGAAGCGACACCTCGCCCAAAACGGTATCCCGATGCGACTATGACCGCCGTTGACTTCCCGGTTCGATTTGACAGCGACGGCCTGGTCCCGGCCGTCATCCAGGATGCCGTCAGCGCCGAGGTCCTCATGCTCGGCTTCATGAACGCCGACGCACTCGACGCGACCCGGCGCACGGGTAAGGTGCATTTCTGGAGCCGGAGTCGCGGCAAGCTCTGGCGCAAGGGCGAGACCTCCGGGCACGAACAGCTCGTCGAGGAAATCCTCGTCAACTGCGAACAGAACAGCCTGCTGCTCAAGGTTCGCCAGATCGGCGCCGTCTGCCACGACGGCTTTTCGTCATGCTACTACCGGCGTCTGGAAGAGGACCGATCGCTGACCGTCGTGCGAGAACGCGCGTTCGATCCCGCGGACGTCTACCTGGATTCCGCAGCCGGGATCGCCACCCAATCGCGCCGCTGGTATGGCGCTTATGAGTATCTGCGGGACAACGATCTCGCCACGACGTCAAACACCTCGAAGCTGCTCCGATCCGGCTCCTCCACGTTGGAGCGCATCGGCGACGAACTGGCCGAACTGGCCGGCGTGCTGGATGGATCGCACACGCACGACGATCGAGATGCGGACGTCGTCCTCGAAGGATCCCAACTCCTCTACTGGATTGCGGTGGGCGCGGTTGCCCGTGGATTCACCTGGGACGATCTGCGACTGGATCGGGCGCTGGCAACCGGGGCTGACAACGTCACCGCCGCGTCGTGCGCCCGCTTGCTCCTCGCGGAAGCGAAACGCTGGCGCGCCGACCAGACGACGACGCCCGAGGAATTGCACGCGGTCACGGCGCTCGTCGCGCAGGCATCCCGGTCCGCCGACGTTTCGCCGCAACGCCTGATCGAAGCGGACCTCGCGGATTTGCGCGGTCGACCCTATCTGTCGCCCTATTTCGAACGACCTGACTCCTAGGAAGGGGTGCCGGCGGACGCGCGCTCTGGCGTATCTATCCGGCGGCGATCACGCCCGGTGTCTATAAGTACGGCCAGACCAACCGCGAAGACGAGGGCCACCAAAGTCTCCACGGCGAGAATGAGCCAGCGGTTCGCGTTTGCGGGCGACGGGTCTGACGGTGGGTCGATCACGTGGACCGTCGCGGGGTCGCCTCCGTCGGCGACGAGGTATCGGTTGACCGCCTCGGGCAAGATAGTCGCGACCGCGTCCGCGATGGCTTGGGCCTCAGCCGCGTCGTCACGCGTCGCGACGACTGTCAGGATGCGGCTGTAGCGTTCTCCGCGCAGCGCGGCTTGCACGTCGTCCATCGCGATCGTCGCGTTCGTTTCGGACGGCAACGCTGCGGCGACCATCTCCGCAAAGACTCGCGAACCGACAAGCACCGGAGCATCGTCCAGCACCATCAACTCGGGGCGCTCGGCGCTGCCTGGCACCTCGGTATCGCCCGGTATCAGAACGGTAGCCCGAATGGACGACTCATACGGCGGATTGCTGGTGAGCCAGAATCCCACGACCAGCACAACGAGCGGAACGGCGGCGACCAACCACCACCACCGCCATACGATCTGGAGAAGTCGAGGAAGTTCCATCAAGTTCGTCCTGCCTGACGCCTAATAGGCGCCACGACCGGTGACGACGGCCGGCGCGGTGCGAAGGACAATCTTGAGGTCGAGCCAGGGAGACCAGTGCTCGGCGTAATAGAGGTCGAGCCGCACCATCTCCTCGAAGGTCAGGGTGCTCCGGCCGTTGATCTGCCATAGGCCAGTCAATCCCGGCGTGACGAGCAGTCGCTGCCGGTGCCAGTCGTCGTAGTCCGCCACTTCCTCGGGCAACTGAGGACGTGGACCGACGACGCTCATGTCACCGCGGAGGACGTTGATGAACTGCGGCAACTCGTCGAGGCTCCAGCGGCGCAGCTTGCGGCCGAGCTTCGTCAGCCGGGGGTCGTCCTGTAACTTGAACAGGCGTGGGTCCATCTCCTCGCCGTATGCCGTCATCACCTCCGCGCGCTGCTGATCGGCGTTCTCGACCATGCAGCGAAACTTGAGCAGGGTGAATGGCACGCCGTTGCGACCGATCCGCTGCTGGCGAAAGAGCACCGGTCCGGGAGACTCCCGCCGAATCCGCCAGGCGATGGAGAGCATCGGCAACGACATGGTCAGCAGGACGATGGAGGCGATCACGATATCAATCGCGCGCTTCACGGCGTAATTCGCGCCGCGGATCGAGGCGTCTTTGAGCCCGATCAGCGGCACCCCGGAGACTTCCCCCAGATCGACCCGGTCGAGGGAGAGTTGAAGCAGGTCCGGCACGACCTTGAAGGTCACCGACCGCTGCCGGCATTGGTCGATGATCGCCAGAACGCGCTCGTGCGCGTCACCGGGAAGCGCGATGATGACCTCGTCGATGTCGCGAGAGGCGACCAGCTCACCGACGTCTTCGGTCGTCCCCAGGCGATCGGCACGGGTCACCCGGTGCTCCGTGGCGACCGCGACCGCGTCGGCGGTGATCCCATCGTCGACGAAACCGACGACGCGGTAGCCATAGGATGACCGGCCCATCAGCGCCTGCATCACCCGCCGCCCAGCGCCACCAGCCCCGACGACGAGCACGCGATCAACGCCGATGCCGCGCGCCCACAACCTCCGCAACAGCAGCCGCGACACCACTCGGCGCAGGAGCAGCAGCAGGATCGCGCCGACCCAGGCATAGACGAGCGCCAAGCGCGACGGGAAATAGCGCAACAGGTACGCAAAGAGGATCACTGCCGCCATCGACGTCGTCACGCTGCCGATGACGAGGGTCGCCTCGTCGAGCAACGACGTCCAACGTGGCAACCGGTAGGCGCGACGTATGAGGAAGACGACGAGGGTGGCGCCCATCAGGAGCGCGGCAGGCAGATAGAAGGTCGAAAACGGTCGCCAATCTCCCGGTTGGATTGCCCCACCGATCTCCCAGGTGTAGCGCACCGTATAGGCCAGCCAGAAGGCGAACCAGAGGAGCGCCGCATCTGAACCGACGCGGGCGAACTGTTGAATCAGCCGCAGGCGATTCGCCGCGAACTTGCGCCTCGGCGGCTGTTCACTTGATTGCAACTCGTCGATTGTCGGAATGCGCTGCACGGCCCGCCCCTTGCGGCCCCGGTCATCGACCAGAGCGCCCCTCGCCCGTCGCCCGCGGACGGCATCACGCAGCGTCGATGATACCACTTGCCTATCTCCATGAACCCGGCGTGGCGAATGGTAAGATCGAGGCATGACCGCACAGCAGCAGCACCGCTCGACGGCACATACCCACGATCCAAACGCGCCGGGCCTCGGACGCCTATGGACACCATGGCGCATGAAGTACGTCGGCGGCGACACCGGCGAACCCGGTTGCATCTTCTGCAGCCGGCTCGCCGGCGACGACGACGTCGCTTCGTTGATCCTCCTTCGAGGCGAATGCGCCTTCTCGCTCATGAATCTCTATCCATATAACACCGGCCACCTCATGATCGTGCCGAACGCGCACGTCGCGACCCTCGAAGATGCCGATCCGGCGGATGTCGCGGCGGTGGCCGCCCTGCTCCACCCGATTACGCGAGTGCTACGTCGCGTGCTGAATCCGGCCGGCTTCAACGTCGGCTTGAATATCGGCGACGTCGCGGGCGCGGGAGTGGCCGAGCATCTCCACATGCACGTCGTCCCGAGATGGAATGGCGACGCCAACTTCATGCCGATCCTCGCGTCAACCATGGTCATGCCCGAGCTGATTCCGGCTACCTACGCCAAGCTCCGGGCCGAGATTGAGCGTGACCATCAAACTACTGGCGAAAGCGCGCCAATTGCGCTCGTCATCCTCGACCCAACGGCAGAGCACGTACTGATTCGTCGTCATGCCAAGGATGCACGCTTGTTCACGGCAACTCCGACTGACGAGGAGCCGGTCTGGAGATCTGCCATGCGAACGCTCGAAGAGCACAAGCTCGCGGTCTCGCTGGTCGGCTGGGCCGGCGCCGCGCGAACCGGCGAGCAACCACCCGCGCTTGCCTACGTGACTTCCAGTCCATCGACCGACACGCGTACCGAGACGCGGTGGATTACGATCGGAAAAGCGATCGAGGCCCTGTCTGAAAAGGAAGCCGTTTTCGTCCGAACCGCAGTCGACCGGATCAAACCGTCCCTCCCGGCGTCAGCGGGCTAGTCTCCAGCGAAACCGACCTGTCGCGCGAAGGGGTATACTCTCCCAACCGGCCTGGTACGGCCGGTCGATTTTTGCCTCACGACTTCGGAACCCGAAGTCTAGGAGCCCTAGCGAGGTCAACACGGGTGGCAGGAGCCGACATCCGCCGGTATTCGAGCGACCGGCGCGGGATGGCGCTCAACTTCGTCCTCGGGATCGGCAACGGGTCGTTGCTTATCCTGGCCGACACGCTGATCCATCCGACCCTGGTTCTTGCCCTCTTTGTCGCTACCCTCACCGACGACCCGCTCTTGATCGGCCTCGTCCCGGCTATTGCCTCGGGCGTCTGGTTTCTGCCGCAACTCTTCTCCGCGGCCATCGTCCAGGGGCGTCGCCGGCAGCTCCCCTGGGCGGCCGGCGCTTCGATCGTGCGCACCGCCGCCATCATTCTCTTGGCCCTCGTCGGTTACCGCGCCGGGACGATGTCCGACAGTGAGCTCCTACGCTCGTTTTTCATCTGCTACATCGCGTACAACCTCGCGTCCGGCTTCGCCAATGTTCCGTCAACTGAACTGGCCGCGAAGGCGATCGCCGCCGAAAAACGGGGCCTCTTCTTCAGTCAACGCAATCTCTGGGGGGGCATCCTCGGTTTCGGCGCCGGTTTCGTCATCCGCGAGGTGCTGGGGTCAGGCGGCCCAGAGTTCCCGCGCAACTTCACGTTCCTCTTCATCGCCGCCGCCCTCGCGCTCGCCGCGGGCACCTTCTTGCAGGCGGTGATGCGCGAACCGGTGCGAGTCACGGCCCACCGGACCGGCTCGTTCGCGCGTTCCCTGCGCGATAGCCCGCGTGTGCTCGCGGACGGCAACTACCGTCGGTTTATCTTCTTCCGCATCCTGCTCTCGTTGTCGGCCATCGCCGATCCGTTCTTCATTGTCTACGCGCTCCGCGAGCTCGACGCGCCAGCGTCGTTCGTCGGCCTCTACGTCGCGGCGATGACGGCGTCACGCATCGTCTCCAACCTGCTCTGGGGCGCGCTCTGGAACCGCCTCGGCAACCGGGCCGTCCTACAATTCTCCGCGCTGATTCGCCTCACTGCCCCGGTGATCGCCTTGATGCTGCCCTATATCACCCGGACCGATCTCTACCAGGACCGTGTCTCGAACGAACGCGTGGCGCTGTACGCCTTTGGCGTCGTCTTTGTCGCCTACGGCGCCGCACTGAGCGGTCAAATCCTAAGTAACCTGGGATACATCCTCGACATCGCGCCCGACGAGCTACGGCCGACATACATCGGTCTCGCCAACACGATCCTCGGCGTCGTCAGCTTTATCCCGATCGTCGGCGGCTCGATTGTCGAACGCTACGGCTACGAGGAGCTCTTCCTCGCGGCGACCCTGCTCAGTCTCGGCGCGGTCTTCCTCAGCGGCACCCTCACCGACACCCACGCTCGGACGCGACCGACGATGGCCGCCTGGGGATTGAGGCGGGCACGACCGTAACGCGGTACTGAATTGACCTCTATTGGTTTGAGTCTGAGACATCCGGCCCAGCGCCTGCCACCGCCGGATCGACCTGATCGCTAAACTGGCGGAAGTTGCGGGCGAAACTCCGCGCCAGTCGCGCGGCGCGGCGATCGTAGGCCGCGGCGTCCGGCCAGTTCTCCCGCGGTCGAAGCACATCAGATGGCACGTCGGGACACGACGTCGGCACGGCAAGGCCGAAGAACAGCTCGGTTTCCGTTGGCGCCTCGGCGAGCTGCTCACCGACAACCTCCCGCACGATCGCTCGCGTATGCGCGATGCTCATCCGATGCCCAGTGCCGTACGGTCCCCCTGTCCAACCGGTATTGACCAGCCAGACGGCCGACCGATGCCGGCGGATGCGCTCGCCAAGAAGCTCCGCGTACCGAATCGGATCGAGCGGCAGGAACGGCAAGCCAAAGCAGGCTGAAAAGGTCGCTTCCGGCTCGTCGACGCCGCGCTCGGTGCCGGCGAGCTTTGAGGTGTAGCCGGAGAGGAAGTAATACATCGCCTGCTCGGACGTCAGGCGCGAGATGGGGGGCAGCACGCCGAAGGCATCGGCCGTCAACAGGATCACGTTGGTGGGGTGTCCGGCCGTTCCCCGCGGCGTCGCGTTCTCGATGAACGAAATCGGGAAAGCCGCACGCGTATTCTCCGTCAGCGAGTCGTCGTCCAACCGCGGCTGCCGGGTTGCGGGGTCGAGCACGACGTTTTCGAGCACCGTCCCGAAGCGATGGATAGCACGATAGATGTCGGGTTCGGCATCGGCTGACAAGTTGATCGCCTTGGCGTAACTGCCACCCTCGAAGTTGAAGACGCCGTCGTCGGACCAGCCGTGCTCGTCGTCGCCGATCAAGGTCCGGCTTGGGTCGGTCGAGAGGGTCGTCTTACCCGTGCCGGAGAGACCAAAGAAGAGGGCGGCGTCGCCGTTCGGTCCCTCGTTACAAGAACAATGCATCGTCGCGACGCCGCGAATCGGCAACAGGTATTGCAGCGCGGTGAAGATCGACTTCTTGATCTCGCCCGCGTAGCGAGTGCCGGCGATCAGCACGATTCGACGAGTCAAGTCGAGAGCGATCGTGACATCGCTGCGCGTTCCGTCGCGCGCCGGGTCGGTGCGCAGCGACGGCGCGTGCAGCACCGTGAACTCGGGTTCCAGGCCGCGAGCGCGCTCCTGCTCGGGTGGCACGATGAAGAGGTTGCGGGCGAAGAGGGCGTGCCCCGCGCACTCGCTGACAACGCGCACGCGTAGGCGATAACTCGGATCGGCGCAAGCGTTTAAATCCTCGACAAACCGCTCGCGCCGTCGCAGGTGGCCGATCATACGGTCAAGCAGCGCGTCGAACGCTTCAACTGTCATTGGCTGGTTGACGGAACCCCACGCGACCGCGTCGTCAGTCGCGGCATCGCGGACGATGAACTTGTCTTGCGGCGAGCGGCCGGTGTGCTCGCCCGTTTCGATCGACAGCGCCCCGCCGTCGGCCAGTAGCGCTTCTCCACGCCGCAGGGCGTGCTCGTACAGCGCGCCGACAGGCAGGTTTTGGTGGGCGCCCGCGCCAGCCAGCGTCAACAGCCGGCGATCCCTTTCGTCCTCGAGCACATGATCCGCGACTCGCACCGCCATCGTTTAGTTCCCCTCCTTCTCCCCCGCCCCTCATGCAATTGGCGGCTTCGAACTGTACCCAACATACAGCATCAAACACATGCGCCTGTATGAATAGCACAGACGACCCGTCGCTCGCAGGAAACGTGCCGACAGCGAGACGACGCGAGCAACGATCAGCATCGACTATGGAGAACTGATTCATGAAACAGCGCAATCATAAGCGAACTTCGCTAACGCAGCCGATGATATGGTGCTAAGCTTGCGGCTGTTTCGGACCCTATACCAAAGCACGGTCAGGGCTGGCTATCAATTTGTCACCGTTAACTAGTTTCGCCGGTAGCGTCTACAGATCGTGGCGATCTTTATGCCCGATCCGATAATCCCAGTCGCCGATCGTTCACGCTTGCTCGAGTCTCCCTTGAGCAAGGCCGGATCGACCTTTGCCTCGAATATGCGGTCCCGAGTTGGACTGATCGACATTGCGCTCGCGGCAGCCCTGCTTATCACGATAGTCGTGCCCCGCGGCCTCGCGCTCGACCGAATCGTGACGCCGGATGAGCCACTCTGGTTGGCGCGGTCAGCAAACTTCTACCAGGCGCTCGTCGATGGCAACATGGACGCGACCTATCAGTTCGTCCATCCCGGTGTCACCGTCATGTGGGCCGGTACGATCGGGTATCTCTGGCAATACCGAGAGTATCCCAACGATGCGGGAGGGCAAGTCGAGTGGCGCGGAACGGACCTCCCTGAGATATTCGCCGCGCACGGTCGCAGCGCGCTGGATATGCTCGTTTCTCTGCGCCTGGTGCTCACATTCCTATCCGCACTCGTTTTGACCGGCGCATTCCTCTGTGCTGTGCGTCTCCTCGGGCGCTGGTTCGCCTTCGCCGGCTTTCTCTTGATCGCGCTCGACCCGTTTCATATGGCGCACTCTCGCCTTCTCCACCTCGATGGACTGTCAACTAACTTGATGCTCCTCTCGGTTCTTGCATTCCTGAATCACATCGCGGATCGGCGGCGATCTGATCTCATCATTTCGGGCGTTGCCGCGGGTCTCGCCTGGCTGACGAGATCGGCTAATCTCGTCCTTGGTCCGTTCATGGTCCTGACGGTCATTATCGAACTTGTGCCATTGAGGAGGTATCAGCGAAGTCAGTTTCGACAGGAGTTGCTCGCTTGGTTGAGGTCGTTAGCGGTATGGACCGGGATTGGGCTGGCCGTCTTTGTCGCGCTGTGGCCCGCGATGTGGTCGAGTCCGATTCGCACGTTGGAATTGATGTTAAGCGGCACGATAGATCTGGCCAGTGAAGCGCATGAACGACAAGTCTTCTTCGCGGGGGAAATCCTAACCAATGATCCGGGTTGGCACTTCTATCCCCTGGTCGCTTTGTGGAGAACCAACCCCGTAGTTCTGATTGGTCTGTTTCTGGCGCTAATGGCGGCCTTGTTGCCAAAGTCGTTTGGCCAATACCTGCCGAGACGCCCACTTCTACAGCTTGGGATCTTCGCCGTCGTCTACGCACTGATTCTGACAGCCGGGGAAAAAAAGCTGGATCGTTATCTGCTGCCCACTCAGACGTCTCTCGACGTCATCGCGGGAGCGGGTTGGGTTGCGGCAGCTTTTTGGCTGGCGCGTGGCGCTGGAACCTTCCCGGCGACGAATCGACTCTTTCGATACGCATCCATAGCACTTGTTACCGTTGGGCTAACCGGGGCCGTCGCGACCGCCGCGTCGGCCCGCCCCTACTACATCAACTACTACAACCCTCTGCTTGGTGGTTCTGAAGGGGCGCGCGAGGCAATGATGGTTGGCTGGGGCGAAGGTATGGACCTGGTCGCCAATGAACTCCTGAAACAGCCAGGAATCGACGAACTCCATATCACCGCCGGTCCGTGGCACCACTCGCTGAAGTATTTTGTGCCTAGTCCTGTCGAAAAGTCCGAGTACAACCTTGACGATCAATCCATTCGTCAGTGGGCATGGACAGACATTTGGGTGGTGTCCTACCCGGAGGTGCAACGGCAGTTGTTCGCCTCGGAACTCTTGACGTTCTTTCAGTCGTTGTCCCCTATGGCGACCATCGAACTTGACGGCAACGAATACGCCTGGGTCTACGACTTGCGCACCGCTCCGTTGCCCGACTATTTCCTCGAGAGCGAACTGCCTATCGTCGATTGGGGAGATTTCCTTCGATACGTCGGAACACGAATTTCTTCACAGGTCTACGCACCTGGAGACCGGGTGAATGTGACGCTGTACTTCCAGACACTCGCTCCATCAGGCTCGCCTATGCGCGCCGAGGTTCGCTTGCTCGACCCGAGCGGTCAAGTCATAGACCAGGACAACGATATCGCCGAAAAGCCCGATCGCGAACGCACAATCTGGCCAGAGGTGCAGTCTCTGACCGTCCCGGAGAGCGCGGCGCCAGGCACGTACGAGGTGGTTCTGTCGGTCACGGACGATTCAACAGGCCAGCCGCTTCCGGCGACGCGCGCTGCCGATGGTACCCCTCAGCCAGCCGAGATCGTGATCAAGACGATTGACGTCGGGATAACGGCCGACGAATCCGACACCGAACCTCCGTCGGATTAACCGTCGATCTACTCTCCGCGCTGCCCCGGTATCGTCATCGCCGCGTCGGGATCGACGACGACCGTGCGACTCTGCTCTCGCAGGAACTGTTGAACGTAGTACGGGCCGAGACCGCCCTTGCCGGTGCTGCCGCTCGCTTTCCAGCCGCAGAACGACTGGCAACCGGGCCAGGCGCCGGTCGTCGCGCCGCCTTTGCGGTTGGCATAGACGACGCCGGCCTCGATCCCGTCGAAAAACCGCTCGACTTCGTCCGCGTCCTCGGAAAAGATGCCCGCCGTCAAGCCGTACTCCGTGTCGTTGGCCAGCCGCAACGCCTGATCGAGCGAATCGACCGGCGCCACGACGACAAATGGCAGGAAGAGCTCGCGCTTGAAGAGTTCGTGCTCGACCGGCAGGCCGTCGACGACCGTCGGCGCGACATAGGCGCCGCCGTCGTACGCGCCGCCGCTGAGCCGCCGGCCGCCGGTGCGGATCGTTCCGTCCGCCGCGCTCGCCGCCGCGCCCTCGAACCGTTCCACCGCGCGCTCGTCGATCACCGGGCCGACGAAGACATCGCGCTCCTCCGGATTGCCGACTTTGAGTTCTTCGGTGCGTTGGACCAGACGACCGATGAAGTCGTCGTAGACCGGCCGCTCGACGTAGACGCGCGACGCGGCGGAACACTTCTGGCCCGAAAACCCAAAAGCCGACCGCGCCACGCCTTCGATCGCCTTGTCAAGATCGGCCCGCGCGGTGACGATCACCGGGTTCTTGCCGCCCATCTCGGTGATGCACGGTTTCGGGTAGTCGGTGCTGAACTCCTTGAAGAGATCGAGCCCGACTTCTTTGGAGCCGGTGAAGATCACGCCGTCGACGTCCGGGTGCTGAGTCAATCGCGCGCCGACTTCCTCACCGGAGCCGGTGACGAAGTTGAAGACCCCGGCCGGGACTCCCGCGTCGAGGTAGCAGCGCGCGAGCTCGTGGCCGGCCAGCGGCGTCGCGCTCGCCGGCTTGAAAACGACCGTGTTGCCGGCGACGAGCGCGCCGGATGACATCCCCGCCGAGAGGGCGTGTGGAAAGTTGAACGGCGCCAGGACTGCCCACACCCCAAACGGTCGCAAGACAGAGCGGTTGCGCTCGGACGGGTCGATCGAGCCCATCTCGCGTTCGAACCCTCGGTTCTTCTCCATCTGGTGGGCGTACTCGTCGACCAGGTCGGCGCCTTCCTCGATCTCGCCCAGCGCCTCAGCCCGGTTCTTGCCGCACTCCAGGATCAAGAGCGACGCCATTCGGATTTTGCGCTCGCGGATCAACTCGGCTGCCCGCCGCATGATCGCGACCCGCTCCTCATATGGTCGGCCGGCCCAAGCGGGGTAGGCATTTCGGGCGGCGGCGACCGCGTCGTCGACGTCCCGCGCCGAACCCCGCTGAAAGACGCCGAGCAACAGACCGCGGTCGGCGGGCGCCCGCACCTCGAACGTGCCGCTGCCGGCACGCTCTTTCCCGTCGACGATGATCGGGTAGGTGCGGCCCAGATCGGCCTTGACCGTCGCCAACTCCGTATCGAACGCCTGATGCATACGTTCGATCTGCTCAGGTGTTGCGGTGTAGGTGATCTTCTCAACGGTGACTGCCATGATTCGATCCTGCCTTCTCGGCTACGTATAGTCGCCGGTTATCCGCGTCAGTTCGATCAGGTTGCCGAAGGGGTCGCGTACGAAGAAGCGGGGCCGGTTGTGGATCGGCGTCGTCTCCTGAATGTCGACACCGTGGTCCGTAAGCCTGGCCCGATACGCGTCGATGTCATCCACCTGAAGGCAAAGGTGCTGTGCGGTCGAATTCGTGCCCAAACTCTCCTCGGTGAAAAGATGCACTTCGTGACCGTCTTCGCCCGCGGCGAACCAGATGAGCGCGTTCTGATCGAGGGTCGATGGCGGCGTGATCTCGGTCATCGCCAGCGCGTCGCCGTAGAAGGCACGCGCCGCCTCCTTTGCTCCGGGAGGCATCGGTATGCTGGTATGTTGCAGTCGCGTCACGGTGGACATCATCGTCAGTTCCTTTCTCGGAACATTCGCCATCCATCACGGCTCAAATTGCCGCATACTCCGACTCGGCTTGTCCAGTCGCCCAGCGGAATCGGTACGGATACCGGGCCTTCGGTACAATCACGCCGAACTTCGTTCCGTATTGTCGCACCCGATCAGGAGTGAACGCGTGTCCGCTGAGACTAAGACCCAACAGCAGATGGCCGCGACGTCTCCGAATCTCCATCTCAGCAGCCACCCTTTGGTCCGTCACAAGATCACGCTCCTGTCGGACAAAGAGACCTTGCCGAAGCAGTTTCGCGAACTGGTCCGCGAGCTTACCCAACTCCTGCTCTACGAGGCCACGGCCGACGTACCCCTGCGACCGATTCGATTCCGCACGCCACTCGAAGAGGCGCAAGGTTGGGAAATCTCCACCCGCATCGGCGTCGTGCCGATCTTACGGGCCGGCATCGGCATGGTCGACGCGGCGGTCGATGCCCTGCCGCGGTCACAGGTCTGGCACCTCGGCATCTACCGCGACGAGACGACCCACACCCCGGTCAGCTACTACAACAAGCTCCCCGAGCGCTGCCCGGTCGATCTCGTGATGCTGCTCGATCCGATGCTCGCCACCGCCGGTTCAGCCAGCGACGCCGTGACGGTGCTCAAAGGTTGGGGCGCCCGCGCCATTAAGTTTGTCGGCCTCATCGCGGCGCCCGAGGGTGTATTGCGCATGCAACAGGAACATCCCGACGTGCCGCTGCACGTCGCTTTGCTTGACCGCGAGCTCGACGAGAACAAGTACATTCGGCCCGGTCTCGGCGACGCCGGCGACCGCCTCTTCGGCACCTCAGTCTGAACCGACTGGGGAAGGCACTTCCAAGAATCCGCTGATCCGTTGACCATCGGGCACGGGCGGCCAGGCACGGTACAAGGTGGCGATCGCGCGTGGCTGCTGATCGAGTCGCGCCAACATCTCGCGGGCGTCGGCCATATGCCGTGCGTGGCACGCCAGCGCCTCTCGGTGCGCCAGCACATATTCGGCCACGTCGATAAAGGTGTTCGGGTTGCCGTCAGGCAGACCTTCCAGGTTGCGCTCACGCGCGATGTCCGCCGCCACCGCGTTGTAATACAGCTCCGACAGACCAGTTTGCGTCTGGCGGAGCGAATGAAACACACTGGTTACGGCCGCCGAAAGCGCGATGTGGTCGCCATGACCGGAGATGCCGCCTGGGCCAAAGGTGAGCACAACGTTCGGCCGGCTCTGTTCGATCGCCTCAACGATAGTGCGCTCAAGGTCGCCTGGCGGAAGGTCAGCCAATCCGCCGTCGGGGAAGGATCGAAGGTCCACTTCCGCATACCCGATGACGGCAGCCGCATCCCGCAAGTCTCGTTCGCGGATCGCGGCGAGCTCGTCTGGCGACGGAGCGTGATCGACGACCGACTCCCCAACTTCGCCTCGGGTGAGCCAAAGTCCGCCAAGCCACGCGCCTCCTGTCGCATAGCGAGCGAGGAGTCCAGCGGGACCAAAACTCTCGTCGTCCGGGTGGGCGAAGACGGTCAGTATTCTCTTGGGCATCTCACGCCTGAGCGGTTCACGCTTCTGAACGACGGGACGTTCCAACGTCGAGCGAGGCAGGGCCGTGACCCTGCCTCGCGTCGAACGCGTTCTGAAGTTCGCGTGGACCGTTAGGCGATCACTGCCTCGCTCTTATTGTCGAAGAAGTGCAACTTGTCCATCGGCGCCGCAACTTCGATCTGCTGACCGCGCTGCAAGCGGATGCTGGGATCCATGCGGGCGGTGATCGTCGTGCCGTTGTTTGTGAGGTAGACGAAGATCTCGTTGCCCAGCAATTCGATCACGTCGACGGTTACTGGAATGACGGAGTCGGGCGGGATCGAACCGTTGACCCGCGAGCGTTCCGCCAGATGTTCGGGTCGAATGCCGAGCGTCACGGATTGGCCAAGGTGGCCCTGCAGCGCCTTCGCCTTTACGTCCGTCACTTGCATCCGGAAGCCTTCCGCGACCGCGAAGATCTTTCCATCAGAGGACTGGACGGTGACGTCGAGGAAGTTCATCGATGGCGAACCGATGAACCCGGCAACGAACTTGTTATACGGGTTGTCGTAGAGTTCTTGCGGCGTCGCGAGTTGCTGAAGCAGGCCGAGGCTCATAACGGCGATGCGATCGCCCATCGTCATCGCTTCGACCTGATCGTGGGTCACGTAGATCGTCGTCGTCTGCACGCGCTCGTGGAGCTTAATCAGCTCGGCGCGAGTTTGGACGCGTAGCTTAGCGTCGAGGTTGGAGAGCGGCTCGTCCATGAGGAAGACATCGGCGTTCCGCACAATTGCGCGCCCGAGGGCGACACGTTGTCGCTGACCACCGGAGAGCGCCTTCGGCTTCCGGTCAAGATAGGGCTCGATGTCGAGGATGCGCGCCGACTCGCGGACGCGGCGTTCGCGCTCGTCCTTCGGCACCTTCCGCAGCTTCAGCGGGTAGGCAAGATTATCGCGCACCGTCATGTGCGGATAGAGCGCGTAGCTCTGAAAGACCATCGCGACGTCGCGATCCTTCGGTGGCAAGTCATTGACGACCCGGTCGCCGATGATGATCCGACCCTCGGTGATCTCTTCCAGTCCGGCGACCATGCGCATCGCCGTGCTCTTGCCGCATCCCGATGGGCCGACCAGCACCAGGAACTCTTCGTTGTCGACCTCCATACTGAGGTCCTTGACCGCGTCCACGCCCCCCGCGAAGCGCTTGGTCACCCCTTCGAAGATCACGCGTGCCATGACCTGCTCCCTTCCTGGACTACAGGGCTCCGTTGACGACGGGCCCAGAGGCGCCTCTTCTTCCGCGCCGGCATGCCGCGGCGCCTTACGACGTGCATCGCCTTTTTTCGTCGTTCTTGCGCCCGCTGTCAAGTCCTACCGATTATTGGACGCGCGACGTGGCCACGGGCAGGCGCGGCGCGGCGTAAGATACTGGTCGATCGACGAGGCGCGAAGCGGGTAGGGAGTGGCGAAGGTGAGCGAGCACAACGGGCGAGTAGTGACCTTCGGTGAGGCGATGGTGCGGTTGACGCCGGCCGGCAACGAACGACTCGAACGGTCGATCCGCCTCGATCTGTCGCCGGGCGGCGCCGAGTTGAACACCGCGGTAACCCTGGCCTGCCTCGCCGTGCCGACGAGTTGGGTTTCGATCCTGCCGGACAACGCCCTCGGTCGGTACATCGACCGCCAGGCACGCGGCTCGCGCGTCGATATGTCAAGCGTGCAGTGGGCGCCGGAAAGTGAGGGACGGATGGGTCTCTACTTTCTGGAGGAAGGCGTCGACCCGCGCCCGTCGGCCGTCACCTACGATCGCGCCGGTTCAGCCATCGCCCGAGTCGCGCCGGGCACGTTCGATTGGCCCGCGCTGCTCGACGGCGCCTTGGGATTGCATATCTCCGGCATCACCCCGGCCGTCAGCGACGGATGCCGCGCCGAGACCCTTGCCGCGATGCGCGCGGCGAACGCGGCGCGCGTGCCCGTCTTCTTCGACCTCAACTACCGGTCGAAGCTCTGGAGCGAAGAGGAGGCCCGTGCCTGCTTCGTGGAGCTCGTACCCATGGTGGACGTCCTTTTCGCCTCGCGCGGCGGTCTGCGGACCTTTTATGGCCTCGACGGGGACCACGGGGAGATCATGGAGGCAGCCCGTACACGTCTCGGCGTCGCCGTGGTGGCGATGACCCGCAAGAAGGCGAAGGGGAGCCAGGGTATCAAGCTGCTCGGCATGGCCCTCGGCCCGTCCGGTGAGCTGGTGCAGAGCGAATGGCGACAGGTGGAGATCGTCGACCGGCTCGGCGGGGGTGACGCCTTCGCCGGCGGCTTCATCGCCGGCTATCTTGCCGATACTACGAACTTGCAGCGCGCGGTCTCCTTGGGAATCGCCGCGAGCGCGCTCAAGCACACGATGCCCGGCGACTTTCTCTGCGCCACGAAGGCCGAAATCGAAGCGGCGACCGCTGCCGACGAGGCGGGCGTCCTCCAACGATGACGTCGCTGCCTCCGCGCATCCGGCTCGTTCCCATCGACCAGGAGAACTGGGAGGCCGTGGCGAATCTCTCGGTCCGCGACGACCAGGCGAAGTTCATCACCCCGAACGTCTGGTCGATCGCGGAGTCGAAGTTCCACGACGCCCTCCAGCCGACGGCGATCTATGCCAACCACGCGGCGGTCGGTTTCCTCATGTACGCCCGCGATCCGGAGGAGGGCAATTACTGGCTTTATCGCTTGATGATCGACCGAGAACACCAAGGTAGGGGCTACGGCGAGGCCGCGGTGGCGCTCCTCATCAACCAGCTCAAGCGCCTTCCCGGCTGCACCGAGCTCAACGTCGGCTACCACCACGACAATCTCACGGCGGAGCGCCTCTACCTGCGACTCGGCTTTCAGAAGACCGGCATTGCGCCCTGGAGTGAGCTCACCGCCCGCCTGACCTGGGAGTGAGCGGCTATCCCTGGCAGATGCAGGCTCCCTGGCAGGTCAGTTCCAGTGTAGCGGTCCGACCGGGCGCGCCGATGCGTTCGGCCGTGCGCGTGAACGCCGCCTCCACTTCGGATGCAATTTCGGGCACACAGAGCGACAAAATCGACGGACCGGCGCCGCTCAGGCAGGCGCCCAGCGCGCCGGCCTCCCGCGCGGTCTCGATCATCGCCGTCAGATGGGGAAAGAGACGCGCTCGATATGGTTCGTGCAGCCGATCGTGCATGCCGGCAGCGATCGCGGCACGATTGCCGGTCAGGAGTCCAACCGCCAGACCAGAGGCCGTCGCCACGTTGAACGCGGCGTCAGGATGCGGAATCGTCGCCGGCAGCGCCGCGCGCGCCGCCCAAGTTGCGCCCGTCGCCTCCGGTATGAAAAGCACCGCAACCAGACCCAGGTCGCGTCCATTGGCCAAACAGACCGGCTCGGCAACGCCAGGCAGGGCAAGGATGGCACCGCCGTACATCGCCGCGCCGACGTTGTCGCCATGTCCTTCGAGGCCCCAGGCGTGCGCGTAAAGCTCGGCTCGGGAGAGACCCAAATCGAGCAAGTGATTTGCCGCCATCAGACCAGAGACCAACGCGGCGGCCGAGCTGCCCAATCCGCGAGCAACGGGCACGTCCGCCTGGACCATGAGGGAGACCGGCGGCAGCTTGCGATCCTGGCGTTCGGCCAGGTAACGCATCGCCGAAAGCGAAAGGTTCTCCCGACCGTCGAGCAGCGCGGCGTCACTGCCGTGGACGACGACGCGGTCCGCGCCTTCGGCGAACTCCACCTCGATCTCGTTCCAGAGATCGAGCGCGACCGCCAGCGCGTCGAACCCAGGGCCGAGGTTGGCCGAAGAGGCAGGGGCCCTAACCGTGAAGCGCATCGGCCAGCACTCGTTCCAACGAGGACAGCTCGGCGGGAATCGTCACCGGCCGGTTGGCCCCCGGCCGCGCCGATTCCGCGTGATCGACAAGGTGATAGTTCACGACTGCCTCTGCGTCTTTTAGCACATGTCCTGTCAAGACGCCGACGACCGACGCTTCCTGAGCGATTTCTCCCATACTAACGAGCTTGCGCAGACCGGCCAGTGTCGCGGCAGAGGCCGGCTCGCAGCCAATGCCGGCGCGGTCGATTTGGGCCTTGGCCTCCATGATCTCGTCGTCGGTTACTTTGGTCACGACGCCATCGGTCAGCGTAATCGCGCGCCGAGCTCGTGCCAGGCTGGCCGGGTTTCCGATCTTGATCGCCGTCGCCACTGTCTCCGCGACAACCGGCTCGAATCGATCCCAGCCGCGCTCGAAGTAGTCGGCGAACGGCGCCGCGCCCGCCGCCTGGATCGTTGCCAGCCGCGGCATACGATCAATCAACCCGGCTCGCCATAGATCGTCGAGCGCCTTGCCAAAGGCGGCGGTGTTGCCGAGATTGCCACCCGGCAACGCGATCACGTCAGGGACCTGCCAATCGAGCTGTTCGAGCAGCTCAAAGACGATCGTCTTCTGCCCTTCCAGCCGGAACGGGTTGACCGAGTTGACAAGGTAGACGTCATACGCCTCGGTGAGTTGGCGGAGCAGCGCCAATGCCTGATCGAAGTCGCCCTCCACCTGAACGACCCGCGCGCCGTGGGCAATGGTTTGGCTGAGCTTGCCGCCGCTGATTTTGCCCTCGGGGATCAGGACGAGCGCAGGCAGCCCGGCGGCGGCTGCATACGAGGCGAGCGACGCGGAGGTGTTGCCGGTCGACGCGCAGGCAACGACGCGGGCGCCTGTGGCGCGGGCATGACTGATGCCGACGGTCATCCCCCGATCCTTGAACGACCCGGTTGGATTCTGACCTTCGTGCTTGAGACCGAGACGATCAAGTCCGGCATACGACGCCAGCCGGTCATCCCAATAGATCGGCGTATTGCCTTCCGCCCGCGAAATGATGGCGTCGTCGGGAATCGCGGGGAGCAGCGGCCGATACCGCCAAACCCCCGACTCCCGCGGCGGCGCCGGTATCCCCGCGCCGATCTCGTCGCGCGCCACCGGCCGATCAAACGTCAGCTCGACGTCGAGCAGGCCGCCGCAGGCCGCGCATTGACTCACGGGCCGATTCGCGGCCGTCGCCGAGCTACAATCCATGCACCGCAAGATGGTGAGGGTGGAATTCAGCTCACGGAAAGAGGGAAACGTGGCATCTTGCGTCAGACTCATCCAGCGTCTTCCACATAATCGCAGGAGTTCAAGACTCGCCAAGACGGGAGGATACCACGAGCCCTCAACATGGCCACCACATGTGCGATCATGCGCCTGCAATTCTGATCGACGGAATCAGCACGAAGGTATTGATTTCGTCATCGCGATGATGATAATACAACCTGGGAGTTGTTCTTGTCACCGCTTGAGTTCGAGTTCCAGCTCGAGTTCTACGAGGAAGACAATGGTGACGTACCGGTTAAGACGTTTCTCGCCGATGAAGCTCGAAGCAATCCCCAGCTCGCGGCGCGAACCCTAGCGGCGATCAACAAACTGAAGGACCGTCGCTATCATAGGTCGCCCAACACGGAGGACCTCGGCGATGGGATGTATGAGCTTCGCGTGCTCGGAAAGGATGGAGCCAGGTTGCTGTTCTTTCACGATAACGGGCGCCGCATAGTTCTTTGCCATGCTTTCAAGAAGACGACGCGAAAAACTCCCCCTCGGGAGAAGAGGGTTGCCCAGGAGCGCAGGCAAAGATACGGGCAACGTCAACGGCAGTGAGGCAGCGCATGGCCACCAGCTTCCAGCAAGTACTGGACGAGATTTACTCAGAAACCGTCGATGATGCGTCGGTTGCGGACGCTGAACTTGCGATTGACATTGCGACGCAGTTTCGTGCTCTGCGTGAGCGCCGTGAACTCTCGCAACGAGCAGTGGCTAAACTCGTTGGCAGGACTCAGCAAGCGATCTCAAAAATAGAGAACCCGACACATAGCGGCCACAGCCTCTCAGTCCTGAAGGAAGTCGTCACATCGCTGGACGCGGTTCTTGACGTGACAATCGTTCCGTTGGAGAACCTGGATGCTTATCGATCTCTGTTTCCGGTCAAGCCTGCCCTAGAGAACATGTCAGACCGTCAATCGGCGGGATCTTCCACAATTGGAAACATGCCGAGCAAATGGCCGTCCTCTGCCTCCCCGGACACGACAAGCTCGAGTTGGGCGCGATGGAGCACAGAGCCGAATGTTCCAGACCATTCGAACCTATCGTCCGAGAATACAATCGTTAATTTCGAACAGTGGCTGAGCGAACGATCACGGGAGCGAGTGAGGCATGGCTAAGAGGCGAATGCAGAAGGATCCACCCCAGGTCATAGTGAACGGGACTAGAATTGATGCTATTGAACCGGAATTAAAGGGCATAGGAGATGCCTCTGATGTCACGGCGACGGCATCGTTTCGCATTGGAACAAGAGCACCTGCTCCTCTCTACTTCATCGGTTCAAACGTCGCTTTGCAGCTCGGAGAGTATGGCCCGTCAACATTTCGGGTGGTGGGGATCCACGAACAGACCGAGGATCAGAACATTCTCTATCAGATCCGACTTCGCGAGGTTGTCACACCCCCCTCCATCCAAGAGACCATGAGTATGATATACGGATCTGTATTTCATACGATCATGAACCGGATCCGCCTTCATTCGATCCTTGAGCTGATCGAGGACAAAGGGATTGCGAACGAGACGGAATACGACCAGAAGCTCTTCGACGTTGCTGATCGGTATCTGATTCAATATGCCTCAGAGATCGTTTCACAATCCGACGCGAAAGCGATGCGGGATCACGTGTTAAGTCACATGCAACAAGGCGCATCGGAGTCGTCGGAAGCTGGGTCGACTCCGCAACGGTCATGAAGCCTCAGGCCCGACTTGACGAGGAGCCTCGGACAAATCGTTCATCATGCAACCGAAGCCGGGTGCGGGGCAATGTGACCCGCGCTTACGACAACCTCTTGATCACTCCCAACCGCTTAGCCGATCACCCGATGGGCGCGGACGACGGTGCGTTGGAGATACTCGCCGGTCTGGTAATCAAACGGGCCGCCGCAGGTGATGAGAGTCAGGCTCTCGTCCTCGGTCGGACCGACGATATCCTGAATCGGCGCGTTGGCGACATCGTAGTTTTCTAGCCAGTCGACCTCGTAAACGTACTGCTCGCCATTTTCGCCAGTGACCGTGATCTGGTCGCCCTGCTCGAGCAGACCGATGTTGTAGAAGACGGCGGGTCCGACGTCCCAGTAGTCGAGGTGGCCGGCCATCACCGCATTGCCGAGCTCGCCCAGCTTAGCCGTCTCCTTGTACCAGGAGACGACCCATGGTCCGGTTGGATTCTGCATTACGCCGTCGACGATCTCAATGATCTCGATGACGGCGTCCACTTGGGCCCGCTCGATCGCGATCGCAACTGGCTCGACCCCTTCGCGCCTCGACGGCTCCTCCGGCGCCAGCCCGACCGGACCTGGCCGCAGTCCGCCAGTGGTCGGCATTTCGCCAACCCGCGTCGAGACGATGTCCTGCGCCGCGACCGTGGCCCCCATCGCCACAATGATGGCTAAGAGGCTAAAAGCCGTCACGATCCGCGCCAGGCCGGAAAGCGGCCGCGGACGAAATCGACTGTGTGGCAACTCCCGCGATTCGCTCATCCTTGATCTCCGTCTCCTCCGCAAGCTGGACGCGCGGTAATGGGCGCCATCCGCGTCTACTTCTCTATACGCGCGGAGCAAGCGAATCGTATCACTTGCGCCCGACTTCGTTACGTACCATGCCGCACTGTCAGCCATTGCGTATCCAGAATCTCACGGATTCTCAGCAATGAAGCCGTGCCGTGAGACTGAGATGCTTATCCGGGCGATGCGGCTTGGTCGGCCGCCGGCACTGTTGCCGCTTCGGGTGGAGCTGGCGTTCGCGCGCCCTCCCGGCGCTCCCAGCCCTGGGCAAAGAGCGGCAGGAAGTTCGAGACCTCATACGGGTGCTTCTCGACCTCGGCCCAGTTGAGATCGACGCCGAGTCCCGGACCGTCCGGGATGCCGATGCGGCCGTCGACGACAACCGGCGACTTGTCGATCAACTCGCGTTCCCACTCGACATTGAACTCGTCAAACAATTCCTGTACCAGCAGGTTCGGGGTGCAGGCGTCGATTTGCACGCAGGTAGCGGTGGCGACCGGGCCCTGGGCCTGGTGCGGGGCGACGACCGCGTAATGGGCGTCGGCCATGGCGCAGACTTGGCGTGTCTTCCAGATGCCGCCCAAATTCGACGGATCCGGTTGCAAGATGTGAACGGCATTGTGCGACAGCAGTTCGGCGAATTGATGGGCCGTCGTGAAGCTTTCGCCCGTCGAAACCGGGATCGAAAGGCGCTTCGCCACCTCAGCCGTCGCGTCGATCTTCATGTGGTCGGTCGGTTCCTCGAACCAGGTCGGATCGAACTCCGCCAACTCCTCGCCGATGCGGATCGCCTCACCCACGTTGAAGCGGCGATGCCCCTCGATCATCAGTTGCACCGACGGTCCGACCGCCTCCCGCACGGCTCGCACGATGTCGATGGATAACCGGCGGTCGTCCTGGTCCATCACCCGGTAGGCAACGCCAAAGGGATCGAACTTCATCGCTTTGTAGCCGCGGGCCACCACTTCAAGCGCGCGTTCGGCAAACGATTCCGGCGTCCTCGGTCCGGCGTACCAGCCATTGGCGTAGACCGGTAACGTTTCGTGGTAGCGGCCGCCGAGCAGGTCATAGATCGGACGGCCAATCACCTTGCCGATGATGTCCCAGCAGGCGACCTCGACGCAGGCAACCGCGTTGAGCTGGATCTGCCCGCCGTCGGAGTAGAGGTCGCGGGTCATGCGTTGGAAGATCGTCTCAACCTGGAAGGGATCCATCCCCTCGTAGCGGGGAGCAAGCTCGTGGACCGCTGCCTCGACGGTTTTGGCAAACCCATTGAGGGTCCCTTCGCCAATGCCATACAGTCCCGGCTGATCGGTGTCCAAACGCGCGAAGAGCCAATTCTTCCAGGGGTTGCCGACGATGTACGTGGTCGCCCGCGTGATCCGCACCACTCGCTCCTTTAGTCGCGTCGACGCTCATCCAACGCGGGGATGATAGCAATCTTTCTTCAGTCGCTCGCGGCGGACTCGCGGACAACCGGCGCGGGCGCGGGCCTGCTTCGCTGAGGGCGAGGCGCGGCCGTCCCGCCGGCTTCCAGCGCACTCCGGAATGCTTCGAATAAGTCGATCGGCAGGGGGAAGACCACCGTGGTGTTCTTCTCAACGCCGATTTCGGTCAGCGTTTGAAGATACCGCAGTTGGAGCGCCACCGGATTGCGATCGATGACGACAGCGGCCTCGGCGAGTTGCTGGCTGGCTTGGAACTCGCCTTCGGCATGGATGATCTTGGCGCGCTTCTCGCGCTCCGCTTCTGCCTGCCGCGCCATCGCCCGCTGCATCGACTGCGGCAGCTCAACGTCCTTTACCTCGACGACGCTGACCTTGACGCCCCATGGCTCGGTCTGCTCGTCGATGATCCGCTGCAATTCCAGGTTGATCTTGTCCCGTTCCGACAGCAACTCGTCGAGCACCGACTGCCCCAGGATGCTGCGCAGGGTCGTTTGGGCGATCTGCGAGGTAGCGCGGATGAAGTCGGCGACGTTGTTCACGGACGCGGAGGGATCGACGACCCGGAAATAGGCCACCGCGTTGACGCGGACGGTGACGTTGTCGCGCGTGATGACCTCCTGAGCCGGGATGTCCATTGTCACCGTGCGCAAGTCGACCTTCACCATCCGCTCGACGAACGGAATCAGGATAATCAGGCCGGGACCGCGCGGCCCGATCAAGCGGCCCAGCCGGAAGACGACGCCGCGCTCGTATTCCTGGACGATCTTGATCGCGGAGAAGAGCACGATCATCACAAACAGGGCGATGACCATCACAACGACGCCGGCAGCCTCCATCGACAACTCCTTGTCAGCCGGCAGCCCGTTCTAGGGAGCCGGTCCTACCTCGCGATTAGCTATTGGCCGAACCCTCGACTCCAGGAATGACCTGCTGCGCCGAGCGGCGGTCGGCCGGTAACGCTTGCTCTCGTGCCCGCTCGGCGGCAGCCTGATCGAGTTCCACCGTGGTCGCTGGTCGCACGCGCAATCGCAGCCGCTCGACCGCGGTCACCGCAACCTCGGTCCCCGCTGGAAGTTCACCGCGGACGGCGGGATCGAGCATCGCCGACCAGAGTTCGCCATGCACATAGACCATTCCCTCCGGGCTAAGCGGGCGACGAACCATGCCGAGCTCGCCGATCAGCGCCTGCTGGCCGGTATATGGTGGCCGGAAACGCGCCTTCAGCACCGATCCGGCAAGCCACAGGAAGAACCCGACGATACAGGCGGTGACCGTCCAGATCACCGGCCGGGAGACCTCGAAGCCTGGTGGCGCATCCGCGTCGATGAGGAGGTATGACCCGAGTAGGAAGCTGACAAGTCCCCCGATCGTGAGCATGCCCAGCGACGGCACGAACAAGTCAATCGCGAAGAGGATGAATGCGAAGAGAATGAGCAGGACCGCCGTCCAGTTGACCGGGAGCGTGCCAAGCGAAAAGAGTGCCACGATGAGCGACAACACGCCGATGACACCCGGCGCGATAGCACCGGGATTGGTCAGTTCGAGGAAGATACCGAGCATGCCGAGGCTGAGCAGGATGTAGGCGATGGTCGGCTCCGCCAGTAGCTGCAACAGCCCTTCGAGCGCGTTCATGTTTCTGCGCTCGATCTCGGCAGTTCTGGTGCTGAGTGCAACCTGTTCGCCCTGAACCTCGACGACCATGCCGTCGATCTCGTCAAGGAGTTCCGGGAGGCTTGGCGCGACGACGTCGACGACGTCCAACTGCAACGCCTCGTCGGCTGTGATGTTCGCTGCCTCGCGCACCGCGCGTTCCGCCCAATCGGCGTTTCGACCGCGCCGCGTCGCCAAATTCTTGATCTGTGACACCGCGTCGTTCGTCACCTTGCGTTGCAGCGTTTCCGAGCCGTCGCTCACTCCGCCGCTCTCGTCCATGAAAATCGGCGATGCGGAGCCGATCCGTGTGCCAGGAGCCATCACGGCAACGTGCGCGGCGTAGGTAATGAAAACCCCGGCCGAGGCGGCCCGCGCCCCATTCGGCGATACGTAGACGACGACCGGTACCTCGCTTTCGAGGATGTCCTGGATGATGTCGTCCATTGCCGAGCTGAGCCCACCTGGAGTGTCGAGCTCGATGACCAGGGCGCTGACGCCGTCCTCTCCCGCGTTGTCGATCATGCGATCGACGTACCGGGCCATGACAGGCGTGATCGTCCCTTCGACTTCAATCACACGGACACGAGGGCTCTCATCCTGGGCCGACAAGCTATCGGCCACCAGGACGCTTAAGAGAGTGCAGAGCAGGGCTAACGCCCGAAGCGGTCTGGCTCGACCGGGCCGGCGCGGGAGTGGTTGAAATCTGGCGGACATCGTCGTCCCTCCGGTGTCGGGGAAAGTATACCGAGGGACGCCTCTTTGTGGCTCGACGGAGATTAGGACGACTACTGTCAAATCGCGACGTGGCGTTCGCCATGGAGGGCGCGGCTAACGGCAATCGCCGCGCGGTAGAAGTACCGATCAATCGTGAACACGAAGTCATCGGCACGTAAACGAACCCTGCCCAGTGATCGATCGGCTGCACTGAGGCACTCGACCTGCATGGCATTCAGATCGCCCAAGAGCATATTGAGGAGTGGCTCCAATGGGACTTTGATCAGTTCGAGCAATTCGTGTGGATTGGGCGTGTATACCGTCAGCGGTGCGTCGTTCCGCCACAGGAAGACATCTTGGAGCTCGCGATCGAGGACGCCGATCGTGCGCTCGTTCGCGGCGATCCGCACGCCCAATGACCGTAGCTCCTCGACGCCCGGAGAGACCCCGATCTCTTCCTCGATCTCGCGCAAGACCTCACTTAGACCTTCGCCCGATCGGTAGTGGCCGCCGACGGTCACATCCAACCCGCCTGGCCAGGTATCCTTCTCCAACGACCGACGCTGAAGGAGGATGAATGGATCACCCTGGTCGATGCCGGCGACCCAGACATGGACGGCCCGATGCCAGTCGCCGTCGCGATGGACGAGCGCCCGCTGCTTGACCTCACCGGTTGGTGTGCCGTCGGCGCGGACCACATCGAACAGTTCGGCCGGGTCTTGCGCCGCGTTCACCACCGGACTATCAGGTCGCTGTAGATTCAAGTGGTTCGCCTTCTAGGATCGCAAAGATCAGGACGTCTTCGTACCGACCGTCGAGATACGCCGCATCGCGCATCGTCGCCTCGTGGCGAAAGCCGCACCGGCGATAGAGGCGATGGGCGCGCTCGTTCCCCGACTCGCTGCGCACCCAAACGCGATGAAGGTTCCACTCGCTGAAACTCGTATCGAGCGTAGTTCGCAGGGCATCGGTCCCGTAGCCCTGCCCCCACCGCTCCAGGCCGCCGATCAGAATCGAGAGCTCGCACGAGCGCGAGTTTGGCCGGAGGTCGGACAGGACAATCAAGCCAATTGCCTCCGCGTCCATCGTTTCGACGATCATGGCGACTGGACGATCGAGACGCACTTCATCGTCCAGCCACTCTTCGATTCGGCGCTGAACCCAGGCCATCGAACAGGTCGCGGCGGGAACGCCCCAGCCGCGCATGATCTCAGGATCGTTGAACCAGCCGTGAATGATCACGGCATCGGCGCGCTCCACGGCCCGGAGATTGACGAGTTCGCCGCGGATCATGAGTCGCAAGCCGCCCGACTATCCGCCGTTCGTCATCCGCGTCGCGACCGTCAAGGCATTCGACCAGTCGTCGGCCAGGTCGACGATGCGTTCAGAAAAGAGGCCGAGCGCGATGTTGGCGACGACCATCGCCGCGATCCCGACGTCGAGCAGCCGGGTCGACGCCGCGCGCGGCGTCCGCTCAGGCGAACTAAAGTACATCACCGCCACCACGCGCAGGTAGAAATACGCGCTGACGGCCGAGGCGATGACGACGGCGAGCGCTAACCAGAGCAAATCGGCGTCGATCGCGGCCAGGATAACGTAGTACTTCGCGTAGAAGCCGAGGAGCGGCGGGACACCCATCAACGAAACCATGAAGACGGTCATTGCCGCTGCCGCCAGCGGTTGCGTACTGGCGAGCCCGGCGTAGTCGTCCAGCATCATCCCGCGCCCTCGGTGTTGGAGCCAGGTAACGACCGCGAAGGCGCCGATGTTCATGAAGGTATAGGCAAAGAGGTAATAGAGCATGCTCCAGATGCCGGTATCGCTGTCGGCGCCCGCGGCGCCCGCGCCGGCACCGAAGCCGCCTCCCGATTGGTACGCCGCCAGCCCAACCAGCATGTAGCCGGTATGGGCGATTGACGAGTACGCGAGCATGCGCTTGATGTTGCGCTGAGCGATGGCGACGAGATTGCCAAACGCCATCGTCAGCACCGCCAGCACAGCGATCAGATCGATCCAATCTTCACGGAGCGGCCCAAGCCCTTGGACCATGATCCGGATGATCGCCGCGAAGCCCGCCACCTTCGGCACGACCGACATGTAGCCAGTCACCGGCGTCGGCGCTCCGTCGTAGGCGTCCGGCGTCCACATGTGGAACGGGACGGCGGCGATCTTGAAGCCGAGTCCGACCACGATCAGCAACAGCGCCAGCAACACCTCAGGCTCGCGCCGGCCCTCGCCCGACACGATCTCTTGCAATTGCAATGCAATCACGTCGAGATCGGTCGAACCGGTCAGCCCGTAGATCCAGGCCATCCCGTAGACGAGGATCGCGCTGGCGAAGATGCCGAGCAAGAAGTACTTGAGCGCACCTTCCACGGAGGAGGTGCGCCGCTTGGCAAAGGCGGTCAAAACGTAGGTCGCCAGCGAGGATAGCTCGATGCCGACGAAGATCATCACCAGGTCGCCGGCCGCCGCCGTCAGCGTCGAGCCGAGCACGGCGAAGGCGAGCAGCACGTAGAACTCGCCGAGCGGCATCCGCCCTTCGAGGTATTCCACGTAACTCGCGGAGACCATCACTGTCAGGATCGCGGCCGAGACGATTGCCAGTGTCATAAAGAGGGTCAGTCCGTCCGAGCGGAACATACCCTGGAAGGTCTGCTCGTCCTCACCGTGCCGCCAGTAGAGCGCCACCAGCGACGCGGTGTATCCGACGAGCGAGACCGCGGTCAGCCAGACAAAGTGCTTCTTCTTCGGCAGGAAGGCGTCCAGAAAGAGGAGCGCTAGTGCCAGCACGAAGAGGATGACGTGCGGCGTCGCAATGCCCCAATCGGGCGTTTCGAGGCTGAGGTTCAGAAAGTCCACGTCCTATCCTCTCACCCCTACGTCAAGAACGGCGCGAGGATGCGCTCGAACGCCGGCTGGACGATCTCGAAAATCGGTCTCGGGTAGACGCCCATCGCAATCGTCAGTATCGCCAGCGGCGCTAAGGTCAAGATTTCCTTCCGGGTGAGATCTGGCCACGTCGCTGGGCCATGATCCGCGTGGTCCTCGGCCTCGTGGGAGCCACCGGAGACCGGCAGCGGCGGCGCATGCCCGTGCCCGTGTTCCTGCCCCTGGTCGCCGGTTCGGGTCGCCAGCAGCGCGCGTTCTTCGTCGGTCAGTTCCCCGTCGCCGGGATCTGGCAACTCACCCTGCAAGCGGCCGAAGAAGATACGTTGGAACATCAGCATCATGTACCAGGCGGCGAAGATCACCACCGCGAAGGTGAGGAGGGCAGCCCACGGGTTGTACTCCCAGGTCGCTAACGCCACTAAAAACTCGCCAACAAACCCGGAGAGTCCTGGCAGACCAATGCTGGCGAGCATGAAGAGCATGAAGAAGGCCGAGTAGACCGGCATGCGCGTGGCGATGCCGCCGAACGCGGAGATGAGCCGCGTGTGCGACCGCTCGTAGATCACGCCGACGAGCAAGAAGAGGGCGCCGGTGTTGAATCCGTGCGCTAGCATCACCATCATCGCGCCGTTGAAGCCATTGAGGTTGTCGGCCGTGACGGCCCAGATGTTGACGAAGATGCCGAGCGTGACAAAGCCCATGTGGCTGACCGACGAGTAGGCGACCAGCTTCTTCATGTCGGGCTGGACGAGAGCGACGAACGCCCCGTAGAGGATGGCGATGAGCGAGAGCACGATGATGATCGGCGCCCAGTCCTCCGCCCCCTCGGGAAAGAGCGGCAGGTTGAAGCGGAGCATGCCGTAGCCGCCCATCTTCAGCATGACCGCCGCCAGGATGACCGACGCCGCGGTCGGCGCCTCGACGTGCGCGTCGGGCAGCCAGGTATGGAACGGGAACATCGGCACCTTGACCGCAAAGGCGATCAGGAAGGCGGCGAAGACCGCCCCCTGGAAGACGTTGCTATAGGCTCCGCCGATCTCTTGCCAACCCTGCTGGAGTTGGAGGATGTCGAGCGTGCGGACACCGGTGTGTTCAAAATAGGCCTGATACGTGGCGACGATGCCGACCAGCATCAAGAGCGAGCCGAAGAGGGTGTAGATGAAGAACTTGACGGCCGCGTAGACGCGGTTGGCGCTGCCCCAGACGCCGATCAGCAGCGCCATGGGAATCAGCATCAGCTCCCAGAAGATGTAGAAGATGAAGAGATCGAGCGCCATGAAGACGCCGAGCATGCCGGTTTCGAGGAGGAGTATGGCGATGTAGTACTCACGCGCCCGGTTGTTGATCGTATCCCACGACCAGATGACGCCGAGCAACGACAGGAGCGTGGTGAGGACGATCAGGAGAACGGCGATCCCATCGACGCCCATGTGGTAGCTGACGCCGACGCCCGGCAGCCAATCGAGTTGTTCTTCGAACGGTACGGGCTGCCCCGCCTCAAACGGGTCGTCCGGATCGAACCCGACGAGCATGATCAGCGACAGCGCGAAGCTCAGGATCGCCGCGATCACCGCGACGAGCCGCGCCGTCTCCCGCGTCACCCGCGGGATGAAGAAGATGACGAGCGCCCCGAGCAGTGGCGCGTACGTGATGGCGCTCAGTAGCGGAAAGCTATCCACGAGTGCCCCTCCGGAAGGGGTCAGGAGTCAGGGGTCGGGGGTCAGAGTTGCTCCTGACCGGCCGGTTCCTGCTCCATTGGGCGAAGCACATCTCCATTCCTGACCCCTAACTCCTGACTCCCGACCCCTCTTATCGGAAGAGGTCGCTGAACGCGGCGAGGTAGACGCCGACGATGACGACCATGCCGAGCGCAATGGCCAGCGCGTAGTTGGCGACGAGTCCAGTCTGGACGTGTCGCACGCGCTGGCTGGTCGCCCCGATCAGGCCGGCGACGCCATTGACCGTGCCGTCGATGATGCCCACGTCGACGATGCGCCAGAGCACGTCTGCCAGCCACTTCGCGGGTCGCACAAACCATCGGTCGTACAACTCATCGAAGTACCACTTGTTATAGAGGAAGTCGTAGAGGCTCCCGGTGCTCTCAGCCACCTTGACCGGGTCGATCTTCTTGGAGACGTAGGTCAGGTAGGCGACCACGATACCGGCGAGAGCGACAATCGTTGAGATCGCACCGAAGGTGACGGTAGTCGCGGTCGAAACGTGGTGGACTCCCCCTTCGTGCGCCTCCTCCTGCTGCCGGGCGGACGCGTCCGATTCGCCGTCAGCGACGATGTAGAGGGATGCCGTCTCGGCCGGTTCCTCGTGGGCCGCCTCTCCGGCAAAGACGGGTTCGAGGAAGTGGTGCAGCGGGCCGTCCTCCGGCGGGAACCCGACGAAGCCGACGACGGCAGCCGGGATTGCCAGCAGGACCAAGGGGACGGTCATCACTGACGCCGACTCGTGCGGATGCACGTGCGCAGTGTCGTAGCGCGGCGCGGTGAAGAAGGTCAGGAAGACGAGCCGGAACATATAGAGCGCCGTCAAGAAGGCGGCCAGCAACCCGACCACCGCGATCACCTTGCCCCAGTTCGGGAAGACGTCGCTGATCCAGGCGCCGACGATGATCTCGTCCTTGCTCCAAAAGCCGGCGAGCGGGACGACGCCGGCGTTTGCGAGTGCCGCGATCAGGAAGGTCCAATACGTGACCGGCATGTGCTTGCGCAGGCCACCCATCTTCTGGATGCTCTGCTCTTCGTGCATACCGTGGATGACGCTGCCGCTGCCGAGGAAAAGCAGGCCTTTGAAGAAGGCATGCGTCATTAGGTGAAAGATAGCCGCGATCCAAAAGCCCGTGCCGAGCGCGAACGCCATATAGCCGAGTTGGCTCACCGTCGAATAGGCGACGATGCGCTTGATGTCGTTCTGCGTGATGGCAATCGTCGCGGCCATCAATGCGGTAAAGGCCCCGATCGTCGCGACGACCCACATCGCGGTCGTCGATTCGATAAAGATCGCGTGACAGCGGGCGACCATGTAGATGCCCGCGGTCACCATCGTCGCGGCGTGGATCAGCGCGGAAACAGGCGTCGGACCCTCCATCGCGTCCGGCAGCCAGACGTGCAACGGGAACTGCGCGCTCTTGCCGATCGCGCCGGCGAATAGGAGCAAGGCAATGCCGGTCATCGTCCCGGTCGCGATTTCGGGCGCGCGGGCGAAGATGCCGGCGTCGCCATAGAAGGCGATCGTGCCAAAGGTCCAGAAGGCGAGCATGATCCCCAAGCCGAAGCCGAGGTCGCCGATTCGATTGACGATGAACGCCTTCTTCGCCGCGTTCGACGCCGAGCGGCGGCGATACCAGAAGCCGATCAGCAGGTAGGAGCAGAGTCCGACCGCCTCCCAGAAGACGAAGAGCAAAAGCAGGTTGTCGGCCAGCACCAGCATCAACATCGAGAAGACGAAGAGCGGTAGGTAGGAGAAGAAGCGGTAATAGCCGGGGTCGCCATGCATGTAGCCGACGGAGTAGACGTGTACCAGCAGGCTGACGGTTGTGACGACCATCAGCATGACCGCCGTCAGTTGGTCGGCGTAGAGATTGACTTCGACGTTGAACGAGCCGGACGGTATCCAGGTAAAGAGGTGCTGCGAGATCGCGTGGTCCGTGTCCCGGATATCGAGGAGGGCAACGATTGAAATCAACCAGGACCCGAAGACCGCGGGCACTGCGATCCAGTGCGCCTTCTCCTTGATGTACCACCGGCCCAGCAAGAAGTTGATGGCAAACGCCAGCAACGGGAGCGCCGGGATCAGGAACAACCAGTCAGCCACTAGCCTCTAGCTCCTAGCCTCTAGCTCTTGTGGTTTCCGCATCGTCTCTGTCCTCTGAGATGCCATGCCGCCAATCACGGCTGGCTCGCGGCCAGCAGCTAGTAGCTAGTCCCTCAGCGTCCGGAACTCGTCGACGTCGACCGTGTGGACGCGGCGGCTGAGGGCGATGATGATTGCCAGCCCGACCGCGGCCTCCGCGGCCGCCACCGCGATCGTGAAGAGCGCGAAACTCTGCCCGCTCAGCGAATCGAGCTCGCGGCCGAACGCAACCAAGGAGATATTGGCGGCGGTGATCATCAGCTCGACGCACATGAAGATGATCAGCACGTTGCGCCGAATGAGCACGCCCATCATCCCAATGATGAAGAGGGCCGCGCTCAGGAACAGAAAGTGGTCGACCGATAACTCGCCCATCGCCGCTCGTCGTCTCCGTCCGCCGCTACCGGCGCCCGACCGTCGTGTACTGATCGGGGTCCTTCACCATGGTTATGCGCCGTCCGCCCGGAGCCGGCGCTTCCTCCCGTTCTACCGGCTCCATCGGCGTCTCGCCGAACGGCCCCTCAGGTAGCGCCAGATCGGTCCCGCGCGGGTGCCCGAGGGAGATCGTGTCCCGGCGCTGCTGGAGGCGCTCGCCCAGCCGTTCGGGCAGCGCCAGCACAATCGCGCCGATTATGCCGACCGTCAGCACCAACGAGATCACCTCGAACGGCAGCAGGAACTCGGAATAGAGCGTCATGCCGAGTGCCTGCGTGTTGCCACCCGCGGCTGCCACGTTTTCGGGCGTCGCCGCGCCGCCGCCGCCGATCACCGTCCGGTTGAGGATCGCGATCCCGACCTCCAAAAGAAGAATCACGCCGAGCAGCAACCCGACGTAGCGTTGAATCGGCCGCGCGGTATGGAACTCCGGCAGGTCGTCCGGGTCGACGAGCATCAGCACGAAGAGCACCAGCACCATGATCGCCCCGGTGTAGACAATCACCTGGGCGACGGCGAGGAACTCGGCCCCGAGCATGACGAAGATGCCGGCAACGTTGAAGAAGCAGAGGACGAGGAAGATCGCCGAGTGAACGGGATTGTTCGCCACCACCACGCCGCCGGCGCAGAGGACGCAGACCGCGGAGATCATGTAGAAGATGATGACGTCCCAGGGCATCTAGCTCGCTCCGGTACGAGGGCGGCAAGGGCGGCAGGGACGGCCAGGGCGGCCAGGAGTTCTTATCGCCTTGTCGTCCGACCTTGCTTCGTCGCCGACCTTCACGTCTTCTTCCTTACGATAACAGTCCACGCGCCGCCTCATTCCTTGCCGTCCTTGCCGCCCTCGCCGTCCCTGCCGCCCTAAAAGATCTCGCCGTTGCCGTAGAGCCGGATGAAGGCCGTCAGGACGATGTTGACCAGCACCAGGGGCAGCAGCACCTTCCAGGCGATACCCATAAGCTGATCGTACCGGAAACGAGGCAGCGTCCCGCGGAGCCAGACATAGAAGAAGAGGAAGAGGACCGTCTTGGCGAGCAGCCAGATGATGCCCAGTCCCCAGTACTCGGTCGAGCCCGGCCCGCTCGTCCCGCCCAGAAAGATCGTGCTGGCGAAGAGCGAGATGATGATCATGTTGATGTATTCGCCGAGGAAGTAGAACGAAAAACGGAACGCGGAGTATTCGGTGTGGAACCCGGAGACCAATTCGGTCTCCGCTTCGGGCAGGTCGAACGGCGCCCGGTTCGTCTCGGCGACCGCCGCGATCATGTAGATCACGAACGCCAGCGGCTGAGACAAGATGTACCAATTGCTGATCGAGAGTGGCCCGATGTCGATGGTCGACTGCTGGGCCAGCAGGATGTCGCGCAGACTCAGCGAGCCGGCCAGGATGAAGACGCCGACGAGCGACAGTCCGAGGATGATCTCGTAGGAGACGACCTGGGCGGCCGCCCGCAATCCACCGAGCAGCGAGTAGCGGTTGGCCGAGGCATAGGCGCCCAGGATGATCCCGTAGACGCCGATGGCGCCAAAGGCGAGCACAAAAAGCGCGCCGACGTTGAGGTCGGCGGCGAAGAGATTGATGTCCCGGCCGAAGAGTTGGATCGTACCGCCGAACGGGATGACGGCGACGGAAACGATCGCCGTCACGAAGATGATGAGTGGGGCGAAATAGAAGACGACCTTATCGGCCGCGGCCGGGATCAGGTCTTCCTTGCCGAGCAGTTTGATACCGTCGGCGATCGGCTGCAGGATTCCCTTCGGTCCCGTTCGGGTCGGCCCCATCCGGTCCTGCATGGCGGCCAAGACCTTGCGTTCGAACAAGGTCATGTACGCCATTCCGATCAGGAGGACGTTCATGAAGATGAACGCCACGATGAAGGTGAGCCACAGCGGCTGGTCCATGCGTTACGAGCCCTTAGCTATCAGCCGTCAACCGTCAGCCTACGTACTGGCGGCCTTCGACCTGGTTGGTCCGCTTGTTGGGGCACTTTACGCCCGGCGCCCATCCCGCCGGACATGACGCGACCGGCAACTGCCGGTCGCCACAAAGTATCTTACCGCGTCTCATCATCCGCAAGCGACCAGCTTTCCCAGCGTAGCTATCGGCTAACGGCTAACGGCCAACGGCCCGTCGCTACCGATCCACCGACCCCAGCACGATGTCGATCGTGCCGATCAACGCGACGACGTCGGCCAGCATCGAGCCTTGCGCCATATGCGGCAGCACCGCGAGATTGACGAAATCCGGGGACCGGATGCGGAAGCGGTACGGCAGCGCCGTGCCGTCAGAGACGAAGTAGTATCCGTTCTCGCCCTTCGGATGCTCGACCGCGGCATACGCCTCTCCCACAGGAGGCGCAAACCCCTTGATCACCCAGACGAAGTGCCGCTGCATGTCCTCGGCCGTCGTCATCGTTCCCTTGTGGGGCGGCATGACGTAGGCCGATTCGTAGGCCATCAGCGGCGTGTCCATCGGCTCGACGGTGTCGATGCACTGCTGGATGATCTTGAGCGCCTGCCGCATCTCTTCCATGCGGACGAGGTAGCGATCGTAGACGTCGCCGTACTCCCCGAGCGGCACTTCGAAGTCGAGCCGGTCGTAAATCAGATAGGGCATCGCCTGGCGAATGTCATAGTTGATGCCCGAACCCCGCAAGCAAGCGCCGGTCAGCGAATAGGAGATCGCGGCCTCCTTCGAGATGACGCCAACGCCCTTCGTGCGCGCGATCCAAATGGGGTTGGCGTCGAGCAGATCGGCATACTCCTGTTGGCGGTCAGGGAAGACCATCAGGAAATCACGGATCATGCCCGGCAAGTTCGGTGGGACCGTGCGCGAGAAGCCGCCAATCTCCATCATGTTGGTCGTCAGTCGGGCGCCACAGAACGCCTCGAAGATATCGAGGATGATCTCGCGCTCGCGGAAGCAATAGAGCGACATCGACAGGGCGCCGATGTCGAGGGCGTGCGTCCCCAGCCAGACCAGATGCGACGCGATCCGGGTCAGTTCCGACATGATGACGCGCCAATACTGCGCGCGCTCCGGCGAGGTAACGCCACAGAGCTTTTCGATGGCCATGACGCAGCCGAGGTTGTTGGCCGGCGCGGCGACGTAGTCCGTGCGGTCGGTCCACGGAATCACCTGCGCGTAGCGATGCGCCTCGCCGAGCTTCTCAGTCCCACGGTGAAGATAGCCGATGACCGGGTCGCAATCGGTGATGACTTCGCCGTCGAGCTTGAGAATCACCCGCAGCACGCCGTGTGTACTAGGGTGCTGCGGACCCATGTTCAGGGTGATCAATCGTTCGCCGGATTCGAGGAGGCGCTCCTCTTCGACGGTCAGCGTGCCCGTTCCGGGCGCTTCTTCTTGGTAATCGATCGCGGCGTCGCGATCCGGATCCGCTGTCATCGCCGTGAAACTCATAGGGGCTAGACTCCCCTTCCTGTCCAGCGCGTGCGGACGCGCGGGATGGTGCGCTCGGTGTTGTAGACCGGGAACTCCCGCCAACCGCGTAGCGGGTAATCCTTCCGCAGTGGGAATCCTTCGTCCCAGTCGTCGGCCAGCAGGATGCGCTTCAGGTTCGGGTGGCCGTCGAAGACGATGCCATACATGTCGTACGTCTCGCGCTCGAGCCAATTCGCCCCGTTCCAAAGCGGCACGAGCGACGGCACCGGTTCGCCGTCGTTGCACCCGGCCTTGATGCGGAGGCGCACCCGGTTCTTGAGCGAATAGAGGAGCGCGACGACGTCGAAGCGCGGTTCGGCGCGGAGTCGCAACATATCGACCGCGGTCAAATCGGTCAGAAAGTTGAACGAAAGCCGTTCGTGGTCGCGCAAGTAGAGACAGACATCGCGCAGTCTAGTCCGTTCGACGTGGATCGTCGTCTCGTCGCGAAAGCGCACGACGTCGACGATCGCCTCGCCGAAGGCCGCCCGCAGTTCACGTAACGCCGGGTGTTTCTCCACGTCGGAATCGACGTAGAGTCCGCGACCCCACGGGTCGGTGTCGGCCGTCCCGACCTCGTCCATCTCCTGTTTGACGGCCTCGATGTTCGCCACCGGCTGCTTGGAGGTCGGCTTGACGCCGCTGGCATCCGGCGTCGTCGACCCCGGTTGCACGGCCTCAGCCGTTCCGGCCGGGTCGGCGTTCGGCGGGCCACCTTGCGGCGTCACTTCCGGATTCGGACCACCGGGTTGCTTTGGCGAGTTACCCTCGCTCACCCTTGTCTGCTCCTCGCGCTTGGCGCCTGGCATCTAGGCCAAACGTGCCGGTTCTGGGCTTTCCACGGACGGCAGGCGATCGGTGGAGGCGCGGGCCGAATCGTGGGCGACCTCGCGCTCCGCGCGTCGCTGCGCTTCGGCCGCAGCCACACCCTGCTTCTTTGCCATCGTCTCGTACTTGATCACCTTGTTTTGCAGTTCGAGGATGCCGTAGTAGAGCGATTCCGGGGAGGGTGGGCAGCCGGGCACGTAGATGTCGACGGGGATGACTTGATCGACCCCTTGCACTACCGCATACGTGTCAAATGGACCACCGACGTTGGCGCAACTCCCCATGCTGACGACCCACTTCGGCTCGGGCATCTGGTCATAGAGCGTGCGCACCACCGGGGCCATCTTTTTCGTTACGGTGCCGGCGACGATCATCAGGTCGGCCTGCCGCGGACTCGCGCGGTAGAGCATGCCAAACCGTTCGGCCAGGTCGAATCGCCCCATGGAGGCGGTAATCATCTCGATCGCACAGCAGGCCAATCCGAACTGCAACCACCAGAGCGACGACCGCCGCGCCCAGTTGAAGACGAAATCGAGTGAGGTGACGAAGATGTTCTTGTCGAACCGATCGTCGATCAGACCCATTCCAGGGCTCCCTTCTTCCAGGCGTATACGTACCCGGCCAGGAGCAGACCGATAAAGGAACTCATCTCCCAGAATCCGTAGGCGCCGAGGTCGTCGAGAATCACCGCCCAGGGAAAGATGAAGATGGCTTCAATGTCGAAGATGACGAAGAGCATGGCGACAAGGTAGAACCGAGGGGTGTATCGGGGTTTGACCGGGGTGACGTCCGGCACGCCGCTTTCGTAGGGTGCGGCCTTGACCGGGTTGGGTTTGGACGGCGCCACGACCCAGTTGAGGATCAGGAGGGTCATCCCCATCGCGAACGCGGCGATGGTCATCAGCCCGATGACGAGCCAGTTGTCGCCGAAGGCCTCCACGCTCGAGCCTGTCCTCCCTGGTCGTTCCAGCGCCGCCGAAGTTCCGGCGCCATCCGTCCCCGCGCTTAAGTCGGACCGTTCGGATTCCCTCACCGGGAATGACGCGGCGCCCGGCCCGAAACGTTGTGTATGTTATCACAAGCTCGGGCGCGGAACCGTCGCCCGCGGCCGTCGTGCCCGATCGTAAAGGAGCACGTTCGCGGATCATCCGATCCGCACGGATGCCTCCGGCAACCGGTAACGAATGACCTGCTGCCGCCGCTGGAGCGCGTAGGCCGCGGTGAGCGGCCCTATCCGACCAAAGAACATGGCGGCGCACAACACCAGCTTGCCGGCATCCGTCAACGACGGCGTGATCCCGGTCGTCAATCCGACCGTCGCCAGGGCGCTCATCGCTTCGAACATCAGCGCCAGGAAGCCAGCGTCGCTGTTTCCAAGCAGATCCTCGGTTGCCGCCAGCAGCAGCGTCGTCACGAAGTGCGCAATGAGCATGATCGCGATCACGGTCATGGCACGAAAGACGAGCGGCGCCGGTATGCGGCGGCCAAAGACCTGGAGCTCGTCCCGACCACGAAGCGTCGAAACGATGGCCGCCCCGATGATGCCGACCGTTGCTAGCTTGACGCCGCCGGCGGTGGAACCCGAGGCGCCGCCGACGAGCATCGCCGCGACCCAGACGAAGAGCGTGACAACGTGCGCATCATTGAAATCGACGGTCGCAAAACCGGCCGTTCTCGCCGCGACGCTTTGAAAGAGCGCGCTCAGTGGACGATAGGCAACGGGCGTGTCGCTCAGGACGCCTCGCCACTCAGCAATCAGAAACGAGATGGCCGCGATGGCGAGCATCGCTACGTTCACGATCAGCACCAGCTTGGTATCGAGCGCCAGGGTCGTCCAGCGACGCTTATGGTAGACGTCTTCGAAGACGATGTACGACAGCGCCCCGGCCTGGATCAGCAGCAAAATGACGACGTTGACGGTCACGGAGGCGTTGTAGGGCTGCAACGAAACGAACGCCCCCTGTAGATCGAACCCCGCGTTGCAAAACGCCGCGACGGAGTGAAAGACGCCGTGCCATAAGGCGTTGTGCAGCGGAAGATCTTGGGCAAAGCGGATCGTCAGGAGCAGCGCGCCCGCGCCTTCGACAACCGCCGTGAAGATGATGATACGGCGGGAGAGCACGACCGCTTCCCGCAACGAAAGCGTCGGCGACCCGTCTTGCATCAGCAACGCGTCACGGAGGCGTGTCTGCCCCCGCCGCAGCATCTGCAAGACGATGCTGGCGCCGACCATGAACCCAAGCCCACCCGCCTGGATAAGAATGAGAATGATCAGCTCGCCCAGAAAATTCCAGTGGTCGGCCGTGTCGACCGTCACCAGGCCGGTGACCGCGGTCGCGGAGACCGCGGTGAAGAGCGCATCGACCGGTGAAGTTGCCTGGCCGCTTTCGGTCGTCCACGGAGTCGCCAGCAAGACGGTTCCCAGCGCCATCAGGAGTGCCAATGCGCCGACGAAGGTTTTCGCGTGGTGGCGCGCGTGAGGCACGCGCACTTGCTGATCGAGTTCCGGCAGCTCGATCTCTCGCGACACACGCGGCCGGCGTCGAATCACTTGTGGACTGTAGCGCGGCGTTCGGTAGCTCACGCCTTGTCCTCGTCGGGTTCCGACTCGACAAAGGCCTCGATCGCCACGTCCGGTCCGACGACGACGAGCTCATCTCCCGGCTGGATGCGCTCGTCGGACGCGGGCGAGGTGATGACTGTTTGGCGGCGTTTGATCAGCAGCACGGCCAGATTCGCCTTGCAGGCGGCGTAGATGTCAGCCAGAGTCCGGTCGGTGAAGTGAGCTGGGACAGCAAACTTCGCCACGCCGCTGCTCGGTGTCAGAGAGATGTAGTCGTTGATGCTCGGCACGGCCAGCGCGTGGGCCAATCGGATCGCGTCGTCGCGTTCCGGGAAGACCACCCGATTGGCGCCCGTCCGCGTCAACAACTCGCCGTGGAGTGCGTTGCTCGCCTTGGAAATGACCCAGCGTGCGCCCATGCGCTTGAGCAACAAGGTTGCAATCAGACTCGCCTCGATGCTGCCGTAAGCGACAATGACCACCTCCGAGCGTTCGACCTGAAGCGAGCGCAACAGTTCCTCGTCGGTTCCATCTCCCTGCGCGGCCAGGGTGACATACTCGGACGCGTCTTCGATCGTTCGCTCGTCGAGATCGATCGCGGTCACGTCGTACCCAAGATCGTGCAGCGTGCGGGCAAGATTCGACCCGAAGCGGCCAAGACCGATAACCGTTACGTGTTCTGATTGTCCAACTCGTGCTCGCGGCACCGCCCGTCCCTCCCTATCCGCGATGGTTGACGAATGGTGATGGGACGCGGAGCGTCTCCCGTCGCGCTATCCTACACGCACTCGGCACGGGCGGACCCGGCGTAGTCCGAGCCATGCACTCCGCCGGTCGTTTGCCTCAAGCTGGAGAGCGTGCGATCATCGAATCGGGTAGTCAGCCGGCTGATCCGTGGGGGAGCATACCGATGGATCCGCCCGACGATGTTCGCGCGCGTCAGATCCAATCCCTCGTCGACGAGCTGAGGCGGCAGGGCATCCGCGACGAGCGCGTCCTCGCCGCGATCGCGCATGTACCGCGCGACCGATTCGTGCCGCGAGCCTTCCAGGAGCATGCTTGGAAGAACGTTGCGCTGCCGATCGGCGCCGCGCAGACGATCTCACAACCCTACGTCGTCGCCCTGATGACGAGCGCGCTGAACCTGACCGGGCATGAGCGCGTGTTAGAAGTCGGCACCGGCTCCGGGTATCAATCCGCGGTCATTGCCGAACTGGCGGCCAAGCTGACGTCTATTGAGCGTCAATCAGCACTCGCCCAGGCGGCAGAGCGTCTGCTTCACGACCTTGGCTATCGCAACATCGCTGTTCATGTGGCCGATGGCTCGCGCGGCTGGCCGGACGACGCTCCCTACGAGCGGATCATCGTCACGGCAGCCGCGCCGCGCGTGCCGGCGCCGCTGATCGAACAGCTCAACCCAGCCGGCGGGCGACTCGTCGTCCCGGTTGGCGGCGTCGATGAGCAGACGTTGATCGCCGTCGAACGTCAAGGCGATCGCTTTTGGGAGCAACCGCTCGGCCCGGTACGCTTCGTGCCGCTCGTCGGCAGCGCTGGCTGGGATGTGAGCGTCGACGAGAACGGGCACCGCCGGTAGGGTGCGTTGGCCAACCCGGTCATGCTGATACCGTGTGGCACAGACATTGCAGTACCATTGCGTCTCGTCAGCGTATCGAGATTGGAAAGGTGGGGCCCGTTCAGTTCGAGGCTCACGGCAGCGCGTAACGACCCTTGGCGCCGCGCGGACCGTCTCGCACACGGGCGGTCCGGCACGGCCGGATGTTGGAGCACTTGTCGTCAGAAGGAGGAGACTCGCGGTGAACAAGCGACTCGTCGGTTCAGCAGTTTCAACTCGCGCCCGCGTCAAGGCCATTCCGGCCGCCGTCGGTTTGGCGATGGCCGGCAGCATGCCCCGCCTTGCCCGCGCCCAGGAGACAACGACCGTTCGCCTCACGGGCTGGACCGCCAGCCCGGATGAGGACCGCTTGCTCGTCCAGGTATTGCAAGATTTCGAGGCGGCCCATCCAGATATCAGGGTCGACTACCAACCTATTCCGGCCGAATACCCGACGAAGCTCCAAACCGACATTGCCGCGGGCTCGGTCGCCGACGTCTTCTACGTCGATAGCCTGCTGGCCCCGGACCTGATGTCTCGCGAAGTGCTGCTGCCGCTCGATGGCTACATGTCAGAGGCGGGCGTCACCGCTGAAGACTTCTACCCCGGCCTTATCCAGGCGTTCCAGTACAACGACGCGACGTACGGGCTGCCGAAGGACTGGTCGAGTCTGGCGATGGTTTACAACCAGACGGCGTTCGAGGCTGCCGGGATCGAGGCGGCCCCGACCACCTGGGACGAACTGCGGCAGGTCGGCGAGCAACTGCGGGAAGCGACTGGCGAGGCGCGGATCAACATTCCGCCCGACTTCGCCCGCTACATCGCCTTCCTCTACGCTGGCGGCGGGCGGGTCGTCAGCGAAGACGGCTCGGCGGTCGCTCTCGACAGTGACGAAGCGCGAGCATCGCTCGACTTTTACTACGGGCTCTACCGCGACGGGCTGGCCAGCACGCCGGCCGACGTCGGCGCGAGCTGGCCGGGCGACGCCTTCGCCAAGGACTTTGCTGACATTGTCTTTGAAGGGAACTGGATGTTCCCGCACCTGGCGAGCAGCGCTCCCGAACTGGCGTTCGGCGTTGCCGAGATGCCCGAGGGGCCGGGTGGTAAGGCGACGATGGCCTTCACGGTCTCCTACTCCGCGTTCTTCGGCACACAGGTGCCAAATGAGGCGTGGACGCTCATCAACTACCTTACGGGGCCGGAAGGCATGGCCAAGTGGACCTCGCTCGGCCTGGCGATGCCGGCGCGGCCGGCGCTGGCGGAAGAGTGGGCGCAGCAGTTCCCCGAACGACAACCCTTCCTCGCCTCTGGCGAATATGCCAGTCCGTGGGCGCTCGGCCCCGGCGGGCAAGGCTTCTTCGCCGAAGCAAATTCAGTGCTGCAAGGGCTTTTCGCCGGTGGAATGGAGACCTCGGACGCGGTGGCCGACATGGCAGCCGCGGCGGAAGCCAACATCCAGTTCGGATAAAGATGATCCTTTGTTGAGGCGTCGGCTGATCCCCGGCGCCTCCCGCCGTCCCGCGCTGGCACGTGCTCGGGGGGAGGCTGATGGCATCGGCATCGCTGTCGCCGCGGCGGCGGCGCCGCAACCCGATCGTCGTCGAGGACCGGATCGCGGGCTGGGTCTTTATCGCGCCCGCCATGATCCTCTTTATGACGTTCCTGTTCGGGCCGGTACTATTTGCCTTTTTCATCAGCCTGCATCACTGGGAACTCGTGCGGCCAGAACGCACCTTCGTCGGTCTCGACAACTACGCCGACATCTTGTCAGACGACGACTTCTGGATCGCCTTCCGCAATACCACCTGGTACGCCGCGGGGGTTGTGCCGGCGCAGACGATCATCGGCCTCGTCCTGGCGGTGCTTGCCAACCGCAAGATTCGGGGCAGAACCTTCTTTCGCACCGCCTTCTACTTTCCGTCAATCAGCTCCTCCGTCGTCATCTCGATCATCTTCCTCTGGATGTACTCGCGGCGCGGGCTGGTGAACTACCTGCTCGAGAGCTTGGGGTTGCCGATCCCGCAGCCAGTCTGGCTCGCCAACCCCAGGGGCGTCCTCGAGATCGCGCTCAACAATCTCGGATTCGACAACGTCTCCGATTGGCTCGCCGGGCCGAGCTTCGCCCTGCTCGCGATCATGATGCTCAACATCTGGACGACGGCGGGCACGATGATGGTGATCTACCTGGCCGGCCTACAGGACGTGCCCACGGACGTCTACGAGGCCGCGTCGCTGGACGGCGCCAGCCGCTGGCGCATGTTTCGTGACATCACCGTGCCGCTGCTCAAACCGGTGACGGCGTTCGTCGTCACGGTAGGCCTGATCGGCACGTTCCAGGTCTTCGACCAGATCTGGGTGATGAGCGAGGGCGGGCCACAGAAGACGACCACCACCCTGGCCTACCTGATCTACCTCGAAGCCTTCCGCTTCGGCGAAGGGTTCGGATATGGCTCCGCGATCGCGATCATCCTCTTCTGCATCGTCCTGGCGCTCTACTTCGTTCAGAAGCGGGTCACCGGCGAGACCGCGCAGCAGTAGGTCTTGATGATGTGAGGGAGGCAGTCGATGGCCGTTGCCACCCAGGAACTTACCAAACCGCGCCGGGTTGAGGGCGGGCAAGAACGACGGACCGCATTTGACGTTTTCATGCAGGTCGTCGCCTACATCGTGCTGGTCGCCGTCGCCCTGGCAATGTTCGTGCCGTTCATTTTCTCGTTGACCACCTCGCTGAAGTCGGTCCCGGAGTCGAATCTACCGCTCTCCCTCCGGGGCCTGTTCTGGCCCGAGACGATCACCACCGCCGCCTACCAGACGGTCTTCGACGCGGACATCGGGCGCTGGTTCTTCAACAGCGCGTTCGTCGCCACTATCTGGGTGCTCGGCCGCGCGTTCACCGCCTCGGCCGCGGGCTACGCTTTCGCGCGCATGGATTTCCCGGGCAAGAATCTGGTCTTTCTGTTGGTCTTGAGCACGATCATGATTCCAGGCATGGTCACGATTGTGCCGAAGTTCATCATCCTACGGGAACTGCGGCTGATCGACTCATACGGCGCGCTGACACTGCCCTTTCTGGCCGATGCCTTCGCCATCTTTCTGATGAAGCAATTCTTCGAGTCCATCCCTGGTGAACTGGAGGAAGCGGCCCGCGTCGACGGCGCCAGCCGCTACCGCATGTTCTGGCAGATCATCATGCCGCTCTCGATGCCGGCGCTCACCGCGCTCGCGATCTTCAGCTTCCAGGGGAGTTGGAACGCCTTCCTCGAGCCGTTGATCTTTATCAACAATCCCGATCTCTTCACCTTGCCCCTCGGCCTCGCCTTCTTCAAGCAGACCTACCTCACGGAGTGGCCAACGCTCATGGCGATCGCGGTTATCACGACCGTGCCGATCGCCATCTTCTACGTGATCTTCCAACGCTGGTTCGTGGAAGGTCAATCGCGCGCCGGGATCAAAGGGTAGACGAGCTGTTAGCCGATAGCCATCAGCCATCAGCCGTCAGTATCGTCGTGTTGAGCCACGCCCCCGCCTTGTCATGCCGAGCTTGCCGAAGCATCTGGCTCAAACGAGGGACGCCGTTCATCAGAGGCAGATTCCTCGCCACGCTCGGAATCACGGGAGGTCAGATGGCTGACGGCTGACGGCTGACGGCTGAGAGCTCGTCATGGCCCGAAGCGCGACGACTCCCGTTTCTTGTGCTCCTCCAGCAATCGCTCCTCGGTCGGCGCTAAAGGATCGTGAATCGCCACGCCAAGACCATCGAGGACCAAGCGATTCGCCACGGCGGCGACGGCTGCTGGTAGGAACATGAAGAGCGGCACGACGAGGACGGTCCCCAGAAAGACGATCAGCCAGAGCAGCACGATGACGAAGAGCGCGCTCGGCAATCGCGCTCCGGTCAGCAGCAACCCATGTTTGACCGCGTCGAGGGCCGGCTGGTCGAAGAGGGCCGCGAGCGCAAATGCTGAGAGCGCCGCGGCCACCCCCAACAAAAATAGGATCACCCACAGCGGCACGAGCATGGCCAAACGCGCGGCGGACCCAACCGTGGCGAGGTTAACGACCAGGATCAGGAGGATCGGCACAGTGAGGAATGCCACACCCCATCCACGCCGCAGGTTCGCCAACGTAACGTCCCAGCTTTGGCGTAAGCTTGGCCGCTCCAACTCCGACGTCACCCGCGGATCGGTCAAGCGGAACAAGGCGATCGTTGCACCGGGCGCGGGGATAATCAGGAAGACGCAGAGCCACCAGCCGAGCGACGCCATCGTGAACGGCAAGAGGTGCTCAAACGTGTCTGAAAGCCCGCGAAAGAGGATCCGGAGCCCACGCACTGCCTTACCTCACCATACGGGCCAACGTGCCCGATCGACGCGGACCTCGTCGCCCTTTCTTTGCCCGGTCCATTTGTGGCACGATCTTACCGTGCGGGCGGAGTTCTTCGCACAGCATCCGAATTCGCCACGCGGTTAGGGAGCAACATACATGCTCGATCAAGATGTAGTCCTCAAGGCCGACGAACTCTTCCTCGCCGGGGAAATCACGGCCGACGACAGCGGTGAACGGGCGACAGGACTGTACCTCAGGGACACCCGTCACCTAAGCCGGTTCGCCGTCACCGTCAACGGACACCGGCTCGAACGACTCTCTACGCGGGTCCACGATGCGCGCCACGCCATCGTCACCCTCACGAACGGTCACTGGCGCCTCTCCAACGGCGAAGTGATCCATCCGCACACCATTGCCGTGCGTGAGGAAATTGTCTTGGGCGCGTCGCTTGATGCCACGTTGACGGTCCAGAACTTCGGTCGTTTTCCTCTACCGTTGGGTCTGGCAATCGAGCTGGCTGCCGACTTCCGCGATCTGTTTGACATCCGCGGCATGTCGCGAGCGAAACGTGGTGTCTGCCTTCCACCGCGCAACATCGAGGATGGCGTCGTCCTGGAATACCGGGGCCTCGACGACGTTGTCGTCGAAACCGAAATCCGTGTCGATCAGGCGCACACGCTCACGCTCGTCCACACGGAAGCTCCACGGGAAAGTGAACTCGTTCCGACTCTGCCCGACCTGGAAGGTGAGTCGCGCGAGCCGAGTGACCTCGACATTCCGGGTGTGCTCCTGACGTTCGACGTCATCCTCGCTCCGGGCGCGACGTGGGCCATGCACCTCGACGTGGTTCCGCGGCCGGCAGGCGGTGGGTGGCTGGAAAATGCGGCGTCGGAGGCAGGCCAAGTCCACGCGGAGCCGATGGCGGTCGCGACGGACGATCCCCTCTTCAATGCGTTCGTCCACCAAAGCACGGCCGATCTCAACACATTGCAGACGTCATTTCCCGAAGGCGCGATGCCCGCTGCCGGCATTCCCTGGTTTGTCGCACCCTTTGGCCGTGACAGTCTGATCGTGGGTCTGCAGACGCTGCACCAGTGCCCGGAACGAGCGGCGGGGACGCTCCGCCTGCTCGGTGCCTTACAAGCTATGGAGGAGCGCCCCGACCGAGGCGAGGAGCCCGGCAAGATCCTCCACGAGATGCGCTACGGAGAGATGGCCCGCCTCGGCGAAGTGCCGCATAGCCCCTATTTCGGCTCCGTCGATGCGACGCCGCTCTCCCTCCTCCTCTTTGCCGAAACGGTGGCCTGGACAGGCGACGAGTCGCTATATCGGGAACTTATGCCCAACGCGCTGCGTGCGATCGAGTGGATCGATCGCTACGGTGACGTCGATGGCGACGGTCTTGTCGAATACCGGACCGGCGCCAAGGGCCTTGGGCAAATCAGTCATCAGGTCTGGAAGGATAGCTGGGATTCCCTCCACCACACGGACGGGCGCCCTGGCCAAGGTGCGATTGCCGCCGTCGAGGTGCAAGGCTACGTTTATGCCGCCTTCCGCCGACTGGCCGATGTCGCGGAGCGTTATGGCGAAACCGCTTGGGCGGCACAGTTGCGCCAGCGAGCATCCGCAATACAACAATTGGTCGAAGAGCGCTTCTGGCTCGCCGAAGCAGCGTTCTATGCTCAGGCGCTGGATGGGGATAAAGAGCCAATACGGGCGATCAGCTCGAACCCCGGACATCTACTGTTTTGCGGCCTGCCATCGCCCGATCGCGCGAATGCGATAGCGGTACGCTTAGGTCAATCGGACATGTCGAGTGGATGGGGAGTCCGCACGCTGAGCGCCGAGGCCGCGACCTACAACCCCATGAGCTACCACAACGGTTCGGTCTGGCCGCACGACAATAGCCTGGCTGCCGCTGGCCTCTTCGCCTATGGGCATGCAGAGGAGGGGAACGCTATTGCCGCTGCGCTCTTGGCAGCGAGCCGGTCCGACCCACGCCAGCGCCTACCCGAACTCTATTGCGGATTTCCGCGGGAAGGACCGGACGACGTTGCGCCGGTCGCCTATCCGGTGAGTTGTAGCCCGCAGGCCTGGGCGGCCGGATCTGCCCCATTATTGGTGCGCTCGATGCTCGGCCTGTCGGTTGATACCGGCACGGAACGACTCCGCGTCACGCCGGCGTTGCCGGATTGGCTCGTATCGGTCACGATTCGAAACCTGTATGTCCTGGGACGGACGATGTCGCTGACTGTTCGCCGCGACGGCGACGACTACCTAATCGACTCTGAAGGACCGATCGAGCGCCGCCCGCCCGCCTTTGCGGCCACATCTGATTAACCGAAGGGACAACCTATGAGCACCACGCCGGCAAGCATCGAGTCCAGAATCCATCCCGAAACGAAGATCGGCCACGTCCATCTCAAAGTTTCGGACCTTGATCGCGCTATCGCCTTCTACCGCGATGCGCTCGGCTTTGAACTGATTCAGCAGTACGGAGGACAAGCTGCTTTCCTCTCCGCTGGCGGATACCATCATCACATTGGCCTCAATACTTGGGAGAGCCAGGGCGGACCTCCACCGGCGCCGGGTACGACCGGTCTCTACCACTTCGCGATTCTCTACCCCAACCGCGTCGAACTTGCGCGGGCGTTTAAACGCCTACGCGACTACGGCGTCCCCATCACCGGCGCCTCAGACCACGGCGTCAGTGAAGCGATTTACTTCAACGATCCTGATGGCAACGGACTCGAGATTTACCGCGATCGCGACCCGGCGGACTGGCCACGCCTTCCCAATGGCGAGTTACGCATGACCCTCGACTCACTCGACCTTCCTGACCTTCTCGCGGAACTGGAACGGGATTAACTCGCCCTCGTTTGGAGAACTGGATGCCCCACCGACCACTTGCGCCCGATCTTGTCCTCGTCAACGCCGTCGTCCACACGATGAACGCGAACGACCTGACCGCAACGGCCGTCGCGATGAAAGACGGCCGCTTCGTCGGCGTCGGCCTCGACGATGAGATGCGCAATCTCGCCGGATTCGGGACGGTGGTCGAGGACTTGGACCGCGGAAACGTCGTGCCCGGTCTGATCGACGCGCACAACCATTTGCTGGCATCCGGTCGGGTACTGGGCCAAATCCAACTCTACGACTGCCGGTCGATTGGCGAGATCGTGGAGCGTGTTGCCGAACGCGCCAGGACGACGCCGCCCGGCGAATGGATCCTCGGCCGTGGCTGGGACGAGAGCTTGCTGGAGGAGCGGCGGCATCCAACCCGGCACGACCTTGACGCCGCCACCGCGGGTCACCCAGTCGTGTTGCATCGCGTCTGGAACAAGTTGGCCGCCAACTCGATGGCGCTTGAGCGCGCCGGGATCGGTCCGGACACGCCGGACCCACCGGCGGACACGCTTTACGCCGGGTCATTCGAGCGGGATGGAGCGGGCGATCCGACGGGACTCTTTCGCGACCGCGCCAAGGAGCTGATGACGGATCACATTCCGTTGCCCACCGAAGACGAGCTCGTCGATGCGATCGAACTGGCCTGTCGTGCATACGGCGCGGTCGGCTTGACGGGGGTCGGCGAGCCGGGACTCGATCCGGATGAGATGCGCGCTTTCCATCGCGCCTACCGTGAGCGACGATTGACCGTGCGGACCGACCTGTTGGTGGCAGCATGGGGATTCGTTCCCGCCAGCGACGAGCACCTGCTGAAAGATCGGATCGCCTCGATTGGCGTGGAGGGCGGGTTTGGCGACGACCATCTTCGGCTTGGGGGCGTCAAGTTCATGCCGGATGGCGGCGTCGGCGACCGTACCGCCCGTATGCTTGCTCCCTATGTAGGCGAGCCGGACAACCGTGGTACGTGGGCTGTTGATCCTGATCGCTTGCCGGCCCTGATCCGCTGGGTGCATGATCGCGGGTGGGCGATCGATACCCATACCTGCGGTGACGAATCGCAGGAGCGTGTCGTGCGGGCGTATGTGGCGGCCCAGGAGGCCAATCCGAAGCCGTGGCTCCGCCATCGCGTCCACCACGCCTATTTCCCAACGCCTGAGGTGATGCGGTTGATGGCGACCTATCGCATTCCGGCAGTGGTTTCGAACCCGTTTATTGCGAACCTCGGCGAGAGTTTCGTGAGCTCGGTCGGCGCGGAGCGCGCGGCGCAAGCGATGCCGATGCGGTCATACATTGACGCGGGCGTGCCACTCGCTGGATCGTCAGATTCGCCCGTCTCAGATCACAACCCATGGGTCGGCATAGGGGCGGCAGCAACGCGACTGACCGTCACGGGCCGCGTCCTTGGCGAAGGCGAGCGCATCACCGCCCGCGAAGCGTTGCGCTCGTATACGATCGGCGGGGCGTATGCGCTCGGGCGAGAAGGCGACCTCGGGTCGATTGAGCCGGGAAAATTGGCCGATCTCGTCGTGCTCGACGTCGATCCGCTCGCGATGCCCAGCACCGAGATCGCGACGGTCCGACCGCGGGCGACAATGGTCGGCGGGCGGTGGGTCTTCGACCGTCGGTGATGGATCGAGAGAGCATCGTCGATCAGAGGCCGCGCAGCAGCGCCAAATCCTCCTCGCTCACTTGCTCGATGAGGAAAAGATCGACACCGGCCTCTTCTAGCGTCGCGCGAAAGCGCAGGACAAGCGCCAGTTCGCGCTCGTTCAACGCGTAGCCGTGCTGGTGCAGCGCGGCCCGCAGATCGTCCCGGGCGACGGCGCGAAAGTCGGGATCGCTCATCGCCTGCTCGGCCAAGCGCCTAAGCACATCCATTCGAATCTCGTTTGTTGCGTCCATTCCCGTCCTACTGTATCTCGTGCTGGGCCACCAGTCAGCCTCACTGGAACCCAGGCGATCGTCGTCGCAATCTCAGCTCAGCGTCGCCCCAATCCCTCACGATACTCAGATTGTACAACGCTCTGGCCCGCAAGTTTGTGACGGGGTTCTTGGACCGTGGTAGGCTGCCTATACGATGACCGCATTCATCGCGACCGATCTCTGAAGGTGACGCCCATGAGGTGGCTTGGCGGAACGCGGACGAACTCAGCCTGGCCCACCGCGCCCCGGCCGGATCAAGCCGCTGTCGTCTGTCCAAAGTGCGGTACGCCGCTCGTCGGCAAACCGCGATTCTTACGCCATCGGGTGTGCGACGAATGCTTTATGCACTTTCCGATTGACGCGCGCACGCGCATCTCCGGTCTGGTCGATGCCGGCTCGTTCCAAGAAACAGACGCCGAGCTCGTATCGGGCGACCCACTGGACTTCGAGGACGACGCACCGTATCCAGAGCGACTGTGCGAACAGCATGCGCGCACGGGACTGCGCGACGCCGCGGTCTTTGGCATGGCCATGCTGCGTGGGCAGCCGGTCGTAGTCGCGGTGCTCGATTTTGGCTTTATGGGCGGTAGCATGGGCGTCGTCGTCGGCGAAAAGGTGACGCGCGCCGCCGAGCTAGCAATACGTCACCGCCGGCCGCTCATCACGATCGTCGCGAGTGGCGGCGCCCGCATGCAAGAAGGCCTGTACTCCTTGCTGCAAATGGCCAAGACCGCGTCCGCAATGCAGCGACTGCATCAGGCCGGCGTTCCGCATCTGTCAGTCTTGACCCATCCGACCACGGGAGGGGTCTTCGCCTCGTTTGCCAGCCTGGGCGACGTCATCGTCGCGGAACCGGGCGCGCTCATCGGGTTCGCCGGGCCACGAGTCGTCGAGCAGGTCCTCGGTAAGCCGCTGCCGCGTGGGTCGCACACGGCGGAGTTCCTGCTGCGACACGGCATCATCGACGCGGTTGTTGACCGGCACCGCTTGCGTGGCCACCTCTGCACCGTCGTTGAGTTACTCAGCGGCGATCGGGCCCACGGAGATCATGCGTCTCCGAAGGAATCGACCGACCGGCAGACGACGGACGAGTTGAGCGTTTGGGATATCGTGCAGGCGGCGCGAGATGCGAATCGGCCGACCAGCCTCGATTACGTCGAGCGCATCTGCGATCAATGGGTCGAGCTCCACGGCGATCGTCAGTCGGGCGACGATCCGGCCGTCATTGCCGGGCTCGGCTCGATCAGCGGACTCAACGTCGCCGTGATCGGCTTCGAACGCGGCCACGGCGGCGAATCGGAGCGGCGTCGCCACGGCCGGCCGATGCCCGACGGATATCGCAAGGCGCGGCGCGTGATGCAATTGGCCGCGCGCTTTGGCCTTCCCGTGGTGACACTTGTCGATACGCCTGGCGCCTATCCCGGCATCGAAGCCGAGCAGGGTGGACTCGCCAGCGAAATTGCGCAATGTATGGCGACGATGAGCGATCTGCCGGTCCCAATCGTGGCGGCCATCGTCGGCGAGGGAGGCAGCGGTGGCGCGTTGGCGCTCGCGGTGGCCGATGTCGTCTTGATGCAGTCTCGTGCCATTTACTCGGTCATTGCGCCCGAGGGAGCCGCGGCGATCCTCTATCGCGACGCGGGACGGGCCCCGGAGCTTGCCGAGAAGCTGCGACTGACGGCGCACGACTGCCATGCAGCCGGCATCGTCGATCGGATCGTGCCGGAACCGCCGGGAGGCGCGGCGGCGGACGTCGATCTGGCGGCTTCGTTCCTCCAGGCGGCGGTGAGCGATGCGCTGTCGCGCCTGCGCGAGCAATCGCCGCAACGTCTCGTCCGATCCCGGATCGATCGCTTTCGCAACTATGGGCGCGCGTCGATCGAGACGAAGCCACGGTCAACGGCACCGACAGCGGCGCCGGCAACAGGGGCAGATTGAGATGGCCGTCATCACACTCGCCCGGCAGGTCGGCAGCGGCGGTTCGTCGATCGCGTCCGCGCTCGCCGACCGCCTCGAATACCGCATCTTTGATCGGCATGCGCTGCGCCAAGAAGCGCAACGCATCGGGCTTGAGCTCCCGTCGACGTTCGAGGAGTTTGCGCGGGAAGAGCGCGCGATCGCGGTCGGTGCCACGGAGACGCCGGGGCTGTACGTTAGCTACGGCGAGTTGGAGTTCGACCAAGCCATCCTGGGACGAGGTGACGACGCGTCGCGAGTCGTGGCCCCGTCGTTCCTCGATGCGCTCACCACGCGGCGACGGGAGATTCTCCTCGCGTTGCACGCCGTCGTCTTTCGCTTGGCCGCCCTCGACCGCATGATCTTTGTTGGAGCCGGAACGCAGATCTTGCTCGCCGACACTCCTGGCGTGCTGCGCGCAAAGATTATGGCCGCGGAAGCGGTTCGTGCCGGGCGACTCTCGTCCACGTATGGGCTGCCGCCCGAACATGCCCTACGGGCCGTGCGACGAGCCGACTACGAGCAGCGCGATTACAACAAGGCGATTTACGGCGCCGATTGGGACGACCCGTTGCTCTGGGACGTCGTCGTCAATACCGACCACGTCACGGTCGAAGATGCGAGCGAATGGCTGGCAGGATTGGTCGGACGTACGCCCTACGACGAGCGCCTGGCCGACGCGGTGTCATCCGTGCTCCGCGCCGCTGGTGACATCAATCTCCAGTTGGCGCACCAGGACGCGCTCCGGTCGGCCACGATCTTCGCGGCGCCAAACGCGGACGGCGTCGTTCTCTACGGAGAGGCGAAGACGCGAGCCGCACGCGATGAGGCAATCAGGCTGGCCGAGACCGCGGCGGGCGCGGTGCCCGTGCGAGACGAAGTTTTCGTGTTCGGGGAGGATGGATTGCTTGGTGAGTGGTAACCCCTTTTGGAGGCGCCAGGACTACGTTCAGCGAGGAATGAGGAGGAGCGTGATGCATCGGCTCAGCGGAGCAGTCGGATCGGTGGTCGGTAAGGCGCGGAAGATGGCCCACCGCGGCCCATCCGACGAGGAGCGACGAGAGACCTTCTACCGCGAATTCGGCCAGTACCCGCCGAATTTCGAAGCTCCCCAATCCGAGCGGGAGCGATTTGGTCGGGAGGTAGTGCGGCCGGTGCTGACGCAGCGCGCCCAAGCGGTGCGGCAGGCAGAGCAGGATCGCGTTCAGAACGCCTCCTCACCGAGCGTAGAGCAAACCAAGGGGGAGGCGGAAGCGGCGTTTGCCCACGCCTACGCGCTGGCAGTCGGCTTGAAGGTCGCCAAGAAGGGCCAGACCTACCAGGACTACCTCGGGTCGGAGGCGTCGTAGTGCGCGAAGGAACCGGATAAGCTGAGCGGCATCGGCCGTCCCCGTATCGTGTGGGCGCCCGCGGGACCTTGGCCCGCGCTGTTCTCCCATCGCGGCGATTGCATGGCGTCCTCCCCGCATCCCGGCGGCGAAGCAAGGGTACCCGTTCAGGTTTCCAAAGCGGTCCTTGGCTGCTGGCCAGGACCCATTGACCCGTGCTTTTGCTGTCAATATTGCTGTCAAATGCGACGATGCCCGGAGGCCCAAGCGACCGCCGGGCATCATTCTTGGCGTCATGCTGGGCTTCTTGGTGGTGACCCCGCAGGGACTCGAACCCTGAACCAACGGATTAAAAGTCCGCTGCTCTGCCAATTGAGCTACGGGGTCGCGCCGCCACATCGCGCGCCGTGGCATACGACCATCGTACCAACTCTTGACGGTCTGACGCCAGGTTTGCCGCTTCGTCGCGGTCGCGGCGGCAGACACAGCGCACGCGTCGCGAGACGTACTCCATGGACGTAGCCGTGGCGGGTCTCATTGACGTCGTCGTGAGCCTTGGCGCTGCTCTTGTGGTCTCCTGGCTCGCGTATCGGCGGGGAGCGCTGTCCACCGACGGCTTGATCGCCGCGACTGTCGCCGGCGCAACGGTCGTCGTCGCCGGCGGGTGGGCATGGGGCGCGATCCTGATCGCCTTCTTCGTCTCCTCGTCCGTCCTCTCACTGCTACGCGAGAAACGGCGGCCGGGGGAGACGATCACAGCACGCGGCCGTCGGCGAGACGCCGTCCAGGTGATCGCAAACGGGGGAATCGCGATGCTGGCGGCGGTCTTTGCGCCGCTCACCGATCACCCGGCCGCGTTTGGCGTGTTCGCGGGCACGGTCGCCGCCGCCACGGCTGACACATGGGCCACGGAGATTGGCGGACTCGCCGGCAAGAGCCCGCGACTCATCACCACGGGCCAACCGGTTGCTCCAGGCACGTCGGGCGGGATCTCGATCGCTGGTAGTCTCGGATCAATTGCTGGGGCGTCGCTCATCGGGGCGCTGGCGGCCCTGGCGGTCGGACTAGGCTGGATCGACACGTCCGCGTCCATCCTCTGGGTGTTTCTGGCCGGCCTGGCCGGCGGTGTCTTCGGATCGCTGGGAGACAGCCTGCTCGGCGCGACGGTGCAACTCCAATACGTCTGCCTCCGATGCCATGAAACGACCGAGCGACGGGTCCATTGCCGCGGGGCGACGACGCGACGACTTCGAGGAATCAACTGGATCACCAATGACACCGTCAACGCGGCCGCAACGCTCGCTGGCGGTGTCATCTCGGCCGCAATTGTCACGCTGTAGCATCGGACGCAAAAGAAACGGCCGACTCCAGGGAGTCAGCCGTTCAACGATACGCAGTTTACCTCGGATCAGACGGTTCGGCGGCGCAACGCATTGAGGGCGGCCGCGGCGAAAAGGACCAAGAAGGACCCAGTGAGGCCGAACGTGGCGGTCGCGCGCGGATCGACGCTCGCGACGCCCGTTGCGGGCAGCGTGGTGACATAGAGGTCGCCCGTGCCGGTCGGTGAGCCGCCGCCGGTGCCGTCTCCGCCGCCGCCGGGCTGGCCAGTGCCGCCGTTGCTTCCGCCCGTGCCATCGTTGGGGCCACTGGGGTTGGGCGGCGCACAGCTATAGACTTCAACATTGGTGGTAGTGGCCACACTGACGGCGAACCCGCCGCGGGCATCGGCGCCCTCCGCGAAGACAGCGCAGACGTCAGCGCCACCGGCGACCGAGTAGCCGCCCGGAACCACCTGGCTCCAAACGATGATGCCGCCCCCGCTGCCGGTCGTCGAATCGACGACGTTGCCGCCGCCGTCGAAGAGCGTCAGGGGCGAGTTCGCGTAGGGCCGGCGGCAGCCGTCCGAGAAGGCGGCGTAGTTCGCCGGATCGACGTCGCCGAACGACGGATCGTCGCAGTAGCGGTTCTGCACAACGATCCGGCCGGTCAGGACGACTTGGTGAACGGTCGCGGCCGTCACGGTATCCACGGCCACCGTTACGGTTGCTGAGATGCCGGAGGCGACATCGGTCAGGAGATAGTCTCCCGCGCGCAACTCGAAAAGTGCCTCGCCATCCGATCCGAGGGTGAAGTCCTGGGAGGCGCCGCCAGTACCGTCTCCGTCTTCGGACAAGCTCATATCGCCATCGCCGGGGCCGCATCCTGGGCCGCCGGACCCCGGCGCGGAATCGACGGTGATCGTGAGGCCCTCTTCGTCACCCTCGGTGCAAAGGAATCGGGTGACAGTGAGCGTTCCGGTGGGCTGTGGTATGTAGTCGACCACCACGACGACGGTGAGCGAATCGGGCTCGACCGTGAGGCCGGCCGACGCGCCGGAGTCGTCGATAACCGTGTAGTCGCCGGCCGGCACCGTGCCGCGCCAACTGCCATCGCTGCCGGTCTGGACCACGAGCTGCCCGCCCGGCAGGAGATCGCCCTCGATCGTGAAGAGCGCCCCGCTGGTCGGCACACAGGACGACGAAGCGCCGGCGAGCGTCCGCGGACCGATCACGTTGAACTCGGTTCGAGGCTCGTCGTCCGACGTGGGGCAGGAGCCGTTCACGATTTGGAGATTGCCGGTTTCGGTACCGCCGACCAATAGGTGAACGAAGACGACGCCTGATCCGGCTTCGACTGAATCAATCGTCTGATGACCGCCGAGCGGCACGTAGCCGGACGGGACGGTCGATACCACTTCTTCGATGACAACCGACGAACCCTCTTCGGCGTCGAAGGTCGCCAGACCCGAAGCGTCGGTGAAGACTTGGAGGAACGTCTCGCCGTCGATGGCAACGTCAAAAAAGACACCCTGCGCCGGTGCACACTCCGTTGCGGGATCCTGTGTGTCCTCGACCGTATCGCAATTGTATGCCTGGATAGGAACCGACACGATCGCGGCCGCCGCGACATCGTCGGTTTGGGCCGTTTCGGCCTGGCCGGCCGGATCGCCGGTCCCGTCGGTGACGGGGGCGGGCACGGCAACGGGCGTGCCGGTGGCTAGGGATTCCTCCCCATTGGAGGAGCCATCGACGGTCGTCCCATCGCCTTCCGTGGCCGCTGCTGATTCGGCCGGGACTTCGGGCACGACCTCGAACTCGCCGTTCTCGCTCGGCGGAGAGATCGTGGGCGGATCGACCAAGGGGTCGTCAACGACCGTGGCGTTGCTCTCGCTACAGACGATGCCGCTGCCGCCGGCGGCTTGCGCCGCCCCGTTCGCTTCGACGAGATAGGAACCGCCGCCACCCGGTTGCGCAAATCCTTGCAGAACGATGGTCAGCGATGGGGTCCCGCCGGTCGATGCGGCACTGAAGCCACCGTCACCAGTGGCCGCTCCCGTGCTGCTGACGACTGAGGCGCAGAGGGTGTCAGGAAGAACGACGACTGCATCGACGACGCCGGTCTCCGAAAGCGCGGAGAAGGTGCAGGCCGTTTGGTTGAGCGCCGCGTCGTACGCGCAGGTAACGTCGATGCTGGTCGAGGCGACGCTGGACTCCGAGGACGCGGGTGCCGCCGCTTGCGGGGTCGCGCTCGCTGGGGATTCCTGGGCGCCAACCGGGATCGGGCTCAGACTAATCAGTGCCATGAGCACGACTAAGGCAACGCCTAGGCGCACGCTCTTCGCGAGTCCCTGCATGTGGGCCCTCCCCCCGGGGTATGGTTGGATGGTGACGCCGCGCGGCGAGCTGCCGCTTCCGCGAGGTGCGGATAGGTCGCGGAGTGACGCCTTCGCAATGCCGATGCCCTCACGTTCCGTGACAACGCGCGCTCCCTCATCGCTGCCTCATCGCGGGATGCAGGGCAATGGCTGGGTATGCGAATTCATCCCTAGATGCATCCTATCAATTTTTGTCGGGTTCGGCAACTGGCAAGACGCCGACGCGACAAGGCGGCAAGGCGGGCGCAGGGGTGGCTTTCGAGATTGGCGCTTTGCGCTTTTGTTCGTGACGAGTCTTCATTGATTGGACCACCCTGGACTGAAGTCCGGGCTCAGTGACGGAAGTCGGCTGAAAGCCGACTGGCAAGCGGACCGGGTGCGCCGATCCTTCGGGCGCATGCTTGATCAGGCCCGCACCCTCGCCGGATGTGCCGCTTTGGAGCGACGATATCAGAACAGGTGTGCGCTTTTTTGGCAACCGGTTCGTCGTCGGGGCTCGTCGTAGGGGAGGGACCTGTGCCCTCCCCTCGGCCAACGGCCGACATGCCGCGCCAGCGGCCCCTGCGACCACACGCATGCGGCCGCGCCAATGAGAACTGACGGCCGGCACGCCGGCATGTCGCGCTTCGCGCGACGGGAGGGCGCGGGTCCCTCCCCTACGACGGAACGACGGACGGGCGCGGTCGCGGATCTCGCCCCGACGACGAACCGGGTCGCCCAAAGAACTTGACGCGCACCCTTGGGGCGTGAGCGAAGCCGGGCGGGTAGGGATCGGCTGGAAGGAACAACGCCCGGGCAGATTGCCCGGGCGTTGTTTGTTGCGTGGTTCTCTGGTGCGGCAGGGGCCGAAGCCCCTGCCGTCCGAAGAGGCTAGGCCGCGCGGCGGAGGGTGACGCCGGCCGCGCCGAGGAGCAGCAGCCCCAGGAGCGCAACCAGCATGAGCCCACCGCTTTGCTCAGCCATCGTGCCGGCGCCGGTCGCGGGGAGGGCCTTGACGCTGGCGACCTTGGCCGCGTCGCTGGCGCCGTTGCCGTCGCCCACGCCGTTGCCATTGCCATTGCCATTGCCATTGCCATTCCCGTTGCCAGGACCGGGGCCAGGACCGCCGGTGTCCGGCCCGGGGCAGTTGCCGGTGCAGTCGCCGCCGACGGCGCCGAAGCAGTCGCCGGTGCAGTCGCCGGTCACGTCCCCGAAACAGTCGCCGGTGCAGTCACCATCGACGTCGCCGTCGCAGTTACCGGTGCAGTCGCCGTCGAGCGTCGGCCCGCAATCACCGGCATCGTTGTCGTCGACGCAGTTCTGGAAGTCGAAGCCGATCCAGGCGCCCGAGAAGGCCTCGGCGTTGGCGTTGCCGCCGTGGCCGCCGGTGCCATCACCGGAGACGGCCGCGCCGCCGTCGCCACCGTTTCCGGCGTTGCCGCCGGAGCCGCCAGCCCCGTCGCCGCCGATGGC
>JBOGUF010000197.1:0-1965 GCA_050696075.1 Thermomicrobiales bacterium
CAGGTGCGGCTGCCGCTCGCCACCCCGGTCATCCTCGCCGGCGTGCGCACCGCGGCCGTCCTCGCGGTGGGCACGGCGACCCTGGCGGCGTTCATCGGTGCCGGCGGCCTCGGCGAGCCGATCGTCAGCGAGCAACGCCTCGATCGCGCCGGATCCCATGAACGATATCCAGAGGCGATCGGCGATCGGCGATCGGCGATCGGAAATCTCGGACCGACTCCCGCGGCGAGCGCTGGGCCGGTACCTTGCCAGTATGCTCCTGCCGTCGGCGGGGAGCAACAGGACGGCTGGAGCGCGACTTCCCCGGGTCTCGCCGCGGGTACTCCCCCCGCTTCCTCGTCGGGTTCTTGACTTCTCAAAGATAGATTCTCTAGAACTGAAAAAGTTGAGGCCGGTGGCCCAAAGAGAGGCGGTTACGATGAGCGCTCGACGGTTCGGCCCGAGACCCTCCAGCCAACTCCTCCTCGGTCTTCTGGTCGTCGGCCTGTCGCCGGCGGTCGCGGAGGCCACACCGCAGTTCGCACGCCGCTACGAGCGCTCGTGCGCGAGCTGTCACCTGCTGCCTCCGGCGTTGAACCAGGACGGCTTGGCGTTCCAGGCGGGCGGCTACCTGGCGCCAGGCGAGCCTGCGCAAGAGGCGCCGAAGGTGGCGCGGCCGCACCAGCTGCCGCTGGCCGCGTGGATCACGACGCGCTTCGAGGACCAGGGCTCGGGCGGCGCGAGCGACCTCTTCCTGCCGAAAGTCGAGCTCATCAGTGGCGGCCGGTGGGGCGAGGCGTGGTCGTATTTCGTCGAGTGGCGGCCGGTGAGCCTGTCGCTCGGCAGCGACGGCGCTCTGCGGGACCGTGGCGGGCGGTTCGAGGATCTCTTCGTCGAGCGCTCGTCCGGCGGGCGACAAGCTCTGAGGGTCGGGCAGTTCCGCGCCGTCAACCAGGTCGACGTGTCGCTGCGCCTTTCCGCGAGCGAGCCGCTGCTGTTCAACCACGGACTGCCCACCGGAACCCACTCCGACCCGCGCCTGACGAGCCTCGACCGATTCTCTCCGGCCGCCCGCTCTCCGGGTCTCGGCTACTCGTTGCGCTCGATCGCCGGCTCGCAAAGGGGCGACGGCCTGTTTCACTTCCTCACCCTGCCCTTCGTCGGGGAGCTCTCGATCCCGCTCTCCCCGGAGGCGAGCGAAAGCGCCAGCTTCGAGCTCCTGGGCCCGCCGAAGGGCGTCTACCTCGAGACCTTCTATCGCCAGGGGCTGCGCTCGATCGGCGGCCACGTCTTCGCGAGCGACGACGCCTGGCTGGCCACGGCGCTGGGCGTCTTCGACGTCGGCAAGCTGCTGCTGACCGGCGGCTTCGGAGTCGATGACCGGGACGGTTTCGGCTCCCGCTGGCGCGGCAGCGCGCAGGCGGAGTACTTCTTCGCGCCGTCGCGGCACCTCCACGTCGCTCCGGGCCTGCGCGTCGAGGAGGTTGGCCACGACGGCGGTCGCCCCGCCTTGTTACCGTACTTGGCGCTCGCCGCGCCCGGCACGCGGTACACCTTCCTGGTGCAGCTCGAGGTCCGATCGGAGGAGCGTGGGGAGAGCTTGATCTTCGACCTTTCGGCGATCTTCTGAGCCCGGGAAGGGGGTCCAGGGCTCGAAAGCTGCTCAGGCCCATGCTGGGGGCGCTAGGCCCAAAATAAGCGTGTAGGGAAGCGGGCGTGGCAAATCGGGCGGCAGTCGGTGGTGGTTGAGGTCCTCAGGGTCGATGCGGGCACGGTCGAGGGAGTCGGAGGGCCTAGCGAGGGGTTGTTCCGGTGGTGATGGAGTCGATCCGGGCGTTCGTTGGGACATCGGGAGACATCTCACCCGGGCCTCCTGGCTGAGGCATCGAAGTGCGTGCCGGCGCACCCATCGTGGACGGGCTTGGGTCAGGTGAAGCGGGTGCTCTCGATCGTGCGCCAGGCGCTGAAGAGTCGATCCAGGGTCGG
>JBOGUF010000198.1:0-8512 GCA_050696075.1 Thermomicrobiales bacterium
CAATGTGGAGATATAACCAGCGGCGGAACCGCCGGCGATAGATTCATTCTACGGGCAGCTTTCAGTCCACTAACCCGTTCTCCGTTCCACACACGGACACCTTGACGCCTAGGGCTTGCATCATCGCCACCTTGGCGGCGAAGGCGCGGTTGGCGGCCTCGGCGGAGGGGGCGTACACGACCTGGATGTGGTTGGCTTTGTGGCGGGCCATGAGCTGGTCGCGGCTAACCCCGTAGGTGACGGCGTGCATGATCGGCCATTGGGGGGTCGTCGCCTGCCAGCGGCGCTCCGTCTCCTCCCTCGGCAGCGACACGACACCGCCACGGCCGATGTCCATCTGCAACACATCGTCCTCGACGAAGACGCGGCTCCACACGATCTCGCCCGGCTTGCTGATTCCTTTCAGCGTCCCGCCGCCGAGGCGGAAGTACATCGGCGGCTGGCGCTCGCTCGATGCGCCTTGGTAGCCGTCGATGAAGTGGTTGGGTGGGGCCGCTCCTGAGATTTCCAGGACCCAGACGAAGGTGTCCACCGCACCGCCGTAGCCGTCCGGTCCCTGGTAGTGCTCGCCCCAGCGTACGTCGTGCAGCGTCGTCTCCGGGTCGAATCCCATCGCCGTCCAGATCCGGTTCGTCACCAGTGCGTCGAGGCCGGCGCACTCGTCCACCTCGTTGAAGTGGGGCAACGCCTGGCCTTCGTAGAGAACCCGCCCCGTCTCCGCGTGGCGCACGGGCGGGCGATCGACGTTGTTCAGTAACCCTTCGACCAGATCAGAGGCGGGCGCCAGGTCCTTGAGTCCTTGTTGGTACTGGATGCCGATCGTAGCGCAGCCGAACTCGTCGGCGATTCGCACCGCGGCGACGTACATCTTGCACTGCTGGAGGATCTGGTCGTCGGTGAGGTCGGTTTCGGGGTTAGGGCCGGTGACGAAGGTGAGGCCCTTGTCGTCGAGCCAGCGCCGCACCGCGCGCGCCTCGTCGTCGCTCACCGTCTGCATCGCGGCGTACAACGACGACTGCGACAGCCGCTCCTTGAAGACCCCCGTCGGATGGAGGAGGTGATCGGGGACGATGGCGTTGAACATCCCCATGCAGCCTTCGTCAAAGACCCCCATGATCGCTTTGTCGGATTGGAGTTGGTGGGCGAGCGCCCGACCGAGGTCCGCCTCGACCGGAGGCAAACTGACCTGGGCGGCGTCGTGGACGTGGCTGAGGTCGTGGGAGACGGTGCCGGTGCGTAGCCACTCCCGCAGGCCGTTGCGGAAGAAGTCGTCCGTGAAGTCGACCGACCAGAGGGTGCTGAAGCGCACCCCCGCCTTGGTGAGCGAGCCGTTGAGGTTGAGCATGCCGACCAAGCCGGGCCACTGGCCGCTCCAGTTGGCGACGGTAAGGATCGGCCCGCGGTGCGACGTCAGCCCCGGCAGAACGTGGTGACTGTATTGCCAGACCGCCTCCGCCACAATCAGCCGTCCCTCGGGATGGATCGACCGAAAAACCTCCATCCCTTCCTTCTGGCTGGCGATGAACCCGTGGCCCTGTTCAGGGTCGAACGGGTGACCGCGGACCACCGTCCACCCCTCGTCGCCGAGAGCCGCCGCGATCCGCGCCTCCATCGCTTCCTGCGCCGGCCAGCACATGCGGTTGGCGGAGAGCCGCAGGTCGCCACTGGCCACCAGCACGACCGCGCGCTCCGCCACCGGCGCCGGCTCGCTCATCACCGGGTGCGCGTAGTCCGTCATCGCCTCGCTCCTCTTCCCTTCGCGCCGATCCGATCGTCACACTCTAGCTTGGGGACCAGGCGAACCATGCTGCCTTGCCCCCGCACCAACCGCGGAAAGCCCTACGGCGTCGCCGTCGCCGGTCCTCCGGCCCCGGTGTACTTGGCGTAGAGTTCCTCGGCGTTCTCCTGGGTCACCTCTTCGGTCTCCAGGACCACCTCTTTCGCGGGCGTCTCACCCTGCGCCAAAATCCTGACCACCCAATCGATCGCCTCCGCGCCTCCGGTCGGATAGACGTAGGTTACGTCGATTCGATCCTCGATCACCGAGCGGATGCCGCCGTCCGCGGTGGGCAGCGCGTCGATGCCGATGAAGAGCATGTTCTCCATGTCGAGTCCGGCATTCTGCGCCGAGATGATCGCGGCCTCGGTCATTGGGTCGTTATGGGTGTAGACCACGTTGACGTCGGGGTTGGCCTGGAACATGGCTTGTGAGACGGGTATCGCCTTCTCGCGCAGCCAGTCGGCATTCTGCTCGGCGATGATGGCGACGTCGGGATTGGAGGCAATCCCCTCGCGGAATCCGTCTCCCCGCTCCTTGGCCGGGGTCGAGCCTTCCAAGCCCCGGATCTCGATGACGTTGCATGGGCTGAGGCTGTTCTCCGCGCAATATTGCGCCGTGTGTTCGCCGGCTCGGCGGCCGATCTCGACGTTGTCGGCGCCGATCCACATCGTGTACTGGTCGCCATTGACCTTGCGGTCGAGCACGATCACCGGGACGCCCTGGGCGCAGGCCTCGGCCACGACGTCGGTCAGCGGCGCGGCCTCGTTAGGCGAGATGATCAGCAGATCGATTCCCTGGGCCAGGAAGTTCTCCACGTCGGCGACCTGCTTAGCGTTGTTCTGCGCCGCGTCGGCGAAGACCACCTCCAGGTTCGGGTGCGCCTCGGCAGCGGCCTCGATCTGGTCGTTCATCGCCTGCCGCCACGGCTCGCCCTTGTTGGCCTGCGACATACCGATCAGATATTGATCTTTCTCCGGCACGCCGCCGTCAGGAATGCAGGTGCCGACGTCCTCGGCGCCCGTGGGCGTTCCCTGGCTGTAAGCGGCCGGGGCCGTGCCCAGCGCCACCACGAGCAGCAACGAGGCAATGAGAAGCCGCGAATTCGAGAACATTGTCGTTCCCTCCTTGGTCCCTTCAACTCGGCGCCAGGACTCGTTTCGACTGACGGACCGGACCGGCCACGGAGGGGCGCGGCCCGCCCCCAGGATGCCCGGGCGCTTTCCGGTCCTCCGTCGCACCGTTCGCGTCACCGCGCCCTCCTCCTACCGTCGCTGGCGTTGGAGCACAACGGCGATGACGATGATCAGCCCCTTCAGGATCGCCTGGTATTCCGACTGGATGTTGCGCAGGCCGAGGATGTTGTCGAGGATGCCGAGGGTTAAGGCGCCGATCATCGAGCCGGCGATCGTGCCCACCCCGCCGGCCAGGCTCGTGCCTCCGATCACCACCGCCGCGATCGCGTTGAGTTCGTAACCATTGCCGTCGATGTGGCTCCCCTGGTTGACGAGGGCCGCGTGCAGCAGCGCCGCCATCCCGGCCAGGAGACCGGAGACACCAAAGACGATCACCTTGACCCGGTCGACTCTGACGCCGGAGAGCCGCGCCGCCGTTTCGTTCCCGCCGACCGCGTAGACGTGGCGGCCGAAACCGGTGCGTTTGAGCAGCAGCGTGGCGATCAACCCGACGCCGATGAAATAGAAGACCGGGACGGGGACGTCCAGGCCAAGCAGGCCGACCTCGCCGCCGAACATCGCCTTGAAGCGGGGCGGCGCCAGGTCCGGCCCATCGCCGAAGGCGAGCGGAATGGCGTACCCGTCCGACCAGAGCGACGCCACGCCGCGGGCCGCGCCCAACATCGCCAGGGTCGCGATAAACGACTGGATGTGGAAGCGGGTGGTGACGAGGCCGTTGAGGACGCCGACCAGCGCCCCCACCCCCAGCACCAGCAGGATCGTCGGCACCAGCCCGAGCTCGTAGCGCATCATCGCCGCCGCCGCCCCGACCGCGCACAGGGCCATCACCGCCCCCACCGAGAGATCGATGCCGCCGGTCAGGATGACCAGCGTCATGCCGATCGCGATGATGCCGTTCTCGGAGGCGAAGCGCACAATGTTGAGCAGATTCCGCGGCTCGAGGAAGACGTTCTCGCCGTTGCGCTCCGGGGAAAGAATCGCCGAGACGACGAGGATGGTGATCAGACCGAAGAGGCTTTGAAAACGCAGCAGGATGCTCCACGCGCGACCGAACCAGTCCCGCGCTTGCGTGCGCTGCTCGATCATTGATTGCTCCACTGGCCCGCCTTTCAGTCGTGGGGTTATGCCGCCCGCGCCTGCTGCCGGGCCGTCGCCGCCTCCATGATCCGCTCCTGGGTCGCCTCAGCCCGCGTCAACTCAGCGGTGACCCGGCCGTCGCAGAGCACGAGCACCCGATCGCACATGGCCAGCAGCTCGGGGAGCTCGGAGGAAGCCATCAAGATCCCGGCGCCGTCCCGCGCCAGCCGGCTGATGAGGGCGTAGATCTCGGCCTTGGCGCCGACGTCGATACCGCGCGTCGGCTCGTCGAGCAACAGCACTCGCGGCGACGTGAGCAGGCATTTGGCGAGCGCCACCTTCTGCTGGTTGCCGCCGGAGAGCTTGTCGACCTCGACCGTCAGGCTCGGCGCTTTGATCTGGAGTTGCGCCATCGCGTCCCGCACCGCCGCCCGTTCGGCTCGGCGCCGGATGACGTTGAAGACCAGGAACCGTCGTAACGCGGACAGGGTCATGTTGTGTCCCACCGACAGCTTCAGAATCAGGCTTTGGGTCTTGCGGTCCTCGGTCACGAAGGCCAGCCCGGCACGGATCGCTTCGTCCGGGGAGGCGATCCGCAACAGCCGACCGCCGACGGCAATCCGTCCCATCACCCGCCTTGGCGGGTACACGCCAAAGAGGGTCTCCAGCAACTCCGTGCGGCCAGCGCCCATGAGCCCGGAAACGCCGACGATCTCGCCACGGCGAAGCGTGAACGAGATACCCTGCAGCGCGCGGCCATCCCGCGATCCGCCGGGTAGCAAGCCCAATCCCTCGACCCGTAGCGCCTCCCCGCCGACGGTCGCTACCTCCTTGGGGAAGAGATCGCTCAGGCTGCGCCCAACCATCATGCGGATCAACTCGGCCTGGTTGGTCTCGGCGACCAGGAGCGTGCCGACGTACGCCCCGTCCCACAGGACTGTCACGCGGTCGGCGATGCGAAACACCTCGTCGAACTTGTGCGAGATGTAGATCATGGTCACACCGTGCGCTTTGAGGGCGTCGATCACCGCGAACAACCGCTCGATCTCAGTTCGGCTCAGCGCCGACGTCGGCTCGTCGAGGATCAGCAGGCGCGCATCGAGCGAGAGCGCCTTGGCGACCTCCACCAGTTGCTGCTCGCCCACCCGCAGCCACCTTACCGGCCGCGACGGCGGCACGGACAACTTGAGTTGCTCCAGAATGGCCCGTGCTTCGCGTTCCATGCGTCCCGCGTCGATCAGACCGAGGGCCGTACGCGGCTCCCGCCCGAGGAAGATGTTCTCAGCGACCGTGAGCTCGGGGATCAGGTTCGGCTCTTGGTAGATGGTCGCGATCCCGTGGTGCTGGGCGTCGCGTGGGTCGTGCGGCGCGAGCCGTTTCCCCTCAAAGGAGACCCGACCCTCGTAATCGGTATAGACGCCACTGAGAATCTTCATCAGTGTCGACTTGCCGGCGCCGTTTTCCCCAACGAGCGCATGCACTTCACCACGCCGCACGTCGAACGACACGTCGTGCAGCGCCCGGACGCCGGGGAAGCGCTTGCTCACCGCCGTAATCTCAAGCATCGCGGGTTCCGGCGACATCGTGGCATCACCTATCAAGGATCGATCCCTCGTGCGGCTCTGTTCATGCGCCCGCGCCGGGTGACACGCACTCGGGGTCGCCCGTCGAGGGCTCGACGTCATCGAGTGCCGTCTGCATCAGATAGACCTGGTACGGGCCAAACAGCGACATCGTAAAGTAGATCTCCGGCCCGTCGTTCCACCGCGGCAGGATGTACGGCGCGTAGAGTTGCGGATATTCTGCCCCGGTCGCCACCGTCCACTCCTCGCTCCAGGGTCCGGTCAGGCAGTCGGCGGTGCGCAGGACAACGGAGTACTTGTCCTCGTTCAGGTACATCATCAGCCACTGCTCGTAGTGGGAGTTCCAGCGCACCGAGAGCTCCCCGACCGGCGCGGGGATCAGCAACTCAGCCGCCGCCTCATCGCTCATCCACGCCGCGCCGTCCCAATACTCGTAGGCGCTCTTCTCCAGGATCTGCTCCTCAGAAACGCGCGCCACATGCGTCCCGCCGAAGCGCCCGCCGGGGATGCCGAAGAAGTAGGCGTAACCGTCAAGTTGCACGATCGCCACCTGGCCGAAGTTGCTGTCGCCCGCCCAGGTGGCGTCAGAGTCGACGGTCCAGTTCTCGCCGTCGTCGTCGGAGTAGGCCAGCCCGGAGAGGTTCAGGTCCCACCGCCCTGGATCGCCCCATTCCCGCACCGCCATGTAGTGCAGGAACATGCGGTCGCCGACGGAGACGCCGTAGGTCGGGATAATGGTGACTTCAGTCCCTTCGACGTCGCGCGGTGAGATAAGCTGCTTGGCGTGATCTGGAAGGTCGGTAATCATGCGATCGAAGGTGAGCCCGTCGCGCGGGTCTTGATCGGTCTCGATGACGGCGGCGACGTTGCTGCGCCAATCGCTCTTGGCCGGGCCGAAGGTGTCGCCGAAGACCATGTAGATCGCGCCGTCGTGCTCGAAGGTGTGGCCCAGGTCGGTGCCGTCCACGCCGTATTTCGTGTGCGTCTCGTTGATCCCGTCCGGCCCGGTCAGCGTCGCCACGACCTCGACATCCAACGGCTCGTTCTCCTCCTGGGCGCGCGCGGGAGCCAAAGCCAACGCGGGAATCGCCGCGACCAACAGCACCAAACTCATCGCCACCTTCATCGGTGTCCCCTTCTTCCGCCGGACGACGTCGCGCTTGTGTGCCTTGTGCCTATCACTGTGGCCGCGTTTCGCGTCACGACGGACTTAATCCGAGACGACGGTGGAAATCGATTTCTGTGATAACACCGGAGCGCGGGTTCGTCAACAAACGGCTCGTGTATTGACAGCGAGCAGGTTCGATTGATAGGCTGAAATCGATTGCTCGATAATTCGGAGTTCGGCATTCGGCGTTCGGCGTTCGGCATTCGGCATTCGGCATTCGGCATTCGGCGTTCGGAGATCCTTCCCAGATCGTTCGGTCAGTCTGCCGCTCTACGCGGTGTTCGCAAGAGAGGTGCAAAGAGATGGTCTCCCTGCACAAGCAACCACTTTCGCGACGCACGATGTTTAAAGGGGGCGCGGCCGGCGCGTCGGCCTTTGCCTTCCCCACGTTTTTCTCTTCATCACGCGCGCGGGCACAGGAAACGCTCTCATTCTGGCAGTTCTACGCCCCTGGCGGCCAGGTCGCGACCCAGGGCTCCTGGTTCGAGGAGATGGTCAACGCCTGGAATGAGCAGAACGACGTCAAGGTCGAGCTGAACTACGTTCCGGTTCAGGACTACCTCGGCGGCGCCACACTCCAGACCGCATTTGCCTCCGGCGAGGGACCGGACATCTTCATCATCAGCCCCGGCGACTTCCTTCGCTACTACAACGGCGGCGTCCTCGCCGACCTCACCCCGTACATGGATCAGGCCGCCATCGACGACTTTTACCCCGACGTCCTCGCCTCCCGTATGGTCGATGGCAAGGTCTACGGCCTGCCGATGGAGGTCGAGCCGCTAGCGATGTACTACGACCCCGCCGCCTGGGAAGACGCCGGCCTCAGCGACGCCGACATCCCTCAAACCTGGGAACAACTTCTCGCCGTGGCCGAGCAACTCACCACCGGCGACCGCTTCGGCGTCCTCTTCGAGCAATCTCCCGGCTACTACCAGAACTTCACCTGGTACCCCTTCATGTGGATGGGCGGCGCTGAGATCGTGCACGAGGACGGCGTCACCAGCGGCCTGCGCGACGAAGGCGCGGTGCAGGCACTCAAATTCTGGCAAGATACGATCAGCGCCGAGGTTGCCCCGCGCGAGTCCCTCGGTACGGGCGGCGGCGATGCCGCGGCAAACCTGGCAACCGGGTACTGCGCCATGCAACAGACCGGCATCTGGGCCTTGGCCGCGCTCCGCGAGAATGCCCCCGACTTCGAGTTCGGGCTCTTCAAGCTGCCCACTCCGCCGAACGGCGCCTACTCGACCGACCTCGGCGGTTGGGCCTTCGTCGCCAACGCCCAGGGCAGGAACCCCGAAGCGGCGGCACAGTTCTGCGTCTGGGCGCTCGGCTCGATGGAGGCGGACTCGGTCCAGCGCGTCGTCGATTGGTGCACGAAGGCCAAGAGCGACATGCCGCCGCGCCAGTCGGTCCTCGAGAACGAAGAGGCGCAAGCGGCCTACGCGGAAGGGCACATGAATACCTTCGCCGAAGAGATCTTCCTTGGCGGCCGTGCCGAGCCGCGCGTCACCCCCGAGATCTACAAAGCGATCTCCGACGCTATCCAGGCCACGCAACTCGACGGCGCCGATCCATCCCAAGCCGGCGAAACGGCGGCGCAGCAGATCGAGTCGTTCCTGGCAACCTACGAGGGTGCGCCTATCTTATGAGCTGGTCCTCCACCAGCACGCCCGTTGAATCGACGGCGAAGCTCGGCCAGGCCGCCGAGCTT
>JBOGUF010000199.1:0-30910 GCA_050696075.1 Thermomicrobiales bacterium
CCAGGTGCAGACTACCGAGCCGCCAATCGCCGAGTCGGCCCATCTCCTCGGTCAGGATCAGGCGATCGGCACGCCGGTCGATGCGGTCGTGGTGCTCGACTTTGGGTCGCAGTACAGCCAGCTCATCGCCCGACGCGTACGCGAGTGCGGCGTCTATTGCGAGTTGACCCCGTACGACGTCCCGTGGGCCGACATCGCCCCGCTCCACCCCAAAGGGGTCATCCTCTCCGGCGGACCGGCCAGCGTCTACGAGCCGGGCGCGCCCCAACTGCCGGGCTGGGTCCTCGATCAGGCCTTGCCGGTCCTCGGCATCTGCTACGGCATGCAACTCCTGGCGCACGCCCTCGGTGGGCAAGTCGCGCCGGCCGAGCGGCGGGAGTACGGACCGGCGACGATCCAGGTTGCGGCGAACGGTGACAACCCGCTCTTCGCCGACCTGCCGCGCGAACTCGCCGTCTGGATGAGCCACGGCGACCACGTCGAGTCGCTGCCGCCCGGCTTTACCTCGATCGCGCACACTACCAACGCCCCGATCGCCGCGATGGGGCGCGGCGCGCTGGTTGGCATCCAGTTCCACCCCGAGGTGGCGCACACGCCGCTTGGTACGGAGATGCTGCGCAACTTCCTCTTCCGCCTCTGCGGCTGCACCGCGACCTGGAGTCCGGAGTCATTCATTGAGGCGTCGGTGCGAGAGATTTGCGCCACGGTCGGCGCCGGCCGCGTCTTGCTCGCCCTCAGCGGCGGTGTCGATTCCTCGGTCGCCGCCGCTCTGATTCACCAGGCCATCGGGGATCAGCTCACCCCGGTCTTCGTCAACAACGGCTTGCTCCGACTTGGCGAGGCGGAACTCGTGCAGCAGGTCTTCGCCCGGCACTTCGGCATGCCGCTCGTCTACGTCGACGCCACCGCGCGGTTTCTGCAACGCCTGACCGGCGTCACCGATCCGGAGGAGAAGCGCACGATCGTCGGCGAAGAGTTCGTGCGCGTCTTCGAGGCGGAGGCCGACAAGCACGGCCCCTTCGGGTTTCTGGCGCAGGGCACGCTCTACCCCGACGTCATCGAGAGCACAACCAAGGAAACGAAGGCGGCGGCCAAGATCAAGACGCACCACAACGTCGGCGGGCTGCCGGAGGATATGCAGTTCGCGCTGGTGGAGCCGCTCAAATTCCTCTTCAAGGACGAAGTGCGGGCCGTGGGCCGCTCCCTCGGCTTGCCCGAAGAGATTGTCGAACGCCAGCCCTTCCCTGGTCCCGGCCTGGCGGTCCGCCTACTCGGCGAGATCACGGAACCGGACCTCGACCTACTGCGCCGCGCCGACGCCATCGTCCGCGACGAAATCGAGGCAGCGGGGCAGGACCGGGACGTCTGGCAGTACTTCGCGGTCCTGCTCCCGGTCAACTCTACTGGCGTCATGGGCGACGACCGCACCTATGCCCGCGTCTGCGCCGTGCGCGCCATCGCCAGTCAAGACGCGATGACCGCCGACTGGGCTCGTCTCCCCCACGATTTGCTGGCGAAAATCAGCAACCGCATCGTCAACGAGGTCCGCGGGATCAACCGCGTCGTCTACGACGTCACATCGAAACCGCCCGCCACCATCGAGTGGGAGTAAGGCGTCGCTTTTGACGCTTCGTCGCGATTATTCCGGGAGGAGTCGGAACGCCTCAATGTGGCGCGGCCGGATGGCGCGGAAGTGGCGGTGGTCGAGGGTGACGATCGAATCGACGAGCAGTCGCTCGGCGAGCGCGACAATCGAGGCGTCTGTTGCCCCAAGCGGGAAATCGCGATACTGAACAATAAGCTCCGCGATGCGCGCCCAGTCCTCCGGCAATGGCGGTTCGACGTCGATCTTGCCCAGACCGGCTACGAACCGACTTTCGACGTCCGGACCGAGCCGCCGCCCAATGAGGTGAAAGACCTCTGCCAGGACCAACATCGGGATGACGAGTCGAAAGCCCGGAGTCCGTAATGCATCGCGTGCGCGACCATGATCGCCGTCCCGCAGGTCGCTCGCTGCATAGAGTATGTTCGCGTCGACGACGGCCTTCGGCACGTTCAGCTGTGCGCTCCCGCTTCGTACGCGGCCGGATCCTCCGCGACTCGCATCTGATCCTCTTCTTGCTCCACGAGACCTTCGCCCTTGAGCCAAGCTAGCGTCCACTCCTCGTCGAGAATCTCATCCCAACGCCGAGCGGTATCCGTGAAATCGCTGCGACCGATGCCGACGAACCACAAATCCTGTTCGGCATCCGGCTCGAGCATCGCTGTGAGCGCTTCTCGTACGATGACCGACGCTGGCACGTCACGCCGGCGTCGTTCGTGTTCGAGCAGCGCTGCAAGCTCATCGGGCAGCGAGAAGGTGATGCGCTTCATACCTGCATGATAGCATACCCACTATTCCAGATACTCGACGTACGCCCACCCCTCCCGGCCATCGTGCTCCACCGACGCAAAGCCGTTCTCCCGCTGGCCGGTGAGGATGACCATATCGCCCGCGGGCATGACGCGGATCACGCGGTCGCCGGTGCTCGGACCGGTGCGGAGATTCAGGTCCTCCGACACCGTGCGCCTGGCGGCCGGCAGCGCCGTGCCGTCGCTGGTGAGATAGGCCGCCGCCGCCCAGCCGTTTCGCCCATCGTAGGAGACCGAAACGAAGCCCCGTGAGCTCTCCCCGGTCAAGGTCACCTCGGCGCCGGCGGGCATGACGTCGAGCACGTCGTCGCCCGTGCTCGGCCCAGACCGCAGGTTCAACGCCTCGGCTACGGTCGCCGTGCCGCCGCCACGACTCGCGCCGCCACGATCGAATCCGGCGTCGCCGGTATCAACGTAGGCGGCGTACGCCCACCCGTCCGCGCCGCCGTACGAAACGGAGACAAACCCGTTCCGCGCCACCTCGCCTAGCCCGACGAGGCGACTCGCCGGCATGACGTCGATGATCGCGTCGGACGTACTCGGTCCGGTGCGCAGGTTGAGGTCCTCTAGTATCACTCCCAGCCGGCGCGCGCCCACGTCCGCGTTCAGGTAGTCGCGGAATGCCCAACCGGGCGTCGTGCCGTAGCGGACCGGGAAGAAGCCATTGATGCTCCCGCCCAGGATCGACACTCGACTGCCCACCGGCATCACGTCGAGCACGCGCTCGCCCGTACTTGGGCCGCCACGGAGGTTGAGGCTGTCGTTGACCGTGGCGTTGCCACCGCCCCCGCCACCGCAGGCGTCGTGGTGGCTGATCCCGGCTTGCCACAGTAGCGTCACCCGAACGTCGGCGACCCCTTCCACTAGCGGCAGGCCGAGATCGACCCATGTGCCGGCGGCCAGGTCGATGCTCGCCCCGTGAGACCAATCGTTTTGCACGTCGTGGCCGCGGTCGCTGATCCCCGGCCCGAATCCGAAGTCGTAGCCATCTTTGGCCCACGATGCCGCCGGCACCCCCCGGTCGAGGCGGTAGTTCCGCTCGTTCCTGGCCGCCCACCAATTGTCGTGGATAAAGAGCGGCCCCACGTCAAGGACCGGCGCCACCGCGCACCGCCCCGTCTCGACACTTTCCACCGCGACCCAGCAATACCCGTCTGACTCGGCGCACAGCGTCTGCGGCCCCCAGGAGTCGCCGATGCCCGCATGACGATCGAGCCACGGGCACGAGGACTCCGTGCACGCCGGCAGCGCCACCAACCGGTCGTTGGCCCGCAAGACGTGACCGCTCGCCGTTTCGTTGCCGATCAGGCCGTCAACCGAGGATCCGAACGCGGTCGCCACCATCTCATAGACGCCGCCGCCGAGCGCAATCGCGCGCGCCGTCTCGACGGGCGCGGGCGCCGTGGGCGCGGCGTGCGTGGAAAGCGCCGGAGAAGCGAGGAGGAGGGCCAGCCCCAGAAGCGTTCGCAGCGCCGTCCGCCGAGTTAGGTTGGGTGAGATGCTGCCGAAGGGTGAAACAGAGGGCGGGTGAGGTCGAGAACGGAGGGTACGCGCGGGCACGGACGGGCGAACGCAGGGGCTGGCCAAGATCTGTTGCTCCTCGCTTCCCGGCGCGGAGTGGGCGGTCACGGGCGAACGGCGCCCATGGTCCCGGGGGCAACGGCCCCGCGGCGGGCAAATGCCTCTCCCTGGAGCACGCCCGCGGTGGCGGCGCGTCCCGGACGACGCGGGGAATGCCTTGTCTATATCATGTGTACGTACACCTGTCAAATGGCAATCTGGCGCGTTCTATCTCACAGGCACGCCCGCTTGGGCGTCTTGTCGTGTAGAGATGCCGTCGATAGAGGTAGCGGCCGAGCCTGCCACCTGGCAGGCACGCCAGCCGCGCCGGGATGTCGCACGCTGCCGAGCGGCGCCGAACGTGGCTGAAATGCAACGAGGATTGCACACGGTGAAAACAGCTCGCCTCGGATCGCCCAGGACCTGTCACTTCGCCGACCCCTTCGCCGTCAATCCGATCCGCCGCTCGTTCATTCTCGTTGGCGGTTGCGCGGCGGCCATCATCGGACCTGCCCTCGCCGGCGACGAGGCGCTGACGGTGGCGATGCTCAGCGTCGGCTGGCTGGCAATCACCGGCATCGTGATCGGCACGCCGATCCTGCTCTGGAGCCTGGTCGAAGAGGCGCTCCGCCTCCTACGCCGGCGCTGGCGGCCGACCGTCGATTCGCTCGACGTTTCACCGCGGCTCATTCACATTCTCACCCGACACGGCTACGAGGCGATCGAGGAGATCGATCGCGCCTCCGACGCCGACCTGCTCGTCCTTTCCAACATGGATCGTCGCGGCCTCCAAGAAACCCGCCGCGCGGTCGCCATCTGGAAATACCGCCGTTGGCAGGACGAAGGTTTTCCGGCCACCGGCGATTAGCACACCGCTACGTCAATATCCCGGCTAGCAGATCGTCGAGGCCGGCCTTGATCCGCTCAACGGAGAGGTTTCGCTCGCGGCGTTGGTAAAGGAAGAGTCTCGCCGCCAGCGGCGCCAGGAGCGCGTCCGCCAGATAATCGGCGTCGACATCTGGACGTGCCTGGGCCAGCAACCCGGCCAGATGCATCCGTTCGACCGCGTAAGCTCCGCCCTCGAACCAAGCGGTAAGCGAGCTTGTTTCCGCGAAAACAAGCAACTCGGCTTGCTCCTCGATCCGGTCGACCAGTGCGTGCAGAAAAGCTCGGATGCGCTCCCCCGCGTTTCGCCGAGGCGTGATGGGCTAGACGACTGTCTTGCTCGGCATCGCTTCGTCAATCTTGGCCCGGATTCGCTGTACGGAGCTCGCGACGTCGCGCGGATCCATCTCCAGGCTCGCGGCGATCTCGGCAGCCGAGCGTCGCCTGGCAAGCAAATCGTAGACGGCGCGCTCTTCATCAGTCAGCCGATGCTCGCGCACCCAGGCTTTCACCTCGCCGGATGGCGGAACGTGCGGACCAATCCTTTGGGGCCACAACGCCCACCGCCAGCCCGGCTGGGACCTTTCGCAGATGATGGGCGCTTCGGTCGACGGCGTATGGTTCATCGTCGTCCTTCATTGTACGCATCACGCTCATACCATCAGCCGATACGGACTATCCCTCCGTCCGTAGCCGCGGATCGAGCAGATCCCGCAACGCGTCGCCGAAGAGGTTGATGCTCAGCACGAGCGCGCCAAGCGCCGCCCCAGGGTAGATCACCGTCCACGGCGCCAGCTCCATCGAGGTGCGGTTCTCGCTCAGCATCGAGCCGAGGGACGGGTCCGGCGGCACCGCGCCCAACCCCAGGAAGCTCAGCGCCGCTTCCAGAATAACCGCGCCCGACAGGCTCAGCGCGAGCTGGACGATGATCGGCGCGGCGACGTTCGGCAGGACGTGGCGCAGGATGACCCGGCCCGTCGGCGCGCCGGCGGCGACCGCCGCTTGCACGTACTCGACGTGCTTCACCGCCAGCGTCGAGCCCCGCACGATGCGGGCAAAGATCGGCGTGTAGATCGTCGCGATCGCGATCACGATGCTGCCGAACCCCGCGCCCCAGATCGAAACGACCAGAATCGCCAGCAGCACCGAGGGGAAGGCGAAGAGCGAGTCCATCACCCGCATGATCAGGTACTCCGGCCACCGCCCGACGTAGCCGGCGACCAGACCGAGCGTGGTCCCAATCACCGCGCAGGCCAGCACCGAGACCGCCCCCACTGCCAGCGATATCCGCGCGCCGTAGAGGATGCGGCTAAAGATGTCCCGCCCAAAGACGTCGGTGCCGAGCAAACCAGCTTCGCCCGGTCCCAATAGCCGGTCGATCGTGTTCATCTCGACCGGATCGGCCGGCGCCACGAGCGGCGCAAGTAAGGCCGCGAGGACAAAGACCAGGAGCACCAGCCCGGCCACACCCCCGGCCCGGCTCTGTCGCAGAAACCGTCGGATGGCGGCGACGAATCCACCCCGTCGCCGGCGCAACATCGGCGCGGCAGCCAGGTCCATCGCCATCAGGGCTTCCGAATCCGCGGGTCGATCAAACCATAGACGACGTCGGTGAGCAGATTCATCAACACGAACGCGGCGGCGATGAAGAGGGTCGTCCCTTGCACCAGCGGGTAATCACGCTGCAACACCGCGTCGAGCGCCAGCCGGCCGATCCCCGGGATGGCGAAGAGTTGCTCCACGATCACCGTGCCGCCCAGCAGATACCCGGTCTGGATGCCAACTACCGTCACCACCGGCACCAGCGCGTTGCGCAGCGCGTGACCAAGCACGACCGCGCGGTTTGTCAACCCCTTGGCGCGGGCCACGGTCAAGTACTCCTTACCGAGTTCTTCCAGCAGGGCTGAGCGGGTCATCCGCGTAATCGACGCCGCCAGCAACGCGCCGAGCGAGATCGTCGGCAACACGAGCGACTTCAGGTTCGGCCAGAGCCCATCGGAGATCGGCACGAATCCGGTCGTCGGCAGCACCGGCCACTTCAACGAGATGAAGAGGATGAGCAGCGTACCGAGCAGGAAGTTCGGCACCGACAACCCAACTAACGCGGTCATCCGCGCCAACGCGTCGATCGCGCCGTTGCGCCGCACCGCCGAGAGCACCCCGATCGGAACCGCCAACAGCAGGGAGAAGATGGTCGCCAACAGCGCCAACTCGAGCGTCGCCGGCAGCCGGGCGAGGATCAGACTGCCGACCGAGTCTCCCGTCCGCAGTGACGATCCCAGGTCCCCGGTCGCGACGTTCGCCACCCAGCGCAGGTACTGCACCGGCAATGGCTGATCGAGTCCATACGAACGGGCGATCTGGTCCCGCTGCTCCTGGCTGACGTCCGGCCCGATCCCGATCATCACGTCGACGAAGCTGCCAGGAATCAACCGCATCGCCCCGAAGACGAGGACCGAAATCCCCAGCAGCGTCGGCAGAAAGACGACAAAGATGCGGCGAGCGAGGTAGGTCAGCATGGGCGCGAATATGATAATCTGTTACGGAACCGCCTATGCCGATAAGTTGAGGTCGCCATCATGAACAACCACTCCATTACTGCCACGCACCTTGCCCGGAACCTCTCAGACGTGCTCAACCGAGTCCAGTACCGTGGAGAGCGCTTTGTGATAGAGCGCAACGGCGTGCGCGTCGCGGAAATCGTGCCGACGACAGCCAAGCCGGGGCTTACGCTGGGCGAGTTCATCAAGCTCTGGGATAGCCTCCCCAAGCCCGATGAAGATTTCTGGAAAGACCTGGTCGATATCCAGGCAAATCAACCCCTCGCGGAGTTCCCGGAGTGGGATTAATTATCGACTCGAGCGTGTTCATCGCCATGGGGCGGCTCGGACGACCTGTGACGGGGTTGATCGAAACGTTCTCCGACGAACTTATCATGATTTCCAGCATCACCGCCTCGGAGCTGCTCGTCGGTGTGCATCGCGCCGATACCCCTCAACGGCGAAGGCTTCGCGCAAACCTTGTAGAAGAGATCCTAACCCTCTTTGGAGCCCTCCCATTCGATCTTGCGACGGCGCGCGAACACGCGCGTATTGCGGCAGACCTTTCATCACGGGGTCAAAGAATCCACGCACACGACCTCATCATTGCCGCAACCGCCATGGTAAACGGCCATGATGTCCTCACGGACAACCTGCGCGATTTTGGTCGCGTTCCAAATCTTGTCGTTCGCAAACCCGACTGGTAGCTTCTGGGTGATGGAGAATGGCACGGTGGCGCCATCACCCATTCCCCCTCCCCATCACCCCACCGTCGTCCGCTTCAGCGTCTCCCACGTATCGACCGGCGACGGTTCGAAGCCCTGGACCGTGTCCCGCAGCGCGAAGTAGGCTGTGCGGGTGAAGAGGAAGATCGCCGGGGCCGCCTCGGTGATCGCCTTGTCCGCCTGCTGGTAGATCTCGCGGCGCGCGGCCGGATCGACCGTCGACCGCGCCTCCTCCAGTAGCGCGTCGATCGCCGGGTCGCTGAACTGGAAGGCATTGACCGAGCCGCCCGTGTGGAAGACCGGGTACGTAGCCCGGTCCGGGTCGGTGCCGCTGCCATTGAAGCTGACGAAGCTCTGAAAATCCCGTTCGCGCCAGCGGTCGATGAACGTCCCCCATTCGACCTGATCGAGCGTGACGGTAATCCCGACCTCCGTAAGCTGCTGCTGGAGCACCAGGGCAATGTTGACGAACTCCGGGTAGAGCGGCGAGACGGTGATCGAAAACTCGAAGCCATCCGCCAGACCGGCCTCGCTCAACAGCGCCGTCGCCTGCTCGCGATCCGTTTGATAGAGCGGGAGTTGGTCGACCGGGGTTGCCCAATCGCCAAGCGTCGGCACGATCGGCCCGGTCACGCTCCCCTCGCCGAAGAAGACCGCGTCGAGCACCGCCGTCCGATCGATCGCCAGGCTCAGCGCCTGCCGCACTTGGACGTTGTCGAACGGCGCCTGCTGGGTGTTGAGGCCGAGCAGGTAGTAGTCGGTCGTTTCCTGCGTGACAACCTCGACCCCCTCCTCGCGGCTGGCCAAGCTGACCGCCGCCGGATCGGCCAGCGAGGTCAAGCCGATCTCCCCGGTGCGGATCGCGGCCAGCCGCGCCGCCTCGTCCGGCAGGATCCGGTAGGTCAACGTCGCCAGCTCAGGCAAACCCTCTTCCCAATAGGTCGGGTTCGCCGCCAGGATCGTCTCGACGTCCTGAGTGTAGTCTTGCAGCGAGAATGGTCCCGTGCCGACCATCGTCTGCTGGAGATCGGCTCCGCCCTCGACCGCGGCTTGGGGCACGATCGCCGCGTAGGTCGCGCCGAGCACCGAGAGCATCGGGCCGTAGGGCTGTTTGAGCGTGAAGGTCACGGTTTGGTCGTCGGTCGCCTCGATGCTGGCGATCGGCTCGAACTGGCTCGCCCAGGGCGAAGCGGTTGCCGGGTCCATGATTCGCTCGAAACTGAACTTGACATCGGCCGCCGTCAACGGCGTCCCGTCGTGGAACGTCACCCCCGGCCGCAAATGAAAGACGAACGTCGTCTCGTCCGGGTTCTCCCAGCTCTCGGCCAGCCCCGGCACGGCCTGGTTCTCCGGGTCGAAGTCGACGAGTTGATCGTAGACCGGGGCCATCACCTGAAAACTCGAAGCCGCGGTGACCAACGCCGGGTCGAACCCGACCGCCTCCTGCGCCTTGCCGATGATCAGGTCGCCCGTCTGCCCTCCTGCCTCCTGTGCGCTGGCACCGCCTCGCGATAGCACGCCCTCCCCCGCGATCACGGCACCGGCGCCTGCCGCGCGCAGCAACATCCGCCGATCCAGCCTGTACCGGTCCATACGCCCTCCTTCAGTCGCAGATCACGAGTCGCCGTTGATCGGTGCAACGTAGCATGAAACGATGGCAGGCGGTGCGACCTCATAGTGAATCGTGAACATGTGCTTCGTACGATCCCCGCCGGCCGCCATCCTCGCTTTAGCTCAATAATTGACCGAACCAGATCGTTGCCGCCTCCCCCTCCATCCGTGTTACTTCATTGATGGAGCGGCTGTGCCGGATGCCATTCCGCGCATCCGCGAGCTGCGTGAACTTCACGCCCAGCAGTTCCTTCGTGCCGAACCGCTCCTGGAACCGCGGCCAGGTTGCGTTCGAACACATCGCCTGTTGGAGTTCGCGCAAGTCACTGTACTCCAACATTCCTTGAAGGGTCCCGAAACGATCGCCGTCGAGCGCCGGATCTTTCTGCATTGCGGTCTGAATGCGCTCTTGGATTCGTTGTGACACATGAGACGGCAACTGCCCCGGATCGTTGTGCAACGCCAACGAGATAAATCTGCGCAGACCCAATTCGACCGCTTCGATTCGTTGATCCAACTCCCTGAGACTCGGGGACAGGTCCATCCGTTCCTTGATCAGCAGATCCTCGATCGCCTGTTGAATCGTGCGCTGCCGCTCCTCAATGAAATCGTCGAAATCCTTCGGTTCAAACGGGTCGCGGAGCAAGATATCGACGGCGGCAGGCGAGATGAGATGCGTCTCCAGAACCTGCCGGACTTTCTGCGCGCCGTTTGAGTTCATGAGCTCTGGTAGGTAGGTATTCGGCAACCTGTCTCGAATCACGTGGCGATTGGTATCTGAGGTAAGGGGAGTTCGATTCAGGACAGAATGGATGAGGTTTCCATCCAGATGCTTGAAACCCCACGAGGTCGGCACGATGTGATGATCGTCAAGGTCATCGTACTGAGGAACCATTCCGGCGATCCAATCCTGCGCACCTCCCAACACCAGCAGATTGAATATGCCGGAATACACGGACGACCCGGTATTCGTCTCTCGCCTAAGATCCAACGTCTTGAACCGCGATTCGAACTCCTTGACGAAGGGCGGCGCGGCTGCATCGTCCCGTATCCACGACCGCACGTCTAGGTAGTCTCGGGCGCTCGTCGACTCGACCGAACCCGAATACCGATTCAGAAAGATCGACGCCCAATACCAATGACGTAACTTGCGTTGACCACTCAGACGGAGTTCACTCGGCAGCGCCTTGAGATGAGCCTGCAATGCCGCGAAGACTGGAAGGATCGAAACGTAGGGCAAGTATTTACCCGTGATCACGCCGAACTCCATGGGGTGCCGGAGCAGATTGATCGCGCTTTCCAATGCGGTAACGGCTTCATTCCATAGCCGCTCGAAGTCCTCGACGTCAGACACAAGAATCTGGACGCCCTTTCGTCCATCCGCGTCGCGAACTGGTTTCTTCTGCCCCGGCAGCAGGAAATAGAGGTACTTCGGTGAGCAATAGGCCTGTCGCAGAATAGACATGACCTGCAAGATATAGACGTTCATCTTCTCGCTATCGACAAACTCCAGTCGCGGCGCGGCTGCGCGCCACATGTGCTTGAGCTGAAGACCGCGCGGCCGAATCAGCGCATTCATGAGGTCAAATATGTCAAGTCGAATGCCTTTACTATTGACCTGCGTGAAGATATCGCAGACCTTGTCGATAGCCAACTCTCGATCTAATTCGACGTACGATATCTGGTACTGTTCGGTAATCCCCTTCAAGTGATCGCCGAACTCGCGCGCATTCTCGACATGGTGAATGGCCTCGTCGGCCTCGTCGTCCCGGCTAAACGCGGCAGCCTCGGCCGCCTTCTGCTCCCAAAAGTGCTCGTAACCGAATACCCATTTCGCCAGGGCAAAGCCGGCCTGCCCAACGACCGTCATTGGGAAGAAATGCGCAGCATATTGCGCCTCCGTATCACTTAGGAGCTTCTCGATCCGCTTCGAGTAGTAGTCGTAGTGGAAGGCCTGATCGTACTCCTCGTCCATGAAGCGATTGATGTTGAGGTAAAAGACACCGGGACCCAACCGCTTCGGTAATGGCACGTTCGGTCCGATAAACGCGTAGTACATGGCCGTCAGCCGCTGCTGACCATCCAGCACGATGTACTCCCTATGCAGTTCGCCCTCGAAACCATACATCGGCGCGCATGAGAGCGCGTCAAAGTTCTCGTCTTTTCCCTTCCACAGGAGCAGGCTGCCGATGTAGTAATCCATGAAGATGGAGCGCATGAGGTCGCGAATATCCCAAGGCTCCCATTCGAACTCCCGTTGGAAGTCCGGTATGACGTATCGTCCGTCACGCAGTTGGCCAAGCAGCCCATTGAGGCTAACGTGATCCGGCTTTTGTGCGTCTTTCATCGGCGACTCCGCATCAATTCGACGGTAGGCATTGAGTCCCGTCTGCGTCGAGCTCGTTTGTTTGCATCCCGACAGATTCCTACACTATAATGCCAACAGCGCACTTGAAACAGCCGTGCGAACGTGCCTACCTCTAATGAGACGTGGACAGCACCAGCGTGCCAAGCGCAACCGCCCGCCGCGCGCCGGTCGCGCCGGGAACGTTGGTCGGCAGCCCCTCCAGCGCGTCGTGGGCCATCAAGGCGAAGGCCATCGCCTCCTTCGCCCGGCTGTTGACGCCGTACACCTCGCAGGTCGTCACCGGAACGGGTTCGACGGCGGCGGCCAGCATCCCCATCAGCGTCGGGTTGCGGCTCCCGCCGCCGCCCACGATCACCTCGTCCACCCCCGGCAACCAGGCGGCGTAGGCATCGGAAATCGTCCGAGCCGTGAACGCGGTCGCCGTCGCGATCGCGTTGTAGGCTCGCTGTCGATCCGCTGCCGTCGCCGTCGAACCAGTTGCCAGCACCCCCTCGTCCAGGTCGCCGTCGCGCATGACTTCGCGCGCGAATGCCAGGCCGTATCGCTCGCGGCCGGTTGTCTTCGGCGGCGCCAGCCGCGGGTAGTCGTCGTCGAGTAAACGATCGAGGAGTGCCGAATCGACCGTTCCCCGCGCCGCCATCGACCCGTCGCGGTCGAAGCTTTGTTCGCCGCCGGTCAATAGCGTCACCAGGCCGTCGATGACCATGTTGCCCGGTCCCGTATCGAAGGCTCGGACCGCGTCCAACCGGCCGCCCGCCGGCAGGTACGTGACGTTGCCAATGCCGCCGATGTTCTGCACCGCTCGGTTGCGGACCGCGTCGCGCAGCACTACCCAATCGAAGTAGGGAACCAGGGGCGCGGCCTGACCCCCCGCCGCGATATCCGCCGCCCGAAAGTCGGCGATGACCGGCACGCCGGTCCGCTCCGCGATCTCGGCCGGTTCCCCGATCTGTAACGTCGAGCGCACCGAGTGCGGTAGCGCCTGGTCCGGACCCGGCTGATGCCACACCGTCTGCCCATGCGAGCCGACGACGTGGATTCGATCAATCGCCACTCCTGCTTCGCGGCTAAGCGCCACGGCGGCTTCGCCAAACAACCCACCCACGACGACATTGATGGAGCAGAGGCGCGCGATCGCGTTTGGCGCGTCCGGGTCGTAGAGCGCGAGCAACTCCTCGCGCACCAGCATGGGATACGGCGTCGAGCGGAAGTGGACCAAGTCGACCGTGGCGTCGCCGCCGGCGCCCGCAATCCGCACCAGCGCGGCGTCGATGCCGTCGGCCGACGTGCCGGAAATCAGGCCAATACACAACCTGCCTGGACGGTGATCGGTCACGCGGACTCCTCGCTACCTTCTATCGTGAACGCATCGGCCAGCGCCGCATTGAAGGCCAGACGCACCGCGCCGATGCCCTCGCGCACCGTCGGATGCACCCGATTCGTCAGCAGCACGATCACCAGCTCGCGCTCCGGGTCAATCCACAGGGACGTGCCGGTGAAGCCGGTATGCCCGTAGGCGCGCGGATCAAGCGGCCGGCCGTGGTCCTCCGGGTCGTCGGTCGGCAGGCGCCAACCTAGTCCGCGCCCCGGCGCTTGCTCGCTGGTCGCCTCGGCCACGATCGCATCGCTGAGCAAGCGCATACCGTCCACGATACCCCCGCGTAGCCAGCATTGCCCATAGCGCAGCAGATCGCGCGCCGTGCCGAAGAGACCGGCGTGACCGGCGACGCCTTTCAAACCATAGTAGGCGTTGCCGTCATGGACCTCGCCGTGGATCGACCCTACGCGCCAGCCGCCGAACTCGGCCGCGCGCTCGCCGGCCATCCCGCGCTCGTAGGGGTTGCCGATTTCGGTCGCCGCGATCCGATCCCGCAACGCGGCGGGCGGCGTAAACATCGTCTCCGTCATGCCCAGCGGCGCGAAGACCTCCCTCGCCGCAAACTCGGCAATCTCATCGCCCGTAACTCGCCGCACGAGCTCTCCCAGGAGGATGAATCCAAAGTCGCTGTAGATGGACTCGGCTCCTGGTTCATACGCCGGCTCGACCGAGGCAATCGTCGCCAAATACGATGCCGGTCCCACGCCGTCGACGTAGAACGGCCGCCAGGCCGGGAAGCCGGCCGAGTGGCTCAGCAAGCGGCGAATCGTCACGCCCCGCTTCCACCCCGCGACACCGAACTCGGGCAGGCGCGCGCCCACCGGCTCGTCGAGTCCCACCTTACCCGATTCGACCAGCCGCAATATCGACGGCAGCGTCGCCACAACCTTCGTTAGCGACGCGAGGTCGAAGATCGTTTCCTCCGTCATCCGAATCTGGGCCGGTGCTTTGACCGCAAAGCCGGTCGCGCGATGGAGAACGACCTCAGTTCTCCGCGCCACGAGCGCGACCGCGCCCGAATAGGCGTCTCTCTCCGTTCCATCGAGAATCCGCTGCCAAGCGTCGGCGATCCGGCTGGGATCGGACGCGACAAACCATGAACGGCGCCAGTCCTCGCTTGCCTCAGCCGGTTCCCGTCCTCTGCTCAGGTTCGCCAATCCATCCCACACGATACCCGTCTCCCACCACTTTCAACCTGCTGGACCTCTGCCACCCACGAGTCGTAATCGACTCGTCTGATTCGATGGTGAACAGCGGAACAAGATATTGAACCGTACCAAACTGGTCGGTCACTCGCACGCACTGATGCCAGGATTCGGCGATGCGCTTGTCAAAGCCTTGCAACCGTGGGCAACGCGAAAGATGATACGAACAACATTGCCCAGGATCAGCATCGCCGACGACGTGACCGCGTGCGACACGCGGTTCATGCGACAAAGCGACCGCTAGGAGGAACTCCGTGGGCCGCTTACGACGTCTCTTGATCGTCACTATTGTCGTGCTCTTCCTTGTGACGTTCGGCGCAAGCCTCATCGTAATCGGGAGCGCAGGCGTCCTCGGAGATGCGGCCATCATTAGCGCCACTGATGGTCTCGTCCTGTTAGTGCTCAATGCCACGAGCCTGGGTGCTTTGGTGGTACTGAGCCTGATAATGTGGTTTGGTGGCCGAGTCCGCGGGCGGCAAGACCGAGAAATGCGTCAGCTTATGTCCACTGGACAGAATAGCCCGCGGGAAACACTGGCTGCCGGAACTGTTCTCTCCCCAACCGTGACCTGCCCTCGTTGTGGTGTTGAGGTCCCGATCACCACAACTTCTTGTCAAAACTGTGGCCTTGCGCGAACTGTGCCGCCGACTGGGTGAGCGGTACGGGCATGCTAGAAAGGAGTCTATCCGTGATCCGATTGGTGATGGTCACGATGGCGTGCTTCGGGCTATCGTTCTATGCTGGATTCTCCGTTTTCTTGGTACCTGCCGATGCGCAGGACAACACCGAAGGGCGACTAGGCACGCTCGAAACCCAGGTTGCCGACCAGGGTACCGAGGTTGCTGGGCTTCGCAAGAGAGTGAAGCGACTCGAGGGGGCGGTTCTGACACCGCAAGCTGAGCAGGACGCTCAGGCAAGTGCCGAGAACCCACCCGAGAGTACCGATGCCGAACTTCAACCGACGAACACGCCACGTCCGGTCGCCAGTGGTCCAGTGGGGACCCGCGACAATCCTGTGCCGATTGGCACAGCCGCTGACGTGGGCGGCGGATGGCAATTGTCGGTGCTCGACGTGGTCCCGAACGGGACAGACCTGGTTATGGCAGAGAACCAGTTTAACGATCCACCGGCCGAAGGACGTCAGTTCTTTCTCGTTACCGTCACCGCGACCTATTATGGCGATGAGTCAGCGGCATTCACGTCCAGCGTCGGTCTGTCGGCGGTCGGTGCATCGAACGTGGCCTATGAGTCCTTCGAGGCGCGTTGCGGCGTCATCCCAAACGAGTTGTCGAGGGCCGAGGTTTTTCCAGGCGGAGCGATCGAAGGCAACGTATGCTGGTCAGTAATGAGCGACGACGCGGGTTCACTGGTTATGTTCAGTGACTCCTTCTTTTCCTTCGACGACGACGACCGAGTCTATTTCTCACTCCAACGGGAGTAATAGCCAGCCGGCGCTATGAATCCACCAGGATATCGTTTACGTAAAGTCGTATGAGGGCGGTCGGTATCCCCCCTTCCCTCGCCGACCGTCTTCACGACCCCCGATTGGGCCGCCCGCCAGCCACGGGCGGCCCATCTTTGTGCCGCTATTCGTCCGACTTCGCGTTGACCTCGGCCCGTTCGAACGCCCGCGTGATCGCTGCCAGCAACTGGTCGACGTCGAACGGCTTGAGCACCACCTCGACGTCCATTGTCACCAAGTGCGCGTGCAACTCCCGTACCGTGTGGACCGCGGCCGTGCAGACGACAATCGGTAGGCCCGTCGTTGCGCGATCCATCTTCAGCATTTGCAGCAGTTGCCACCCGAGCGACTCGCCGCCGACCAGGAAGTCGAGGATCATCAGGTCCGGCTTGCCCGCCTTGACCCGCTCCAACCGCTCGTTCAGCCCGACGGCGGCAAACCGGTCCAGTGTCACCCGGTAGCCTTCGGATTCGAGCAGTTCGCGAAAAAGATCGAGCAACTCCGGCACGTCATTGACGACGTAGAGATGCTTCGGCGCCTTTGGTGTGGTCATGCTATGGGGTTCCTCATTGATAATCAGGAAGTAGGTCAGTCGCGACCGTTGCCGCCACGACCGACCGAGGGCAGAGTATAGGCGGATCGCGTCACCGCGCATGGCCTCCCGTGCGGCGCCGTCATCGCCTATGGCATGATTCCTCACAGACCGCACCGCGCGATGCGGTAGCGTTCACGGAGCAATGCAAGGACATTGGCATGGTCGTTTCACTCGACGCGGGTCCCGAAATCGCGGCGCTTCGACAACGCGTCCGCTTCCGCGACGACGCTGAGGTTACGCGGTTCCTGGGACCGCACCCGCGGCTTGCCGCGCTGCTGTTCGAAGCAGCCGACCGCGTCGGCCACTTCTTTCCCGCCGACGCCAACCTCGCGCTTGAAGTCTTCGAGGATCCGGACGATCCGGATGGGCCGCTTATGCTCTACGCGGTCATCGAGAGCGGTCTTCATCCACGGGAAGCGCGCGAACGCCTCTACCGCTTTCGAGACGCTTGGTGGCGGGAGGCCTCGAGCGATTTCATCGGCGTCGTGTCGCTGCTCACCGTCTAATGGCAGACAATTTTGACTGGAAGGAGTACCTTCGGCTTGCTCGACAATTGGTGACCGATGCTTCAGACGAGGCGGCACTGCGTTCCAATATCAGTCGCGCCTACTACAGCGCGTACCATCGCACAACCATCGTTTGCCGTGAACGGACCCAACTCCCTTTGCGTGGTCACCGAATATGGGGCGAACTGGCCACATTCGGGAGAAACAACAACCTGTCAAATATGATGTTGATTGGGGAATTGGGTATCGACCTCAAACGACACCGCATCATCGCCGACTATCACAATCCGTATAACCGCGACAACCGTGTGCTTCCCCCACTCAAACTTCTGGCCACTGACGCCATCGCCCAAGCACACGCCATCCTCCGACTCCTCGACCAAATCGCAGCGGCCTAGACGCCATTCCCACGCACGCGGATAGCCGAGGGATTTCAATCCTCCAGATAGTACGTCATCGACTGCATCGCGCTGATCGGGTCGACCTCGCGCACGATGACGCCGGCCGGCAGACGCAGCACGACGGGCGCGTAGTTCAGGATCGCGCGCACGCCGCCGATCACCATTTGCTCCGCGACGTGCTGCGCCGCCTGGGCGGGCACGGCAATGATCCCCATCCGGATGCCCAATCGGGCGATCTCCCCCGCAATCCGATCGTCGGCGACGATCGTCAAGCCGTCGACGCGCTGGCCGACGCGCTCCGGGTTGCGATCGAAGATGGCCGCGATGTGGAAGGTGCTCGGCACGAACCCCTTGTAATGCACGATAGCGCGGCCGAGGTTGCCGAACCCAGCCAACGCCACCTCCCACGGATGGTCGAGCTTGAGAATCTGCCCGATCGCGTCGGCCAAATACCGCGCGTCGTACCCCTTCCCTTGTTTGCCGAACTTGCCGAAGTACGACAGGTCGCGGCGAATCTGGGCGGCGGTGACTCCGATATGGTCGGCCAACTCGTCTGAGGAGACGGAGTTGATGCCCCGGTCCTGCAACTCCCGCAGCGTGCGGATATAGACCGGTAAGCGCCGAATCACGATGTCGGGAATCGTCTCGGTCACCGTCATCGGCGCGGCGTGCTGGCCGTTGCGCGGCCGGCGCTGGCGGCCCTCGTCGGGCGGTGGATCGACGGACGCGTACTCGACTCCATCCTGCCGCTCGCCTCGCGCCGTCGCCATCGTCGTTCGTCTCACTACCTGAACCGTAGCCCACCACCCCGCGCCAACGCCATCGACGCCCGACCGCGGGCCCCGCACGCCATCGTGCGTTCTTTCACGAAGTATCCGCGACCACCAACACTCCCGTCAAAGCCAAACCAACCCAACCGGGCGCTACAATGCGCCCGAGCCCCGATGTTCGCGCCGCCGAACATCGAACGTCGAACGTCGAACGACCAAAGCGAGGCGGAGATGCAGATTGGCGTTACCTTCCCCCAACTCGAAATCGGCCCCGACCCCGCGGTCCTGCGCGAGTACGCGCGGACGGCCGAGGGACTCGGCTACGATTTCCTGACGATCTACGACCACGTCCTCGGCGCCGACACAACCAACCGCCCCGGTTGGGGCGGCGCCTACGCCGCCGACGACCAGTTCCACGAGCCGTTCGTCCTCTTCGGTTGGCTGGCCGCGGTCGCGCCGAAACTGGCGCTGGCAACCGGCGTCATAGTCCTGCCGCAGCGGCAAACGGCGCTGGTCGCCAAGCAAGCAGCGGAGATCGACATCCTGAACGGCGGGCGGCTGCGCCTCGGCGTCGGCATCGGCTGGAACGAGGTCGAATTCGAGGCCCTCAACGAGAACTTCCGCAATCGCGCCCGTCGCTACGAGGAGCAAGTCGACCTCCTCCGTCGGCTCTGGACCGAGCCAGTGGTGACTTTCGACGGCCGCTATCACCAGGTCAAAGAGGCCGGCCTCAACCCGCTCCCGATCCAGCGGCCGATCCCGATTTGGATGGGTGGTCGCGCCGAGGCGGCGCTCGAACGGATCGGCCGCCTCGCCGACGGCTGGATGACCCAGACGCCGCTCGACGACAACCTGCGCGGCATGATCGAACGCGTCCGCGGCTACGCCGGGGCCGCGGGCCGCTCGCCCGACGCGGTCCAGATCGAAGCCCGCGTCTCCCTCAACGCCGCCCCCGAATCGGACTGGCGCGGCATCGTCGAGGAATGGCGCGCACTCGGCGCCAGCCATCTCGCCGTCAACACCATGCGCGCCGGCCTGGATTCGCCGCGGGCCCATATCGACGCCATCCGGCATTTCTGGGAAGTGGTCCGGGGATGACTGAAAGAAAGTCGGGTATGAGAGAGATTCCGGCGATGATGACCAGCGGAGGACGTGTGACGCTGCCGCACGAGGTGTGCGACGACCTCCAGGTGGGCGTCGGCTTAAACGCCCTCGTCCCAAAAAACCCGGTGGAACTCGGCGCTGTCAAAAAACCCGACGATGCTGACGATCCGGCCATCGGCGACACGGAAGACCGCGATCTGCTCGGAGATCAGATCCCGACCCAGCCGGCGCGACGGCTCGCGCACGACGAAGAGGACCGCCGCACGTTCCTCTTGACCGATAACGTCGGTCACCTCCCATCGCGCGTCGGGATACGAGGAGACGACCGCGCCGAAGTGGTTGACGATCTCCGCGGCCGGTCGCACCGGCGGTTGATGGGGCAGCGCGCGGAAGGTCGCGTGCGGCGCAAGGGTCGCCTCGAGCCGTTGCGGATCGCGGTCGTCGATGGCCGCGAAGAACTCGCGAGCTAGTCGCTCGACCAGTGATGGGGTCGATGGCGCGTAACTCATCGGCTGCACGTCCCAGCGCAGGACCTGATCATCGTTCGTCGGCATCGGGCGAATTCCCCCCGGCGCCCGCGCGCCGCCTCCTCCTGACGCGACCGTCCTCCATCTCCGCGACTAACTATCCCTCACGACCGGCCGGCGCCAGCCGCAACAACTCGTCCAAATGAGACCGCGCGGCGGGCGAAACCCCCTCCCGCGCGCCGACCCGGTCCAGCGCGCGATCGATCCGCGCCAGCACCTCACGATCGTGATCGGCCAAATGCTCCGCCAGCGTCCGGAGTTGCCAGTCGTGCTCACGCCGGCTCGTGCCGACGCGCGACCACGCCGAATCGGGCAGGCTGCGTAATAGTGAGCACGTACTCTGCCGCAACCGCCGGAACTCGGCGATGATCTCCAACGCGTTCGCCTGCTGGTCCCATTGTTGCTGCGCCGGCGTCCGCGTGACCTCCGGCAGCTTGTCCAGATCCGGGTTGTTCCGGTGGGCGATCAGATGCAATTTCGGAAAGACCCGCAGCTCTTCGTCACGCATCTGCAGGAGCAAGTCCTTCACCGAAGGCTCGCCCCGGCTGACGCTGCGAGCCAACTTGCTCCGATCGTGGACCGGCGTCAGCCAGCGCGAGAGGTGGTTGATCGTGAAGTGAAGCCGAATGATGAGCGCGTTATTGTCGAGGTCGGCCACGTTGACGTCCGCCCCAGCCGTTCCGCTCCCGCTCCCGCTCAACCTATCCGCTGTCTGCATACCCCATCCTGCTTCCTAACCAACGTCGCCCGCTCAGTCACCTGCCGCCCTCGCCGCCCTTGCCGTCCTTGCCGCCCTCGTCAGGTCAGCGCGTCCAGCGCTTGTTGGAGATGCTCCATGTCATGGTCGCAGACGTGGTTCGCCAACCAGTGGAGTGTCACCGCGCCGAAGACGCCGTGCTCACCGCGTCGCTCCCAGGCCACGGCCGGTAGCCTGTTGAGCATCGCGACTAGTTGCCCGCGCAACTCGCGGAACCCCGCGAACGTCTCGTGAGGATCCTGTCCCCGGTAGTCGCGCTCGATGGCCCACAAGGCATCGTCGTACGCCGGCAGATGCGGCGTCTCCTCTTCGACCAAGAGGCGCACCCGCTCCAGGTAGATCTCCTCCCAATCGCGTAGGTGCGGCAAAACCTCGACGACTCCCCAGCCACCGTCCTTGGCGGGCCGGAGCAAATCGTCCAGATCGTGCCCTCCCAGAACCAACCGCCGAAACTCGTCCGGAAACCCGCCAAGCTCGGTCAGAATCGTCTCCCGCGTGCGGAGCGTTTTGGTCACCACCACTCCAACAACCTCTCCGGCCGGCGATTCGACCGAATCAGTGCGACCCGCGAGGTTCGGTACTCACCCCCGAACGTTCGCGCTCCGCCCAAAGGATACAGGAAGTGCCCGCCGGCAAACGCGCACGCCTCTACCGCGGGATGACCGGCGCCTCGACAACGACGGGCGGCGATGATCCCGCCTCGACCCGCCAGGCTCGCATCTCCGGTTGCCCCGTGCGGAACGAGACGATCAGCATCAGCGCGCCAGGGTAGTACGCCTCGCGCAGATCGGTCGGCGAGGGAGTAGGAGGGGAGACCGGATGGGAATGGGCGATCGCCCCCAATCGCCAACCCTGCGCCTCCATGTCACGGAACGCGGCAAGCAACTCCACCGGATCCATTGTATATCGCGCGGGTGAGGCGTCGAGATTCGTACCGGGGTAAAATGCCATGACCCATTCGGCATCCCCCTCTGGTGACTCCGCGGCGCCGGACCGCGTCGCCAGCAGCCCGCACGCCTCGTTCGGCAACCCGGCCCGTAGGTGCGTCATGATCCGCTGATGCATCGCTCCGTCAAGGATCAGCCCTGCCGGCGGCACATCCTCGACCGCGCGCGGGTTGGGAAGAGAAAGAAACGACATACAGTACAATCCGGGCCGGCTGTTCACGCCGGAAATGCGCCGACCGCCGCCCACGACGCCTCGCCAGCTCCGCCGCGGTGTAGGCCCAGAAGGAGTCCGCGTTGCCACGCTCGCCCCTGATCTCACGCCTCGTCTTCCTGGTCGTCTTGTGCGCGACCCTGCTCCTGCCCGCCTTCGCCGCCGCCCAGATCTTGCCGGCCTCACCCGTTGCCGGCCCCAGCGTCGCGGACCCCGCGCTCTACGCCCCGGTCCTCCCCGCGTATCGCGATGAATATATCACCGAGACCGCCGGCCGCCTCTCCAGCTATCGCGTGAGCGCGACACTCACTCCCGCCGACGGCGAACAGCGCGCTTCAATCGGGGGATCGCTCGAGATTCAGTATCTGAACGACACCGGCCAGCCGCAGCCCTGCCTCTACCTTCGCTTGTACCCGAACGGCGAGGAATACGCCGAAGGGGAGATGATCATCGACGCGGTCCGCGTCGATGGCGCCCCGGTCGACCCCGAATTGGCGGTCGACGACACCCTGGCGACGATCCCCCTCGCCGCACCCGTGGCGCCGGGCGACGCTGTCGACCTCGCCCTGAAATACCGGACCACGCTCCCCACCGACCCTGCCCGCTCCTACGGCATGTTCGCCTACGACCTCGCCACCAATACCTACGCGATGGCCCACTGGTTGCCGCTCCTCGCCGGCTACGATCCGATCAGCGAGTGGTACCTCGGTCCGCTCAGTCGCAACGGCGACCCGGTCTTCACCAATACCGCCCACTTCGACGTCGCCATCACCGCGCCGAGCGACCTAATCCTCGTCACCACCGGCAGCGAGGTCGAGAGCGCCACCGAAAACGGCCTCACCCACCGCCGCTATGTCTCCGGTCCCTCGCGCGACTTCGTGATGGCCGCCAGCGCCAACTACGTCTCCGCCAGCGAAACGGTCGACGGCACCGTCGTCACCTCCTGGTACCACCCGGACAGCGAAGCCGGCGGCCTCGCCGTCCTCGATCAGGCCGCCGTCTCGCTCGCGATGTACAACCGGCTTTTCGGACCCTACCCCTTTGCCGAAATGGACCTGGTCCAGGTCGATCTCGGCAACGGCGCCGGCGGAGTCGAATTTCCCCAGATCATGTTTATCGGCGGCGCCTTTTACGGTGAGTCGGCGATCACGCGCGCCATCCCCGCCTTCCTCGAGTTCATCGTCGTCCACGAAGTTGCCCACCAGTGGTGGTACGCCGCGGTTGGCAACAACCAGAACGCCGACGCCTTCATCGACGAGGGCCTGACTAACGCGGTCACCGCCTACTACTTCCTCGAACGCTACGGCGAGGAGTCGTACCAGGAACAGGTCGACCTCAATTTGAAGCTTCCCTACTTCTCCATGCTCTTCAGCCAGGGCGATCAGGTCGTCGACCAACCAACCGACGCCTTCCCCAACTCCAACGCATACGCCACCACCATCTACGGCAAAGCCGCCCTCGGCTTCGACGCGCTCCGCCAGAAGATCGGCGACGACGCCTTCTTCGCCGCCCTGCGCGACTACCATGAGGAGCATCGCTTCACCGTCGCCGTGCCGGACGACCTCAAGACCGCCTTCGAGCGCGCCTCCGGGCAGGACCTCACCGAATTCTGGCGGCACTGGTTCGAGGCAGCCGAGGGTCGCCAGGACTATACCCGGCGCGACTACGCCGACCTCCTCGTCGAACTGGGTCGATGATCTCCTCCTCCCCCCGCCAGACCGCCCGGCGCTGGCTGGAGTCGCCACGCGCATTGCTCCGCGACCCGGTCGTCGTCTATGCCCTGGCAATTGCACTCGTCTCCCGCATCGCCCTCGCCGGCGTCATGTGGCTCTCGCTGCGGGCCATCCCACGCCTGCCCCTCTATCCTGCCCAATATGACGACAATTTCTTCCCGGATCACCCCTCGCTCGACGGCTGGGCGCGCTGGGATACCGCGCATTACGTCAATTTGGCGCTGCACGGCTACGGCTCCGACAACCCGAGTCCCCACGGCGGCCTCGGTTTCTTTCCCCTCTATTCGCTGCTGATGCGCGGCCTCGTTGAGGTGACCGGCGCGGCGGCGACCCCCGCCAACCTCGCCCTCGCCGGTCTCGTCGTCGCCAATATCTGCTTCTTCGTCGCCGTTGCGTTCTTGGCCCGCCTCGCCGCCGACCACTTCGGCGCGGAGGCCGGCAAGAACGCGGCGCTCCTGCTCTGCGTTGCGCCCTTGAGCTTCTTCTTCAACGCCGCCTACACCGAGTCACTCTTCCTTGTCCTGTCATTGGCGAGCCTCACCGCCGCCTCCCGCGGCCGGTGGTGGTGGGCCGCCGCCATCGCCGGCATCGTCACCGGCACCCGGCTGGTCGGCCTCGCCTTGCCGGCGGCGCTCCTCTTTTTTGCCTGGCGACGCCGAACGTCATTCCGCGATCTGATTGCCATCTGCCTCATCTCTCCGCTCGGCATCGCCGCCTTTTTCGCCTACACCTGGCTCGCCCACGACAACCTCTTCGCCTACTTCGACGCCCAATCGACTTGGGGCGGCTGGGACGAACACGTCCGCTTCTACGCCGACCTCTTCCTCACCCGCCCCAACGAGGCGCTGCGCGGCGACCCGCGCCACCTCATCATCATCTTCAACGTCGCCCTCGCCGCGCTGTATCTGGCCTTCGTTCCCGCCATTTGGCGCCGTCTCAACCCCGGCATCGCCCTCTTCTCAATCCTCCTCATCGTCATCCAAACCGCGTTCACCTGGGTCTCCCTCGGGCGCTACCTGCTCCCCGCTGTCGGCCTCTACCTTGTCGTCGGCCTCCTCCTCACCCAAACTCGATACCCCCCCTGGGTCCGAGACGCCGTCGTCATCGCCTCGACCATCCTCATGGCCGCGTTGGCTGTGCTCTACGGTCACGGATTCTGGGTCGTCTAGGCACGCGACAATGCCCGCCGGTGAGGCGGGCACGTCATCCAGGGAATTCGAAGACGAACACCAGACGATTCACTGCCTATCCGCGCTCACGCGACCGCCGATTCGACCTCTGCCGGGACCGTCACGACCAGCGTCATGGCCGTTCGCTCGCGCTCCAGCGTCTCGCGGACGAAGCTAAATGCGCGCTCCGGGATAAACCCCGTGACCCAGGCCGTGTCGCTCCAGAACTGCTCGGTCAGCGCGCGGGCAAGCTGCTCCAGTCGCGCCGCGTTCGGATCCTCGGCGAATTCGGGCCGGCCGTCGTCGCGCGCCCGGTCGATCGTCGACAAGATTGGGTAGCGGTCCTCTGCCAAGGGGGCACGGATCACTCGCTCGTCGGCCATCGCAACCACGTTCGACGGTTGCGCCTCTACGCGCGGGGCCCGAGTCGGCATCGCGGCACGCCGATGCGATGCCAGCCGCGCTGACGTGCAGGCGTTCCCGGCTGGTCACCGAGACGGTGAGCCGGGGGCAGGCGGCCAGGAGATCGGCGACTGCCGGCGCGGCATCGACCACCTGCTCGAAGTTGTCGAGCACCAGCAGTGTCGAGGCGGTTGCCAGGTGCGCCACCAGGCGCCGTACTAGCCGCTCATCGCTGACCACACGCACGCCCAGCGCTCGAGCCACGGTCGGGAGGACGAGACCAGGATCATCGATCGGGGCGAGCGGAACGACGCGGACGACGCCAAAGTGGTCGGCCATCTCTTCCGCCGCGTGCAAAGTCAGTCGCGCCTTGCCCACGCCGCCCGGTCCGGTGATTGTGAGAAGGCGGACATCGTCGCGCCGCGGGAGATCGCGGATAGCAGCGGCCTCCCGCTTCCGGCCGACCAGCGGCGTCAGCGGCGGCGGCAGGTCAAGCACCTCTTCACTCCTGTCAAGGGAGATCAGCAGCTCGATACGAGTTAGTTGCGCCCATCTTGGGGATTCGCCCTCACCGCGTCAACTCGGCATGAGTTCGGCGTTCGAGGTTCGGCGCAACGTCTTCCGTCGAACACCGAACGCCATACGCCGAACTACGAACCTTCCTCCGGCGGTCGCACCTTCTGGAACATCACCAGCAGCAGCACGTCGTAGATCGCCTTCAGCGCCCCGCCGATCAGCAGCGGCCAGCCAAACGTCGTCAAGCTGAGAAGATACCCCGACAGGAACGGGCTGCCCGCGGCGGCGAGGCTGCGCGGCACATTCGTCACGCTCGCCGCCGCCGGGCGTTCCTCCGGCGAGACGACGGCCATCACGTACGACTGCCGCGCCGGGATATCCATCTGCGACAGCGCGCTGCGCGCCAGTAGCAGCGCCACCGTCAGCCAGAGCGACGGCATAAACGGGGTCAGGATCAGGAGTAGGTTCGCCGGCAGATGCGTAAAGACCATCGTGTTGATCAACCCGATCCGTGCTGCCAACCTTGGCGCGGCGAGTTGCGAGAACGCGGCCAGCAGATTGCTCCAGAAAAAGATCGTGCCGGCGGTCGCCACCGACAGATCGAACCGCTCGAAGAGCCAGAGGGCAAGTAGCGACTGGACGACGAAGCCCCCCGCGAACGAGTCGAGGCTGAAGACCGCCGCCAACCGGTAAACGATGCCGCGAGACGCGCCGAGCGGCCGCACCGCCGGCCCGCCCGCGGGCTCGATCGCCGGCGAGAGCCGCCGGTAGCGCGTCATCGTTGCCAACCCGATCAACGCGTAGAACACGAACATCGCGTCGAGCGCGCGGTCGAGCGAAACCGCCGTGCGACCAGCCACCACCTCCGGCAGCGCGGCGGCGAGCGCCCCGAACGCGGCGCTGAGTGAACCAACCAGGCTATACCGGGCAAAGAGCGCCGTCCGCGCCGAGGCGTTGACCGTCCGCGACAACAACGCTTGTTCGGTCGGCAGGAACACACTGACGTCGCTGGCGGTGGGGCTAATCGTGCCGACGAGGGAGACGACGAGTAGGGGCCAGAAGCCGTCGAAATACGCAAACCCCAACCCGGTGGCGACCATCAGCAGCGAGGCGCGGATCAGCAGCGCCCGTCGCCCATACCGAAACGCCACCAAACCCAGAAAGAGCGTCAATGCCGCCGACCCGATGAGGGTAGCGGTGACGATGAGGCCGATCCGCGCATTGCCCAGACCGAGCGTCGTCAGGTGCAGCGGCAGCAAGACGCTGACGAACCCATCGGCGAAGGCGCGAATCGCCCGCGCTTCCAACAGAGTCGCCGCATCAACAGTCGCACCCGCCGGCAGGAAAGGCCAGCGGCGCGCGACGGCGCGCCGCTGGCTCCCGATCTCGGACTCGACTGTCTCGACCTCCCCCGCGGGGGGTTCCGGACATCGGTTCATAGCGGCCATACACGCATTGTACTCCGACGCATATAACGAGTGTTATACTCGTTATTGTTCCTGGCTCGACCGACTCTTGGCACGAACCAATGCCATCCTTCCGATCCATAGCTGCAATGAGACTGCGATGAGTACACGCGCGGGAACTATCGAGAGTACGCCGAGGGTCGCCAGGCACGTCCTGCCGGTGACGTGGGTGCTGCTGATCTATGTCGTGCCGAGCCACCCTTCTCGACTGCGGGCGTCGATTTGGCGCGACCTGAAGAAGGTGGGCGCTGTCTATCTTCGCGACGGCGTTTGCGCGCTGCCGGAACGGGTGGAGACCGTGGCGACCTGCCGCGCAATTGCGGCACGAATCGGCGAGTTTGGCGGGCAGGCGACGGTCGCTGAAGGCGCGCGCGTTGCACCAGAACGGGCCGAGGCGCTCGTCGTCGCGGCACGCGCGGCGCGGGAAATCGAGTGCGCCGACCTCGCCCAGGAGGCCGAAGCGTTCCTGGCCCACGTCGAGCGGGAACGGACGCACCGGCAGTTCGGCTTCGCCGAGCTGGAAGAGCTCGACGCCGACCTGGGCAAGCTCAAGCGGTGGGCCGAGCAGATACGCGCCCGCGACCACTTCGCGACGAATGCGGCGCGTTCCCTCGACGAGCTCTTCGGCCGGTGCGAGGCCACGCTGGGGGCGTTCCTCGACGACGCCTACGGCAACGAAGCGGGAGCAGGGCCGTGAGGTGGATCACGCGGCGCAACGCCCACGTCGACCGCACGTCGTGCCCCTGGCTGATCCGGCACTTCATCGACGCGGAGGCAGAATTTGTCTTCGTCCCGGTAGACGCCGACCTGGCTACGCTCGACGGGCATACCTTCGATATGCGCGACGCCGAATACGCACATCAGGGCGCCAAATGCACCTTCGAGGTGATGGTCGAGCGCCACGAGCTCCACCGCGACCCGGCGTTGATCGAGATGGGGCGCATCATCCGCGACGCGGATGTGCCGCCCAGCCGCACGCGCCGTCCGGAGGGGGCCGGGCTCGACGCCTTGATCCGGGGCTTTCAGCTCAGCATCCCGGACGACCACGAGAAGCTGCACTTGACGGCGCCGCTCTACAGCGCGCTGTACGCCTATTGCCGCGCCAAGGTGGCAGTAATGCCACCTAAGCAAGGCACGCCGCGACCCAGGTTGCGCTATAGCCGCCGCGTGGCCGAGCATCTGCTGAAGGACGAGACATGAGCCGGCGACGTCAGGGCCGGCTCTGGCGCCCTTTCCACCATTCACGAGGCGCGCCGGTTCGACAGTCCAGCGGCTTCACGAAGGAGGAGGACCATGCAGTGGGTCACCCGAGCCCGGCCCAAAGTGGACCGGATCGCCTGTCCCTGGCTGATCAAGCGCTTCGTCGACCCCGCGGCCGAGTTCCTCTACGTGTCGGCCGAGGAAGTGATGGCCGTCGCCGCGCGCACGGGAGCCATCTCGTTCGACGTGCCGGGCGTGGAACTCGGCCACCACGCGGAGAAATGCTCCTTCGACGCCATCCTTAAGACGTACGGTCTGACAGATCCGGCGCTTCGGCGCCTGGCGTTGATCGTCCGGGGAGCCGACACCCCGGCGAAGGACCTGACCCCCGAATCACGCGGACTAGAAGCGACTGCCGAGGGTTTCCGCCTTCTCCACGAGAACGACCACGAGCAGTTGGCGGCCGAGTCGGTGGTCTACCACGCGCTCTACGCCTACTGCCAGTCCCCGGAGGAGCATCGATGACCCGCACGGTGCTGTTCGTTTGTCTCCACGGCGCGGCGAAGAGCCGCCTTGCGGCCGCATTCTTCAACGCGGCGGCGCCGGCTGGCTGGCGGGCCACGTCGGCCGGGTTGGAGCCACAGGCAGCCGTCAGCGCCAATGCCGTGCGGCTGCTGGCTGGCAGCCACGCCGAGGCGCTGCTGGATCGCGATCCACCGCGCTCGATGGCGGCGGTGCAAGCCCCGGATCGGGTCGTGGCCATCGACTGCGACGCGCCAGGCGCCGATCGGTGGGACCTGCGGCCCCAGGAACTTAGCGAGGTGATGCGCGACGATATTCGCGCCCGCGCGGAAGCGCTTGCTCAGTCTATCAATGGGTCGGGCCGACGAGCTTGACGTGAAAGATAACCGCGACGTCCGGCTCCCCCTCGCGGCGGACAACAATCTCGGCCTCCCAGTTGCCGCCCATCCCCATCGACACCCGTTCCGCCAGGTACCGCCCATCACCCTGGTGGACGGCCTTGTCGGTGGAGACGCCGTGGTCCATGTCGATGTGGCGCGTGCGGACCTCGACGGTCGCGTCCTCGACCGCCTCGCCCGCCGCGTCCCGCACCACCAGGATCAGGTCAACCGGTCCGGCCTTCGTCGAGCCCGCGATCAGCGTCACGACCAGATCATCGCCGACAACGGGCGTTCCCAGACCCACCGGCACACAATCGCCGATGGTCGCCAACGGCGTCGCCACGGGGACGCACGGCGTCGCGGCCGGCGTCGCGAGAGTCGCGCTGGCCGGTGTCTCAAGCCATCCTGACGATGCCCACATCACGAGCAACGTACTGGCGGCACCCGCGTAGATCAACCACGATTTCCGACAACGCGTCCGCTTCATGCTCCCCCGACGCAACGATCACGCATCGCCGCTCAACGCGCCATGCTTGGCCAAATAGGCATCGATCAGACGACGCGCGATGCTGATCGTGCCCGGCAGACCCGGCAGGGTATCCGGCGTGAACCACCCGGCGTCGACAATCTCGCGCTCGTCCATCCGAATCTCGCCGCCCGCGTAGACCGCCGTGAACCCAATCATGAGCGAGTGCGGGAATGGCCATGGCTGGCTGCCGACGTAGCGGATATCCGCGACCGATATCCCGACTTCCTCGTCGATCTCGCGGGCAACCGCTTCCTCCAGCGACTCCCCCGGCTCGACGAACCCGGCCAAGGCGCTGTACATGCCGGGCGCAAAGTGCGGACCGCGCGCCAGCAACACGTTCCCGTCGCGCTCGACCAAGGTGATCACCGCCGGCGAGAGCCGGGGAAACTGAAGCAGACCGCACGCCGGACAGCGCTTCGCCCGCTCCCGAGGGTGGTCGTCGGTCGGCCCACCGCACCGGCCGCAGAACCGATGATCGCGGTCCCAAGCCACGATCTGCGCCGCCCGCCCCGCCAGCCCAAAGAGTTCGTCCGGCACCGCCCCAAAGAGCGGCCGTAAGCCCGATAGGCGCATACCAGGCGGTGGCTCGAACGCCGCCGGCAAATGGACGGCGTAGCAATGGCGCCCGCCGAGCGCGCCCAGGTAATGACAGCAGTCGACGGTCGATCCCGCGGCGGTCAGGTCGGTTGCGCACGGAATCGCCACCGCCTCGCCGTCGACGACGAGCACCTCACCCTCGCGAAAGGCGAACCACAACACGTCGCCGTCGAGGGCAACGTCGGCCGGCGGCGCGGTCGCGGGTACAAACGCGTGATGCATAGCATCGGCATTGTACTAGGCGACAGGCGTCAGGCGTTAGGGCGTGTCTGCACACCGTCATGCTGAGGCGCAGCCGAAGCATCCCCCGGCGAAGCCGTCTCGTCGTGCCGCCGCTGCGCTGCGCGCGGGGATGCTTCGATTCCTCAGCTTGACGGTGTGCAAACGCGGCCTAGGCGTCAGGCGTTAGGCGTCAGGAAGACGACGATCTTC
>JBOGUF010000200.1:0-8999 GCA_050696075.1 Thermomicrobiales bacterium
TGTTTGCACACCGTCCTGCTGAGCGAAGGCGAAGCATCCCCGCGCGAAGCGCCGCGCCGGCCGATGACGACGCGGCTTCGCCGGGGGATGCTTCGCCCGCCGGCTCAGCATGACGGCGTGCAAACAGGGCCTAACGCCTAACGCCTCCGTTACGCGCCGACCGGCAACGCCTCTACGTCGTTCTCGACTTCTTCGACCTTGCGGAGCGATTCTATGTCTTCGACGCGGTCGAGGAAAAGGATGCCGTCAAGGTGGTCGATTTCATGCTGGAGGACCCGCGCCCGCCAACCAGTCGCCTTAATCCGAACGTGGCGGCTATCGAGGTCCATCGCCTTGACGGTGATCGTCTCGGCTCGGGGCACGTCGCCGACCCAGCCGGGGATGCTCAGGCATCCTTCCGCCGCAACCACGTGACCGCTCGACTTGACGATCTCGGGGTTGAGCAATGTGGCGACGAAGTCCGCTTCGTCAGTCTCATCGTATTCACCGGGCACGCGGACAACAATGATCCGGCGCAAAACGCCGACCTGTGGTCCCGCCAACCCGACGCCGGGCGCCGCCTCCATCGTTTCATGCATATCCTTGGCGAGCCGGCGCAAGCTATCGTCGGCATTGCGAATCTTCGTCGCCTTTTGCCGCAGCCGCGGGTCGCCTTCCATCACAATCGACAATAGCGCCATCGCTCGCTCGCTCCAAGAGGTCCGTTGGGTTCGCCCCGGTGCGGAAGTATGCGGCAAGGCTCGTGAGCCCTCAACCGTGCACGCGGTCAGAGCAAGCTCTGGGGGTCGACGTCGACCCACCAACCGGGGCGGAACGGCAGCCCATCAAGGAGTTCGTCCATCCCGGCGGGTTCGGCCCGCAGGATGATTTGCCATTGGTGCTTGCCTCGGATGCGGCTGGCAAACGCCGGCGTTGGCCCCAGCAGGTCGACCGCGATGCCGGCGCGACGTGCGTGCCGGGCGAGCTGTCGCGCCATCTCGTCCGACTCGGCAAGGCATTCCTCTTCGTCCGCATGGCGGAAGAGATAACGGACAAGCCGCGTGAAGGGCGGATAGCGGTGGACGCGTCGGAAGTCGATCTCTTCGGCAAAGAAGCCGTGGTAATCGTGCCGCGCCGCGGCTTGGATGGCGTAATGCTCCGGTGAATAGCTTTGGACGACAACCTCGCCGCCGGGCGCTTGCCGACCCGCGCGCCCGGCCACCTGCGTCAAGAGTTGAAAGGTGCGCTCGCCCGACCGGAAGTCGGGGAGATGCAGCAGCGTGTCGGCGTGAATGACGCCGATCGCCGTGACGAGTGGCAGATCGAGACCCTTGGCGATCATCTGGGTGCCAACGACCAGATCGACCTCGCGTCGCTCGATTCGCCGGAGCAGAGCTTCGTGTCCCCCCTGTTTACGGACCGAATCCTGATCCCAGCGCGCCACCCTTGCCTCGGGGAAGAGTTTGCGCGCTTCGCCTTCGACGCGCTGCGTACCCGCGCCAAAGTAGTTGAGCGGCCCGCCGCAATCCGGGCACGCCTGGATCGGGACCTGCCGATGATTGCAACGATGGCAAAGCAAGCACCCGCGGTCCTGATGGAAGACAAGTGGGATGTCGCAGAAGGGGCAGCGGACGACCCCGCCGCAAGATCGGCAGACGACGATCGTCGCCATCCCGCGCCGATTGAGCAAGAGCAGCGCCTGTTCCCCAGCCCGGAGGGTGCGCTCGAGTACCTGTTGCAACCGGTCGCTGAAGAGCGACCGGTTGCCCCGGTGCAACTCCAGGCGCATGTCGACGATCTCGACCGGCGGCAAATCGAGGGTATGCCCGTCGAGCATCAAGGCGCCACCGCGACGCGGGCCGACCCTGTTCGGCAAGGAGAGTAGGCGAATCGCGCCTGACTCGGCACGGTGGAACGTCTCGACGGACGGCGTCGCGCTGCCCAGTACGAGCACCGCGCGTTGTTGGGCCGCGATGTGCTCGGCCAGCGCACGGGCGTGGTAACGGGGTTCGCTCTCTTGCTTGTAGGCGCTTTCGTGCTCCTCGTCGAGAACGATCAAGCCAAGATCACGGACCGGCGCGAAGATCGCCGAGCGCGGGCCGACGACGACGCGGAAATCGCCCGCGGCGATCGCGCGCCAGTTCACATACCGCTCCGCATCGGACAGGCCCGAGTGCATGACCGCGACCTGACCGGGGAACCGCGCCGTAAACCGGCGCACCACCTGCGCCGCCAGCGCGATCTCCGGCACGAGGATGATCGCGGAACGCTCGTGCCGCAGGCACCAGGCGACGGCGCGGAGGTAGACCTCCGTCTTGCCACTGCCGGTGACCCCATGCAGTAGCATCGGGGTTGTCTCTCGCTGCCGGAGAGCACGTTCGACGTCGGACCAAATGCGGGCCTGGTCCGGTGTCAGCGAAGGCGACGGTGTTCCGCTCGGATCGCGCAACGGACGCACCGGCGGCCGTTCGCACTCTTCGATCCATCCCTTCCGCGCCAAGGCAGCAACAACGCCGTGGTCGGTGCCCGTCGCCTGGAAGACGTCGGTGAGGGGCACCAAGTCACCACCAGCCGGCGCAAGCCGGCGGCGACGAGCAAGGTAATCAACGACGGCGCGTTGGCGGGAGGCGCGCGGCTCGCCCTCTTCCTCTCGGAGCAAGCGAATATGGCGGGATTGTCGTTGCAACGGCACCCGATCAGTCACTTGGACGACTCGGGTGAGCAATCCGCGTTCTTCGAGCTTTGCCACCACCGAGGTCAAGCTGCGATCTAGGGCCTTCCGCGCCATTTCTAGCGGCAAGTCACCCCGCTCTGCCAAGAGCGCGGTCAATTGGCGCTGCGCTAGTGTCAGGTCAGGTGGGAGCTCGTCGTCCGTAACGGTGAGTCGTAGGTGTTCGACGGCGCGGTGAGTAACTCCTGGCGGAAAGAAGGGCGAAGCCGCCGCGAAGAGCGTTGCCGCGGCTTCCCGCGCGAGCCAGCGAATCGTCTCCATTTGATCCGCGCGTAGCCGGAACTCCGGCTCGACAAGCGCCCGCAACGGCTTGAGTGCGAACTCCACGGGCGCATGGTGGATCTGGACGACGACGCCGAGCGCAACCTGCTTGCGCAGCGGCGCCCAAACCAGTTGCCCCGGCGCGACTCGGTCCTCCCACTCCGGTGGCACGGCATAGCTGAGCGTCGCCCGCCCACCAGGCGCAAACGCCCCATCCACCGCGACCTCGGCAATGGTCGGGCCAGGCTCTGCAGATGCGGCTGGTGCGCGCGGCGATTCCATCACCGGCTTAGAGTACACCCATGCGAACGTATAGAACAGATGTGTCAGCGAGTCAGAACGTCGACGTTGGCAAAGAGCGAGGGACCGCCGCCGGTGTGGAGGAAGATCACGGCGTCATCGGATGATAGGTCGCCGGTGCGGACGTGGGAGAGCAGACCGGCCATTGCTTTGCCGGTGTACACCGGATCGAGGAAGACGGCTTCGGTCCTGGCCAGGAGTTTGATCGCTTCGAGACCGTCCGGTGTCGGCACGCCGTAGCCCGGCCCGACGAAGCCATCGTCGATCCAGACGTCGCCTTCGTCGATCTCGACATCGAGGTCGATGAGTTCGGCGGTGCCGTTCGCCAGCGGTATGGCGTCCGCCCGCAGAGCCGCCGTGTTGCTCTCGACGGCGATGCCGAGGGGCTTGAACGGGGCGTGGAAAGTTCGCGCGCCGACGACCAGGCCGGCCTGCGTGCCCAGTGAGCCGGTTGGGAAGTAGAGGCGGCTCGGCGCATCTCCGAACGCCATCAGTTGGCCCATGATCTCCTGAACGCAGGCGACGTAGCCGAGCGCGCCAAGCGGCACGCTGCCGCCGGATGGGAAGCCGTACGGCCGCACACCGCGCTCGCGCAACTCGTCCCCGATCGAAGACATCGCCGAGCGCCGTTCCTCGCGGCTGTCCACAATCCGGACATCGGCGCCCATCAGCGTGTCGAGCAGCAAGTTCCCTTGCACTTCGCGTCCATGCCGCGCGTCGAGGATCAGCGTGCAGTTGAGCCTGGCGATGACCGCCGCGGCGGCGGTCATGCGGGCGTGGTTCGATTGGACGGCGCCCTCGGTGACGAGCGTGGTCGCACCTTCGGCCAGCGCCGCCGCGACGAGGTATTCGAGCTTCCTGGCCTTGTTCCCACCGAAGGCGAGCCCGGTCAGATCGTCGCGTTTGAGGTAGATGCGCGGCGCGGCGCCGCCGAGTTCGCGCTCCAGATTGAGCGCGCGGGTCAGCGGCGTTGGCGTCGTGGTCAGGGGGAAGCGGGGAAAGGTCGCCAGGCGCATTAGGTTCGATTGCCCGGTCGCGTCGGCGCTTCGGGGGAACGATAGCCGTCGGGCGTGAAGACGGCGTGGACGTAATCGGAGACATCCTGCCGCGCCTCCGTGCCGTCGATGACCATGCATTCGAGCACGTCGACCAATTCGGGATAGAAGTCGCCGAGTTCTTGCACGATAGTGCGGTCGTTGCGGGCGGGCGTGGGATCGGTGACGAAGGCGAATGCCTCGTCGGTTAGTCGTTCAGTGTCGACGTGAACGCGAAAGAGTTGGGACATCGCGCGTATCCTTTCGTCCGGTTCCGAGAGCACAAAGCGCTCTCAGTACGATTGTACGCGAGACATGGCGGTCCGTTTTGCCCTCACCTGGCGCCGGGCCTATACTGCCGAGCAGGGAGAACGCGATCCACGTGCACCCCCGATTGGAGGAATCCACAATGGTTGAGGCCCCCACCAGGAACTCGATACATGCCGATTACGAGGAGCGGTTTGCCGGGTCGAAGGCGCTGGCCGGGCGCGCCCGCAACGTCATCGCCGGTGGGATTGTCCACGACGGCCGCTACATGCGCCCCTTTCCGCTCTACATCGACCGCGCCGACGGCGCCTATAAGTGGGACGTCGACGGGCACAAGTTGATGGACTTCGGCATCGGCCATGGCTCGCTCATTCTCGGCCACAACGACCCCGACATCATCGAGGCCGTGCAAGAGGCACTCCTCGGCGGCACGCATTTCAGCGCCGGTCACGAGCGCGAGGTGCTGTGGGCGGAGCAGATTCAGAAGCTGATCCCCTCCGCCGAGCAGGTCCGATTCACCGCTTCCGGCACTGAATCAACGTTGCTTGCCTGTCGCATCGCCCGCGCTCACACCGACAAGCCGACGATGCTCAAGTTCGACGGGCATTTCCACGGGTGGAACGACTACCTGCTCAAGGGCGAAAAACCGCCATTCGAGCATCCGACGAGTCCGGGCGTGCCGGACGCGGTGCTCGGCACCGTCTCGGTGGTTCCGGCGAACGACTTGGCGATGGTCGAGGAACGCCTCAGCCAAGAGGACGTGGCCGGCATCATCCTTGAGCCGAGCGGCGCGTCATGGACGTCGATCCCGCTCGAAGACCAGTTTTTGGCCGGGCTACGAGATCTGGCGACGAAGTATGGCGCGGTGCTGGTCTTCGACGAGGTGATCACGGGGTTTCGGTGGTCGCCGGGTGGCGCGCAGGCGCGATTCGGCGTCATCCCCGACCTAACGACGATGGCCAAGATCGTCGCCGGTGGCATGCCGGGCGGGGCGGTCGGCGGCCAGACCGAGTTCATGCAGCACATGGCCTTCAAGGACGAACCAGGATGGAACGCTACCAAGAAGGTGTCACAGAACGGCACCTTCAACGCGAACCCGGTCACGGCCGCGGCCGGCCTGGCGTGCTTGCGGAAGTGCGCCGATCCAGCCGTGCAGGAGTACTGCGACTCATTGGCAACACGACTCCGAATCGGTCTCAACACCGCCTTCGAGCAGCATGCGGTCGCCGGCTGCGCCTGGGGCGACAGCTCGGTCTTCCACATCATCGTTGGTGAGCCGTGCGGCAATCGGACTGCCGGCGATCTCCGCAGGCCGGAAGGCATCGATCCCGAAACCCTGAAGGCCAGCCCGAAGGCGGGCCTGGCGCCGTCGGTCTACATGGGGATGCTGCTCGAAGGAATCGACCTCTTCGCGGGCGGCGGCATGCTGAGCACGGCCCACACCGAGGCCGACGTCGACGCGGCGATCGGCGCGTTCGAGCGGGTGTTGATGCGGCTGCGGGACGAAGGCGCGATCATGTAGGGTCCAGGTTTTCCACCAGCGATGGACTGGCGGTAGATCGCTATCCCGCCGGTTTCTGCCCGCCGAACACGGCCAACTCAAAGATCTTGAAATAGCAATCGACGTCGGCGAAACCGATCTCACGCAGCCAGGCGCATTGCAGCTCGACCGGCGCCAGGATGTTCGCCGCCTTGTCCGGTCGAAAGAAGTACTTGTCCGCGACCTCCTGCCGCGTCTTCGCCCCGCCGAGGCGTTGATGATGCGCGTCGAGCGAGTCGATGAAGAGGGTGTCGTTGATGCCGCCGACCCATGGAGTCGCGGGCAAGACATGCTCGATGTTGACGAAAACGCCGCCCGGTGAAAGCAGACCATAGATCTCGCCGTAGAGCGTGCGTTTCCGATCGTCCGGAAGATGATGGATCGCGTACCCGGAGACAACCGCGTCGAACGGCGCTTCGCCCATGACCTCCGCGGTCCATTCCTGCTGACCGACGTCGGCCAGTACGAGACGGTGTTGGTCCGAGCCGAACCGCGCGCGCGCGGCATCGAGCATCGACGCCGAGAAATCCACCAGCACAGCGCGGGCCTCAGGAAATCGGCTCAACACGGCCGCTGCCACGACGCCCGCCCCGCTCCCCACATCCAGAAACCGTCGGACTGGCTCGTCCCGGGCGGCCACCACCCGCAGCATGGCGTCAAGCTGCTCCGCGGCCAGCGGGATGCCTCCCCGAACCCCCTCCAAGTAGGTCCGCACCAACACATCGTCCTTCCAAACCTCGGCTCCCGGCTTCATCCTTGCTCGCTCCTCCTGCCGTCGTTAACACCCGTACAGCCGCGGACATTCTCCGCGAATCGGCGGTAGAATGCGCCCCCCATGGCGGCTGTTGCCACACGGGATGAAGGACAGGCAATGCCCGTTTCGGTCGATCACTCGCGGATCATCTACGACGCGTTGAAAGCGGTCGACGTCCGGCTCATCTCGGCGTTGCCGGAGACGTGGCTGGTCCATTTGATCCGGATGGCGGAAGATGACCCGGCGATGACCCTCGTCCGCCTCGCCAAGGAGGAGGAGGGCGTCGGCATCTCCGCCGGAGCCCACCTCGCGGGCTGCAATAGCGCGATGCTGATGCAAAACCACGGCTTCCTCGCGAGCATCAACGCCATCGTCTCCCTTGCCCAACTCTATAAGATTCCGCTGCTGATGCTCATCTCGCACCGCGGCGATCTGGGCGAGCTCGATCCGTGGCAAACGCAAGGCGGGATTGCCACCCGACCTGTGCTGAACGCGCTTGGCATCCCGAACTTCCCGCTGGACGACCCCATGACGGTGCCGCGGAAGATCTGGCAGGCGCAGGCGCTCGCCCAGAGCGCGCTGACGCCGGTCGGCCTCCTGCTGACGCGCGACCTGATGTGGGAGGAGGCGCCGTGAGCGACACCGATCAGCGGATGCGCCGCGCCGACGCCCTCGCCGCCATCTACGACGACCTGTGCGCCGACGACGTAGTCGTGGTGACGATCATGGGCGCGGTCGCGGTCGAACTCTTCCAACTCGGTCACCGGCCGAGCTTCTTCTACCTCGAACACGCGATGGGGCTCGCCTCCTCGATGGGCCTCGGCATTGCCCTTGCCTTGCCACAGGCCCGCGTCGTCGTCGTCGACGGCGACGGCTCGCTTCTGATGAACCTGGGCACTCTTTCCACGCTCGCCCGCTACCGGCCAGGCAACCTGACCCACATCGTCTTCGACAACGAGTCGCTCCTCTCGGTCGGCGGCTTCCCGACCGCAACCTCAACGGGGACCGACCTGGCCGGTGTCGCCATCGCCTCGGGCGTGCCAAACGTCGATCGCGCCGACTCGCTGATGGACTTCCGCCACGCGGTCAATCGGGCGCTGACTGGCACGGAGTTGACGACCATCGTCTCAAAGGTTGCGGCGGTCGGCCCGGCGTCGTTTCACATGGATTTGCCCCTCTTAGAGAACCGATTCCAGTTCCGGAGACAATTGCAACGGCTTGCCGCTCGTGCTGCGGTGGACTGATCGAGACGTCGACGCTTCTCCGATGGCGGCAGACTGAGCGCCTGTACTGCGTGAATAGAGATACCTCGTGCCGAGAAACCAACGGTTGAAGGACGGTCGAACGCATAGCACGGTACAACAGTCAGGTCGTATCTCCGCAGGATTGGCCAAGGACGGTTACCACATGCTGAGCGGCCATCGCCACTTTGATATCGCGATACATTGCTCGAGAGGAGTTGCCCTATTCCCGAGTTGGCGCAAGTAGCCGAATGGCACCTGGGAACCGACTCGTGGCGCTAGGGCCGGACATCGCCGCGACCGCTGGCTGGACTCCAAGAATTCGATTGAAACGAGTTCAAGTCGCGCAGATGTCTGCCTTCCCTTCGATGTCATAGGGCAATGGGATCATGACCATGTTCCGTGTTCACTACCCCGACCCGTGCTGAACACAAATCGTCGAATCTCATACTTCTAGAGCGAATTGCGGATAAGTTGATCGGTGTGGCAGACTGGGCGGCATGAAAGCCTACTCCACTGACTTGCGTGAGCGGATCGTGCGCGCGGCGGACGCCGGTCTCTCGCGGGCCGCGATCGCGCAGCGCTTCGAGGTCGGCACCGCCACCGTGACGCGCTACCTCCGCCAGCGGCGCGATCAGGGGAACCTGGCGCCGAAGCCCCGCCCCGGCTGGGCCGCCAAGATCGGCCCCGCCCAGTGGCCGGGACTCGCCGCCCAGGTGGCCGCGCACCCCGACGCCACGCTCGCCGAGCACTGCGCGCAGTGGGAGCAGACCGCCGGGGTGCACGTCAGCGTCGCCACGATGTCCCGCCTGCTGCGCCGCCTGGCGAGCCGAGGCGGCGGCGCTCGACCCGGCCGATCTGGTCTGCCTCGACGAGACGAGCCCCCACGGCG
>JBOGUF010000201.1:0-54339 GCA_050696075.1 Thermomicrobiales bacterium
GCCGCGCGGCGGGCGGCGGCCGGCGCGTAGGTGAGGACCGCGTCGCCGTTGCCGGCCGCCTCCGCGTGGTGAGTAAGTCGGGCGAGGTGCTCGCGCGTCTCCGGGTCAGCTTCTAGCTCACGCAGCATGCGGGCATGGAACGCGGTCTGCCGGGGAGGGGAGATGGCATCGAGGATCGCCTCGCGCGCCAGTTCGTGCCGGAACGTGACCGATTGCCCGTCGGTCCTCAGCGTGCCGGTGGTCAGGCACTCGTCGATCGCGTCAAGACTCGGCGCGAGGCGGCCGAGCACCGAGGATTCAACCGGTGAGCCGGCGACGGCGGCCAGGTCGAGCGTTGCCCGTCCCGCCGGCGACAGACGCGCGGCGCGCGTCAGCACGGCGTCGCGCACCGTCGACGGGATGCCGCCGCCCGCCGCGAGCACCTCAGTGACGTAGAACGGATTCCCTCCTGTTTGCCGGTGCAGCGTTTCCGCATCGAGCTGTCGGTCGGCTGCCATCCGCCTGACCGCCTCGATCGTGAGCGGCGCGAGCGGCATACGGCGGACGGCCGTTGCCGTCGCCAGGTCGCCGAGCACCGCGCGCCAGGGGTGCATTGGTCCAATCTCGTCATCCCGATAAGTGGCGATCAGTACGGCGCGGCACGATCCGATTCGCCGGCCAAGAAATCGGAGCAAGTCGAGCGTCGCCTCGTCGGCCCAATGAACGTCCTCGAAGACCGCCACCACCGGCCGCCAGGCGCCGCTGAATTCCCGCAGGCAGGCGCCGAAGACCTGCTCGCGCCGCGCCTCGGCTTGCAACAGCCGGTCGATCTCCCCGCCGATCTGCGCCGCGATTTCCAGCAGCGGCCCGAGCGGGCGCGGCGTCGAGAGCGCGTCGCACGCCCCGATCAGGACGCGCGCACGATCCGCGACCTCCTGGCAGAACCGCCGCACCAGCGCCGTCTTGCCGACGCCCGCCTCGCCGCCCAGCAACACCAAGCAGCCGTCACCCGCCGCCGCCTGATCGAGCCAGCGACTAAGGTGATCGAGATCAGCGTCGCGTTCAAACAGTTGCATGGCGGTCGCCCGTCCAACGTGCGACGATATAGTGAACAACGAGTGCACATTCGGTCTACCTACGTTACGCGTGCCACCGCTCCTGTCAAGTGCGTGCGCGTCGCACCCGTGGAGCTTCGATCAGGTATGACCCCTCGCGACCCCCTCATCGCCGCCGCCCTCTTCGCCCTCACCCTCTGGTTGCTCCTGCCCGCCGTCGACCAAACCCCGTTTCACCGCGACGAAGCCCGCTGGATCTACCGCGTCAACCTGCTGCGCGAGTGGCGCGATCCGCTCGGCCCGCGCTGGCAGGACGAAGGCTACCCGGTTCGCTACCGCTCCTACGATGAGTACTACCGGATGCGCGGCCAACCCCCCTTCGCCGGCTACGTCTTCGGCCTCGGCTTGCTCCTCCATGGCCACGACGCCACCACCAACGGCTTTTGGATCATGGACCGCGACAATGCCTGGAACGCCGCCCGCGGCAACATGCCCGCCCCGGACGATCTGCACGCCGCCCGCCGCACCAACGTCGTCATCGCCGCCCTCACCGTCGTCGCCGTCTACGTCGTCGGCCGGCGCCTGACCAACCGCGTCGGCGGCGCCGTTGGGGCGCTCGCTCTCGCCGTTCACCCCTTGCTGGAAGACACGGCGACGCGAGCCTGGAGCGACCCGCTGCTGATGCTGCTCGTTGCTCTCGCCGCCATCGCCGCCTATCGCCTGGCCGACCGCCCAACCTGGATCCGCGCGATCCTCCTGGGCACGCTTCTCGGCCTCGGCGGCGCGACAAAGCTGAGTCCGCTCGTGCTGGCGCTGCCCCTGGCCGTCATCGGGACGATCTTCTTGAGTCAGCGGTGGCTCCGCGTCCGCCGGGGCGCCCAGCAAGCTCCGGACCGCCTCGGCTGGCAACTCCTCGCCGTCCCCCTCATCGCCTGCGCCGCCTTCGTCGCCGTCTACCCCTACCTCTGGACCAATCCGATCGCCCACACCTCCGCCCTCTTCGAGTTCCGCGCCGATTCCTTCCGCGCCCAAGCGGTCGCCTTTCCGCCGGCAAAGGTCGACGGCTTGGCCGACGCCTTCCGCCGCATCGGCGACGAGCTGGGCGCTCGCTTCAGCACGACTGGACGCATCGTTGACGCGGTCGAGCGGCATACAGGCATCGACCTGCCGAATGCCTGGCGCGACAACGGACTCGATCTCGCCGTCGCCGTCGTCGGGCTCGAACTGCTCGTTGTCATCGTCGCTCGCCGCGGACTTCGAAGCGCCCACGCTCTGGCTGCCGCGGTGATCGGCGGCCAGGCGGCGATCGTCGTCGCCGGCATGGGCGTCGAATATGCGCGCTACCTCCTGCCGGTGCTGCTGCTCATCGTCATCTGCATCGGGGTCGTTGCCGGCAGCGCCTGGCTCGCGGTCTCCCGCCTCGCCGGGGTATGGTTCGCCCGGAGCAGCCTTGGCGGTCCGCTCTCCCCCAAACGTCTCTCCGCCGGTCCCGCCGTCGCGGAGCATGACATTCGGCCAGGCTGATCGAGGACGCCCTGCCAGACGGGGGATACAGATTTCACCGGCCAACGAGTAGACTCTGGAAAACCCCGGTCCCATGGGGTAGCAGACGCGCGGGCGAGCCCAAGGCTCGCCCGTGGCGTTGGGGGACCGGCGCCAGTTGTCAGATTCCGAGCCGCGACGATGATGTCGCGGGTCGCCGCTTTCGCCGCCGCCGGCTTCGTGCCGGACCACGGGAGACGATGGCGGACCACGGCGGGGAGGCCGTCAAGACATGGACCAGACCCTCTATCGCATCGGCATTTCCGGATCGTACGGCGGGATGAACCTCGGTGACGAGGCGATCCTGCGCGAGGTCGTCCGCGAGGTGCGCCGGCGGCTGCCGGCCGAGATCACCGTCTTCAGCCTGAATCCGGACGACACCTCGCGGCGGCACGACGTCGAGCGCGCCGTGCCGGTCCGCGACCTCAGCCGGGCCGAGGTCGCCGACGAGCTGCGCGCGCTCGATCTCTTCATCCTCGGCGGCGGCGGTATCCTCTTCGACCCGGACGTCCGCCAATACTTGCGGGAAGCGCAAATCGCCAAGGACCTCGGCGTGCCGGTGATGACCTGGGCGGTCGGCGTGGGGCCGCTGGTCAGTCGGGAGAGTCGCCGCCTGGTCCTCGACGTCCTCAACCGCGTCGATCTGATCACCGTGCGCGAGTCGTCGGCCCGTCTGGTCCTGGAAGACATCGGCGTCACGCCGGAGATCCACGTCACGGCCGACCCCGCGTTGCTGATGGAGCCGGAACCGGTCGCGGCCGACGCGATCGCGGCGGAGGGGTTCGCCGGCGCTCCCCGCGTCGTCGGGCTCTCGATCCGGGAACCGGGGCCGGCCGCCCCCGACCTCGACGTCGCCCACTACCACAATCTGCTGGCCAACACCGCCGACTACCTCATCGAGCGGCTCGACGCCACGGTCGTCTTCGTTCCCTTGGAGCGCCGCATCGACCTCCAGCATGCCCACGCGGTCGTCTCGCGCATGGCGAACCCGGAGCGGGCGCACGTCCTCAAAGGCGCCTACACCTCCGGCCAGATGCTCAGCCTCATATCCCGGCTCGACTTCGCCATCGGTATGCGTTTGCACTTCCTGATCTTCGCCGCGCTGGCCCGCGTGCCCTTCGTGCCGCTCCCCTACGCCTCGAAGGTCGGCGGCTTCGTCCGCGCCCTCGACATCCCCGTCCTCCCCATCCAGCAGATGAACGCTGGCCAGCTGCTGGCCTTCGTCGACCGCTCCTGGGATCGCCGCCGCGAGCTCCAAGCCAACATCGACGAACGCCTGCCGCCCCTCATCGAGCGCAGCCGCCACACCGGCGACCTCGCCGTGAACCTCCTGGAGGCCGCCCGCCCCCAATCCGCCCCGGCCGTCTGATGCTACGATTGGCGATATTGGAAAGGGAACAGGGATGTCATCACCGGCGACAGAGCAACAATCCGTTCTCAACGACGTGGATGCCGACGCATTAGGCGCTGTACTGGTTGAGGAGATTGCTGTTGGACCCCTGACGCACGACGTCCTCGCCTGGATCGCGCGTACACCCCGTTCCTACGCCGAAACCATGGAGGCCTGGCGCAGCAGTTGCCCACGCCTCACCATCTGGGAAGACGCCCTCGCCGACGGCCTCTTTCGCGTCGAGCGCGCCGACAACCAGCGGTTGAGCGAGTGCATGGTGGTCCTCACCCCGCGTGGCCGCGCCGTCCTCGATCATCTCCACAACGAACAGTCGCTAATTTTAGCCACAAGATGAGATGATCAATAATCGAAATCTGTGTCCCATTTTGCCCCAAAATCGGTGCCTTAATAGATGGAGGGGGATTTCTGCCGCGCCACATACTGCTCCAGGTTGTCCACGTGGATAACCTGGACAAGCTGGACAAGCTGGACAACCAGCCGACTTTCAGCCGGCCGACTCGCGAACCGCCCGCGACACCGACCACACCCGCGATCCCAGCTTGATCATGTGATCAACCTGATTAACCTGATCAACCTAATCAAGCAAGACCCCTTCTAGCCCAGCGCCCCGTTCGTTCTCAGCCCAGGATGGGCTTCGTCGCGCGTAGCCCGGCCCTTCAGCGCCGGGTCGCTCTCAATCTCAATCACCTCTGGCAACGGTCGCGTGGTGTCCACGACCAGCGTTCCCGCGGGAAGGTGAGCAAATCGCTCGTGTCCATCGCCCGGTGTCGTGCTCTGCCGGACCGGTTGCGGGAGCTTGCCGATCCGCTCCGCGACTCGTCGGTTTCGCGTCTCCTGATCGGCAAGGCAGAGGACGACCTTGAACGTCGCCTTCGCCTCGCGCGCGACCGCTGCCGCGCGCTCCACTACAATCGAAACCCCTGCCGGACTATCGAGGATCACCGACAATTGCTGCTCTACAAGCAGATCCCGGCCAATGGCGAACAGCAGGTCATAGGAGCAAGGTTGGGCGGCTTCTTCGGGGATGCGGTTGGCGAGCAGCGTCGCCACCAGGGTGTCTTTGTCGATCACCGACCACCCAAGTGCCCTGCCAACCGCCGGCGCCAGCGTGCTCTTGCCCGACCCCGGCATCCCCGCCATGAGAACAAGCGTTGGCGATTCGTTCACATCACTTTCGATGCTGCCCCGTCCCTATCGCATCCAATGGCGACCCGGTTATCATGCTGTCGTCGCCAATATCTGGGGTGCCGGTACAGCACGCCCTTCAGCACGCAACGCAGCGATTCAGAGCGCGACGGCTTCCTCGCCCATGGCCACTGCCTCTGCGTGCGTGTCGCCGTGGAACTTGAGACCGGGAAGCTCGGGCACGCTCACGATGTAAGCGTCATCCTGCGCCGACCACCGGATGACGAGGGTATACAACCGAGCCTCGGCCAACTCTTCCACGGTGAACGATTCGTTCCACGAGCACATGAGGACTCCTCTGCCAGGCCCAAAGGAAGGATGAAAGTATGATGGTGACGTTCGGCCAGGTACCGTCAAAGCGTGCGCTAACGTTTCCAGTCGCGCTGGTAATGGACGTGGACGGAGTGCCCCGCGCGTGCCATGCGTTCGGCGCCCTGTAGATTCACCTTGGCAAGCTCGGGATCGTCCTCGGGTATGAAGATCAGATTGGAGTGCTCAGGGCTCTCATCAAGAATTGAGGGGTCATCGAAAACGGCTTGCAAGAACTCCGAAAGGAGGCTGAGATTGCGATTGATGCGATCGACGCTCGCCGGGTCAAGCTGATCCGGTTCGTCGCCAAACGTTCCTAGGACTTCATCCTGTTGTGGTCGGGGCCGAGCACTCATTTGCCTCTCCCAAAGAACGCTGACCGTAGATGCTGCCAATCTCGTTCGATCCTCGCGACAGCCAATTGTACAGCGTCGTTGTAGCTCAGATGATCAGGAAGCCGCAACCGACGTACCTCCGTACCGTCCACCGCCAACACATGGTAATGAGCTTCACCATGACTGCCGTCGAAGCGTACTACTGGTAGGTGAGAGGTGCTCAGCCCGGAGACGGGTGTCTCATATTGGACGAGGAAGTCAACAACTTGTCCGCGTACGACGTTGATCCGGAACCGAATGCGTTCTCCCTGCGGATCCTTCCAATCAGCGTTCCGCGGGTCGCTTGGATCCAGCGGATTCAAGCGTTCCTTCCACGGCATGCGGTTTCACCACACCACACATGAGGTGCCGGTCACGATCGTGACCGGCACCCGGACGTACAATCTGGAATGGGTCCAGTTACCCGTCGAGCAACAGCGACGTCGGGTCCTCCAGCAACTCCTTGACCCGGACTAGGAACTGGACCGCCTCCCGGCCGTCGACGATCCGGTGGTCGTAGGAGAGCGCGACGTACATCATCGGCCGGATCACGACCTCGCCGTCGCGGGCGACCGGGCGCTGCTGAATGGCGTGCATGCCGAGGATGCCGACCTGCGGCGCGTTCAAAATCGGCGTCGAGAGGAGCGAGCCGAAGATGCCGCCGTTGGTGATCGTAAACGTCCCGCCTTGCAACTCGGCCAGCGCTAGCTTGTTCTCCCGCGCCTTCGTCGCCAGCTCGACGATCTCCTGCTCAATCTCGGCGAAGGTCTTGCGGTCCGCGTCCCGCACCACCGGCACGACGAGCCCTTCTTCAACCCCGACCGCGATGCCGATGTCGAAGTAGTGCTTCAGCACGATCTCGTCGCCCTGAACCTCGGCGTTCACCCGCGGGAAGGCTTTCAGGGCCCCGATCACCGTCTTCGTGAAGAAGGACATAAAACCGAGGTTGACCCCATACCGCTCTTTGAATGCCTCCTTGCGCCTATTCCGCAACTCCATCACCGCCGACATGTCGACCTCGTTGAAGGTCGTCAGCATCGCCGCGGTGTGCTGCGCCTCCACCAGCCGGGTCGCGATCGTCTGCCGCCGTCGGCTCATCCGCACCCGTTCCTCGCGGCGATCGGTCGTGGGTGATGGGGGCTGGGTGATGGGTGACGGGGCTTGCGGCTGCGCGATGCGTTCGGCCGGGGTGGGGGCGGGAGGCGTGACGGGTTGGACGGCTGGTTGGGCTTGCGGGGTGGCTTGCTGATGGGAGGCGAAGGCGAGCACGTCCTCGCGGGTGACGCGGCCACCGGGACCGGTGCCGGGGATCTGCGCCAGATTGACGGCGTGCTCCTCCGCCAGGCGACGAACGGCGGGCGCGGCGCGGTTGGACGTGAAGCTATCGGTCGCGCCGGAACCGGGTTCGACCGCGGGTTGCGGTGGCGCGGCGGCGGCCGGTTGACTCGGTTGCGGCGCGGCTTGCACGGCCGGCGCGGAGTCCGGCGTCGCCATCGGCGCGCCTTGCTCGGGCGTCGACGGGCCGGCGGCCGGAGCCGTTTCGGCCGCTGGCGCCGGCTGGGCCGGCTGGGCGCCGTTCGTCGCCGCCGCGCCCTCGGCAACGACGCCGAGCAGTTCGCCGACGGTGACGATGTCGCCTTCCTGCTTCTCGATCTTGCCTAGGACGCCGTTCTCCGGCGCGGTCACGTCGAGGTTGACCTTGTCCGTCTCCAACTCCAGCAGCGTCTCGCCGCGGCTGACCTCGTCACCCTCGCTCTTCAACCACGAGCCGACCACGGCGTCGACCAACGACTCGCCGAGCGGCGGAACCCGGATTTCGACCGGCATAGCACGAAGCTCCTAGCTCATAGCTGCTAGCCACTAGCTGCTAGCGGCTTGTTTTTCTCGCCGTTTGGTCGTGCCCCCATTCCTTGCGGAGGCTCGACCGTTTGGCCGCGAGGTAGTGGCCAGTTCCGGGGCGTCGGCGAAGGCGGCCGCGACGATGCGCGCCTGCTCCGTGGCGTGGCGCTCGGCCGAGCCCTCCGCGGGGCTGGCCCGCTCCGGCCGGCCCTCGTAGCGCAACGGCAGGTCGCCGCTGGTCAACTCCTGCAACCGCGGCGCCATGTAGGCCCAGGCGCCCATGTTCTTCGGCTCTTCCTGCAACCAGACGAGCTCCGTCAGATTCGGGTACCCACCGATCACGGCGCGCAGCGCCGAGTTCTGGAACGGCGCCAACTGCTCGACGCGGGCGATCGCCACCCGCTCCGCGTCCTGCCGCCGATCGCTCGCGTCGAGGTCGATCGCGACCTTGCCGCTGCACAGCACCAGCCGCGTCACCGCCTCGCGCCGGTCGACCGCCCGCGGGTCGTCCAACACCGGTTGGAAGGTGCCCTCGGTGAACGCCGCCACCGGCGAAGCCGCCAGCGGGTGCCTGAGGAGGCTCTTCGGCGTCATCAGCACCAGCGGCCGGCGGTCGATCGCGAGGAGTGCCGCCTGCCGCCGCAGCAGGTGGAAGTACTGCGCGGCGGTCGTGCAATTCGCGACCCGGATGTTGTCCTGCGCCGCCAACTGCAGGTACCGCTCCAGCCGTGCGCTCGAATGTTCCGGCCCCTGCCCTTCGTACGCGTGGGGCAGGAGGAGCACCAGCGCTGGCTCTTGCCCCCACTTGGCGCGGGCGGCGACGAGGAATTGGTCGATGATAATCTGCGCCCCATTCCCGAAGTCGCCGAACTGCGCCTCCCAGAGCACGAGCGCGTCCGGCGCATGGACGCTGTAGCCGTACTCGAACCCGACCGTCGCCTGCTCCGAGAGCGGACTGTTGTAGACCGCAAACGAGGCCGAGGCGACGGGCAGATGTTGCAGCGGCGTGTAGGTGGCGCCCGTTTCCGCGTTGTGCAGCACCAGATGGCGCTGGCTGAAGGTGCCGCGTTGCGTGTCCTGACCCGTGAGCCGGATAGGAATGCCCTCGGCCAAGATCGCCGCGAAAGCGAGCGACTCGCCGTGCGCCCAGTCGATCTTCGGCTCCTCCGTGTCGAGGATGCCCGCCCGTCGGCCCCATTGCCGCGCCAGCTTCGAGCTTAGCGTGAACCCATTCGGCACGGCGTGGACCGCGTCGTGGAAGGCGTGAAGTTGTTCGGTGGTGATCGCCGTCTCGACCGTGCGCCGGCCGTTCGCCGCCGGCGCCTCCTCGTCCATCAAGGGCGTGCTGTCGGCAATCGAGCGGCGGACGGCCGCCAGCCGGTCGAGCGCCTCCTTCAGCAGCCCCTCGGACTCTTCGGCCGGCACGGTGCCGTCGGCCGCCAGGCGGTCCGCCCAAATCTGGCGCACCGTCGGGTGGTTGCCGATCGTGTCGTACATCCGTGGCTGGGTGAAGGCCGGCTCGTCCCCCTCGTTGTGGCCCCAGCGGCGGTAGCCGATCAGGTCGACCAGGAAATCCTTACCAAAGCGCGCCCGGTAGGCCATCGCCAGCCGGGCGACCATCAGGCACGCCTCCGGGTCGTCGGCATTCACATGGACGATCGGCATCTCGTAGCCCTTGGCCACGTCGCTGGCGTACAGCGTCGAGCGGGCCTCCGCCGTATAGGTCGTGAAGCCGATCTGGTTGTTGACGATGATGTGGATCGCGCCGCCGGTGGTGTACCCGGCCAGGCCGGCCATATTCAGCGTCTCGGCCACGATCCCCTGGCCGGGGAAGGCGGCGTCGCCGTGGAGCAGGATCGCCATCGCCGCGCTGGAGTCCCACTCCGGCAGCCCCGCACTGTCGCGTACGTCCTGCGCGGCGCGGGCCATGCCGACCACGACCGGGTTGACCGCCTCCAGATGACTCGGGTTCGGCGCCAGCACCACCGGCACCTCGACCATGGTCCCATCCTGCCGGCGCAGCAGCCGCGCGCCGAGGTGGTACTTCACGTCGCCGGTCAGGTCGGAGGAGGCGTCGCTCGGTGAGGTCGCCGCGCGTTGCCGCCCGCCCTCGAAGGCGGCGACGATCGCCGCGTACGGCTTGCCCAGGACGTGGGTCATCACGTTCAGCCGGCCACGGTGGGCCATCCCGACGACGATCTCCTTCGTCCCATTGGACGCCGCTTCATTCACGATGCGGTCGAGCATCGGCACCAGGATGTCGTCGCCCTCGATCGAGAAGCGCTTTTGGCCCAAATAGGTCTGATGAAGGAAGCGCTCGAAGGCCTCGATGTCGGTCAGGCGGCGCAGCAGCGCCCGCTTGGCCGCCGGCTCCAGCGGCATGGCGAACTGTCGCGTCTCTACCATGTCCCGCAGCCAGCGCCGCTCATCCGCCGCCTGGATGTGGTCGAAGTCGTAGCCCACCGACCCGGAGTAAATCTCGCGCAGGCGGGCGATCGCTTCGGCGGCGTTCGCCGCGCCCTCGGCGACCGACCCTTCGACGACGCTCGCCGGCAACGATTGCAGATCGGCGTCGGTCAGGTTGTGGGTGGCGGCGTCGATCTCTGGCGCCCCCGGCGGTTCGCTGCCGAGTGGGTCGAGCCGCGCTGCCAGGTGGCCGTACTCGCGAATCGCCACCGCCAGTGTGGCCGCGCCGACGATTTTCTGGATGTCCGCCGCGGTCGGCGCCGCGGTGGTTCGCGCTGGAGCGGTGGTAGTAACGGTCGAGGGAGTTCTCGTGGCGGTGGCGCCGTTGACCGAGATCGGCGTGGCGTCGAAGGTGGCGAAGAAGGCGCGTGTCGCGGCGTCGACCGACGCCGGGTCGGCCAGGTATTGATCGTAGAGTTCCAGCACATACCCGGCATTGGGTCCGAAAAACCCGCGCAGGTCGCTCATGACCGCCTCACTCGCTCCCGAGCGTCCGGTGCCCCGGCGGTCCTCGCCGGCCGATGGCGCTCGTCGTCCGGCATCCGCGTTGCGCCACCCCTCGAAGTCGCACCGCCAATGCCGCCGCGGGGGTGCGCCCCGGCCGCGCGCCACCCGCACGCGCACGGCAGGATAGCATACCGGCATCCTTACCGGGCCGTTCGGCCTGGGCCGTCTGCACGGCGAATCGAGCCCGTGAAGGGCACACGGCACAAGCCGACTTCCCTGTTCGCGAGGCAACGAGGCCAAGAAACACCGCGGCCGGGATAGCCCCGGCCGCGGTGATCCTGGAAACGACGTCGAAACGAAGGCGCGGTCGACCTACGCGGCCGGCGTCGCCATGGCGTCACCGTCGCCCATTGTCAGGAAGAGATAGACGGTCGTCGTGCCGTCGCCGTTGTCGTGCAGCCAGGCGACGCCGGACAGACCGGAGTCGTTCTGCTCGCCGATCCCGATCGCCAGGTCGGCGCCCATCACCGCGCCACCGATATCCCCACAGGCGACGTAATTGCCCATGTTCTCGGCGCTCTCGTGGACGTTGATCGCGTGCCCGCCGTCGATGATCGTCGCCAGGTCAGCTCCCACCGTCGTCACGCTGACCATCGCCGGAATCGCCGTCTCCGGTCCCATCATCGTGGCCGCGACCGGGGTGCCCATCATCGTGCCGCCGCCGACGTTCTCCAGCGGCAAGACGACCTCGCCGAGTTCAGTACAGGTGCCCGCATGGATGTGTGCCGGATGCCCGGCCGCGTCCTGAGCGCTTGCGCGCGACGTGAACGCGAGGCCGGATACCAGCAGAAATGCCGCGATCAGAGCCAGGGGCGCAATCCGTCGTGAAACCGTTCGCATAGTCATTCCTCTCCTCGTCCTTTAACACTGTGCCGCCGGTCGCTCCGGCAACACGAAGTCACTGGCACGTACGGTGCCAACACTTCTTCTACGTGGAAAGTACCTTGCCCGATCATCTTTCTCGGTAGTACGCGCCACCGGGCATAGAAACGGCCCTCACCCCGGCGCCTACGCGCCGCCCCACCCCGATTTCGGGAGAGGGGCCAGGAGTGAGGACCGACTTCTACCGCTGACCGCCTACTGACGGCTCACGGCTCACGGCTCAGCGCTACTGCACGTTGACTGTCCCAGACATGTTCGGATGGAACTCGCAGAAGTACTCGAACGTGCCGGCTTCCTCGAAGGTGAAGCTGTAGCTTGCGCCCTGCTCCAACCGGTCGGACTGGAAGGTCGCGCCGCCGTCGCTCGAGGTCGCCGTGTGCGGCGCCGAGTCCTGGTTCGTCCAGGTCACGGACGTCCCGACCGCGACGTCGAGCGGGTCCGGGCTGAAGGAGAAGTCGACGATGTCGACCGCGACCGCATCGGCCGCCGCCTCGCCGCCGTCCGCCGCCGCCGCGTCGGTCGCCTCACCCGATTGGGTCAGGAAGACGGCAACGGTGGTCGTGCCATCGCCGTTGTCGTGCAGCCAGGCGGCGCCGGACAGCCCGGAGTCATTGAGTTCGCCGATGCCAATGGCCAGGTCACTACCCATCACCGCGCCGCCGATATCCCCACAGGCGACGTAATTGCCCATGTTCTCGGCGCTCTCGTGGAAGTTAATGGCGTGCCCGCCGTCGATAATCGTCGCCAGATCGGCCTCGACAGTGGTGATGCTCACCAGTGCCGGGATCGCCGTCTCCGGCCCCATCATCTCGGCCGCCACCGGCGTGCCCATCATCGTGCCGCCGCCGGCGTTCTCCAGCGGGAAGACCACATCGCCGAGTTCGGCGCAAGTGCCGGAATGGATGTGCCCCGGATGCCCAGCCGCGTCCTGCGCGCGCACTGATTGACCACCGCCGGTGATGACCGCACCAAGCAAAAGCGCGACCGCCATCAGCGCGGTCGGCGCCAACAGCCCGCGTCGCCGAAATACCGTGGACATGCCCCAAACCTCCTCGTGCATCGCCACCGGCCCCATCCCCGGCAGCATCCCATTTCCTGGCAAACAACCCAGGCGATTCTCCTACGTACCACCCACCGGTTTGGATGACTGGACCGCTTCGTTGCGACGGCGCAACCCGGTCGCGTTTGACACTCCTGCTCCCTCGCTGCTACCCTGCCTCCACCCGACAGGCTTGTCGTGGCACGATCTCCCATTCCCATGCGCGCATGCGGAAGTTCCGCGTTCCGAACTCCGAACTCCGAACCCGGTCGCCGACCGGCCCCGAGTGCCCCCAATATCGATGGCCGACGACAGACCAGCCAGATCGAACAGCACGCGATCAACCACGCCGCCACCGGCGGAGCGCTTGCGCTACCGGATCAGCCGGCGTCACCTGGTGGGCGGCGCGGCAGCGGCGCTCACCGCCAACGCCGCGCACACCTCCGCCGCCCGCACCCAACGAACCCGTGACCCAAACAGCATCGTCATCGGCGCCCTGCGTGACGCCAAGACGATCAACCCTTTCCTCACCGACGAGCCCGAGGGCGATTGGCGCTGCAAGATGCTCTTCGATGAGTTCGTGCGCGCTAACCCGGAGACCTACGTCCCAGAGCCGGGCCTCGCCGCCGAGTGGACCATCGATGACGGCGCCTTCACCTTCAAGCTCCAGCCGGACGCCCGCTTCGCCGACGGCTCGCCGGTCACCGCCGAGGATGTCGCCTTCACCATCAAGGGGCATCTCGCCAAAGCGACCGGATCGCCACGCCAGGCGCGCTTTATGGAGATCGCCGGCGCGGAGGAGTTCGTCGACGGCGCCGCGGACGACGTCGCCGGCATCGAGGTCGTCGACCCGTCCACACTCAAAGTCACCCTCGCCCGCAATGACGCCGCCTTTCTGTACAGCCTGCGCTACGTCTTCGTCGTACCGCGGACCCAGTTGGCGGGCAAAAACCTCGCCGACGACCCTTGGTTCGCAACCCCGGTTGGCGCCGGTCCGTTCGTCTTCAACGCCTGGGAGCGCGGCGCTACCTTCATCGCCACGAAAAACCCGCACTATTGGCAGCCAGAGAAGCCGGCGCTTGCCTACTTCGTCCACACCGTCCTGCCCGACGCCGACGGCCTCACCAACGCCTTGGCCGACGGCGCGGTCGATGCCTCGAACTGGCCGCCGGTGGACGCCAAGGAGCGCCTCGAACAGGATCCGCGGTTGAGCGTCTTCGTCGCTCCCTTCCACGCGCCAAACGGCTGGATGTTCAACTACGCCCACGAGTGGCTCAGCAAGGGGGAGATCCGCCGGGCGATCGCCACCGCGCTCGATACGCGGCGCTTCGTCGACACCACCCTCCTCGGCCTCAGCGAGCCGGGGAACGGGCCGATCGCGCCCAGCACCTGGGCCTACGACCCGGAGCTCGCGCCCATCGAGCACGACGTCGAGGCCGCGCGCGAGCTGATCGCCGCCTCCGCCATGCCGCGCGGCACCATGATCCGCTTTATGGTCAACGAGGAAAACGCCGTGCGTCGGGAATGGCTCGCCTTCACCGAAGCCGCGTTGGCCGACCTGGGCGTCGAGATCACGCCGGAGGTCATCCCCTACGAGGAACTCCTCGTGCGGGTGACCGAAACCCGCGACTTCGACGCCTGCGGCGTCGACTTCGTCGGCGTCACCGCCGAGCCGAGCCGGCTCCATGACCAGTTCCACACCGACTCGCCCGGCAACTACATGAACTACAGCAGCGAGGAGCTGGACGTGCTGCTCGGCACGGTGCGGGAAGAGATGGACCAGGAGCTGGCGAAGATCGCCTACAAGCTAATTCAACGCCACATCCTGGAACATGTTCCGGCCTTCTTCGCTTGGTATCGGCCCTTCCTCCATGTCGTTGATAAGCGCTTCAAAGGCTACACCGACAGCGCCGCCTTCGGCCTCTTCCACACCCTCGAAGACTGGACCGTCGAGGGCTAATCGGGGCCATGCCGCTGGTCTGGTGGTATGCTGATCCCAGGTATCCGATCCACGATCTGCAGGGAACACCACCATGATCGCCACCATCCCGGCCCGCGCCCCGATCGAGCGAACCGAGCACCCGCATATCGTCAAAAGCGCCGACACCGCCGGCGGCGAGCCGCGCGTCGAGGAGACGCGGCTTGCCGTTCGCCACATCCTCCGCCGCCACCGCGGTCTTGGCGAATCGCCTGAGACGATCGCGCGCACATACGGATTGACGATCGCCCAGGTCTACGACGCCCTCAGCTACGCATTCGATCATCCGGACGAGATCGCGTACCACGAGGACCAGAATCGGCTCCGGGCCGTCATGAAGGAGCATGATCTTGTCTTTGTCGGGAATCGTTTGATCGCCAGATGGCGACTTGACGACATGGATATCCCGACTCAGACGACCGTCTACACGTGGGAGACCTTGCCCGAGGAACTCGAACAGTAGTGGCAGTCGCTGGACTATCCGCGATCGTCTATCTGGACCACAACGTCGATCCGACTATGGCCATTGGTCTTCGCTCTCACGGGTACGACACCGGCATTGCTCAAGAAAGCGGGTTGGACAGATCCTCCGACGAGGAGCATCTACGCTATGCGTCCCGTGAAGGTCGCATTCTGATCACCCACGATCTTCGTGACTTCGCTCGCTTGGCCGAGGCGTGGTATCAGCGCGGGGAGAGCCACGCTGGCATTGTTCTTACCGGACAGCCGACCATTGTGCCGCACGGCGAGTTCCTACGGCGGCTCCTTGCATACTGAATAGCCGGACGGCCGAGGAGTTCGTCAACGAGGTGATCTGGCTGGGACCGGAGCAGTAACGATCGTTGTTCCGCGCGTTCGACGCTCCGAGTCGGCCCCATCGTCATCCCGAGCGAAGTCGCGGGATCTGCCTCAGCCGACCGCCCGTCTAGATGTCTCGATGCCTCGGCATGACCATCAGAAGATGCGCCGCGACGCGACGTAGCTGACGCCGAACGCCGAACGCCGAACGCCGAACGTCTATCGCGCCGCGATCATCTGCATCTCGATCAGCAGGTCGGGATTGGCGAACGCCTCCACCACGCGGAAGCTCCCGGCGGCCGGCTTGACCTCGACCTCTTCGAACGTCTCGGTCCAGAGGTCGAGGAACCCTCCGAGGTTCGCCGCCACGTCGTACGCCTTCGTCACGGTAGGCTCGACCCAGACGACGTCGTCGAGGGTGTAGCCGGCCCTAGTGAGCACCTCGCGCAGCGCGGCCAGGACATCCCGCGTTTGCTGGATTGGCTCGCGTGAGGGGCTTGCCGCCCAGGCGGGTCGGCCCCGATGTGGCTGGTGAACAACGCAATCTCCTGCATCCCAGTGAGCCGCACCCCGCGGCTAAAGAGATTGTGGGCAGGCGAGTCGCTCGGAAACGTCATCGTCAGCTTCTGCATCGCGGTCTATCCTGTTCGTTGGCACGTCGCGACCACGGACCGGCGCGGGCCGATCCGCTGGCCGCGTGCTACAATCGGTCGTCAGCACAACTGATCAGTTAAGCTAACGACATAGTACGGATGCCTGACCGAATTGTCAAGGGGCCACGCATGGACGACGCGGCCGAACCGGCGCGAGGGCTCGCCGACCTCCTCCGTATCCCCTACCAGGCGCTCACGACCCGTGTGCTCGCCGACCTGAACGCGGCCGGCTTCGCCGACCTGCGCGCTGCCCACCTGACCGTCTTCAAGTACCTCGACCCCGACGGCTCCCGATTGACCGATCTCACCGCCCACGCCCAGATGACCAAACAGTCGATGGCCGCCCTGATCGCCGACCTCGAGCGTTGGGGCTACCTCGACCGCGCGCCGGACCCCGCCGACGGCCGTGCCCGCATCGTGCGCCACTCCGAGCGCGGTTGGTCCGCGGCCCGTACCGCGCGCGCCAGCATCCACGCCTTCGAATCCGAATGGGAACGCCAGATCGGCCCCGACCGCATGCGCCAATTCCGCGCCGTCCTCGAAGAATTCGCCGCCGTCCACCCCCCGGCACCTCGTCGGCCCCCTGATAGAGGTTCGCGGCGTGCGCAACCTCTCCAACGTTGAGCACGGACCGCATTCACCACAGTCCCGGAGGGACTTCGTCGTGCGTAGACCGGGCGTTTACCCCCGGTTCATGAACCGACGATGTTCCGCCTCCCCGCCTCGCCGCCTCCCCGCCTCGCCGCCTCCCCGCCTTGCCGTCCTTGCCGCCCTTCGTTGACACGCCATTTCCGCGCTGCTACCCTGCCACCGCCCGAAACACCACGTCCGCCCCGACGGAGCATGAGCCTCAGGCGGTCAGGCAGACGCGGGAATCTCATACCTCGGCGCCGGCCGGTCGGTGGGCGACCGCGGCGGAGCAACCGTTCGTAGACGACAGATGATCAGGGAGGAGTCGACGATGACCGTACCCCGCAACTCGGACGACGCGAAGCGTTTCCTCATCAGCCGCCGCAACCTCGTCGGTGGCACGGCCGCCGGCGCTGGCGCGCTGGCCCTCGGCGCCCTGCCCGGCCTGAGCGCCCTACGCCCGGTTGCCGCCCAGGACGCCGAGTCCGCGATCCTGATTGGCACTCTTGGCGACGCCGACACGCTCAACCCATTCCATAGCAGCGACAACTCCGAGAGTGAGTGGCGCTCGAAAATGCTCTTCGACGAGTTCGTGCGGCCCGACCCAGAGAGCTACGCGGCCACGCCCGGCATCGCCGCGTCGTGGGAGATCGCCGACCTCAGCTTCACCTTTACCATCCAACCAAGCGTCACGTTCTCCGACGGGACCGAGTTGACCGCGGACGACGTCAAGTTCACCCTCGAGGGACTGCTCAACCCGCAGACCGCATCCAACGCCTCCGTCAAGTTCGCGCCGATTGCTGGCGCCGCGGAGTACATGGACGGTTCCGCCGACACCGTCACCGGTATCGAGGTGGTCGATCCCAAGACGATCAAGATCACCCTCGCCGAGCCGAACGCGGCGTTCCTCTACAACATGCGTTTCATCCACGTCGTACCGAAGGCCCTGCTCGAAGGCAAGGACCTCAGCAAGGCCTCAACCGAGCCGTTCTTCCGGGACAGCCCGATCGGCGCCGGGCCGTACCTTTTCGAAAGCTGGAGTCCCGGCGCCGACTTCGTCGCCAACGCCAACCCGACCTTCTGGGAGAGCGGCAAGCCGACGATCCAGCGCCTGACCCACCGCACCATTGCCGACTCCGCCGCGTTGGTGAACGCCCTCCAGTCAGGCGACATCGACGGCTCGCTCTATCCCGCCCCGACCCTCGCCCAGGAGCTGGAGGAGAACCCGGACCTCACCCTCCTGGTCCCGCCCTTCACCCAGCCGAACGGCTCCTTCTTCAACTGTCGTGAGGCGCCGCTGAACGACGCGCGCGTTCGCCGGGCGATCGCCATGGCCGTCAACGTCGAGGAGTACGTGGCCAGCTCGCTGCTCGGCCTCGGCGAGGCGGGACTTGGGCCGATCGCACCGGATAGCTGGGCGTTCGATGCCGACCTCGCGCCGATCCCCTACGATCCGGAAGGCGCCCAGGCGCTCCTGGAAGAGGCGGGCGCCACCGGCATCGAGCTGAACATGATCTGCAATTCCGGCAACGTCCTGCGCGAGGACTGGTTGATCCGCTCCCAGGCCGACCTGGAGGCGATTGGCGTCACCCTCAACGTCGAGTTCATCGAGTGGGCGACCCTCGTCGAGCGCGTCACGGTCACCTATGACTTCCAGATCGTCGGCGCCGACTTCGCCGGCGTCACGGCCGAACCAAGCGAGCTCTTCGAGCAGTTCCACTCGACCTCCGCCTCGAACAACTCCGGCTATAGCTCGCCGGAGCTGGACGAGCTGCTGACCCAGGCGAAGCAGACCCTCGATCCCGAGGCGGCCAAGCCGATCTACGCTCAAATCCAGCAGCACCTGATGGAAAACGTGCCGATGCACTGGGCCTGGTACCGCCCGTTCCTCTACGTCGTCGGCGCCGACTACGCCGGCTACACGAACAGCAACCTGGACGGCGGCGTCTTCCGCACCCTGGCGGAAATGACCGGACCGGTGGCCTAGACCGCTAGGCGTTAGGCGTTAGAGGTTAGGCGTTAGGGGCTACGTCGTCGTCTTCCCTAACGCCTAACGCCTAACGCCTAGCGCCTCAGGGATGCCATGACCAGCGCGACGACGGCCTACATGGCGCGCCGGGTGCTCTTGCTTTTCCCGCTCATGTTCGGGTTGAGCATCCTCATGTTCGGGCTAATCCACAGTGCGCCCGGCGATCCGGTGCTTGCCCTGGTCGGTCCGCAGGCGGCCGCCAATCCGGCCATCCTCGCGCGGGCCCGCGAAAACTACGGGCTGAACGACCCCTTGCCGGTCCAGTACCTCACCTGGCTCGGCAAACTGGTCCAGGGGGACCTCGGTCGCTCCTACGCCTTCAACAACGTCCCCGTCCTCGACCTGATCCTCGATCGCGCGGTGGTGACACTGCAACTCCAAGGCATCGCCCTCCTGCTCGCCTTGCTCATCGCCGTTCCGGTCGGCATCATCTCGGCCACGAAACAGTATTCGACGACCGACAACGTCGTCACCGTCGGCTCGTTCATTGGGTTGGCCTTGCCCAACTTCTGGCTGGCGCTGCTCCTCCAGATCTGGCTCGCGGTCGAGCTCGGCTGGTTGCCGGTGCTCAGCGCCGGACAAGCCGACGTCGCCTGGCCGGAGCGCCTCAAGTACTTCGTGATGCCCGTCATGGTTGCCGCCCTGCCGAGCATCGCCTATTTCGCCCGCTTCATGCGTTCGGCGATGCTGGAGGTCATCGGGCAGGACTACATCCGGGTCGCCTATGCCAAGGGTTTGGGGCCGCGTCCCGTCCTCTACCGGCACGCCCTGCGCAACGCGCTCATCCCAATGGTGACGGTCATCGGCCTGCAACTGCCGCAAATCCTGAGCGGCACCGTCATCATCGAGCAAATCTTCGCCTGGCCGGGGTTGGGCGACCTCGCCTACCAGGCGATCACCCGCCGCGACTACCCGGTGATCCTCGGCGTTACCCTCGTTGCCGGTTTCGCGGTGATGGTCGTCAGCGTCCTCACCGACTTCGTCTACGTGCTCGTCGACCCCCGCGTGAAGCTGACCAAGGAGTGAGGGCGGCAAGGGCGGCGAGGGCGGCGAGAAGGGCTAACGGCTAACGGCTAGCAGCTAGCAGCTCACGGCTAAGGGCTGAAACGTGACGGAGACAGAGATCGCGATCACGAGGAGAGCGGAGCGGGCGGCGCTGGATGCCGAGAGCGTGCTCAGCGGCGTGCCCCGGCCGCGGCGTCATCAGGTCGTCAAGCGGTTCATGCGGAACAAGCTCGCCGTCGCCGGTCTGGTCACCATCATCATTCTCTATACCGCGGCGCTCGCCGCGCCCCTGATTCAGCGGTACGACGAAACCGACCTCAAACCAGGCATGCGCAGCAAGCCGCCTTCCGCCGAACACTGGCTGGGCACCGACCGCAACACGCGCGACGTCTGGGCGCGCCTGGTCGTCGGCGGTCGCGTTTCGCTGGCGGCCGGCTTCGCCGCGGTCGCGATCGTGATGACGATCGGTATCTCGCTCGGCGCGCTGGCCGGTTTCTTCGGCGGCGTCATGGACCAGCTCGTGATGCGGACGACTGACATCCTGCTGGCGATTCCGCTCATTCTCTTGCTGATCACCGCCGCCTCGCTCTTCCAGCCGGGGTTGTGGACGACGATCACCGTCATCGGCGTCACTGCCTGGCCCGGCACCGCCCGGCTAGTGCGCGGCCAGTTCCTCACCCTGAAGAGCCAGGAGTACGTCACCGCCGCCCGCGCCATCGGCGCCCCGCCGTGGCGGATCATGCTGCGCCACCTCTTCCCCAACGCCCTGGCGGTCATCATCGTCCAGGCGACGATCTGGCTCTCCTACGCGATCCTCCTCGAAGCGAGCCTCAGCTACCTCGGCCTCGGCGTCCAAATCCCCACCCCGTCCTGGGGCAACATGCTCCAGGACGGCCAGCGGGAGCTGCAACTCGGCGTCTGGTGGCTGACCGTCTTCCCCGGCCTCGCCATCTTCGCCACCGTCCTCGCCTTCAACCTCATGGGCGACGGCCTGCGCGACGCCCTCGACCCCCGCCACGGCAAGCGGTAACCGCGTTCGTATATGGTGGACGCACGTGCGATTGCCGCACAGACAGGATTGATAAACTGAGAGCGGCCACCAACAGCCCGCGCAAATCTGATTGAAGTTTAGGGGCATAGAACACCTGATGGCCCGTAAGTACGTATTCGCTGACGAGTCGGGCAACTTCGACTTTTCTCGACAGCCATCCGCGACCCGCTACTTTATTTTGACATCGATCACGATGGATCATTGCGATGTCGGGAACGCCTTGCTGGAACTTCGGCGCGAAATGGCGTGGAGCGGTATTCAGTTACGGGGAGAATTTCATGCTACGGAAGATGATCAAGCAATTCGCAATGAAGTCTTCAAGCTCTTGGAAAGCATCGATTTCCGTGTTGACGCGACGATTCTTGAAAAGCCGAAGGCCCAGCCTCATCTCCAGCAAGATGAAATGCGCTTCTATAAGACCGCCTGGTATCAGCACATGAAGCAGGTGGCGCCGCTGATTGCCACCGCGGAGGACGAGCTTCTTGTTGTCGGAGCATCATTGGGAACCAAGAAGAAGCGTAGGCTCTTCAGCGAGGCGATCGCGGATGTTGTGCAGCAGACCTCTCCTTCGCCGCACTTCTACACGGCGGCGTGGTCGGCCGCATGCGAGCCGTGTCTTCAGGTGGCAGACTACTGTTCGTGGGCGATTCAGCGGAAATGGGAGCGCAACGACACTCGGTCATATGACTTGATTCGGGAAAAGATCAGGACAGAGTTCGACGTATTCCACGACAGCGGGCGGTTGTACTACTGAGGTGCATAAAAAGAGGCCGGCTACCCGAGCTTGACGCTCGGCAGAGCCCAGGGGCTCTTGTCACCGGCCGTTTCAATCACCGCTAGACTAACAGCTTAGGCACTCGTTTACAAGATGTTCGTACGGCGAAAATGAAACGCGCGTTCTGATTATCGCGACCACGCCCGTCGCAACGCCGCCCGCGCCGCGTGCAACCCGCACATCCCATGCACCCCGCCGCCAGGCGGCGTCGTCGACGAGCAGAAGTAAATCCGCCGCCTCCCCGGCCTCGCCATCTTCGCCAGCGTCCTCGCCTTTAACCTCATGGGCGACGGCCCGCGGGATGCCCTCGACCCCCGCCACGGCAAGCGCTGAGGAGCACCCGCGGGATCAGGCCATGCGCTTGGCCTCGTGGATTCGCACGGTCGCCCGCGAGATGTCGATCCCGACCCGTTGATCCTCACCCTCAAATGCTAAGGCGGCTTCGATATCAGCGTATTCCAGCCAGGGAAATTCGTGCCGAATGGCGTCAATGTCGTAACCGTTCCGGGCAAACCAAGCAATCGTTGCGGTCGGAATGCGAGTGCCGGCAATAGTAGGAGCCCTGCTCATGATGAAACGGTCAGTGACAACCTCGCCGATCTCGTCACCGCGACGCCGACCGACTCGGTTGACTGCTTGCCGAACAGAGCGAGCTATCTTGTCAACCGGAAGGACAAGGGGGTCGACCTGCTGGCCAAGCGGCTTTGTGGCAAGGATTGCGTTCTCGTGCGTGAAAAACACGCGCTTTCCGACAATGTAGAACGCGCGGTTCGCCCAATTGTCGTTGCTATCATATGAGAAGAACGCGCGCACCCTTTTTTGAGATTGGGCCACGACACGCCGAGTTGCCGGAGCTTAGCAATCGTCCTCAATCCGACAACATCCGTAAAGGAATAGACGCGGCTGTAAGGTCGCTGGCGCTGGGGATCAGCGAAGGAAGGCTCGAAGAACCCAGACCGATCCCAGCGTTGGAGTTGAGCGATCGAGAGACCAGTCAGCCGGGACACGGTATCCGCCGTGAAGGCAATGAGCGGGAAGGTACCCTCCATTGTCCACGACCTATCAACAATCAACGAGTGTCGTCCATTCAGCGCGGGCAGTGTAGTAGAGGGGAGCATCCATGAATGACATCAAGCAGCGACTGCTCGTCGACCCGTTACCGGGCTACGAGCCGGAGATCGGTCGCGCCTTGTGGGGACTGGAGGATAGCCGTCACCGGACGATGAAAGTCCTCAACGGTATCGACTCCCTCGCGATCGACTGGACGCCCGGCGGCGGTGAGAACACCATCGGCACGCTCCTCTACCACATCGCCGCTATCGAGGCCGATTGGCTCCACGCCGAAGTGCTGGAGCAGGAGACCTTCCCGCCCGAGGCGGTCGCCCTCTTCCCCCACGATGTCCGAGACGATCAAGATCGGCTTACCGTTGTCGCCGGCGTCAGTCTCGATGACCACCTGGCCCGTCTCCGTGCCGTGCGCGAGTGGGTACTCGCCGCATTTCGTGGCATGACGCCTGCCGAATTCCAGCGCCCCCGCGATCTCTCCTCCTACTCGGTGACACCGGCCTGGTCATCCAACACCTGATGCAGCACGAAGCCGAGCACCGCGGCCAGATCGACGTGCTGCGCACCCGCGCGGAACAGGCTTCGGCATCCGCCGCCGACTGACGAACCAGTCGTCGCCTGCCTTCCATTGAATACCCAGGCCGAGGCGTGGTGGTGTCGCAGGTGCGTGCAGTCTATCATTGGGTTAGATGAATCGATCCCTCGTTTGGAGGAGGCGCCAAATGGTCACTTCTATGCACACTCCGGCGCTTGAACGTCTGCTCGCAAGGCATAGGGAAGAGGCCGTTCGCCTCAGAGAACAATTGGGCGATCCCGACGAAGCACTCGGTCGGATCGTACGTGACACGTTTGACGCCGCAACTCTGGCGGAAGCCTTCCGCGACTTGACCGCGGGAGGTTCTATCTGGGACGACGACGAGGCGAATGAGCGGTAACCTGGTCAATCTGTCCCAGCCGGGCATTGCCATCCCCGACCCGGTCGTAGTCGATTCCAACGTGGTGATCGCATTCTTTCAGGCGTTCTTCCCCGGAGAGCATGCCCAGCAGGTCGATCGGGCATCAAGCTTTTTTCGTCGATTGCGAGCCGAGAATCAGCAAGCGATCCTGACGCCTTCGGCATTTAGTGAACTTCTCCACGTTGCCGTCAGAAATCGATACAAACTGATCGTGAAGGACCAACGACGCGTCCTCACGGCGCGTTATGGTGTGCCGATCAACACGTGGGTCGATCTCTACAAGGAGGATCCGACGATTCTGCAAGACATCGGTCATAACCTCGCCGCCTTGCGCCAGGCCCTTGTCGCTAGAAATATCGTCATTGCCGGCGCCGAAGACATGCGCTTCGCCCGCTACCCGTCCGCACGGCCATACGCTGAGGAACTGATTGATCGAATGGTTCGCTACGGCCTCGACTCAAGTGATACCTGTATTCTTCTGGAAGCAGAACGGCTCGGAGTGACGTCGGTCGTCACGATGGACCGTGACATCCGGCGCGCACTGTCGGACTTCGATATTTACACATGGACCTAATTTGCTTGCTTTACCATGTCCGCATACCCGCACATGCCGTGCATGCTGCCGGGCGGCGTCGATGACGAACAGCGATAAACTCGACGATTCGAAGCCGTATAGGAATGCAGGTGTGGTGACACCGGCCTGGGTCATCCAACACCTGATGCAGCACGAAGCCGAGCACCGCGGCCAGATCGACGTTCCGCGCGGGTGCCGCTCATTCGCGTGGCATCGGCGGATACTCGCGGGTGTGCCTTGCCTTCAGGCGGACGATGATCCGGCGAACTGGCCGCATCGAGCGCCGCAACGAAGCGGACACCGTGTAGATGCCCGAACGAATAAAGGCGTTGTGCCGGACGTTGCCCGCCTTCGACCACTGCCGACGCTCGTCTATGCAGATCGTCCGTGTCTCGACCTCGGGATGCTCCAGGCCAAGGTGCTTCGCGAGCGAACGGAGTGTCTCCTCCCAGAACGCATTTTCTCGTCGGTGGCCCGCCAACGTCAGCCCAACCTCGTAAAGTGGGTCGTTGGCGCGCATGAGCACCTGGGCCTGAGCAACCGTGCCGCCCGGTTCTTCGTGGGCGCTGAAGGTGATCCAGCCGGAGAAGGCGTGCCCCTGGGGAGTCATCAGCGTGAATGACTCGTCGTCGGCGTAGAGCACGAACACGCCCGTGGACAGTTTGACGTGACCCGGCATGGCGAGGCTGATCAACGCCACCTCGCCGGGCGCGAGGCCCGTGAGTGGTGCGTGGAAGCGATTCCCCCGCGGCCAGAAGTCTGCAAAGTGCTCCTTCCAGGTCTTGATGACCTCAGCCGGAGTCACCGCCGTCCCGACAAGCTGGACGCGATAGGTCTTCTGCCACATCTTCCCGAATCCCTGAATTGGTCCAACGACCTGGCGCCCCTCGACGTTCAGGTAAACCGCGTCGGTTGGTATCTCCGACACCGAGAGGCGCGAGACGCTCGGTGCCCAGTATGGGGTGTCTCGCGCGACGCGCTCGCCGGATGGCTCGTTGATCGGTTCATTCGGTGGGACGACCATAGTGTTCCTCCGCGCCTCGTCACAGGGCGCTCGCCGCGGCGAGCGCGGCGGCCTCGCCATCGTAGATACCGATGGCCTCGTTCAATCGGGTCAGCTCGAAAATACCGCGGTAGTGATCGCTCAGCCCAAAGGCGAACAACTTCTGACGCTGCCGGTTCGCTCGCACGAGCAACGTGACGAGTAAGCCGATCCCACCGCTGTTCATGTAGTCGAGGCCATCGAAATTGAGGAGGATGGCGCGGGTCCGGTCAGTACTCGCCCGCGCGTAGGCGTCCATCAAATCATGCTCGGAGGCGGCGGTGAGCGAGCCCTTGACCAAAATGATGCTTGCCTTGTCGTCGATCTTGCGTGTCTCCGTCGTCGTATCCGTCTCAGACATCGGGGATCTCCTGTTCTCGAGCGCGAGTGGACGAGCTCACGACGCGGGAGTGGGAGCGCCGATCGCGACGCACTCCTCGTCCGGGACGATGTGCATGACTTCAGACAGGCGCGTGATGCGAAAGATTTCCCGATAGTGCTCGCTTAACCCGCGCGCGCTCACCGTTCGGCCGTCGCCGCGCGCCCGCGCCAGCAGCCCGACGACGACCGCGATGCCGGTGCTGTTGATGTACGGCACGCCGCCGAAGTCGAGCACAATGGCGACCGGATCGCTGACCGCGGCCTCGCGATACGCCGCGTTTAGTGTCTGCTCCGCCGTCGCATTGAGCTCCCCCCGAAGGTCGATGACGGCGACGGCGTCCGCATGTCGGACCTTCGCCTCAAGTCGCGCGGTTTCCATCGTCGCCTCCTTCCCGGCCGAGGATCAACTCGATCGTGTGGCTGGACTCGGTGCTCGTCGTGTGCATCTCGTCTACCATGTTTTTGATCAGGAACAGCCCCCAGCCGCGAGACGGTTCTAACCCTGCCAGCTTGGCCTCCAGATCCGGCACGGGGGGATCGGGGATCGCCTGCCCGCTGCCCTGGTCGATGACGCGCACCGCTAGGTCCACGTCCGAGGCCAGCACCTGGATCGATACCGGAATCTCCGGCCGACTGCGGTTGCCATGCTCGATCGCGTTCATGGTCGCCTCGGCGACGGCGGTCTTCAGGCGCTCCAGCCGCGCGGCAGGGAGGACGATGTCCCGCAACGCGTCGACTACACGGGCCACGACGAGGCGTTCGTTGCCCGGCTCGCTGGGGACCGAAAACTCGGCGAGCATCCGTCTTCTCTCTCCCGTATGGCTGGGATTGGCTCCCTCCGCCGACGCCAGCGCCGGCCCCGCGCTCCCGTGGCGCATCGACCGCTGCACGATCACCAGCGTGGTGTCGTCCTCCAACTCGTAGGTTGGGCCGGTGAACCGCCGCAGTTCGGTCAACAGGACGTCCATCAAGTCCTCTCCCGCCGGCCGCGTCTTCAACAATTCGATGAGGCGCGGTGTGCCGAACATCTCCTGCCGCGGATTATGGGCCTCGCTCAGGCCATCGCTGTAGAGGAACATCGTGTCGCCCGGCCCGACCGTCGCCTCCTTCTCCTCATAGGTCACGCCGGGCATCAGCCCGAGCGGCCAGCCTGTCGCGCGCAGTTCGACAACGTCGTGCGGCGTGAGCAGATAGGGCAGGCTGTGGCCGGCATTGGCGTACCGCAGTCGACCGCTCACCGGGTCGAGGATGGCGTAGAGACAGGTGACGAACATGTTCGGTAGGCTCTCTTGGCAGAGGGCCTCATTGGCCTGTCCGAGAAGCTTGGCCGGGCTGACCGATCGCTGGGCCGACGCGCGCAGCATCGTGCGGGTCGTCGCCATCATCAGGGCGGCCGGCACCCCCTTGTCGCTCGCATCTCCCACGACAATACCCACCTGGTCACCTGGCAGCTCGATGAAATCGTAGAAGTCCCCGCCGACGGCGCGCGCCGGCTGGTAGTGCGCGTCGACCTGCCATCCCTCCATCCGCGGCAACTCCCGCGGAAGCAGCGTTTGTTGAATGAGGTGCGCGATGCGCATCTCCTGCTCGATCGCTTCCCGTGCCTGCACTTCGATCCGCTGCTGCTGCACGAGTTGGGCCACCCGCACCGATGGGGCCGCATGCGCGGCGAGGTTGTCCAAGAGGTGACGATCGTCGCTTGAATACGCCTGCTTACTCCGCCGCGGACCAAGCGCAAGGAGCCCGATCAGCTCACCCTGGCTGACGAGCGGCACCGCGATCTGGACGCCGGCCGCCCGCATCGCTGCCAGCGCCGGCGATGCGAAATGGAGCTTGGCAACCTCCGTCACATGGGGATGATCCTGAAAAAACGCCACGACCGGGTCGTTCGGCGAGATCGCGAGGGCCCGCGCGGCAGCGCCCTCCGTCGATGCGGCCAGGTTGGCCACCGTCGTCGGCGCGTCGCGGCCATCCCTTTTGGCCAGCGCGCGCCAGATCCGATGGAGCCGGGTCGGTCTGCGAAACGCCATCAGCCGCGTGCCCACGTGTACCCCGCCCTCCTCACGCGCCGTCCGTGGCCAACGCGCGATCGGCGGCGCCGCGCAACGACTTCTGTCCCGGTGTAGCGACGTTCGGCTCTCGGCTGGCCACGCCGTCGCGCACCCACAGCGCGACGTGTGCCGGTTGCACCGTCTCGTCGACGACCGCCACCAGCGCCCCCGCCAGGCGGTCGAGATCGACCTCGTCGCGGGCCGCCGCGGTGAACGCGTTCAGCGTCCGGGCCGCGTCGTATTTGCTCCGGAAGAATCGGCGGTCGACAACGCCCTGGATCCGGTGCCGCGCCGGCCGAAAGAGGGCCGCGACGGCGAGGGTCGCGGCGGCCACGGACAGGTCCGACCCCTGGGTCAGGGGGCGGGTCACCGTCTGGGCGAGGAGGACGCTGCCGACGTAGATGAGGCCGAGGCTGGCGGTCAACGTGAGGTAGACAAGGGTGCGGTTGATAACGAGGTCGACGTCGTACAGTTGGTAGCGGAAGATGGCGATGCCGATGGCCATCGGCATGCCGAGGTGGGGGCCGAGAACAAGCGTAAACCAGAAGGCGTTGTCAACCAACGGATGGCTTGCCATGTCCTGGGCAATGCTGCCCGTAAAGGCGCCGCCCCCCGTGATAATGACGACCAGGGTGCTGAGGTAGGCAAACCACTTGAGTTGCTGGCGTTCGGCTCCCCGCGCGTGGCGAAGGCGAACGACCTGCGTCGCCACCGCGCCGAGGACGACCAACGGCCCCAGCACGTACCCGGCGACGCGCGCCGACGCCGAATCGAAGAACGCCGCGACGGCCTCGATCCGTGCCGGATTGGGTGCGGTGTCCGGGTCGACAACAGCCTGTAACACCGACGGCGCGAACGCCGCCTGGACCGTCAAGCCAACGATCAAGGTGGCCGCGAGCCAGCCCAGCGGACGCCACCTGCGCGATGGCAAGTGCCCATCGGGGAACAGCAGGAGGGCGAATGTGAGCATGGCGAGCGCTGAAGGCAGCCAGATCCATTCGCCGATCCAGGCAACCCACTGCCAATCGAGCAGCGGCTGCGCGGAAGCCGGCCGCCCTCGGTACTCCTCGACGTAGGCCCTGGCACACCAGGTCACGGCAAGGGCGACTCCCATGCCGTAGAGGATCCAACCGATGGCGTTTCCGGGGCGGCGCGACAGGATCAACGCGCCGACCGTCGGGGGGACCAGCGAGATGAGTGCTACGAGGAGCGCGAAAATGATGGGAGTGTTGCCAAATGGCCGCAAGTCCGCCAAGACGAGCCAAAGTGCGATCAGCGCGACATCGACCCCCCAAAGGATCCAGGCGAGCCGGGCGGCGTGGTGATTCATGCCGTCCCTCCCGGAGGAATCGGGGTTCTGGCGCGCAATATGAGTGCGATGTGGGTCAGCTCCATCTTCTCCTGGACGATGGTGCATCCCTTCGTTCAGCGCGTCCATATCGACCCCTTCCCACGGCCGAGTGCGGGATGTGGCCCGCATTGTACTCGCGTCGAACGAAGCGACGGTCGATCTGACCGTGGATGATTGCCTGCTCGCTTCCTGTCTCTTCACCACGCCCGCCTCAGCGCCGCCCGCGCCGCATGAAACCCGCACATCCCATGCACCCCCCCGCCCGGCGGGGTCGACGACGAGCAGAGGTAAATGCGCCGGTTCGGCGTCGTGTACGGGTTCCACCGCGGCGCCGGGCGGGCGATGATTTGGCACAAATCCTGCATGCCGCCGACGATGTCCCCCCCGAAATAGTTCGCGTTGCGCCGCTCCAGGTCGACCGGTCCGGCCGTGTGACGCGCCAGGATGCGGTCGCGGAACCCTGGCGCGAACCGCTCGATCTGCGCCTCGATCCGCGCGGTCATGTCGACCGTCGAACCGTTCGGCACATGGCAGTACCCCCACACCGCCTGCATCCCCTCTGGCACGCGGCTCGGATCGAAGAGACTCTGTTGCGCTAGCAACACGAACGGCCGCTCCGGGTGCCCCCCCCGCGCCACCGCCGCCTCGCCGGCCGCGATCTCCTCCAACGTCCCGCCCAGATGCACTGTCGCCGCCCGACCGCACGCCCCCACCCGCCACGGAATCGGCCCCTCCAGCGCCCAGTCCACCTTGAAGATGCCCGGTCCGTGCCGGAACCGCCCCAGTTGCCAGCGATACCACCCCGGCAACTTATCCCCGGCAATATCGAGCAGTTGGCGCGGCGTGACGTCGAAGAGCACCGCTTTAGCCAGTGGCAGCGCGTCCAGGTCGGTCACGCGGACGCCCGGCTCGATCTCCCCGCCATAAGAGCGGAGGCAGGCGACGAGCGCGTCCGCGATGCGGCCCGAGCCGCCCGCTGCCGCTGGCCAGCCGTAGGCATGCCCGACCATCCCCAGCACTAGGCCAATGGCTGCCGAGGCCAGCGCGTCGAGCGGCAAGATCGAGTGGGCCGCGATCCCGCCGAACAAGCCGCGGGCGGGCGCGCCGGTAAAGCGCGACGCCGCGAAGCCGGCCGCCGACCGCAACGCCGGCAGCCCGAACCTGAGAGCCGCGATCGGGTGGCGCGGCGGCCGGAGCGGACCAAGAATCGTCCCCAGGACCGGTTCGATGTCGGCCACCAACGGCCCCATCAGGGCGCGGTAGGCCGCCGCGTCCTCGCCCAGCGAGTCGGCCGTCTCCTCGATGGAGCGCATCAGCACCGCGGCCGTGCCGTCGTCGAACGGGTGCGCCAACTGCACCGGCGACTCAATCCAGCGAAGACCATACTCCTCTAATGGCAACGAGCGAAAGAAGGGGGAGCAGATTGCCATCGGGTAGATCGCCGAGCAGATGTCGTGGACGATGCCGGGCAGTGTCAGCTCCATCGAACGTATGCCGCCACCGACTGTTTCCTCCGCCTCCAACACGCGGACCGCGCGCCCCGCCCGCGCCAGCGTAATCGCGGCGGCCAGCCCGTTCGGCCCTGACCCGACCACAATGGCATCCGGTGTCTTTGGCTGCTGTGCCAACGGTTCCCTCCCCGTGATTGAGCGGCGCAACTCCCGCTCGCATCTTCAAGCGCGGCGTGGCGATGTGTCAAATACGGCGCGCCTTCGTGGGCTACGGTAAGCTGTCGCCGCGTAATGCGCGGACAGACCTATCCATGGGAGGAGACGTCAGTGGCCAAGGAGACCAAGGGCAAGGGGAAAAAGAAGGACCAACCGGTGACGACCCCGGCCGAGACGCCGGTCATCGGCTGGCGGATCGAGGCGGCCGAGTACGCCGAGCGCGTGGCGCGGACGCGGCAGGTGATGGAGGAGCGCAAGCTTGACGCATTGGTCCTCTTCCATCCGCTGCGCATCGCCTACCTTTCCGGCTTCTTCCACATCACCACCGAGCGCCCGATGGCGATTGTCGTCACCCACCAGGGCGGCCTCGGCGCGCTCGTTCCACAACTCGAACAGGAGCACGTCGCCAAATCGGCCGGCGTCGACCGGGTCAAGGTCTACCCCGAATACCCGACTGGCGGCGCCAAACACCCGCTCTACCACCTCGCCGATCTCCTCACCGAGATGGGCGTCAACACCAAGGGTAAACGAGTCGGCTACGACTCGAACGGTCATCTCGACGCCAACGGCTACGACGGCCCGGACCTGACCGAGCTCCTCGATATCGGGGTCAAAGGCGTCCGCGCCCGCGACATTGTCGACACCCTCCGCTACGTCAAAAGCGACATGGAGCTGCTCTTCATCCGCGAGAGTTGCGTTTGGGGCAACCTCGCCCACCGCCTCATGCACCAGAAACTGGAGTTGGGCCGGACCGAAATCGAGATTTCGAGCGAGGCGAGCACCGAGGCGAGCCGGGCGATGGTCGCCGCCCTCGGTCCGGGCTACCAGCCGCTGACCAATCACTGGGGCTCACCGGCGACAGTCGGTTTCAGTGCCGGTGCGAACACCTTCTATCCCCACGGCCTGTCGCACGCGATCGGCCTGCGCCGCGGCGACATCCTCGTCACCGGCTCCGGCGCCGACGTCGGCGGCTACAACTCCGAGCTGGAACGCACCATGATCATCGGCGACCCGACGCCCGAGTTCGAGAAGTACTTCGGTCTCATGATGCAGCTCCAGCAGGTCGCCTTCGACGCCCTCAAACCCGGCCGCACCCTTTCCGACGTCGAAGCAGACATCTCACGCGCCTTCAAAGACCTCGGCGTCGCCGACCACCAACGCCACCACACCGGCCACGGCATTGGCCTCGACTTCCACGAGGCCCCCTTCATCGACAAAGGCGACGACACCGTCCTCGCCGAGCGCATGTGCTTCACCATCGAGCCCGGCATCTACGTCCCCGCCCTCGGCGGCTTCCGCCACTCGGATACGGTCGTCATCCGGTCGTTTGGCGCCGAGCGTTTGACCTTCTACCCGCGGGATCTGGAGAGTATGACGGTGCTGTTGTGAGAGAGTCCGATACCCGCGGCCGAAATATCCGGGGCTGAAGGCCCGGTCTACGCACGACGAAGTCCCGCCGGGACTTCGTCAGGATTAGACTGGGCATTTATCCCCGGTTATCCCCTGGTCGTCAACTTCTTCACCGCGCTTCGAACGGTCAGCAGATGGATCATACGGCCGCTCCGACTGTTCGAATGTCGGCCAGAGGTCCCCGGCGGCGTGGTGCGTGCGCTGATTCTTGACGTACCCGACGATCGACGATAGCGAGCGTTTGCCGAAGGAGAGCGCGCCGTATTCGGCCTGCCAATGAAACACGTCCTGATCGTACCCTTGCTCGACGTGATTCACCAGATGGCTGGACGACCCCTTGAGCCGGCGGATTAGCGCCGCTACCGCGATCTTCGGTGGGATGGCGACGGCCATATGCAGGTGGTCCGGCATTACCCCAAGGCCAAAGACCATGGCGCCGGTGTCGTCGCACGTCGCGCGCAACGAACGCCGGATCAGATCCTCTCGCGCATCGTCGATCGCCGGCAAGCGGTTCCGCGTCGTCCAGACAAGATGGTAGTAGAGTTGCCAGTACGACATCTCCCCCCCTCCGCTCCGCCCTGGCCATTGCACCGGGCTGAAGGCCCGGTCTAAAACCCGACGAAGCTGTGGCACGCCCCGCATTAACCACAGTCCCGGAGGGACTTCGGCGCGCGTAGACCGGGCCTTCAGCCCCGGTTATCTCACCAGGGGAATTTTGCCCCCGGATATCTCCCCCCCGAGTATCAGCGCACCTACACCACCGCCCGCGTAATCGCCCCATCATCTGCCTGCGACACCAGCATCGCGTACTTCGCCAGCACGCCGGTCGTGTAGCGCGGTTCAGGCCGGGTCCAGGCGGCGAGGCGGGAGGCGATCTCGTCGGCGGTAAGATCGGCGTCGAGGCGGCGGGCCTCCGTGTCGATCACGATCGTGTCGCCCTCGCGCAAGGCCGCCAGCGGGCCGCCGACGAAGGCTTCAGGCGCCACGTGCCCGATCATCAGCCCCTTCGTCGCCCCGCTGAAGCGGCCATCGGTCACCAGCGCCACCGAGTCGCTCAGGCCCTGCCCGACGATGCCGGCCGTGATCGCCAGCATCTCCTGCATTCCCGGTCCGCCCTTCGGCCCTTCGTAGCGGATGACGACGACTTCACCGGGGTTGATCTGCTGGCCGTAGACCGCCTCCAGCGCCGCGTGCTCCGAGTCGTAAACGCGGGCGACGCCCCGGAATTGCGGCGGCTCGTATCCGAAGAGCTTCACCACCGCCCCGTCCGGTGCCAGGTTCCCCTTCAGGATCAGCAGGCCACCGGAACTCTTGATCGGGTTGGCAGCCGTGCGGACCACATCCTGCCCCGGCGTCTCCACCGCCGTCGCCGCCTCGGTCCGGAAACTCTGGCCGGTCGGGGTCGGCAGGTCGCCGCGCAGCCAGCCCCCCTCGATCAGGCGCTGGGCGACGAGCGGCGAGCCGCCCGCCTTGTCGAGGTCGGCCGCGGCGTACTTGCCGCCCGGCATCATGTCCGCGATCAGCGGCGTGCGGCGGGAGATCTCGTCGAAGTCGTCAACGGTCAATTCGACGCCGACCTCCCGCGCCAGCGCCAGCAGGTGCAACACCGCGTTGGTCGAGCCGCCCGTCGCGGCGACCCCGGCGATCGCGTTCTCGAACGCCTCGCGGGTCAGGATGTCGCGCGGGCGCACCCCCCGGCGCAACAGATCCATGATCAACTCGCCGGCCTTGCGCCCGATCGCCATCTTGCGTGGGCTGACCACGTCGCCCCGCTTGCCGTTGCCGTTTTCCATCTGGTCGAACTCGACGGCCGGCGGCGACGCCGTCCCCAGCGGCGAGAGTCCGATGAACTCCATCGCCAGCGCCATCGTGTTCGCGGTGTACTGGCCGCCGCAGGCGCCGTGCGTCGGACAGGCGTGGTTCTCGACCAGCAGGAGCTCCTCCTCGGTGATCCGACCCGCCTTTAGCGCCCCGATCGCCTCGTAGACGCTGCGGACCGTCGCCTCTTTGCCGTTGACCTCGCCGGGCAGGATCGTGCCGCCGTAGATCAAGAAGCCAGGGACGTTCAGCCGGGCCAGCGCCAGCGCCAGGCCCGGTAGCGTTTTGTCGCACGCCCCCAGCCCGATCACCGCGTCGAACATGTGCCCCCGCCCGACCAGCTCGACCGAGTCGGCGATGATCTCACGGGAGACGAGGGAGGTCTTCATCCCCTCGGTCCCCATCGTCACGCCGTCTGAGATGGCGACGGTGTTCGCCTCCATCGGGATGCCGCCGGCCGCGCGGACGCCCTCCTTCACCGCGTGAGCGAGGGTGCGCAGGCCGAAGTTGCACGGCATCGTCTCGATCCAGGTGTTGGCGATGAGCACCATCGGCTTCTTCAAGTCCTCGTCGGTTAGGCCGATGCCCTTCAGCATCGCCCGCGCGCCCGCGCGCTCGACTCCGTCGAGGATGTTGCGGCTCTGGTGTCGCACGTCGAAGCCGTTCCTCGCATGCCCGTTGCTGCCCTTCGTCGCGCTCATTCGTCCCTCCCTTGCCCGCTGCGTAACACACCGACCGGCGGGCCAGCGCCATTGCCGTCGCCTGTGATCAGTACGCGGAGAGTTTCGCACAGCGCGCCCAGGGTCGGAAACCCCCGCGCGGCCGACCTTACTCAGGATGCCCCATTCGCCGCTGTTCAGGCGTCCCACACGTTGCTGAATACGGCGGCCACCACGAGCCTGAAGCCCGGCAGGATATCCTCGCCGTCAAGTTCGTCTCCCACGCCGAGTTGACGCGGCTCGCGCCCTGATCGGTGAACGGTGACGGTCTTCTTGCGAGAATCGACGATCCAGACGAAAGAGACGCCGGCCTCAAGATACAGGGCGATCTTCTCGGCCACGTCGCGCGGCCGGTCGGTAGGCGAAAGCACCTCGACGGCAAGGTCCGGCGGAACGGGGATAAAACTGGTGCGGTCGTAATCGACTGGCACTCGCGCACTCCGGATGAAGCCAACATCGGGCGCAACGAGTGTGTCCGGATTGCCGGAGAGGAAGTAGCCCCCATCGGCCGTGGTGAGATAGCCCAACCCGCGGCTGGTCACGAACGGAAACAGCGCAACGTAGATGACCCCCGCGGTCATGCTTGCATCGCCGCCCGCCGGACTCACTTCCCGCAACTCCCCGCGAACAAGCTCATAGTCGAACGCGTTCCCCTCCATCACCAACAGGTCGTCCGCCGTGTAGAGCCTTGTTGTTGCCATGGTTGTGGGACTCCTTCGCCACCACGCGCGGGGCGGCTCAGTCATCGACCGCTCTCGCGGCAATCGTAGCGCATCACCGGTTCTTGTGATTCCGAAATCGGCTGCTACAATGGCCTGGGTTCTTCATCACCATTACGGTCGTTCGCCAGCCTGTTGCGTGGAAGTAGGCGGCTATGGATGTTCGTCGGCGGACACACGCCCCCGGCTCACCGCTCGTCAAGCGTCTGCCGCTGAGGCGCACCACTGAACAGGACGAATCCCTGGTCGAACAGACAACTCCGACAGACCTCCAACGGCTCGCGCCCGATGCGCCTCTCCCACTAAGACCGGATGCCGTCCTCACCATGCAGCGCGCGGTTGGTAACCAGACGGTCGTGCGCCTACTCGAACCGCGGGTGCAGCGGCAAACGGCTTGGCCGGCCTCGGCCGCCAGGCTGGCCAAGACCGTCGACAACGAAGACGAGCTTGCCAAGCCTGTCAACCATGGCGAAGAGGAATTGGCCAAAGCGCCCACCCTCCGCCGGAGCCCGGACGGCGTGGCGGTTACCGTGCAACAGATCGCGCCGCGCGACCGCATCGCCTTCGGCGCGGACGACGGGCTGCTCGCCAAGGTCAGCACGTCGGTCAAGTCCGGCGCTGCCGCGACGATTGGGCTTGGCGGCGACTACGGCTTGACGTACCCGGAGCGAGTCGACGCGAAGATTGGAGCCACGCTCGATAAGACGGCTGGCGCCTGGTCGCCGACGGTGAAGTCCCTCAAAGGACACTACTCGATGCAGGCCAGCCTCCTGGCCGGACAGACTGAGATCACTGGTCCCGGCGGCAACACCTCGAACACGAATTACTGCGATCAAGCAACCGCACTGGAGAAGCTCGGCTACGGTGGCGGCCACCAGTGGTACATGCTCAAGGCCGTCAAGGTGCATGAGGCGGTCCACGCCAAGCACTTCGCACCAGCGATGAAAACCGTCGAAGCCGCCATCACGGCCAACCTCGAAGCGATCACCGTGCCCCATACCGCCGGCATGAAAGCGTCCAAGGCGATCAAGGATATCCAGGCCGATCCCACCTACGTCGCGGAGATCGCCAACGCGCAATCGCTCTGGCTCGCCGAGATCCTGACGCGCGCCGCCGGCGACCACGCCGCCGGTGGCCCCACCGACAAAGCGGAACAGACCGTCACCGAGCCGATGCGCAAGAAGATTTGCAGGCACGCCAAGAAGAAGAAGTGGGCGGCCTGCGCCGCGTGCCCATAGGTCGCCGCCGTTCCGTCTCCCCCGCTGAAAGGTGTCTGATATGCGACGCGATCTGGTCGACATCCCCGGCCGCGACGCCGACCCCGGTCGTCTCACCAGTCTCTCCGCCTACCTCGAGGCCGAGACCGAGCAGGAAGCCGCGGACGGCGGACTCGTGCTGAGCATCGGCCTCACGAACGGCAGCGACAACGACCTCACCGTGGTAAATCCCTTCGCCATGATCCAGTTCCAGGCGCGGGACGAGCGCGGCTTCCCGGTCGCCATTCCAACACCCCCGCCGGAGTTGCTCATCCACCGGCCGGGCGGAGAACGCTGGACCGTCGATGACGGCCCACTGCCCGTGATCGCGGTCCGCAAGAACGGCCAACCCGCCGAGCCCAGCAGCCTCAATACGGATGTCGTTGCCATCGGCGCCGGCCACGACTACCTCGTTTCCTACCAGATTCACCGCATCGGTAGCGGCGCCGACGTCAGCGCCGTGATCCCGGACGGCGTCTACCGCGTGCGCTGCATCGCCACCCTCATCGAGGCTGAGCAGCGCCAAACCTCCCGCATCCTGCAAAGCGACGAGATCGAGATCCGCATTGGACACTGACCAACGACGGAGTATCCTGGATTGACCCACCTCGACATGGCCCTCTCCCGCCTCGACGAGTTCGTCCGGAAGCGCATGCAGGGCGACAATACGCCGGGAATATCGCTGGCGATCACCGACCGCGAGCGCACGCTGCACGCCGCCACCTACGGCTATGCCGACCTCGCGGCCAAGACGCCGGTCACACCCGACACCCTCTTCGAGATCGGCTCGATCGGTAAGTCGTTTACCGCGATCGCGCTCGTGCAGCTCGCCGAGGCCGGGCAGATCGATGTGGACGCCCCGGTCAGCCGCTACCTGCCCTGGTTCGCGGTCCAGTCGGAGTTCGCGCCGATCACGCTGCACCACCTCCTGAGCCACACCGCCGGCATCACCGCCGGCATGGACTTCACGCCCGAGGCGACCTATCAGGTCTGGGCGCTGCGCGAAGAGCGCGCCGCCTGCCCACCCGGCGCCGCGTTCCACTATTCCAACCTTGGCTTCAAGGCGCTCGGGCTCACACTCCAGGAGGTCGTGGGTCAGGGATACGGCGACATCATCCAGGAACGCCTGCTCGACCCCCTGGGCATGACCTCCTCGATCTCAACCATCACCCACGACGACCGCCCGCGCCTCGCCGTCGGCTACCAATCACGCTACGACGACCGGCCGCCGCGGCGACACGACCCGCTCGTCCCCTCGCCCTGGATCGAAACCGACACCGGCGACGGCAGCATCGCCGCCACCGTGGGCGACATGACGGCCTATCTCCGCATGCTGCTCAACCGGGGCCAGGGGCCGCGCGGCCCAATCCTCGACGAGTCCGGGTTCGCGCGCTTCACTCAGCGCGCCATCGCGATCCCCGGCGCCGGGGATCGCTTCTACGGCTACGGCATCTACACCCGCCTCGTCGACGGCCACACCTGGCTCTTGCACGGCGGCGGTATGATCGGCTACCTCGACGACGGCATCGGCGTCATCGCGATGGTCAACGGCCCAGGCAGCCCTGTCGCCATTGCCCGCACCGCGCTCGAACTCGTCCAAGCCGCCATTCACGACCGACCACTCCCCTCGCCGGTGGTCGACGACCCGCGCGACACCGAAGACGCGGCCGGCTACGCGGGCATCTTCTCTACCGGCGACAAGACGATCGAACTCGTCGTGGACGGCCCGCGCCTTGAACTGCGACACGACGGCGACCAGATCGTCCTCGAGCCCTACGGCGACGATTCGTTCACCGTCAACCACCCCGCCTTCGCCCGCTTCCTCCTCCGCTTCGAGCGCAACGACGACGGCCAGGTGGTCGCCGCCGCCCACGGCAGCGACTGGTACGCCGCTGATCGAACATCCGTCGCCGCCGCACCGGTCTACCCCCCGGCCTGGGACGCCTACGCCGGCCACTACCGCTCGCACAACCCCTGGGCGCCGACCTTCCGCATCCTCCTCCGGCGAGGTCGCCTCTGGCTCGACTTCCCGCTCGAACCTGACGGCTTCGACGACGAGCAACCTCTCATTCCCCTCGCCGACGGTTCCTTCCAATCCGGCGAAGGCCCCTGCCAGCCAGAGCGCATCCACTTCGACACCATCGTCGACGGCCGCGCCCTCCGCGCCACCCTCTCCGGCGCCGACTACTACCGCGTCTCAGAGCCGTAGGCGTTAGGCGTTAGGCATTAGGGGAACGACGACGTAACCCCTAACGCCTAACGCCTATCAGCGATATACTTCCACCCACGACCGCGCCGCGCCGGTTGGCAGGGGCCACCGCATGCATGATCGCGGCGCAAAGGACACAAGCCTCATGTCGAATGACTTCATCGGGATCATTACTCTGCTGATCAACATCCTCAGCATCGCCATCATTGGCCGCGCCCTGCTCTCCTGGTTCGACCCAGGCATGCGGTCGCCGGTCGGTAAGATCCTGCACGACATCACCGAGCCGATCATCGCCCCGATTCGTCAGGTCGTGCCCAGGCTGGGCATGATCGACATCTCGCCGATTGTCGCCCTGCTGCTGCTCAACCTGCTCAGCCGGGTCTTGGTTCAGGCGTTCTAACGCAACCGTTTGTCGAAGCAACGGGAGAGGGAAATGGGTCGTCTCTTGATCTTCGTCTCCGGCGTCGGCGTGCTACTGCTGGCGCTCGTCATCATCGTCTCGTTACTCGCGCTGGCGGGCGTCGACCGCTTCGATATCGGCTTCGACACCGCGACCTAGCCAGCCAACAACCCACCACCGACCACCGCGAACACCCCGCCGAAGGCCCCGCGCTGAACCTACGAAACCCTTCCGGGGTTGAACTCGGACTGCGATCACCACAGCCCTGGAAGGGCTTCGTAGGTTGAGCGTGGCGTTTCAACGCCGGGAAGTGCCCCACCAACAACACTCCACCGGTGCTACCATCCCCCGCCAACGAACCAATCACGAAACGCATTCGCACTGAGGGGGAAACGACACCACGATGAACAACCATCAACCGGCGTGGGAACACGAGCTGACGACGCGGGAAGACGAACACCTCGCCGAGTTCCTCGACTTCATTCGCATCCCCAGCGTCAGCGCCCTGCCCGAACACCATGCCGATGTCGAGCGCGCGGCGGAGTGGGTGGCCGCCCGCATGCGCCGGGCCGGCATACCCGAAGTCGAGATCATCTCCACCGAAAACAAGCCGCTCGTTTGGGGCCGCTGGCACGTCGCCGACGATCAACCGACCGCCCTCATCTACGCCCACTACGACGTCCAGCCGCCCGACCCCCTCGAGCTCTGGGAAACGCCGCCGTTCGAGCCGGCAATCCGCGACGGCCGCATCTACGCCCGCGGCCCTGCCGACGACAAGGGCGGCGTCCTCTCCACCATCCTCGCCGTCGAGGCGCTCGCCCGCGCCCACGGTCAGCCGCCGATCAACGTCCTCTTTTTCTACGAAGGTGAGGAGGAGATCGGCAGTCCGGCCGTGCCCAAGGTCATCGCCGCCGACCGCGCGCGCTTCGCCTGCGACCTCGTCCTCTCCGCCGACGGGCTGATGGCTGGCCCTGACCTGCCTTGTCTCGGCGTCGGCTCGAAGGGTCTCGCCGGCTGCCAGATCGACATTCGCACCGGCCGCACCGACCTCCACTCCGGCATCTATGGCGCAACCGTGCCCAACGCCCTTCAGATCCTCATCCAGCTCGCCGCCACGATGCACACGCCCGACGGCCGCGTCGCCGTCGAGGGCTTCTACGACGCGGTCCGTGCGCTGACCCCGGAGGAGCGCCGGGAAATCGCGGACTACCCCTTCGACGACGCCAACTTCAAGGAGGAGGCCGGCGTCAGCGCCTACTGGGGTGAGGAGGGTTACAGCCCGCTCGAACGAATGTGGACCCGTCCCACCCTCGACTTCAACGGCGTCTGGGGCGGCTTCCAGGGCGCCGGCAGCAAAACCGTCACCCCGTGCGAGGCGCATGCCAAGATTACCTGCCGCCTCGTCCCCAACCAGAGCCCGGCCGATGTCGTCCAGCTCATCGCGCGTCACGTCGCCAAGCACTGCCCGGCAGGCGTCGCCGCCACCGTCACCCCTCTGCCTGGCCGCGCCAACCCCTTCTCCATCCGGCGCGACCACCCCGGACTGCTCGCCGCGGGAAAGGTGCTCGAGGAGATGTACGGCCGCCCGCCCGTGATCGAGCGCTCCGGCGGCACCGTCCCGGTCGCCGAAATCTTCCAGCGCGAGCTCGGCGCCGACTTCATCTTCTTCGGCTTCAGCCTCCCCGGCTGCCAGATCCACGCCCCCAACGAATGGTTCCGCGTCGAAGACCTCCACCGCGGGGCGAAGGCATACTGCGCGCTACTGACCGAGTTGGCGCGCTAGCCCATCGTCGGTAGGCTTTCAGCGGTGCGGCGGAACCATTCGTGCTGATGAAGCGTCCGTTCCCTTGAGGAGGGCAGGTCGCTTTCCTCCCTAATCACGAATGACGAGGACAGAACGACGATGAACACCACCTTCACGCGCCGGGCGGCGCTGACCAGTGCGCTTGCCGGGCTCGGCGGCCCCGCCCTCGTTCCCCGGATCGTGCGCGGCACGCAACAAGACGCCTCCCCGGCCGCCACGCCGGGCGCGATCGAGCATCCAACCGGCGCCAACGAGCTTGTCCTGCGCATTGCGGTCGGTGGCGGCTTCATGCCGCCCCAGTTCCACGTCACCGAGATGCCGCAGTTCTCGGTTTACGGCGACGGCCGCGTCATCTTCCTCGGCCCGCAGATCGAAATCTATCCGCCCCCGGCCCTGCCGAACCTGCGCGTTCTGCGTCTGACCGAGGAGGGCCTGCAACTCGTCATAGCCGAAGCCGACGACGCCGGCCTCATCGGCCGCGGCCGCCAATACGACAACGATCAGGTGGCGGACGCCCCAACCACCACCATTACGGTCAACGCGAACGGCCAAACTACCGTCGTCGCCGCCTACGCCCTCGGCATCGGCGAGAGCCCCAATGCCACCGAGGACGAACAGGACGAGCTCGCCAAGATCAAAGCGTTCGTCGGGCGCATGATCAACCTGACCGAATGGCTCCCCGAATCGGCCATCGCCGCGCCGGAGGACGCCTACCAGATCGCCCGCCTCCAGGTGGTCGCCTCCACCGACACCGCATCGCTCGTCCCGGGTGACGAGCTCACGCCGGTTCCCTCGGTTGATTGGCTGTTGGCCACACCGCTCAGTGGCTTCGGCGATCCCTACCAGGGCTTCGGCATCGAGGGCGCACGCTGCGGTGCAATCACCGGCGACGACCTCGCGACGCTGCTGCCGATCCTCGCCAACGCCGGCTCCTTCGCCCCCTGGCAAAGCGACGGCGAAACCTACACCGTCCTCTTCCGCCCGCTCCTCCCCGACGAATCCCCCTGTAGGCGTTAGGGCTGAGGCGTTAGGAGAGCCATCATCGTTCCTCTAACGCCTAACGCCTAATCCACGTCGAGCCCTACCAAATCCATCAGCCGCAGCGCGTTGGTCGAGGTCGCCAATCCCGGACGCAAACGGTAGTCGAAGGACATCGGCGGGCCGGAACCGTCCTCGTGGAGCGTTTCGCGGAAGTGGACCGGGCGGGCGATCTTGGTCAGTTCCGGCCCTTCGGCCAGGGCCAGGTCGTGGGTCGAGACGGCCCCCAGCGCGCCGCGGTCGACCAGGAAGCGGATGATCCGCCGGGCGGCGATCTGCCGTTCGACGGTGTTCGTCCCCTGCAAAATCTCGTCGAGGAGGTAGAGGACGCGGGGATCCTCCGGATTGTGCTCTCGCGCCGCGTCGACAACCTGTTTCAGCCGCTGCAACTCGGCCATGAAGAAGGAGATGCCGCGCTCCAGCGAGTCCTGCACCCGCACGCTCGTCCAGAGCGAAACGGGCGGCAAGCGGAAACCAGCGGCGCAGACCGGTCCACCCGCGCCCGCCAGCACGACGTTGACCCCAATCGAGCGCAGCAACGTGCTCTTACCCGACATATTCGACCCGGTCACCAGCAGAAACGTGCCCATCGGTCCGACTGCTACGTCGTTGACCACTCGCACCTCGTCCGGCAAAAGTGGGTGGCCGACGCCTCGTGCCTCGATCGCCTCTCCCCCGGAGTCGATCTCCGGGAAGACCCACTCCGGATGGTCGTGGGCGAGGGTGCCGAGGGCGACGAGCCCCTCCGCTTCGCCCAGCGCGGTCAACCAATCCCGCGCCTGACCGCCGGCGACCCGCTGCCACGCCCCCAACCGATCGAGCAGATGGATGTCCCAGAGAAAGAGCGCCTGGAACGGCCAATGCCCCAGCGACGACGCCGGCACCCAGAAGCGGGTCAGAAACGCCAGCCGCCCAAGCCACTCATGAGCGCGATGCCCCCCGGCCGTGATGCGCTCCTGAAGCTGTCGCAGCAGCGGCGCCGCCACTTCCGCCGCCCCGACCGTCTCCAGCAACCCGGCATACGCCAACAGCGCCGTCTTGTGCTGCGACGGCGCGGCAACAAGTTCCCGCACCCGCGAGCCGACCACCTGGTTAATCACGATGTTGGCCGCCAGAAAGAGCGCCCACAACGGTAGCGCCAGCACCCCAACGGCGCTCAACGCCGCCGTGACGGCGAGTCCGGCGACACTCCCGCGCGCCGCCCAGACCAGCCGCTGCCGGTCCGCCAACCACCGCTCGCCCTCGGCCCAGCGCAGGAACGGCTCCGGGTCCCCCCGGTCGGCCGCGGCAAGCCGCCCCCGTAGCGCCAACTCCTCGCGCAACGCAACCCGCGGCGCGAGGTCGGCCGCCGCCGTTTGGCGGTCCCGGATCGTCTTCGGCTCGGCGGGCGCGAGCAACCAGTCGCGCAGCGTTGCCGCGCCCATCTGTGTCGTCGCTGTCTCCAGTAGTTGGCAGAGCGAGGCCCGGCCAAAAAGGTCGAGGTCGGCCGCGTACGGGTGCGCCGGCTCCGGTCGGAAGGCGTGCCGCAACGGCAGCGCGTCCCAGTTCCGCGCCAGCCGCATGAGCCCCTCATCGTTGATCTCGGCCAGTGTCGCCGTCCGCCGTCGCTGCCGCCCCAGTCGCTGATGGACGACGACCAGGCCCACAAAGAGCACAAACGGCACCGCCGCCAGCCAGAGCAGCCCGCGTGGCCCAACCAACAACCCCCACCCGCCCACCAGCGCGGCCAGCGCGAATGCGACCAGCCGCACATTCGCCACCCGGTTCCAGCGCCGGGTCAGCTCGTCACGCTCATTAGCAAAATGGTCGCGGCGAGCGGCATATCCACCCTCGCCGCCTATCCAGTTTGGCGCCATCCGAGACGCGACTTCCAATCATAGAGACTACTTTCCTGGCGATGCGAGCCGCGCAGGAAGTCTGACAAGACATCGACCGCGTCGGGCGTTGGCAGGCGTGGCGGCTGGGGAATGATCAGGATTCCGGGATGACGGAACGCCGTCGATACGCTCCACTCATGGCCCCACTGCCGCCAAGCCGAGTGCAACAACACGAAATCCTTACCGTTGTGGGTGATGAAGACTCGGCTCAGGCGCGATGCGGTAAGCAGTTGCTTCGCATCGTTCTGCGCCTTGCTCCGCAATTGCCGAGTCGTCATCACGTCGTGACCAGTTGCTTCGAGGAGCAGGGCCAGATCCTCGGCAACATGCTCGTCGAGGTAGACATCCGCCATCGGCTAAGGCTCAAAGAACGCGTCGTTGAGCGTGAGCCGGGCGTCGATGACGGCCTGATGCCGGCGGTAATAGGCAATGGCAGCCACGACCGCTTCTGCCGGCAGCGCGTAGTCGGAGGCGGTTTGGCGCTGGCTGCTGCCACGCAGATGGCCAACGAGCGCCCACACCGGCACCGCGGCGTCGCCGACGACAACGCGCGCACGATCGAGGCCGAATCCATCTGGATCCGGCTGAATGTACCGTTCAATCAGAGCGTCAGCGTCCGATGCCGTGAGAGCTGTTTGCATGGTCACAAGCCTTGGACGGAAGGAGTGCCACGTCGCGCCGCGTTTACCTCCATGCATGCTAGCGACCGCACAGGTATCCGTCAAACGGGTCCTCGTGGCTGATGGCTGGCTGGGACGAGGCCTATCGCCGGAAGGTTCTCCGTGGATCAGATACTTCCACCACCCACGAAACCTATTGCGCCGATCTTCGTGGATGTTCCCGCCGGATCACGGATGATTCGATCTTTGACCCAACGCGGCGAAATGCCACCGCCTTGACGTTTCGCGCGAATGGACCGCGACCGCGATTCGATCTCCATCGGGGGAAGGGTCCCGACCGCGAGCCGTGCGATGACCGCGATCGTGCGGTCTACTATGCCGCTTGGTCAGCCGACCCGACGGAGGAGTTGTCGATCTGTGTCGTCGAGATCTTCGGTGATACGCGCATCGTCGAGTTCGGCGATCTTGCGGTTGCCATGCCGGCGGTCACGCGTACGCCGCGACTCTTGGTACCGCGCGACAACGGTGCGCTGTGCGCTGGCACAGTCGCCGCGATCGCCACGTGCGAACTCCGGCTGTCGCAACCCTGGTCTCGGTACTTCTACGAGAAGCCGTCGGCGTTCGGCGCAATCGACGGCCTGATCTATCGCAATGCCCACAACGACGAGCCGGCAATGCTGCTCTACGAACGCGCCAGGGACGCACTAGGCCGCGCCGCCGACGCTGTTACTCGTCTCGATCATCCCGGCTTACGGCCGTTGCTGCTCCACGTCTTGCGGCAAAACAACCTTACGTTCTAACTGCCGATCGTTCGGCAGGCCATGTCATTGTTGTGTGATTCGTCTCCGCGTGCCGGCTACCGCGCCCGCGCCCGCGTCGTCAATTCCTCGGTCGCGATGATATTGCCGCGATTATCCTCGTCCTCGATCTCGTCCCCCTCGGCTTCGTCGTCCTCGTCCGCGTACGCCTCATCGTCGAAGTCGTCCTCGAACTCCTCCTCATCGTCGTCCACGGGCAGGCCGTTGCGCTTGTAGCCGGGAAGCGCCTGTTGGACGAGCGGGTGGTCGGGGTTGAGTTCGGTCGTCACCAGCTCCTGGTTCTGGCCATTCACCGTCTGCCGCTTCGCGAGCACGCCCTTGCGCAAGAACTCCATCACCTTCGCCTCGATGTGCTCCGAGGGAAGCAGGGTGCGGTCGATGAAGCGCCACAGTGTCCGGCTCATGTGGCTCTGGGTCGGCACGAAACCTTCGTGGAGTTGCTGGACATACGCATCGATCGCGCGGATCACCTGCAGATCGATGTCCGGCGACTGCGCCATCTGCAACGGGTCTTCCTCGCCCGCGGCGGCCACCAGATCGGGACTCACCGAGCCGGGCACGCCGCAGATGACGACGCGCTTGCCCAGGCGATTGCGCAGCGTCGTCACGACGCGGATGAAGTCCTTGTCGCCGGTGAAGATCATGAAGGTCTTGATGTCGGGCCGTGCCAGCGCGGTATTGACGATGTCGATCACGAGGTTGAGGTCAGAGCGCGATTGAATCTTCTCGCGCCCCTGCCCGTCGAAGGTGCGCTTGGCCGGGTAGTGCTGGGATTCGAACCCCGCCACGTCGAGCCGGGTGCGCACCGGCGCCGGGTGCTGGTCGAAGTCGGCATAAGCCCTGGCGACCGCCATCAGCCCGTAGTTGAGCGCCTTGTCCCGCCACATCAGCGGGTCGGGCTCGCGCCCGTAGGAGTTGATCGTCGAATAGCGTATGTTCTCGAAGTCGACGAAAACCGCTACTTCCCCCGGGGTTTGGCCGCTCGATGCGGCCGGAATACCACTATCAACCATGGTCCATTCCTCCAGCGATGATGCCGAGCGTCACCGTCTGAGAATGGTCTTGTCTGGGAAATGATGCCCATCGGGAATCCCCACTTGCTGAGGAGACGACTAGACCAAACCCACAACCGCCGCGCGGCCATATTCCACGAGATGTCGCATTGCCGAAATGCCTGATGTCGCTTAGCATCGACCGGCGACGCCCACCCCAGCGCCGTACCGGCCCTCCCCATTGCGTGGGATGCGCTCAGTTTACCATCATCCGCGCCCCGCCGCGTGTCACCCCCACGCCCAACCTTGCCCCCTGTAACCCATGCGACAACCGCGCCTTCCATCTTCCATCTTCCGTCTCACGCCTTCCGTCTCACGCCTCCGCATACGCGTCGAACTCCTGCAAGAGCCGTTCCGCCTCGCGTAGCCGCGGGGCGACGTTGTCGTGGTTCCGAAGCCAGACCGCCGTCAGCAGCGCGTTGACCAGACTCGCCCCCGCCGCGTAGGAGGGCGTCAACCGTAGCGTTCCCAATCGCGCGATCAGCGTCAGACCGCCCAGCCGCGCCGCCGGGCTCGAGAGGTGATCGGTCAGCACAATCGTCTGTGCCCCGACGTCGGCGGCGTGCCGCAGCACCGTCACCGTCGTCCGGTCGACCCGGCGAAAGGTGATTGCCACCAGCACGTCGTTCTTGCTCAGGTCGAGCAGTTGATCCGGCAGATCGCCGGCGGCCGGATTGAGGATGCGCGCATCCAGCAGCAATCGCAACCCGATGCCGAGCATGATCGCCAACCCGTGCGAACCGCGCGCCCCGAAGACGAAGACACGCCGTGCCGCGACCAGCGTCTCGACCGCCGCTCGCACGGTCTCGGGCGAGAGATCCTCCGCCGTCGCCCGCACGCTCTCGGCGTCTTCCAGCATGACCCGGATCGCCGCTTCCTCCGGCGTGGCGCCCAACTCGGCGATGCCCGCCTCGACCCGCTCCGCCACCGCCCCACTGTGGTTGAAGAAGCGCGCCCGCAACTGCGCCTGCAAGTCGGGGTAGCCGGCGAAGCCGAGCGCCTGGGCGGCACGGGTCACGGTCGACTCGCTGACGCCCACCTCCTGCGCCAACTCCGGCGCGGAGATCACCGCCGCGTAGCGCGTGTCGGCCAACAGCCGGTCGATCGCCCGCCGTTGCCCGGCCGTCAGCCGCCCATAGTTGGCCGAGATGGCCTGTTCAAGCTCCTGCGCCACCCATCAACTCCACGGCTGCACCGCGTTGGCGTTGACGAAGTCCCAGTCGATCTCGAATCCTAACCCCGGTTTTTGCGAGATCGAGATGTTCCCCTCGGCGTCGACCGCATCGACCACCTCCGCGTACCACGGCGTCTGCGCCTCGTGGTCGACGTGGGGATGCAGCAGCCCGCGTTCGTAAAACTCGCCGGGAATCGCCATCGCCCCCAAAACCTGCAACGTCCCTGGTCCGCCGCCGTGCATCTCACAGCGTATGCCGAACGCCTCGCAAAGGTGGATCGTCTTCATCGTCGGCGTGATCCCGCCGACGTCCCCCAGCCCTACCCGCGAGATGTCCGCCGCGCCGCGCAGAATCCACTCGGCGCGCGTATAGACCTTCCCCTCCGCCGTCTCCGGTCCCACGACTGGCAAATCGAGCTGCTCCGTCAGCCAGACGTAGGAGGAGACGTTGTACTCATCCATCGGCTCTTCGATCCAATAGAAGTCGAGTTCTTCCAGCCCGCGCCCAATGTAGAGCGCCTCTTCCCGCGTGTAGTCGTGGTGCGGGTCGAGCATCAGCTTCATCTCCGGCCCCACCCGCTCGCGCACTGCCGCGCACGCCGCGATGACCCGCTTCGGACTCGGATCGAGCGGCGGCATCCAGGTATGCATCTTGAACGCCGGATACCCCTGAGCCTGGCACGCCTCGGCGAAGTCGGCGTACGCCTCCGGCGTGTCCAACCCACCGGGGATGTCGTCGCCGCACATCGTGCTGGCGTAGGCGGGCACCTTCTCCCGGAACCCGCCCAGCAACTTGCCGACTGGCAACCCTGCCAGCTTTCCCGCAAGATCCCACAACGCCTGGTCGATCACCGACAAATCCGAATCGAGCAGCGTCCGTCGTTGTAACCGCTGGATCCGCTTCATTCGCTGGAAGATCAGCTCCCGGTCGAGCGGGTTCATCCCGCCCAACATCTCCTTCGCCAGCGCCCCCACCGCCGGCGACCCCCCGAAGCAATACCCATCCACCCCCGCGCTCGTCCGCACTCGCAACAACGTCGTCGTCGCGTCGTGCTCCGGCCCCGGATGCCCATGCCCCTCTTCGTCCCGCACCACCGACGAGCGGTACCTGAAGACGAGCGTTTGCACGTCGGTAATCGCCAACTCGGACACGATCCCCCCCTACAATCTCATGCCGCCTCCCGGCCTTGCCGCCTTGCCGCCTTGCCGCCTCTACACCCCCGTCAAATCCAACTCCTCCGCGAAATGGCACGCCGCCACGTGCCCCGGCGCGACCGTGCGCAACGCGGGCCGCTCCCGCGTGCAAACCTCCTGCGCGTACCGGCAGCGCGGGTGAAACCGGCAGCCCGGCGGCGGGTTGGCCGGGTTCGGCACGTCGCCGGGCAGGACGAATCGCCGCTTCGGTTGATCCGGATCGGTGCGCGGCACCGCCGCCAGCAGCGCCTCGGTGTAGGGGTGGCGCGGTCGCGCGAAGAGCTCGTCGGTCGCCGCCATCTCGACGATCGAGCCGAGGTACATCACCGCCACCCGGTCGCTGACGTGCTGCACCACCGAGAGGTCGTGCGAGATGAAGAGGTAGGTTAGGTCCATCCGCTGCTGGAGCGCCCGAAGCAGGTTCAGAATCTGCGCCTGGATCGAGACGTCGAGCGCCGAGACTGGCTCGTCGGCGACGATCAGCCGTGGCTGCAAGGCCAGCGCCCGCGCGATGCCGACCCGCTGTCGTTGCCCGCCGCTGAAGGCGTGCGGATACCGGTTCATGTGCTGCACCCGGAGGCCGACATAGTTCAGTAGCTCGCGCACGCGCGCGCGAATCTCATCTTTGTCGCGCATCCCCTGCACGCGCAGCGGCTCGGCGATGATGTCGAGCACCGTCATTCGCGGATCGAGCGAGGAGTAAGGGTCCTGGAAGATGATCTGCATCTCCCGCCGGAATGGCTTCAACTCCCGCTGGCTCAGCGTCGTCGTCTCGACCAATCCGCCGTTCTTCCGGAAGAAGATCTGCCCGCTCGTCGGATCGATCGCCCTGAGGAGCATCCGCCCCAACGTCGTCTTGCCACACCCCGACTCCCCGACCAGCCCGACCGTCTCCCCCTGGTACACCTCCAAATCGACCCCATCGACCGCGCGCGCCGTCCCCACCACCCGCCGCAAGAACCCTTTGCGAATCGGGAAATGCATCTTCAGATCGACGGTCTTCAGGATGACGTTTCGCTCGTCGGTCATGTCTGATCACCCAGGCGTTAGGCGTTAGGCGTTAGGGGCTACGTCGTCGTTCCCCTAACGCCTAAGCCCTAAGCCCTAACCCCTCAAAACCACAACGTACACCGCACCCAATGCCCCGGCTCCACCTCGACCAACGGCACGTCCTCCTGGCAAGCCGCCGTCTTCGCCGCCGGACATCGCGGGTAAAAAGCGCACCCTTGCGGCATCGAGAAGGGGTCCGGCACCCGGCCCGCGATCGGAACCAATGGCCCCTTTGCCTCTTTCCCCAGCTTCGGCACCGACCGTAACAAGCCGATCGTGTACGGGTGCATCGGCCGGCGGAAGATCGTCCGCACGTCGGCCGTCTCCACCACTCGCCCCATGTACATCACCGCCACCCGGTCGGCCATCTCGGCAATCACCCCCAGGTTGTGGGTAATGAGCATGATCGCCATCCCGAACTGCTCTTGCAGCTCGCGCAGCAAATCGAGAATCTGCGCCTGGATCGTTACGTCGAGCGCCGTCGTCGGTTCGTCGGCTAGCAGCAGCGTCGGGTTGCAGCTCAGCGCCATCGCGATCATCGCCCGCTGGCGCAACCCGCCCGAAAGCTCGTGCGGGTACTGATGCACCCGTTGCGCCGCCCCGGTGATGCCGACCCGCGCCAGCAGGTCCCGCGTCCGCCGCAACGCCTCCTCCTTGTCCACCTTCTGATGGAGCTGGATCGCCTCCGCGATCTGGTGTCCGATGGTATGCACCGGCGAGAGCGACGTCATCGGCTCTTGGAAGATCATCGCGATCTCATTGCCGCGGATGCGACGGATCTGGTCCCCCTTCGGATCGAGCGTCGCCAGATCGACCACCGTCTCCGAATCGCGCCGCCGGAAGAGCACCCGCCCCTCGACGATCTTCGCCATCGGGAACGGCAACAGCTTCAGGATCGAATAGGCCGTCACGCTCTTGCCGCACCCCGACTCCCCGACGATCCCCAACGTCTCCTTCGGCCCAATCGAGAACGTGACGCCATCCACCGCCCGCACCACCCCATCCGGCGTGAAGAAGTGCGTCTTCAACTCGTCGATCCGGAGCAACGCCCCGTCGAGTTCATCGGTCGATTCGACCGGCTTAGTGGATGGAATAGGGGTCGGCGGCATCGCGCAATCCGTCTCCGAGGAAGTTGAACGCCAACACGGCCACGGCAATAAACGCCACCGGCCAGAAGAGCCACGGGTAGTGGGAGATACTCTCGACGTTCTGCGCCTCCTGCAACAGCACCCCCCAACTCGTCAGCGGCGGCCGCAATCCCAGCCCCAGGAAGCTGAGCGCCGTCTCCGCCAAGATCATGTTCGGCAGCGCCAGGGTGGCGATGACGATGATGTGAGAGAGGGTCGCCGGCAGCAGATGCCGGGTGATGATCCAGCGGTCGCTAGCGCCGGCCAGCCGCGCCGCCAGCACGAACTCCTCCTCCCGGTAGGCCAACACCTGCCCGCGCAACTGCCGCGCCAGCCACGTCCAGCCGATCAGCGAGAGGATGACGGTGATCGCGAAGTAGATCCGCAACGGCGGCCAATGCACCGGCAGCGCCGCCGCCAGCGCCATCCAGAGCGGGATCGAGGGGAAGGAGCGGATGAGCTCGATCAACCGTTGCAGCACGTCGTCGATCCACCCACCGTAATACCCGGAGATCACCCCGACGATCGCCCCAATGATGAGACTCAACACGACCCCGACCAACCCGATCGTGAGCGATATCTGGCTGCCGAGCACGATCCGCGAGAACATGTCCCGCCCCTGTCGGTCCGTGCCCATCAGGAAGACCCCCGCCCCCTCTTCCGCGACGCCGAAGAGGTGAACGTTGGTCGGGATCAACCCCAGCAGCTCGTAGCGATCCCCATGCACGAAGAACTCGACGGGGATGGTCCGGCTCTTGTCCAGGTCATAGACAAAATTGAGCGTCTCCGGGTCGATGCTCGCTTCCAACCCGTAGACGTACGGCCCAATGGCGCCGTCGTTAATGAAGTGAACGCGCTGCGGGCCGAGATAGAGGTAGTCGCCGAACCGCGTCTCCAGCGAATAGGGCGCCAAAAACGGGGCGAAGAGCGCCATCAGGTAAAAGAGGAGGACGATGGCGCCGCCGACCAGCGCCGCCCGGTTGCGCACGAACCGGCGGCCCATCAGCCGCCATTGCGACGCCATGAAGCGCCGCTCGGACAGCGCCTCGGCCGGGTCGTCTTCCTCGACCACAATCGGCGGCCCGTGAGGCGTGGCCTGATCGGGCCAGGTTTTAGGTAGGTCCAGATCGGATGCGCGGCTCACTGGTAACGAATCCTCGGGTCAACCCAGGCTAATGCGATGTCGGCCAGCAAATTGCCGATCATCAGCAGCACGACGGCAAAGAGGAGGAACGCTCCTGCCAGGTACATGTCGACGTTGATCAACGAGCGCAGGAACATCGGCCCAATGGTGGGGATCGAGAGCACCGCCCCCAGGATCGTCGCCCCGGAGATGAGGGTGGGAATCTGCATCCCCATCACGCTCAACAGCGGATTGATTGCCACCCGCACCGCGTACTTCCAGACCGCCACCCGCTCCGAGAGCCCCTTCGCCCGCGCCGTTGTCACGAACGGCTGGCGCAAGGTGTCGAGCAAGCTGCTGCGCATGATCCGGATCAGTTGTGCCGTCCCGCCCAGCGCCAAAATCACGGTCGGGAAGAACATGTGCTTGATCAGATCCCACACCTTCGCCAGGCTCCAGGCCGCGTCCTCCATTTCCGGCGAGAAGAAGCCGCCTACCGACATGTTGAAGACCAGCGCCGCGACAAAGAGATAGATCAACCCCAGCAAAAACTCCGGCACGGCCAGCCCGATAAAGCCGACGAAGGTCAAGATGTGGTCGAGGGGCGAGTACTGGTGCGTCGCCGAGTAGACCCCGATCGGAATCGCCACGACCCACATGAAGACGATTGCCGCTACCGCCAAGATCATGGTGTAGACGATCCGGCCGAGGATCAGGTCGGAGACCGGCCGCCCCCACTCGAAGGAGTAGCCGAGGTCCCCCTGCACCAACCCGCCCAACCAGTGCAGGTACTGCATGTGGATCGGCTGGTCCAGTCCATACCGATGGCGAATCGCCGCCAACGTCTGCTCGTCGACCGAACTCCCGCTCTGAGCCGCCTGCGCCGCCATCGACGACGCGAAGTCGGTCGGCGGTAACTGGATAATGCCAAAGATGAGGATGCTCGCCACAAAGAGCGTCGGCACCATCATCACAATCCGCCGGGCAATGTATGACAGCACCGGATGGAGTCTCCTTGAGGTGTTGTCGGGTGATCGGGGCGCCCGATGGTCGGGGTGCCCGGCGTTGAAATACCGGGCTGCCGAGAACCCCGGCGTTGAAACGCCGGGCTGAACCTACGAAGTCCTTCCAGGGCTGTGGCAATCGCGCCGCTTGCTCAGTCCCGGAGGGACTTCGTAGGTTGTGCGCGGGGTTTCAACCCCGCGTTGCGGCCGTCTTCAGACGACGTTCCATCCCTGACCCCTGACTCCAGACTCCCGATCCCTGCGCAACTACTCCGTCTTGAAGAAGAACTGGAACGGGTCGAGGTTGCCGGGGCTCATGAAGATCCAGTCGGTGACGGCCTGCTCGGGCACGTTGCGGAAGTTGTTCTTGACCACGACGATCGAGGGAGTCATGCCGACGGTGCCGATGGTCCAGGCGTTCTCGGCGTGCATCCGCACGATCTGCTTGCCGATCTCGATCTGCGCTGCCCCGTCGATCGTCGTCTTGAACTCGTCGTAGAGTGTCTGCGCCGCCCGCGCCTGCTCGGTCGGCTCCTCGCCGGCCTCGCCCGATTCGTGGTACCAGACTCCCCAGTCGGGCGCCCACCAGCTCCGGTTGTCGAAGGGGAGGAGGTAGATCGGGTCGACGAAGGGCTCCAACCCGCGATCGCTGCCCCAGACCGCCATCTGCACCTGGTTGCCGATCGCCCGCTCCCAATAGAGCGCGCGGTCCATCGTCTTGATCTCCGTTTGCAGCCCGATCGCCATCCAGTTCTCGCGCGCGAGCTCGATGGCGTCCAGGCGCGGCCCGGTCGTCTCGCTCGTCTCGACGATGAAGGCGACCGCGCTACCGTCCTCGAAGCGGCGGACGCCGTCCTCCCCCTTTACCAGGCCCATCTCGTCAAGGAGTGTCTCGGCCTGTGCGGGGTCGTAGGCGGCGTTGGCCTGCTCGACCTCCGGCACGTAGTAGGGGGACTCCGGCACCAGCGTTGCCGCCCGCGGCACGCCCAATCCACGATGACTGACCTGATTGATCTGCTCGCGGTCGATCGCCAGCGAGAGCGCCTGGCGGAACCGCAGGTCGCGGAACGCGGCGCGCAGGTTCGGATCCTCGGTCGTCTGGTTCGGGAAGAACTGCGGCGACGCGCCTTCGGCGGCCGGCCAGCGCAACAGCCGGAAGTCGCCCGCCTCGGCGTTCTCCTGCAAGACCGGGTACTTCGTGATGGCGATGTGCCGGAACTGCATGTCCAACTCGCCGTTGGCCGCCTTCAGGTTCACCAGTTCGGTGTTCTCGACCAGGTCGAGCCGGATCTCGTCGATGTAGGGGTATTGGTTCCCTTGTGGATCGACTTTC
>JBOGUF010000202.1:0-41961 GCA_050696075.1 Thermomicrobiales bacterium
CCGAGAATTCCCATTCCTTGGCGATGCCGGGGCCGATCGGCTGCGTCGGGTCGCGCGGCCAGCGCAAAATCTGCTCGTAGACGCAGCGCCCGTAGGCGTGGAAGTCGGCCGTGCCGGTGAAGGCGCGTCGCCACGTCCCGCCGTATTGGCCGATCTCTTCGATCGGCTCGACGACCATGATGTCCTCGGCCAGCGGCAGCCGCTCCTCGAGCGGCGGCAACGTGCCCGCGGCCACCTGCTCGGCCAGGAGCGGCGCCTCCTGGAAGCTCGCCGGCGCCGTCTGGGCCGCCGCCGCTCGGTACCCGGTAAACGCCGACGCCGCCACGGCGCCCGCGCCCACCGCCGCGGTGCGAGCCAACAACTCCCGCCGGCTCAACGACTTGGAGAAACGATGGTCCCACTCACCCATGACCGCGTGCCTCCTCCTTGAGGTGTTCGACCAAACCAGGACGACCGCATCGCTGCCGGGCTGGCGTTCCCGGCACAGAACTCGAACCAGATCCGGGACTCCGATTGCGCTCCGCCGATTCGATTGCAAGTGCAGTTGCGCCGATTATAGTGCGACCGCCCCCGCTGTCAACCCTTGCACCGCTCAGCTCTGCAAGATCACTTGCAAACTATTGCCATCACCGCAATTCCGGCACGCCCCCCCGTCATTCCGAGCGTGTCGAGGAATCTGCCTCTGATGAGAGACGCCGTTCGCTAGAGCCAGATGTCTCGACACGCTCGGCATGACAAGGAAGACATCGCGCTCAAACGAAGAGGGCTCGGCATCTCAGGGTCAGGCAGTCGTCCCTACGCCGGCTCGATCACCAATCGAATCGTCCCAGCCCGCACCGGTTCCGGAAACGCGAAGAGCACCCGCTGCACGTCGGCCGGTCCCTCGGCCAAATCGACCTCTCTGACCACGTCCAGCCTCGGCGTCACCACGGCGGGATCGAAGCGGATCCGCACCGCCCCCTGATCCCCGCGCACGACCACCGCGTCACTCCCCATCTCTACCGCGCCGAACGTCGTCAGCACGCTCTCGCAGGTACCCGATCGGGTGGCAAATCCGACCGTGTCCACCACTTCCACCCAACCCGGTGCCGGTTCCCGATGCAGAGTCACCGTCCGTTGCAGCGATTCCAGATCGGCTTCCGCCGGATAGGCGCCCTTCAACTCAACGGCCAAGACGTCGGCGTCGTCGCCTGCTCGATGCTCAATCAATTGAGAGCCATGCTCCGCGCCGGCCAATTGCTCCTGACTGTTCGGCACTGGGACCGAGTGGCCCAGCGACGAATTGACCAGATGGTTGTAGCGCTCGGGACCGAAATAGGCGCGGGTATAGCGTCCGCGTCCGACGTCGGCGACCACCGACTCGCCGTTGACGTGGACGATGATGTTCCCCACGTCGTTCTGGTTGTGCATCTCGCCGTTGTGCCCACCCTTTGCCGCCAGCACGAGTGCATTCGGATCGGTCGGATCGCGCCGGGCGATCATCCACATCATGCCGCTGAACCAGTCGTGCCTGGCCGGGACGATCTCCCCGGCCGCTTCCGGCGCCAGTTGCCAGAAGAGACTCCGCAGCCCCCAGACCGGAGCCTGCTCCCGTTTCGTTCCCCGCTGCCCGCTGGCGAGGCGCATCAGTTCCGGCAATTCAAGACGCCGCGCGAGATAGACGAGGTGCGCGGCGATGAAGCCGCGGCGCGAATCGCTGTCTGAGAAGTTGACGTTGAGGCCGGGGCTGAGGATGGTCCGCAACGGGTATTGCGCGATCTTGCGGATTTGCTCGCCGTCGAGGAAGCGGACCATCCCCGCCGTGCGCTGCTCGACCAGATGGGCCAGCACCGTGTAGTAGCCGAACCCATACGACCAGTAGCCCGGCCCCTCCGTGGACCCGCCGTCGGGGTCGAAGGTCTCCAGGTAGTCGTCCAGCGAACGCGCGGCCCGCGCGATGATTTCGGCCAGGCGGGCCATGTCCGTCTCCAGGTAGAGCGCCGCGCCGGCGACGCCGGCCGTGCAGACCGCGGTCCAATTGTTGAGCCGCCGGACGTGCGTGTTGTACATCCACCAATAGTCGTGGCGGGTCAGGTACGGGGTCAGGCAGCGCCGGTTCACCTCGTAGCGGATCCGCCTGCTTACCGCGGGGTCGAGCTGCTCGCCGAGCAGCGCGTCGAATTCGGCCAACTCCAGCGCCGTCGTCGCCGCGCTCAGGTCGATATGGGGGTGCTCCATATCGGTCAAGGCGCGCTGATGGGCCGGGTAGGCCCAACTACTCTCCTCGCAGATCGCCCAGACCACGTCGAGCAGCGGATCGAGAAAGCGCCCCTGACCTTCGAGGCACTCTGCCAAGGTCAGCGCGGCCAGCATCTCCTTGCGTCGCCCAAGCGGGTCCTGATACCCCTCCCGCTGACCCGTCCGGTTGAACTCCAGGTAGAGCGTCGCCGGCAGCGACGGCACCGGCGTCCGGGTATCGACTTCCGCCTGGGCAATAATCTCCCCGGCCCGCGCCTCCCCATTTCCTGCACGCACCTTCTGCCACGCCGCGCGATCGCTCGCCGGCGGAAACGGCGGCGGCGCCGCCGCCGTGCGCAACGCATGCTCGATATCCACCGGGTTGTATCGGGCCAGCATCAGTCCCCCTCTCCAACTTCCTTGACTCACCGGTGGTATCGCGTAGGGGCGCACGGCGCACCGCCCTGCGCCCCTACAGGTGGATGTTGCCATCGACATCCGTCCTGTCCAACACGACCCGGCTGCCGTCTACCAGCGTCAGTTCAACGGCGGTCTCGTCCATGTTCGTCCCGATACTCACGGTCCGCACCGGGCACGCCTCGCCAGCGCGGGTGGGATAGAGCAGCGTTACCAAACGGACCGGACCGGCCGCCGCCCAGCGATAGATCGCGGTCGGAATCTCAACGTATTGCCCTTGCTGGTGATCCTTGATCGACTTCCACCCCTGCCACTCGGGCGACTCCTGGCCGCGAACGATCTCCACCTCGAGTCCCGGCATGGCGGCGGGGAGAATCGTCAAGTTCGGCTCTCCAGAGTCACGACTCCGCGCCGTCAAGCCATCGGTCTCGGCCGTCTCCGTGCCGAGGTGCCACAGCGCCTCGTACTCGTGGCGCTCCTCGTCATTCGGCAACAGGCGGTCGATGACGAGGACGTAAGGTCCCAGCGCCTCGTAACCCCGCTTGAGGAAGATCACCCGGCGGTGATGGGTCACGGTGCGAGCGGCATCCGGCCCGTAGCCTTCGTCATAGGCGGCCTCGGCCACGTCGGCGCGATCTGTCGTCTGCCACCGCGCCGGTGCAAGCGCGCCGAGGTCGATCTCTTCCCGTCGAAAGTGCAAACGCCGGTTCTGGTCCTGCCCATCGACGCGGATCGTATTGTGGGCGCGGGTGGAGAGGACGTAGCGCCGCATCTCGGAGTCGTCGTAGGCGTAGTTGCCCCCCTCGGTCAGGAGCAACCGGCCAAAAGCGTGCAGCAGCAAGCTCAGCTTGTCCTCGTGCTGATGCGCCGCCCCGAACGGACCGCCGTCGAAGAGCGCCCAGACCGCATCCGGCTCCCAACCGGACCGCATCACGAAGCACCCGGCGTAGGGGAAGGCCAACGAGGTCTCAGCGGGCGGCATCCCGTCCCGGCCGCGTGTGGCGGCCCACCGAAAATCGTTCCGCGCGGGGTACTGCTCCGCCGTGCGCTCCATCAGCGGCGCCACCTTGTGCCAGCCCCCATCGTTGAGATCGGGTAAGCGGCCGTCCGGCATCATCAGGCGCACGTTGGCCGCATGCATCCCCTCCAACCCGGTCCGCCATGCCGCCGGCACAGGCTCGTCGTAGGCGTCGCAAACGTCCCACAGCCATTGGTAGTTGCGGATGACAACCTGGTGATAGCCGGTGGAGAGCTCGTATTGGAAGCCGTCGGGGTAAACCTGATCGTCCAGCTCCTCCGTCAGCCGGTCGAAGGCATAGCCCTTCCACGCGGCCGCCTTGCGAAATTGCGGGTAGAGGATGCCGATCTGGGCGAGCCCATTCATCTCCATAATCAGCCAGTTGTGGGTGCGGTGGAAATGGCGCAGCCGCCAGCCGTGCTCCCAAACCGACTTGTACCAATCGACCAGCACGTCGTCGGTGAAGTGCGGCGAGCGGTAGAAACTGTGCAGCGCCCATTGCCAGGCGCCGCCCATGCGGATTCCGGCTTCGATCGTGCGCCAACAGTGCGTCGCATTCCCCGGCGCGTTCTCCGGTACGACCGCCTGCCGCACCCAACTCCGAAAGAGCCGCGCGAATCCCTCGGCGTAGCGCTCGTCCCCCGTTTCCCGGTAGCGCTCCGCCAGGATCGCCCACTCCGCGTGCCGGCTCAGTTGCCACGTCCACTCGCGGTACTGGTTGAACGTCGGGTTAGCAAACCAATCGACCTCGCCCGCAAACTGGCACGGCGTGCTACAGGAGATCAACTCCAGCCGCGGAATGCGCTCGGCCGCCTCAGCCACGCTCTCGCCGGGGTGCATGATGCTATGCCCCCGGAACTCCCGCTTGATCCGCAGGAATCGCTCCGCCTGAAGCGACCGCCGCGCCTCCGCCGCAAAGAGCCGCCGGGCCTCCGCCACGCCGCCCCGCGCCACCGCCGCCGGAATCCCCGCCAACCCCGCCCGCGACGTGTCTACCGCCTTCGTAAAGAAGTCGATATCGCTCAAACGCGGTCCAATCTCGCGATCGCTAGCCATCGACACCCGTCCCCACGCCTAACGCCTAACCCCGACGCCGTGTCTGCCAACCGTCAGCCGGCGGCGGACGCCCCGTCGTCATGCTGAGGTAGCGAAGCATCCCCCGGCGAAGCCGGTCCGTCGTGGCGGCGCGGCGCTTCGCGCGGGGATGCTTCGCCTTCGCTCAGCATGACGGTGTGCAAACACGCCCTAACGCCTAACGCCCTCGCTACCCACGCCCCGCAGCGTCAACTCCTCGGCAAAATGGCAGGCGGCCAGATGACCCGCGCCGACGTCGCGCAGCGGCGGCTCGTCGCGGCGACAGACTTCCTGGGCATAGCGACAGCGCGGGTGGAAATGGCACCCGCTGGGCGGATTGGCCGGGTCGGGCACGTCTCCTTCGAGCATGATCCGCCGCCCTTGGTTGCGTAGCCGCGGGTCTGGTTTTGGCACCGCCGAGAGCAGCGCCTCGGTGTACGGGTGCTTCGGGTTGACGTAGAGCTCCGCGGTCGGAGCCAGTTCGACGATCTTGCCGACGTACATCACGGCGACCCGGTCGGAGATGTACTCGACCACGCTCAGGTCATGCGCGATGAAGAGGAAGGTCAGGTCGAACTCGCGTTGCAGGTCGCTCAACAGGTTGAGGATCTGGGCCCGCACCGAGACGTCCAGCGCGGAGACCGCCTCGTCGCAGATCACCAACCGCGGGTTCAAGGCTAGCGCCCGCGCGATCCCGATCCGCTGCCGCTCACCGCCGCTGAAGGCGTGCGGATAGCGGCGCATGTACTCCGGTCGCAACCCCACCCGGCGCAGCAGGTCGGCGACCCGCTCCTCCAGAGCCCGGCCCGACGCGACGTGGTAGTTCCGCAGCGGTTCACCCACCAGATCGAGCAACGTCATCCGCGGATTGAGCGAGGAATAGGGGTCCTGGAAGATCATCCGGATCTCGCGGTGATACGGTTTCAGCTCGTGCTGATCGAGCTTGGCCAGGTCCGTCTCTTTCTCGCGGTCACCGCGATAGAGAATCTCGCCGCCGGTCGGGTCGAGGATGCGTAGGATGCTGCGGCCGGTTGTCGTCTTGCCGCAGCCGCTCTCGCCGACCAGTCCCAGCGTTTCGCCGCGGCGGATGAAGAAGCTCACCCCGTCCACCGCCTTGAGATGGCCGACCAATCGCCGCCGGATGAAGCCGTGCCGGATCGGGAAATAGGTCTTGAGCTCGTTGACCTCGAGGAGGGCGTCGCCGTTCTGACGTTGACTCATTGCGCGGCCTTTTCGCTGAGCGTCGGTTGTCTGTCCAGGTCGTCCATGCCGCCGTGCAGCAGGCAGCGGACCTCTCGCCCTTCGCCCAGCCGGATCGTCGGCGGCAGGATGCGATCGCAGCGACCGGGCATGAACTGGTCGCAGCGCGTGTGGTAGGGGCAAGCCGCCGGTCGGTCAAACGGATTTGGCACCATGCCGCGGATCGACCACAGTCGCTCCCGCGCCGACCCGCCCAAGCGCGGGATCGAGCGCAGCAGCGCCCGCGTATACGGATGCGTCGGGTCGTGAAAGACCGAGTCGACGTCACCCCGCTCGGCGACGATCCCCAGGTACATCACCGCCACGTCGTCGGCCATCTCCGCTACCACCCCCAGATCGTGAGTGATCAACATGATGGCCATCCCGCGCTCCTCCTGCAGCCGCCGCATCAGGTCGAGGATTTGAGCCTGCGTCGTGACGTCGAGCGCGGTCGTCGGTTCGTCGGCGATGAGAAGGCTCGGATCACAAACGAGTGCCATCGCGATCATCGCGCGTTGCCGCATCCCACCGCTCAATTGAAACGTGTAGGCGTCGATCCGCTCCGCCGGCTTCGGGATGCCGACCTGCTGTAGGACGCTGATGGTGCGCTCCCGCGCCTCCTTCTTGCTCACCGGCAAGTGGTAGAGGGCGTTCTCCATGATCTGATCGCCGATAGTGTGGATCGGCGACAGCGAGGTCATCGGCTCCTGGAAGATCATCGCGATCTCGTTGCCGCGGACCTCGCGGATCTCCCGCCCCTTCGGATTCAGTTTGGCGAGGTCGATCACCTCGTCCGCGCCGTTGTCGGACCGGCGATGCAGCAGAATCTCGCCATCGACGATGCGCCCCGGCGGATCGACGATCTGCAAAATCGAGCGCGCGGTGATGCTCTTCCCACACCCACTCTCGCCCACCACGCACAACGTCTTCCCCCGCGCGATCGCGAGGTCGACGTGCTCTACTGCCTTGACGATCCCCTCGTCAAGAAAGAAGTGCGTCTTCAGCCCCTTGACTTCCAATACCAGGTCGTTCCTGGTCACGTCTTGCTCCATGTCTCAGGCGGAAGGCGGAAGACGGAAGGCGGATGAGTCGGCGTCGTCCACCGCCTTCCGCCTTTCGCCTCCCGCCTCACGTATACGGATCCGCCGCGTCGCGTAGCCCGTCGCCCATGAAGTTCAATGCCAGCACCGCGATCACCACCGCCACGCCGGGCAACAGCAGCCAGGGCGCCGTCGCCACGGTGCGCACGTTTTGCGCCTCTTCCAGCAGGACGCCCCAGCTCACGAGCGGCGGCCGCAGCCCGAGTCCCAGGAAACTGAGCGCCGTCTCGGCGAGGATCGTCGCCGGGATGGAGAGGGTGAGCGAGGCGATGATGTGGCTGAGGAATGAGGGCACCATGTGCCGGCCGATAATGCGCAACTCGCCCGAACCGTCGAGTCGCGCCGCGGTGACAAAGTCCTCCTCGCGCATCGCCAAGAACCGGCCGCGCACCACACGCGCCAGCGACGTCCACCCGATCAGCGACAAGATGACCGTGATCGCGAAGTAGACCCGCAAGCCGGACCAGGTCGCTGGCACGATCGCCGCCAGCGCCAGCCAGAGCGGGATCGTCGGAATCGACAGCAGGAACTCGATCAGGCGCTGAATCGCCGTGTCGATCGACCCGCCGTAGTACCCGGACATGCCGCCGATTAGGATGCCGAGGATGAAGCTCAGCGCCACGCCGACGAGACCAATCGACATCGAAATCCGCGTGCCATAGATGATGCGGCTGAGCACGTCCCGCCCCAGCCGGTCCGCGCCCAGCACGTACATCGGCTCCCCGGCATCCTTCGGCCCGATCAGGTGCCGGTCCATCGAGATAAGCCCCCAGAGCTTGTACGGCTCCCCCGCGGCGAAGAGGCGGAGCGGGATCTTGACCGACTCGTCGATGACGAACGTCCGGCGCAGCGCTTCTTGGTCGATTTCCACCTTGTAGCCATGTACGTACGGCCCAATGCTGAAGCCGCCGTCGGAACGGTCGATGAAGTGGACGCGCTGCGGCGGCGCATAGGTATAGGTGGCGCTGTACGCGTCCGACGTGGTGGGCGCCAGCACCTCCGCAAAGATGGCAACGAGGTAGATCGCGATCGTCACGATTGCCCCGATCACCGCCAGGCGGTGCTTGCGGAACTTCCACCACATGAGCCGCCACTGGGAGGCGACGTAGACGCTTTCGGCCTTCTCCCCGGTTTCTGCAATCGGCGGGACCAGATCACTCGCCGCGCTGGCCGCCGGGTCGTCCGGCGGCGCGACCTCGGCTTCGCCGGGGCGGTACGGCAGCCCGCCGTCCACGACGCCGGCCGCTCCCTCACGGCCACCGGTGCGGCGAGCGCGCGGTTTCCCCATGATCGCCATCGCCCTTCACCTACCCATACTGGTAGCGGATGCGGGGATCGAGCCAGGCGAGCATGATGTCCGAGATGAGCGTGCCGATCACCGTCAGGACACTCAAAATCAGAATGAACCCCCCGGCCAAATACATGTCCTGGGAAGTCAACGCGCGCAGCAGCAGTGGCCCCGTCGTCGGCAGGCTCAAGACCACCGAGATGATCGTCTCCCCCGAAATCAGCCCCGGCAACACCCAGCCGACGGTGCTGACGAAGGGATTGAGCGCCATCCGCACCGGGTACTTGAGCAAGACCCGGTGCTCGGGTAGCCCCTTGGCCCGCGCCGTGACGACGTACGGGCGGCCCAACTCGTCGAGCAGGTTCGCCCGCGTGATCCGGATCAGGCTGGCGGTGCCGGCGGTGCCGACGATGATCATCGGGATCCAGAGGTGCAGGAGGAAGTCGCCCAGCCGGGCCAGGCTCCAGGGCGCGTCGACGTACTCCGGGGAAAAGAGCCCGCCTACGCTCTGCCCGAAGTACTTGAAGGAGACGTACATTAAGACCAGCGCAATCAGAAAGTTTGGGATGGCCAGGCCGAGGAAGCCGAAGAAGGTGACGATGTAGTCGCCGATCGAGTATTTCCGCACCGCCGAGTAGACCCCGATCGGGAACGCGATCAACCAGATCATGATGAGCGAACTAATCGATAGGGCAAACGAATACCCGACGCGATCCCAGACCAGATCACTCACCGGTCGATTCCAAGTGAACGAGTAGCCGAAGTCGCCCTGGAGCACACCGCCCATCCACTTGAAGTACTGGATGTAGAACGGATCGTCCAGCCCGTAGCGGTCGCGCAGCGAATCGAGCCGGGACTGGTCCACCGTCTCGCCCTGCTCGGCCATGCTCGCCACCAGCGTCGTCAAGAAGTCGCCGGGGGGAAGCTGGATCAAAAAAAAGGTCACGATCGAGATCGCGATCAACGTCGGAATCATCAGGATGACGCGCCGCGCAATAAACTTCAGCATCAGCGTAGGGCCCCTTCGCCCGGTGCTCATCCGCATGGCAGGGCCGCGCCCGCCCGTTTCGTCGTAGGGGCGGGACCCGCACCCGCCCGTTTCGTCGTAGGGGCGGGACCCGTGCCCGCCCGTCGGGCGCAGCCCGACATGCCGCGCCCGCGGCCATTTGGCCCCGCGTCACCGCAACGGTTGGTTGTGGCATACCAACTCGCTCGGCACGCCGGATTTCGGCGTACCGCCGATGGGTTATCGAGCTTCGCTCGATGGGGAGGGCGCGGATCCCTCCCCTACGACGAGACGGGCGGGCACGGGTCCCGCCCCTACGAACGACGACGGACGATGGATCGGCCGCTACGATGTGATGAAGAACTGGCTGGGGTTGGCAGGCGCCGGATTGGGGTAGAGCCACGATCCGGGCATCGACGCCGGCACGTTGTGGAAGTTGTTCTTCACGATGCCGTATCCACCAACCGGCAGGCTGATCCCGATCACATAGAACTGATCGGCGGCAATCTCCAGGATTTGCGTCATCAGTTCGCTCTGCTGCGCGGGATCGGCAGTGGTCTTGAGCTGGTTGTAGAGCTCCATCTGCTGCTGGGTCGGCGCCGGCGGTTCCTCCGGCGGGGTCAGCGGGGCGGGCGGCTGGGTGTACCACGAGACCCACGCCTCGGCGTAGTTGGACTCCTGGTTGAAGGGGAAGTACCAGCGGGGTTCGAGGATCACGTCCAGGCCGCCGTCTCCGCCCCAGATCACCGCGTCGTGATCGTTCGCTTCCTTGCGCGTGTACAGCAGCGCGCGATCCTCGGACTTGATCACCAGCTCGATCCCGACCTCCTGCCAGTAGCCCGCGATCAGCTCCAAGGCGTCGATCCGGTCCTGCTGGCCAACGGTGACCTCGGCAATAACCGAGATCTTCTGCCCGTTGGGATCCAGCCGGAAGCCGTCGCCGTCCCGTTCGGTGTAGCCGGCCGCGTCGAGATGCTGATTGGCCAGCGCCACGTCGTACTCGGTGTACTGCTTGGCTAGCCGCTCGTGATAGAGCGGCGACTCCGGTCGGGGACCCGCCTGGTGCGGCTCGCCCTGGCCGACGTAGACCACGTCGATGATCTCCTGGCGATAGATCGCGTGGGAGAGCCCGATACGGAAGTCCTTGTTCTGATAGACCTCGCGCCGCACTGGGTCCTTGTGGTTGAGGTTCAGCGCGAAAATCATCGAGTTCATGCTGCTCGAGACGGTCTCGAAGAAGCCGTACTGCCCCTCCTCCATGTTGTCGGTGAAGATCGCCTTGTTCGGCAGGCTGGCGATGTGCCGGTCCTGCATGTCGATCTCGCCATTGAGTGCCTTGAGGACCAGCACCTCCGGGTCTTCGAGGATGTCGTAGACGACCCGGTCGATATAGGGAAGCTGATTGCCGTCGGTGTCGACCTTCCAATAGAAGGGGTTGCGCTCGGCAACGACGCGCGTTCCCTCACCGTAGGCGGCGGTCAGGATCCAGGCGTCGAGCTTGGGTAGCTCGGGGTTTTGCCAGCGGGCGTCGTACGGCGTCCCCTGGATACCAGCACCCTTCAGTTGGAAGAGGTTGATCCAGTCGGTCGCGTTCGCCTCCTGGATCAGTGGGTCGAGCCCACCCGCGTTGTACGTCTGGTGGAACTGTTCGAGATAATGGCGTGGGCAGCGGGTGGGCCAGGCGCCGTCCGGTGTGGCCAGCAGTTGCAAGAAGAGCCCATTCGGGGCCGGGAAGACGAACTTGACGGTGAGGTCGTCGACTTTCTCGACTGTCCCCTCCACCTTCTCACCCTCGACCAGCACCTTCATGTACTCGGGCGGCCCGTCCGGCGTCAGGTCGGCGTTGGTGGAGACGTCATCCCACCAGAAGGTGATGTCGTCGGCGGTGAAGGGCGCGCCGTCCGACCACTTCATCCCCTCGCGCAACGTAAAGGTGTACTCGGTGCCGTCCGCGCCAATCTCGAACGACTCGGCGATGTTGGGGATGACCTCGGTCCAGTCCGGTGACCACCGCACCAGATGCTCGTAGTCGACGGTCCGCACCAACCAGGCCGTGTCCTGGCCACCCACCAGGCCGCTGCGCCACTCGCCGCCGTACGTGCCGACCTGCTCCACCGGTTCCAAGACGAGCGGATTCGCCGGCAGCCGCTCCGCCACCGCCGGGATCTCCCCGGCGGTGACTCGATCGGCAAGCGTCGGCGCCTCCTGGAAGCTCGTCGGCGCCGTCTGGGCAGCCGCCCGGCTCCCCAGCTTCGACGCCGCGACGGCCCCCGCGCCCAAGGCGGTGCTCTTGACGAGCAGGTTCCGCCGGCTCAACGAACTCGCAAAACGACGATTCCAATCACCCATGGCCGCGTACCTCCTCCTCGAGGTGATCGACTCCACCAGGACGACCGCTTCGTTGCCGGGCTGACGCTTCCGACACAGCACTCGAACCAGGACCGGGATTCCGATTGCGCGCCACCAATTCAGTTGCAAGTGCGGTTGCGCCAATTATAGGACCGTGTGCCCGCGTGTCAACCCCTTCTGCCGCAATGCTCGCAAGGCGAATTGCACAATGTTGCGATTTCCGCAAGTTCGATGTAGTCTGCGAACCGAAGAGGTGCGCAACGCCGCATTCGTCGTAGGGGCGGGACCTGTGCCCGCCCGTCGCCCGAAGGGCGACACGCCCGCGTGCCGGCTGTTTGGGGCCTTCGTTACTGCCGCTTGGTCGTGGCAGACCGTCCTGGGCGACGCGCCCCTTATCTACCGACATTGCGCAATCGTGACTGGGCAGGGGAGGAAGATCATGGCAACCACCGTCCAGGCGCCGGAACACCGGGCCGTTCAGCAACCAAACGACCTCAAACCGCTCCTGCGCGGCGCCCTCGCCTTCCCCATCACCCCTTACGCCGCCGACGGCTCGCTCGACCTCGACGGCGTCCGCGCCAATGCCCGCTGGCTGGCAGGCAGCGGCATCTGCGCCGTCGTCGCCCCCAGCGGCACCGGCGAGCTCTTCGGCCTCTCGCCGGACGAATGCGCCGCGGTCATCGAGGCCACCGTTGAGGCGGTCGACGGGCGCAAGCCGGTCATCGCCGGCGTCGGTTACGGCCCCACCGTCGCCGCCGGCCTGGCGCGACGGGCCGAAGCCGCCGGCGCCAGCGGCATCCTCGTCATGCCCCCCTACTACGGCAAACCCGACCCATTTGGACTCCTCGCGTACTACCAAGCAGTCGGCGATGCCACCTCGCTCGGCATCATGCCCTACGCCCGCGACGCCGCCGCCTTCACCCCCGCCCTCGTCGAACAGATGGCGCGCGACGTGCCGAACTTCATCGCCTTCAAGGACGGCCGCGGCGACGTTCGCCTCTTCCAGCAAATCCGCGAGCGCGTCGTCGCCGCCCTCGGCCCTGACCGCCTCGTCTGGCTCGCCGGCGTCGGCGACGACCTCGTCGGCCCCTACTTCGCCGTCGGCGCGGAGGGGTTCACCTCCTCCCTCGCTTGCTTCTGGCCCGAGGCCTCCACCGCGCTCTTCCGCCTTGCCAGCACCGGCGACACCGCCGGCCTCGCCGCCTACCACGCTCGCGTCGTCCGCCCCATCTACGAGATGCGCCAGCGCCGCGGCGGCTACGAAGTGGCCGTTATGAAAGCCGCCATGGACCTCCTCGGCCACCCCGCCGGCCCCGCCCGCCCCCCCCTCGCCACCCTCACCGCCGCCGAAACCGAGGAACTCCGCGGCATCCTGCAAACCCTTGATGTCCCCACCGCGCGGGACCGCCTCGCGGCCAGTTAGCAGGCGTCTGCCAGGCGTGAGTCTCGACGGGGCGGACCGCCGCGTCCGCCCGCGCGCCGAAGGCGCGCTTCGACCCGCGGTATCCTCACGCCCTCTGACCGACGGCACCGCCTCAAGGAGAACCACCCTTGACCAACACACCATCCACCGACCCCGCGGCCATCGAAACCTACCTCGCCATCCCCTCCGCCACGACCCCCGCTTGGCTCGACGCCGGCCGCCTCGCCTACCTCGCCGACGTCACCGGCGTCCCCCAGGTCTGGCTCACCACCGAATCGGACGCGGCGCCACGGCCGCTGACTGAGTTCGACGAGCGCATCGGCTCACTCGTCGCCTCACCGCGGGGCGACCGCCTCGTCTTCGGCATGGACACGGGGGCCAACGAGCACGAGCAACTCTGGGTCGTCACGCCGGGCCAGCAGCCGCGCGTCCTGACCGACGACCCCCAAACGATCCACCAACTCGGCGCCATCAGCCCCGACGGCCGCCGCCTCGCCTACGCCAGCAATGCCCGCGACAAGCAATTCTTCGATGTCTGGACCCTGGATCTCGATTACCCAGCCGCCCCGCAACCCGTCCTGGCCGCCGACGAGCTCCTCATGCCGCTCGCCTGGTCGCCGGACGGCCGCCAGTTGCTGATCAAACGCGTCAACACCAACCTCGACTACGACCTCCTGCTCATGCCCGCCGGCGGCGGCGAGCCGGAACTGCTGACGCCCCACGAAGGCGAGGCCACGATTGAGCAGGCGACGTTCGCCGAGGACGCGATCTTCTTCCTCTCCAACCAGGATCGCGAATTCGTCGCCCTGCTCCGTTTCGACCTGGCAACCCACCAGCAAACGATCCTGGTCGACGCGCCCTGGGACATCGAAGACTTCGCCGTCGCAACGCGGGGCGGCTGGCTCGCCTACGCGGTCAACGAGGACGGCGCATCCCGCCTCACCCTGCGCCACCTCGCCACCGGCGAGGAACGCCCGGTCACCGGCCTACCATTGGGCGTCGCGGACGGTCTCACCTGGTCCCACGATGGCGACCGGCTCGCCTTCCGCCTCCACGGCCCGTCGCACCCTTCCGCCATCTGGGAGTGCGGCCTCGACGGCGCGGCCCATCCGGTGACGACGGCGGATCTGGGCGCGCGCGCCGGCAGCTTCATCGACCCCGAAGTGGTGCGCTTTGAATCGTTCGACGGCCGCCAGATTCCGGCCTACTGGTATCGTCCGGCCAACGGCGACGGACCCTGGCCCGTTCTCGTCGACGTCCACGGCGGTCCCGAGAGCCAGCGCCGCGCCGAGTTCGCCCCCCTGAGCCAGTACCTGCTCGCCCACGGCTTCGCCGTCCTCGCCCCCAACGTCCGCGGCAGCACCGGCTACGGCAAGACCTACTGTCACCTCGACGACGTCGAGCGCCGCATGGACGCCGTCGCCGATCTCGCCGCCGCCGTCGACTGGCTGCGCGCCCGACCGGACGTCCCCGCCGACCGGATCGCGATCTACGGCCGCAGCTACGGCGGCTTCATGGTCCTCGCCGCGGTCACCACCTACCCGGACCTGTGGGCCGCCGCCGTCGACGTCGTCGGCATTGCCAACTTCGAAACGTTTCTGGCCAACACCGGCCCCTGGCGCCGCCGCACCCGCGCCGCCGAGTACGGCGACCCCGCGCGCGACGCCGCCCTCCTGCGGGAGATTTCCCCGATCCACCGGGCCGACCGCATCACCGCGCCGATGCTGGTGATCCACGGCCGCAACGACCCCCGCGTCCCCGTTGGTGAAGCCGAGCAGATCGTCGAGCGCCTGCGCGCCCTCGGACGCGACGTCGAACTCATCATCCACGAAGACGAAGGCCACCAAACCACCAAACTCGCCAACAAGATCACCGCGTACGGGGCGATGACGCGGTTTTTGGCGCGTACGCTGGCCTTGTAGCGAAAAGTGATTGAGAGTCGGGCTGTGAAAGTCACTCCTCGAACAGGGTTGCGTACCACGTGTACTATGTTTTGTAATGACACCTTCGACTCAGTAGTCAACCGATTGCATCGAACTGTAGCAATCGCTTCAGTTTCGAGTCGCGCGGGGTAGCGCATGAGAGGCGGAGATTCACTGGAAGATCGCATCGCGGTCGCTGCCGACACGTCACATGGATCCAGGCATGATGTCGCGGCCTGCCGTAGTGAGTTGATTGACACTCGGTACCACAGGTGGTACCATTCAGCGGTGATCGAATGAGCCAGCTTGTAAAGCTCATCGATCGGACTCGCTGTCGACCGCCGCACGCACGCTTCAGCGATGTCCAGGCGATATTGGAGGCGTTCGGATGGCATATCGCTCGACAACGAGGCAGTCATGTCTCGTTTGTCAAAGATGGCGAGCGACCCATTACCGTGCCGAAGGACGGTGGACGCTGGGTAAATCGTGTCTATCTCGACCAGATCTGCGAACGCCTGGGATTGGATGATTGACCATGGCGACGACTGCACTTCGACCTCTCAAGGAGTATCTTGCGCTCGACTATCCGTTCAACGTCGTTGCCGACCCTGACGGAGGCTACGTCATCATCTTCCCCGATCTACCTGGCTGCATGAGCCAAGTCGATACCATCGCGGAAGTCGGATCGGTGGCGGAAGAGATCCGTATCCTTTGGATTGAGACGGAGTACGAGCGCGGCGAGGAGATCCCGTTGCCGTCGTATCCCGAGGAGTACAGCGGCAAGTTCAACGTACGCTTACCGCGCTCACTGCACCGCCGTCTCGTCGAGGCCGCTGAATGCGAAGACATCAGCCTTAACCAGCACGTTGTCGCGCTCCTCTCGCAAGGAAGCGCTGGATCCGTTGCCGAGTTGCGATTAGCGCACCTTGAACGCGGACAGGAACGTACAGAACGCCTTTTGAGCGATGTGGCGGCCCACGTCAAGCAACTCAACTCCCAGATCGCCCAATACCATCTGGAGCGGTTCCAACCGATTGATCAAAAGACGGCACCAACTGTTACAAAGAGCCGACGCCAGAACTATTGATCGCAGGGCGGTCCGTACACATCGCTGTGGCAGGCTGATGGCACGTCGACGCCGATCGTCCGCGCCAGAGGCCTTGCCTGCGCCGTTGCCGATCGATCTCGACTCTTACGCGGAGTTTATCGGTCAGATCGAGCTGGACACTATTTGGCTGGCATCCGCCAAAGTTGACAATAGAGTTGGTCCCGGGACCTTTGAATCCGTAAGTATCCAAATTCAAGACAGTGCGCGTTGGGAGCCGACGGAAATGGGCTTCCGGTCCTTTAGCCAGTATTCAGTTCGCTTCTCTGGCAAGGCCAACAAGCCGTTGGCAAAAATCGAAGCAACATTCGTCGTCGACTACGCATCAATCGCACCAATGACCGCGGATGTCTTTACGATTTTTCAGGAAGCGAATCTGCCTCTCAATACTTGGCCCCATCTTCGGGAATATCTTTCAACGACATTGGCCCGCATGAATTGGCCGCCCTTTACCTTGCCGGCGCTTAAGCGTGGCGCACGGTCGTCCGTCCCCGGCGAGGTGCCGTCAGACGAATCGGGCACATAGCAAATTCCCGCGATCGTTTCCCGTAGATGCAAGGCACGAGCCGGTTCCCTTTCTTCGTCCGCCCACGCGCACTCCTTCCTCAAAGCCCCTTCCGCGGGGTTAGGCAACAGGTTTCGGTGATGAAACGAGACGATGGAACGAATAGCGCGCTTGTTAGAAGCATTCGAACACTCAATTGCAACCGGGGTCTTGACAACGCATCGTTCTCCTAGCACAATCAGATTGGGAAGCCCAGGTATCCACAAACGCAAACATTGCGATCATCAGATTAGTAGAGCCGTTGCGGCATGCCACGCGGCGGTTCAGCGCGTTGCGTTGAAAGGAGTGCACCCATGCTCCACTCGGTCCCGCGGTGGTTCGCCCTGCTCGTCATCTTGGCTGGCGGTTTGACTTTGGCCCTGGCGCCAGCGGCGGCGCAGCAGACACCAGGCACTGCCACCGTCTCGGTCGAGGCCTCGGTCGTCATCCCGACGGAGCTCAGCATTACCCTCTGCGACGCGACGGCCGACTTCGGGGATGGCCTGAACTACCTGGGAACCGCACCGACCGGCACAAGCGATGCGATCTTTGCCACCACGCCTGGAGATCCCACACAGCAACAAGGCGTCTTCTACGGTTGGACGCCAGCCTGCAGCGGCGGCGCGTCCTTTATGCGCGTCGAGAGCAACGTGTCGTGGAAATCCACCATCTGCTCGAGCGAGAGCAGCGGGTCGAGCTCGCTCAAGATTGCCAATAGCGACCTGCGCGTCAGTCTGGTCAAGGCCACATCCTACGAGCAAGCCCAAGGCTTTACGCAGATCAGGACGTGCGACAACCCGGCGACATTGGCGGGCACTCAGACGGCGGGAACCTATAACCTGAACTATTACCTCTATCTCCAGGTCGACCGGAGCGATGCCGCCGGCCCGTTCAACTCCGTGACCACCTGGTCGGTCACGCCGTGAATCGTCGTTGGCTTGGGTTTCGTTCGATCTGCCTTGCAGCCGTCCTGCTTGGCTCGGTCGCGGCGACTGTCCAGCATGCGGCAGCGGTCGTCTCCCTCCGCATCTCGCCGGTCTTAGTCGCAATCTCCGCGACGCCAGGCGCTACCGGTTCCCAGGCATTGACGGTCGTCAACGAGGGCGACGTCCCTGTTGACCTCACCGTCGGCATCGAAACCTACCAAACGGCGACCGGCGACTGGTCGGCCCAGGACTGGCTGGCGGTCGATCAATCGCGGGTGGCGCTGGCTCCCGGCGAAGATGCGGCGATCACCGTGACCCTACAGGTGCCGGACGACGTGGCGTCGGGTGGGCGCTACGCGCTCATCACCTTTACCACCGGACCGCACCAGTCGGCCGAGCCGGGCGTCGCCATCACCGGCAAGCTCGGAGCCGCGATCTTGATCGCCGTCGAAGGAGACGGGGCGCTCGCCAGCGACGTTGCCATCGAGCGATTCGGACCGGTGCTCGAACCCGACGGCCGGATCGGCTTCCGCGCCCAGCTCTCCAACGACGGCAACCTCCACGCGTTGCCCGCCGGCCGGGTCGAGGTCAAGTCGGTCGAGGGCGACCCCCTCGGCCAGCTCGATCTGCCGATGACCACACCGCTCCTCCCCGACGGCGAGGTGGAGATGACGGCCCAGGGGTCCCTGCCGCTGCCCGCCGGCGAGCGCTACCTGGCCCGCGCCACGATCAACGTCGGCGGCGGCGCGTCGATCACGGCAGAAACCGAGTTCTCGCCCGAGGCCCTGGTCGCGGTCGAGCGGACCACCGTCTGCGAGAACCTCGACCGCGGCCCCACCGCGACCCTCCTCCTCCGTAACGACGGCACGCTCGGCCTGCAACCCTTGCTCCAGATCGGCGTCCAGGACGCGGCCGGCAGCGCCCACGGCGCCCCCGTTGCGACCACCGCTCCCATGCTCTGGCCCGGCGACGCGGGCGAACTCCGCGTCGACCTCCCCACCCGCCTCACCAGCGGCGCCTACACTCTCACCGTCCGCGTCGACTACGCCGCCCCCGACGCCCAAGGCCGCACCGCCCTCCCCCCACTCGAACAACAAACCACCTTCGCCATCGGCGGCCTCGGCCCCGACGCCGCGCCCCTGTGCCCACCGTCCACGGGCGCCTGATCAATGCGGGCTGCACTCGGCCTCCACGACGGACCGTCTTACCGCCTTGCCGCCTTTGCCGCCTACGCCGCGACCTCGATGCCGAGCTTTGCCCGCGCTTCGGCCAAGCGCGCCGCCTTGTGCGCCGCAAAATCCCACGTCGCCAGGAACGCCGCGCTGGCCCGCCGCCCCTCCTCGAAGAGCGCCAGCGCCCGCTCCGCCGCGAGGTCGAACTCCGTCGTGCGCACGCCGAGCGTCGCGATCGGGATCGTCCGCTGGAAGTTGTTCTCCTCGATGTAGAACCGGTCGTGCGCCTCGACCATCGTCCGCACCAGACTCTTGATGTAGTCGATCACCCCCGCGATCCCCCACCGCGGCGGTTCCTCCGGCAGCCGGTCGGCCAGCGAGGTCAGCGTCAGCTCCGGCTCCACCAGCTTCAACCCGAAGGTCGGCCACTCCGGCACACCCGGCGCGTCGAAGAGCCAGACTGGGAAGTTCGAGAGCATCCCGCCGTCCACGATCAGGTGCTCGCGCCCCGTCTTCGGGTTGCGGAACCGGACCGGCTCGAAAAAGATCGGAATGCTCATGCTCATCCGCACCGCCAACGCCACGTCCAAATCGTTCGGCTCGATCCCCAGCCGGTGCGCGTCCCGCGGCAGGACCAGCAGCCGGCGCTCGGTCAAATCCGACGCGATCACCTGCACCTTGTGGTGATAAAGCGGATTCGGCTCGGTCAGGTACGCATGATGGAGCAGATCGCCGAAGGTGTGGACACCCTTCGCGCGCAGCAGCGCTTCCATGAACGCCAGGAACGCTTCGCCCTCGTAGATGCCCCGGTCCTTCAGAATGCTCAACGGCGCCCCGATGAACGGGATCCGGTCTTCCCAGTCCCGGTCCGCGAAGCGGGTGAAGTCGAGGGCGAGGATGATCTCGCGCAGCTCCGCGGTGCTGTAGCCAGCCGCGCGCAGTGTGGCCACGATCGCGCCCGCCGAGGCGCCGGCGATATTTTGCGGCCGATACCCCCGTTCTTCCAGAACGGAGAGCGCCCCGACCAGCCCGATTCCTTTGACGCCGCCCCCTTCGAAGACTAAATCGACGAAACCGTCATGCGCTCGGTGTGATTCTATTGCCTCTGCCATCTTACCGGCCTCCATTCGACGATCCAAAAAACGACGTGGTCGATGGCGCAATGGGCCGACCCATGTGCAGCATGAGGTCCAAAGGCGTCACAAACATCGGCAGAAATACGGATTCAGACAAGCACGCCGGAGACCGTTTACGTAACTCGTCGCGCAATCAACCGGCAGAAGTGCCTAGCGAGAGCGCCGGTTCTCAGCAAGCGGCAATGGCGGCCGGTGTCCGCACCGGCAGCTTGTAGCACTCCCGCGACGTCTCTGAGAAGACGCGCCGGCGCAGTTCCTCTCCAAGGGGCGGGAGGGACGAAGTCGGGGAGTCGAAGTCGAAGTGGGGGTAGTCCGAGGCGAACATCAGCGTTTGCTCGGCCCGCGCCCATTCGAACACGGTCAGCAATTGCTGCCGCCGATCAGGTGACTCCATTGGCTGGCTCGTGAATCGACAGTGCTCAAAGACGTACTCGCTCGGTGGGCGCTTCACCCACGGCGTCTCCCGCCGCAGTGCCTTCCAGTCGGCGTCGACGTGCCACAAGAAGGTCGGCAGCCAGACGTAGCCGCCCTCGACAAAGACGACCCGCAAGCTCGGATAGCGCTCGAACAGCCCCTCGAAGATCATGCTTGCCAGGTGACTCTGAAAGGCAAGTGAGCGACTCTGCCGCAATTCAACATAATATGAGGGATAGCCAACTGGTGTCGGCGGTCCATTCGTCCCAGCGCCTTCGCTGCCGGTGTGCAGGACGAACGGTAGGTCCAGAGCGACACAGGCCTCGAAGATCGGGTCGTAGTAGCGCTGCCCGTAGGGGAAGCGGGCGCCGTTCGGCACGAGCACGCCGACGATGTCCGGGTGCGGTCCGACGCGCTCGATCTCCTTGGCGGCTTGTCGGGGGTCCTGTGTGGCGACGATGGCAGCCCCCTTCAACCGCTCGTCTTTCTCCAGCCACTGGGCGATCATCCAGTCGTTGTAGGCTGAGGCCAGGGCCGTGGCGTAGTCCGGATCGGGGAGCGTCGGGATCGGCCGCAGCTCTTGCCCCAGCAGGATCGCGTATTCGACGTTGTGGGGATCGAGGTGCTGACGTCGCATCAGGTCGAGGTCCGAGCCCGGCGGGCGCCCGTCGTCCGGCCAGGAATCGCTGCGATACCCCCGGTCGCCGCCGTTCGGGTAGCCGCCGCCCTGGCCGATGCCGAGTCCGAACTGCTTGATTCGTTCCTGATAGGCCCGCGACAGGTACGGAAAGAGGTCGGTTGGAGCGGTTAGTCGCTGATGCACGTCGCAGTCGATGATCGGTTTGCCGCTGCCCACTGCCACTGCCATCTCGTCCTCCTTGCCGCCTCGCCGCCTTGCCCTACCTATGCATGGAGTATGACGACACCGCCTTCGACCGTGACCGGAAAGGTTTCGATCGTCGGATCGTCCTCGTCCGGCGATTCGACCGTGACCTCGTAGGTCTTTACGCGAACGCGGTGCGGATTGAAGACCGACCGTCCCGTAGCGATCTCGAACTCCCAGCCGTGCCACGGGCACTTGATGATCTCGTCTTCCCGGGCGTAGACCAACTCGTACGGTTTGGTCGCGACGTTGGTGCCGCCGATGACGCCCAGGCAGAGCGGCGCGCCTTGATGCGGGCAACTGTTCCGCAACGCGTACAAGTCGCCGCGGATATTGAAGACCCCGATCGTCCGGCCGTCGACCTCGACGATCCGCCGGGAACCGGGAGGGAATTCACGTAGGAGAGCGATGACGTGTTGCTTCATTTTGACCCAGCGCCCGAATGCGTTCGACGCGGCAGTCTAGAAGCGCCCCCCGTACGTGTCAACGGCTTCGCCGCCGCGGTCGCGACAGCCGACCTCCTTTCCGGTACCATCCCGGCGCCCCTCACGACGAAGTGAAGGTCTGCATCCGCCCGCGCGAGCGGATTGGCAAGGAGGAATGCGTGGAGAAGGTCAGAACCGCGGAGATGTCCTGGCGCGAGGTGGAGGCGGCGATTGGGCGCGGCGCGGTGGTCCTGGTGCCGATGGGTTCGACGGAAGAGCACGGTCCGCACGCGCCGACCGGCGACTACCTGATCGCCGACGAGATCACGGCCCGCGTCGCCCGCGAGGCCGGCGCGGTGATGACCCCTACGATCCCGTTCAGCTACTCGGAATATTTCCGCCGCTTCCCCGGTACGATCACCCTCCAGGCCGAAACGCTCCGTCTTCTCGTGCGCGATACGGTCTATTGCCTCCTCGACCAGGGGTTCAACCACATCATCCTCGTCAACGGTCACAAGGGAAACGAACCGATCCTGCTGCCGCTCATTCGCCAGATCCGCCGCGAACGGGGCGTGCTGACGCCGGTTGTCGCGCCGCTCGGCTTCGGGTTGACCGGAGCGGTGCAGCGAGAGCTCTACGGCGACACCCCGATCGGCCACGGAGGGGAACCGATCGGCTCGATCATGTCGTATCTGCACCCCGAGCTGGTCGATCTTGACCGCGCTGAGGACTGGGCGTCGCAGCCCTATCTCGGCTTGCCGACCTCGGGCCTCAACGGCGTCCTCTTCGAGGGCCGCACCGTCAACCTGGCGATCAACATGGAAGAGATCACGCCGCCGTCCGGCAGCCTCTCCGACCCACGCGTCGCCTCTCCCGACAAGGGCGAGCGCATCGTTGACGAGGCCGTGAAGAGTCTGACCGCGTTCGTCCGCTGGTTCAGCGGCATCGACCCGGCCGCCGAACCGTAAGCGCTGATCCGAAGGAGCGGGCAATTGCAATTGACCCCGCGTGGACTCCTTGGGATACTGTCACGCGGACCCGTCTTGTTGGATTGATTTCGCCATGACTGGCAATGGGGTCATGATCAACGCCAAACCTTCGCTTCGTTGGCGTGTACCTGCCAAGCTACAGAAGGAGCGTGTGCGAGATGACATCGGCCAACCACGGCAACACCCCGAAACTCACCCGGCGTTCCCTGGTGCGCAACACCGCCGTCGCCGGCGGCGGCGTGGCGGCTGCCCTTACTATCCCTGCCGCCTACGCGCCGCATGTGGCCGCGGCGGCGGCGCAAGATGCCGCCACGACGACCTTCCGCTACGTCGACGGCACGGAGCCGAACAGCCTCGATCCGCCGATCGGCACCGGACCCTTCGGGCACGTCGTGCGGGCGCTCTTCGAGCCGCTGCTGGACAAAAATGAGAGCCTCGAGCCGCAACCACTCCTGGCGACCGACTGGAGCGTCAGCGAGGACGAGCTGACCTGGACCTTCAACCTCAAGCAGGGGGTGACGTTCCACGACGGCGCCGAGTTCACCAGCGATGCGGTCAAATACACCTTCGACCGCATCCTCGATCCCGAGTTTGCCGCCGGCCGCCGCGCCGTCTTCACCACGATCAAGGAGATCGTTCCGGACGGGCCGCACGTCGTCAAGTTTGTCACCCACGAGAAGTTCCCTGACCTCCCTTCCTTGCTCACCGATCGCAACGGGGCGATCGTCAGCCCCACGGCGGCCGAGCAAGCCGGCGCCGAAGAATTTGGCCTCAACCCCGTTGGCACCGGTCCGTTTCAATTCGTGGAGTGGTTGCCGAATGACCACATCACGCTGCGGCGGTTCGACGGGTACCACAACGGCCCCGCCGCGGTCGACGAGGTCATCTTCCGCGCCGTGCCGGAGGCGTCGAGCCGCGAGGCAATGTTGCTCGCAGGCGAAGTCGACTTCATCTTCAGCCCGCCGAACGAAAGTGTCGCCTCACTCCAGGAGAACGCCGACCTCACGGTGCTGGTCTTCGACAGCCTGACCCAGGTCACCGCCGAGATGCGGCAGACGCAGCCGCCGTTCAGTGTCAAGGAAGTCCGCCAGGCGATGAACTATGCGGTGGACTCGCGGGCTATCATCGATACCATCCGGAACGGACTCGGCTCCGTTTGCGACTCGCCCGCGCCGCCCGATGTTTGGGGCGCGGTCAAGCTCGAGCCATACGCGTACGATCCCGAGCGGGCACAGGAACTGCTGGCCGCCGGCGGCTATCCGGACGGCTTCGACGGCGTGCTCTTCTACGTCAGTGGGCGCTGGTCGGGAGACGATCAGGTCTTCCAGGCGTTGCAAGCCTACTGGGGCCAGATCGGGGTCAATATCGAGATCCAGACCATCGACATGGGATCGCTCGCCGATGCCCTCGCCGCGGAGCCCGACGAACGTGCCGGCTATATCGCCGGGCTGATCCGCACCAGCACCTATCTCGACTACCACCTCTTCCGCCTCTTCCACTCGACGTCGACGTTCGAGGCGGCCTCCCAGCGGTCGGGCTATCTCAACCCAGAGGTCGACGCCCTGCTCGACCAAGGGCGCACGACGTTTGTCGAGGAAGAGCGCCTTGTCGCCTACGAGGAGGCGCAGCGGCTGATCTGGGACGACGCGCCGTTCGTCTGGGTCTTTATCCGGCAGGACGTTGCCGCTCATCGCGCCGGCGTGTCCGGATTCGTCCTACAGCGGGACGGCGAATTGCTCTTCAAGGATGTTCAGGTGTAAGGCAGTCCTCACCCCCCTGCCCCCTCTCCCTCTTGACGGAGGGAGAGGGGGAGTCGCGGCGCAAACGCGCCGCTCCCGTCGTCGTTCCCGTAACGCCTAACGCCTAACGCCTTCGTCGCGGAGGACCGCCGTGGGACAACACGTTCTCCGCCGCCTGCTGACGCTGATACCGGTCCTGCTTGCGGTCTCCGTGCTGGTCTTCGGGATGCTCAAGATCTCCCCGGGCGACTCGGCGAGCATCCTGGCGGGCGACGATGCGACCGCGGCCGACATCGCGGTGATCCGAGCGCGGTATGGTCTCGATAAACCGATCCACATCCAATACCTGACCTGGGTCTCGAACGCGGTCCAGGGCGATCTGGGGCGCTCGATCGTCACGCGCCGTCCCGTCACGCAAGAGATCACCAGCCGCGTGCGACCAACCGTTGAGCTTGCACTCGCCTCGATCGTGCTCGCTACACTGCTCGGCATGGCCGTCGGCGTCGTCTCCGCCACCCGGCACAATAGCCCCGTCGACTACCTCTCGATGGCATTGGCGCTGGTCGGCGCCTCGATGCCGGTCTTCTGGCTTGGGCTGGTCATGATCTTCTTCTTCTCCGTCGATCTCGGCTGGCTGCCGACCGGCGGCGTCGGCGGACTCTCGCATCTCGTCTTGCCGGCGATTGCCCTCGGCTCCTCCTCGGCCGCGATCATCGCCCGCATGACCCGGTCGAGCATGCTCGAAACGATTCGCCAGGACTACGTGCGCACCGCGCGGGCGAAGGGACTCGGCGAGCGGCTCGTCCTGTGGCGGCACACCCTCAAAAACGGTCTGATCCCGATCGTCACCGTCATCGGCCTGCAGTTCGGCTACTTGCTCGGCGGCACCGTCGTGACCGAGACCGTCTTCTCGCGGCCGGGTGTCGGCCGTTTACTCGTCGATGGGATTCGGACCCGTGACTTTCCCGTGGTGCAAGGGACACTGATGATCCTCGCCGTCTCCTTCGTCCTCGTGAATCTGATTGTCGATCTGCTCTACCTCTACCTCGATCCCAGGCTGCGCGCGGCCTGAGCCTGACTGGACGCGACGATGGCAAACGCGATGTCGACCACCACCAACGCGGGTCCAAGGCTGGCCACTGCTGCCGGAAGCGCCCACTCGACCAGCTACGCGGGGTTGGTGTTTCGGCAGTTCCTGCGCAACCGCGCCGCCGTCGTCGCCGGCATTGTGCTGATCATCATCGGGCTAGTGGCGCTCGCCGGTCCGTTGTTCCTAGAGGACAACCGCTACCAGATGGATCTGCGCAGCCGGCTCTTACCTTCATCCTGGGATCATCCCCTCGGCACCGACCTGCTGGGACGAGACATGCTCACGCGGCTGGTCCAGGGCGGTCGGATCAGTCTCCTCATCACGTCCGGCGCGGTCGCCTTGGCGCTGATCGTGGGCGCGACGATGGGGATCGTCGCCGGTTACTATGGCCGCACGGTCGATCTGGTCGTGATGCGGGTCATCGATGTCCTGATGACCATGCCTGGGTTCCTGCTGGCTATAGCCATCATCGCCGCCCTGGGCGTTGGTACGGTCAATGTCGTGCTGGCGGTCGGTATCTTCTCGATTCCGGCCTTCGCCCGCATCGCCCGTGGCTCGACCCTCTCGGTCGGTGCCCAGGACTACGTGCTGGCGGCCAAAGCACTCGGCGCTCCCGCCTCTCGCGTCATGCTCCGCCACGTCCTCCCCAACATCGTGCCGCCGCTGATCGTACAGACGACCCTGCGCCTGGCGACAGCAATGCTGACCGCATCCAGCTTGAGCTTCCTTGGCCTTGGACCCCAGCCGCCGACCCCGGAATGGGGAGCGATGCTCGCCGACGGTCGCGACTTCATTACCAACGCGCCCCAACTCGTCTTCTATCCGGGATTGACCATCCTCATCGTCGCCATGTCCTTCAACATGGTCGGAGATGGCCTCCGCGACGCGTTGGATCCCTATTTGCGACGATAGCGATTGCGGCGAATCCTCGCCTCCCCGCGGGATCGGGGAAAAGGTATCGTCACGACGACGTAGGAGAACCCCCACCGTTCTCGCCGCGCGAGCAACGCCTCTACCATCTGATCGACCGTTCCCACCAACATAATCGGCGATCCGAGGACTTGCTCCGGCGTCAAACCGAACTCACTGGCCAGCCGCTCGGCCTCCCGCGCCCGGTCCCGCGTCACGACCACGGTCGAACACATCGCGTTCAACTCGATCTTAGGGAAACGTTCACCCGCTGCCTCACGGATCCAGGCCAGCTTGCGATCGGTTGCCTCGGCGATCAGATCCTGGTTGTCCTTCGACCCGTCCGGATTGGCGCGATTGGTAATTGAGACGATATCGGCCTCTCGCGCCGCGATCGACAGGATGCGCTTGCCGCCCCCGCCCAGCATGATCGGCGGGTGCGGCTGCTGGACCGGCTTCGGCGGCAGCTGCAGATCGGTGACGTGGTAATGCGCGCCATGGAAGGTCATCCGCTCCTCGACGAACGTCTGCATCATCAGCCGGAGCGCCTCGACCATCCGCTCGATCCGCACGCCGACCGGGTCGAAGGGGATGCCGCTCTGGTCGTACTCCTCCTTCAGCCACCCGGCCCCCAAGCCAAGCTCGAACCGCCCGCCGGAGATGACGTCGATGCTCGCCACCGCCTTCGCCAGGATCGCCGGGTGCCGAAAGTCGTTGTCGAAGACGATGCTCCCCACGCGCAGGTTCGTTGTGATCGCTGCCGCCGCCGCGGTCGCCGCGATTGGGTCGAGCCCGCGCACAAAGTGGTCGAGCGCCAAGAAACTCGAATGCCCCAACTCCTCGCACCGGCGCACCATCGCCAACCATTGGTTGCCCGGACCAGTCGTGCGCCCCTGAATGCCAAACCGAAAGGGTCGTTGTTGCGTCACTGCTCCCTCCCACCTCGCCAGATCGGCGGTATGATGCCGACCGGCGCACGATACCAACGAGAAGGGGAGAGCACCACATGAAGATCGTCGAGATGCGCGTCACGCCGATCGCCATCGCCGACCCGCCGCTGCTCAACGCGGCCGGCCTCCACGCACCCTACGCCCTGCGCACGATCGTCGAGCTGGTCAGCGAGGACGGCCTGTCCGGCGTCGGGGAAGCGCACGGCGGCGAGCGCACGCTCGCCCACTTCGAGCACGCCAAGTCCGGCGTCGTCGGCCAGGACGCCTTCAACCTCGCCCGCCTCTGGCTTGGCGTCTCGGCCGCATTCGACGGCGCGGCGAGCGAGGAGCACGTCGTCCCCGGCCAATTCTCGTTCCTCCCCGGCGAGCGCGCCAGCAACGTCGCTCCGCGCGTCTACGGCGCCGTCGAGGTCGCCGCCCTCGACCTGATCGGCAAAGCGATCGGCCGCCCCGTCTGCGATCTCCTCGGCGGGCGGGTCCGCGACGAGGTCCCCTTCAGCGCCTACCTCTTCTACAAGCTCCCCGGCGGCGGTGGCGAAGGCGACGACGTCCGCGAGGACGAATTCGGCGAGGCGCGCGACCCCGAAGGCGTCGTCCGTCAGGCCAAGGCGTTCATCGACACATACGGCTTCGGCAGCATCAAGCTGAAGGGCGGCGTCTACGACCCGGACGAAGAAGTGCAAGCGGTCCTCGCCATGCGCGACGCCTTCGGCCCGGACGTGCCGCTGCGCATCGACCCGAACGGCGCCTGGACGGTCGAGACCTCGATCAAGGTTGGCACGGCCCTCGCCGGCGCCCTCGAATACTTCGAGGACCCGACCCCCGGCGTCGCGGAGATGGGCGCCGTCCGCAAAGGGCTTTTAGACAAGGGGATCGACATGCCGCTGGCGACGAACGGCATCGTCACCAGCTACCCCGACGTCCCGCCCGCCCTCGCCCACGACGCCGTCCAGGTCATCCTCGGCGACCACCACTACTGGGGCGGCCCGCGCGCCGTCTTCCAGCTTGGCCGCCTCTGCGAGACCTTCGGCATCGGCCTCAGCATGCACTCCAACAGTCACCTCGGCGTTTCCCTCCTGGCGATGACCCACCTCGGCGCCGCCACCCCGTATCTGACCTACGCCTGCGACACCCACTACCCCTGGCAATACGCCGCCGACGAAATCCTCGAAGGGGGCCGGGTGCCGATCGAGAATGGCCGCGTCCGCGTTCCTGACCAGCCCGGCCTTGGCGCCGAGATCGACCAGGACGCCCTCGCCCGCGGCAAAGCACGCTACGAACGCGCCGGCTACCGCAAGCGTGACGACGAGATCGAGATGCAAAAGCACGTCGACCCGACCTGGACACGCAAAATCCCGCGGTGGTAACGACGGCCCCCCGGCCCCCCAACTTTGGGGGGAGACGACGGATGACGCGCTCGTGCTCACGTCTCCTCCAGGATTGGGGGGCCGGGGAGGGCCGTCGCTTGGCGCAACATTCGCGGTACGTCGCGTGTCTACCTAGGTAGGGAATCGACGCTGCCGAACCCGCGAGGGCGCCGTGCTGAACCAAGCCGCTGCCGGATCGCGCGAGATGAGCGGCAACGCGTCGGGCGTGGTCGACGAGGGCGATCTCGTGGCGCGGGCCAAGCTCGACCGGCAGGCGTTCGCCCCGCTCTGCAACCGCTATCTCCCGGCGGTCTATCGCTACTGCTACGGACGAGTCGGGAGCCGCCCTCCCCACCTACCGCGGTGGCTCGTTCGCGGCCTGGCTCTTCACCATCGCGCGCAACGCTGTCAACAACGCATCACGCCGGGCGCCGGACCACTCGTTGACCGACGTCGACCTGATCGACGCGACGCCGACACCCGAAGAACTGGCGATCGCCGCCGACGAGCACCGGCTGCTGTGGGAACTGCTGGGGCATCTCTCGGCCGATCAACGGCAGGTCGTCGAGTTGCGCCTGGCCGGGCTGACCGGTCCTGAGATCGCCCGCGTCCTTGGGCGTAGTCATACGTCGGTGCGCAGCCTCCAATTCCGCGCGATCCAGCGACTGAGAGAGCTCATACTCAGCGTTCAGGAGGACGACGATGGTTGGCAGGAATAGCGACACCATCGACCAACTCGATCAACTCTGGGACGAGACGATCCACGGCATCCCATACCGCCCGTCTGCCCTCGATCCGGAACTCGCACGTACGGTGGGCCGCATCCATACGCTCAACGACGCGGTCGTGCCGGATGCGGCATTCGCGCGCCGCCTTTGGACGGATCTCTCCCAGCCGATTGCTGCTGTAAACAAGGGTGGGGTGCATAGCGCCCCCTCCCCGTCATTTCGCTCCGAACTCGAGGAATCTGCCGGTCCGAGTACACAGGGGCGGATTCCTCGACAAGCTCGGAATGACGGGCGACGTGCGCGATCTGCTCGATCGCCTCTATTCAGCCGGCTCGGCTGGCAAAGGGCATTCGCGCAGGTCTTGACGATGGCCATCCTGCTGGTGACGCTCGCGGCTGGATACGCCGCGCTCCGGCTGCAGCCGGCATCGAATACGAACCAGTCAGCCGTCAGCGATCCTGATCCGGTGGAACTCTTCGCCTACGTCTTCACCGGAACGGGCGAAAGTTCAACAGACACCTGGGATGTCACCCCACTCAACCCAAAGACCCTCGCCGAGATTGCTACGGACCAACCTACCACGTCGCAGCCGCCGGCCTGGGCCGGATCCCTGTCGGAGGAATGGTCGCCCCACTTGTGGGCTTTGTCGGCCGATGGCTCAACGTACGTCGCGGTCGAATCTCGGCAGTGGATCAACGGTGTTCCGGTCAAAGAGGCGACCATCGGCGTCTACGATGCCCAAACCGGGGTCGAACGGATCCGTTTCGACCTCCCGGCCTTCGTTCGGGACACTCGCCTCAGTTACGACGGTACGCGCCTGGTGATCCAAGCGCATCCTAATCCCGCGCAGATTGGGGACGTCGGCAGGCACGACCCGCCGGAGTGGTTCGTCGTCGACACCGCCGATGGTCACGTCGTGGCGAAAATCGAGTCGGACGAGCAGAACGGGTGGCACGCCGACTCGTGGATCGATCCCACGGCGAGTCGTCTCTACCGCCTCTTCATCCCGTATTCGCCGGAGAAGACCGGACCTGGCGCGACACGAATCGTCGCCAACGACCTGACGACCGGTGCCGATATCGCGCGGTTGGACCTTCCCGAGGTTCGTAGCGGCGTATGGGTAACCGACCGCACGCACACCGTAACGGGTGGAGTCGAATACCCGGTGATCGCCGAGCTGCGTCCTGGCGTTGCGCTCTCCCCCGACGGCAAGATGCTCGCGCTTGTTCACGCCGACGTCGATGCCGTGACCTTGATTGATACAGCGCGGCTTCTTGTCGAACGCACCGTAACGCTGTCGCGACCGATCGGATGGGAGGATCGCCTGATCGCTCTGTTGCCGCTGGTGCCCGCCGATGCCGCGGCCAAGGGAGCGCAAGAGGGGACCGCCCTCCAGGCCGTCTATGCCGCGGATGGCCGGCATCTGTATGTCTTCGGCTCCGAGACGACAACGGACGACGAAGGCGAGGTGGCAGCACGCAGCCTCGGCTTGCGGCTGATCGACCTTAAGCAAGCGGAGATCGCGGTCAGCGCCGAAGAACTAGCCGACGAATGGATTTCCCGGGTTGTGCCGTCCCCGAATGGTCGCGATCTCTACGTCTGTGGCTTCCTGCTGGCCGACGACTTAACCATTTTGTCGCCGTCCCGGCTGTGGCGGCTCGACGCCTCAACGCTGGAGGTGCATGCAACCCGCGCCTTCCCGGACACGCTCCTCATTCGCCTTTCGCCGACAGTGCCGGACGGCAGGAGGCAAATACCGCCAGGCGCCGGCTAACCCTCCCTTCCCGAGATGTTCGTCGCGGGCTTTCCCATCCTGACCGATGCTGCGATCATTGGGATCAGATGCGACTCGATTCGGGATGGGGGGAAGGCATGCTCACGAACCGCGTCAAAGCCGCGCTGAAGCACGGCAAAGCCGTCACCGGACCGTTTATCAATGAGGCGCGGACCAATGGCACGATCAAGATGCTGGCGGTGGCCGGGCACGACTTCATCGTGATCGACATGGAACACGCCATGTTCAACTGGGAGACGACGCACAACCTGGTGCAGATGGCGCTCGCCTGCGACATCTGCCCGATCGTCCGCGTCACCGACCTGTCGTACCAACTTGTCGCCCGCGCGCTCGACACCGGCGCCCGGGGAGTGATGATCCCGCGGGTCGACGACGGCGAGCAGGTGGCAGCGGCGGTCAGCTATGCCAAGTACCCACCGCTCGGCCGCCGCGGCGCGGGGGGAGCCGCCCGCATCGGCTACGAACGCCGCGACCCGAAGACCGCCATCGAGGAGTCGAACGCCGAGACGATGGTCGTCGTCCAGGTCGAGACGGTCACCGCGGTCGAGAATTTGGGCGGTATCGCTGAAGTAGCCGGCGTCGACGTCGTCTGCGTCGGCCCACACGACCTCTCGATCTCGCTCGGCATGCCCGGCAAATACGGCGACCCCGCGTTCATCAACACCCTCGAACGGATCGCGGCCACTTGCCAGCGCCACGGCGTCGCCGCCGGCATGGTCGAACAAGAGGCCGCCGCCTTCGAGCGGTGGTACGGCATGGGTTACCGCTTCCTGCTCTGCAACTCCGACGGCCACATGATCGCCCAGGCCGCCCAGCGCGACGTCGCCACCCTGCGCGGCATCATCGGCCAGGGTTAGGCACGGATGAAGATCGTCTGTCGGCCCCCTGGGGGGAGACGAGAGCGCGCCCCAATCCTGGGGGAGACGACGGACGCCGCCGCGCAATCCTCTCCCCCCAAACTTGGGGGGGCCGGGGGGGCTGTCGTCGTCGGCCAACCGGCGAATGAGCCACGCGCCACGACCCAACCCTCCTTCTCCGGCTGGGCGGTCTTCGGCTTCGCCGGCACGGTGCTCTTCTGCTCGCAACTCGCGCAAACCCCGGTTTTCGGCGTCTTGGTCGACCCGATGCGGGCGGACCTCGGCTGGTCCCGCTCGGCGGTCTCTTCGATCTACACCGCCGCCATCCTGATCGGCGCCGGATTGGTGCTGGTCGCCGGGCGGTTAATCGACCGGCACGGGCGCCGGCGGGTCAGGCTCTGGTCCGCGATCGCCTTCGCCCTCGCGCTGATCGCAATGGGCACGGTCTTCGGGCCGGTTTCCCTCTTTCTGGCGTTGGTGGTGCCGCGGCTCGGCGGCGGCAGCGTCCTCTCGCTGGCGGCGCGGACGTTGGTGTCGACCTGGTTTGCGCGGCGACGCGGCCGGGCAATCAGCCTGCTCAACTTTCGGTACGAACGGTCGGAGAGCCTCGACGCGACTGCTTGGAGCGATCAGAACGATGACACCGATGCCGATCCGTGCGACGTTTTGTTGATGCTCGAGGTTCCGGTCCATCGTCACGAACGCGCCAAAGCCGGCCGCTGCCGCTTGTCGGAGCAATGCGCCGTTGCTCATGCCCGTCCATCTCATTTGGCCAGCCGTACGAACCTCGTGCGCTGAACCGACGAATTCTCGCGCGAACGGGCGAGGCACCGACTCATCGAGCAGCACGCGCATTGGCAGCGTCCACAAGCACCGTTCGCGCCATTTCGAGCGCTTCGACGGCCTGCTCACGGCTCACGCTTGGAAAATGGTCGAGGAAGCGATCGAGACTGTCTCCGGCCATCAAATAGTCGAACATTGCTTGAACAGGAACGCGGGTGCCGGCGAAGACCGGTGTCCCGCTCATGATCTCAGGATCGCTGTGGACGGCGGACCGCGTGGCGACCATGGTGTCTCTCCTGACCTTCGGACCTTGGCTGTTCGCCAACCCTGGGATTCTATCAAGCCGCGGGCTAACACCTACGCCCCCGCGACCGCCCGCCCTGCCTTGACGACAGCCACCGGCTCCAACCGCACCCCACCGGTCCGTGTTCCCCCGTGGGCATCGACATAATCAAATCGCCCCTCTTGGAGATCGAGCACGGCGGCGTCGCCGTGGGCGTCCGCCGCAAGGGTGCCGATCTGGCCCGCCATGCCGACGACCTGGGCCGGGACCGACGTCACCTTGGCGATGGCGTCGTCTAATTCCAGACCGAGGTGGAGGAACTTCGAGACGGTGGTGGCGAGGTCGAAGACGGGACCGTGCAGGTTGTAGCGGTGAAGGTCGGAGGAGATGGTGGTCGGCGCAAAGTCTTGGGCCAGCGCCCGCTCGCAGACTGCCCAGTTGAACGAGCCCTGACCGTGGCCGACGTCGAAGATGACGCCGCGGTTGCGGGCGGCGCGGACGGAGGACAGGATCTTCCCGCCCTCGTCGAGGATGCCGTGCTGATGCCCGTGGAAGCAGTGGGTAAGGACATCGCCGCCGCGCATGACGTCGAGGATCTCGTCGAGGGACGCGGCCCACGAGTCCTGCGGGTGGACCATGATCGGCAGCCCCGCGGCGTCGGCCGCCTCCCGCGCCAGGAAGAGCGGCTTCAGCCCCGCGTTTGCGCCGACAATCGAGTCGCGCGTCAGCCGCACCTTGACCCCGAGGATCAGGTCGCGGTTGCGCTCGATCATCTGGAGCGCCTTCGGCACGTCGGCCCATTTGACGTCGTCCAGCTCGCCGACCTCGCGCGAGATCATCCCCATCGAGGAGATGTTGAGATGGGCGAGGATGCGGGTGGCGCTCGCCTCGATCACGTATTTGCGGAAGCCGGCGAAGGTATCCGCGCCGGCCGACCCGGCGTCCACCACCGTCGTCGCCCCGCGCGCTAGGCAGGTGGAATCCGGCTCGATCCCGTAATGCGAGACCCCCTCGAAGACGTGGACGTGCGCGTCGATCAGCCCCGGCACGACCAGCTTGCCGACGGCGTCAATCACCTCCGCCGCCTCGCTCGCCGCGATCTCCGGCGCCACCGCCGCGACCATCCCGTCTTGAAAGGCGACGTCGCGCCGCTCGTGCACCCCCTGCGCCGGGTCGATCAGGGTGCCACCTTGGATCAGCAGGTCGTAGGGCGCCACGGATACCACTCCCTTCACTCTTCCTCGAAGCTGCTTCGGGTGAATTTGAGCGTGTTGGCATTTTCGACGATGGTCCGCACGATGTCGTCGGGCACGCCATCGGGGAGTGTGGCCTCGACCTCGATCGTGACGGTCACCTCCGCGTGCGGCAGGTTCGCCAAGTGCTGGATCACCTCGTCGGCGATCTGGCCGGCGTCGCGGTTGATCCGCTTCTCGTCCAGCTTGACCGAGCCGTAGTACCGCCGTAGCTTCGGGATCGGCGGCGGGGTCGTTGATGGCGACGGAACGGTCGTCGCGCCGGTAGCTGTCACCGGCGGCTCCACGACGTAGCCGCCGGTGACGTCGCCGGCGTCGGTCTGGGCATGTTCCTCGGCGATGCGGCGGCGTTCTCGCGCCTCGTCCGCTTCGATCTGGCGGCGCGCGGCATCCGGCTTGACCAGCAAACTGTAGCTGTCGATCCGCAGCGCCGAGGCGGCGGTGGCGCGATTGAAGATCAACCCCTGGTAGCGGCCGCTCGAGTCGATCCCCTGCGCGTAGCCGAAGAAGTCGGGCGCGGGCAGCCCGCCCGAAATTGCTTCGAGCAGCACCTGCTCCGAGGTGAGGCGCGGCAGGTAGGCGTAGTTGGCGAGGGCGTCCCACAGCTTGCGCGTCTCGACGTGGTCGACGTTCGGCCAGAACCAGCGCTCCAGCTCGATCGTCAGACCGTGGGCCGACCAGCGCGGGATCAACTGCTCAGTGGTGCGCAGCTTCGCCGCCGCCCGTTCCACAACCGGGCTGCCCCCGCTGATCCGCGTCGCCTCCCACGACCACGCCGACGCGGTCGACTGCTGGGGCACAATCAGCCAGGAAAAGGCCTCGTTGACCGCGCCATCGACCGCGCGGTCGTCTTTGTCGCGTTGCTGCTTTGCCTGGCCTTCACCGTGACGGTCGAGGTTGAGGGTATCGGCATCCTTGACGATCGAGTCCCAGGCGAGGTAGCGGCGGGTGATCCGCTCCAGCGCCTGTGCCCCGGCTTCGTCGGCGGCAATGAAGATCAGCATGTTCTTGTGGATGCGCGGGCTGCCGCCGCGCGACTCGAGGATCTCGGCCGCCTTCTTGATCGCCGGCGAGTCCATCTGCTTGTTCCGGTGCGTCGCCTCCGGACGGAGGATCACCAAGCGCGCCTCGGCCGTGTCGGGCACGTCGCCACTCTCGACCAGGCGGTGGACCGCGGCAAAGTCGGCTCGCCCCCGTTGGGCGTCGAGTCGCCGCTTGATCTCCTCGAGGACCCTAAAGGATTCGATCGTGGTGGCCCGCTCGTCGGCGGTGCGGTTCAGGTTCGGGCGGGTGTCGTACCAGTAGCGCTGGTCGCCGCTGTAGAGGTAGGTCAGGCGGTCGGAGAGCTGATGCAAGGCGTCGTTGTAGGTCGGGACCGACTCGCCGGGTTGGGCTACGCCGAGGCGGATGCGCGGCGCCTCGATGCCGCGCGTCCGCTGCTGCGCCACGTGCGGCGCGCTGCCAAGGAAGATCGCCCGCGCCAACCGCCGCCCCGCCCCGATCTGGCCGAAGCGCATCTGACCGGCGTCGATCGTGCGCGGCTCGGCCTCGACGTCCTTGTCGACCACGCTGTTCCAGGTGTCCGGCAGGTAGCGCAGGAGTTCGTCGCGGACCGCGCGGTCGTCCATCGGCAGGCTGCCGGGGAGGATCATCGGCGCTTGGTCGCCGTCCCGCCAGAGGGCGTGGATGACGCCGGCCATCAGGCGCAGCACGCCGCGGGTGCGCTGGAACTCCTCGAGCGTCGCCCAATCGTCGTAGAGCCGGTCGAAGACCTCCGGGTGGATGGGGTAGGCCGACTTCAACCGCTCCAGGTAGGAAACCTCGCCCGCTTCCTTCGGGAAGTCGCCGGAGGAGTCGTTGTAGAGCTTGTGGAATTGGCGGCAGGTCAGGTCGCGCGCGTCGAGGTCGGCGATCTCCCCGAAGAGGCGACGGCGGACGATCTCGAATCCCTCCCGCGCCGCGACCGGCTTCCAGACCGCCTCGACCCGGCCGAAGATCTGCTCCAAGCGCTGCTGCGCTTCGACCCCGGCCTCGCCGCCCAGCTCCTTCGCCGACTCGGGAATCGAGGCGATGAGGAGACCGTTGCGGGAGCGCTTCGCCGCCTCGGTCAGCGCCTGGATGAAGGTCAAATTCGAGTCGAAGGTGCCGGCCGGGAGGTCGGTCTTCGTGTAGATGTTGCGGGCGTAGGCGACGAACTCGTCGATCAGCACCACCGCCGGGCCGAAGCGGGTCAGCAGCTCAACCAGCGTGTTCGTGCCCGGCGCCACCCCCGCCTCGTCGGAGGAGCGGACCACCTCGTAGGCCGCCGCGCCGCCGAGCTGGGCCGCCATCTCTCCCCAGAGGGTGCGTACCACCACCCCATTGCCGGCCGCGTCGAGCCGCTCCCGCGTCGATTCGAGGTCGGTGCCGACGAGGACCGCGACGTTCGCCGTCGGCATCTTGGCCGGGTCGACCTCGGCCTCGGTGACGACCAGGTCGATCCCCGGCAGGATCGCGCCCGCCTGTCCGGCCTTCAGGAGGTGGAAGAGGGCGAGCATAGTGTGCGTTTTGCCGCCGCCGAAGGCGGTTTTGAGCTGGATCACCGGGTCGCCGCCGCTGCCCGCGATGCGCCGCAGCGCGCTGGCCAGCAACCGGCGCATGCCCTCGGTCAAATAGGTGCGGGCGAAGAATTGCACGGGATCCTGGTAGTCGGCGTCCGCCTTGCCGGCCAGCACATCGGCCAGGTCGGCGGCGAACTGCGCCGTCTGGTACCGACCGGAGGCGACGTCGGTGTGTGGCTTCACGGCATCGCGCCACGGCCGCAGGTGCAACCCGAGCGACGCTTGCTTCGGCTTTGGGGCGGGCGCCGGTGTGGGCGTGGGGGTAGGGGTCGCGACCGCCACCTTCGGTTGGGCGTCGAGCATCGCCCGCTGCACCGCCTGGGCGAGGGCGCGGGTCTGTTTTGAGGCGGGCTTGTCGAACGCCTCCAAGAAGCGGGTCATGGTATCGAGTGCACGGTAGGCGTCCTCGCCGTCGAAGTCGCCGGCGGCGTGGTGCGCCCACGTGTTGCGGTGGGTGCGCAGCTCCTTGGTGTGGGTGAGGGTCAGCGGCCCCAGCGTCGCCTTGAACGCCTCGTGCCAGAGCTTGTCGAGGATCTGCAGGAGTCCGGCCGAGTCGACCTGTTCGGCCAGGTCCTCGACGTCGCCCTGCTTCGGCAGTTTGGCCTGGGTAGCGGGCGGGACGTTGTAGTAGACCTGCGTCCACCACTCGTCCTTGAAGCAGGCCCGCAACTCCCGCGCGATAAAGGGCGCCAGCGCCGCCTGCACGATCTTGAGCCCGTCGCCGACCTGGCTGTGGTTGGTTGGGTTGGTTGGCATGAGATAAGACCCCTCTTGTTGTGCCCGCCCCCATCCGTCGTAGGGGCGGGACCTGTGCCCGCCCGTCGCGCGCATGCGCGACATGCCGGCGTGCCGGCCGTTTGGTCCCGCGTTACTGCGACCGTCGATTGTGGCGTACCATCCTGATGGTACGCCCATTATCGGTCTGCGACCGATGCGCGCCTCCGGCGCGCGGGCGGGCACAGGTCCCGCCCCTACGACGAAAACGAACGGGCGTCCTGCGACAACGGGCGGGCACAGGTCCCGCCCCTACGACGTTTCGCCATCGGGCGGGCCGATCAAGGCGCCGCCGATGAATGGGTAATCGGCCCAATCCTCCACCAACCCGGCGCGCACCGGGTTCTCCAACACGTAGCGCACTGTCTCCTCGTAGTCGCGTGCCGTCCGCAGACCGTGGTCATGGAAACTGCGTTGCCACAACGGGCCGGCGCCTCCGTGCGTCCACCAAATCCGCGTCGTGCGCGACTTGACGTCGCCCATCACGTCGATCAATCCCGTCGTCTTGATCTGGATCACCATATGACAATGATCCGGCATCAGGCAACACAGGTCGAGTCCGGCATCCCTCGCGGCGCACCGCTCCTCGATCGCCGCCACCACCGCACCGGCCAGCGCACGATCGGCAAAGACCCGTGCCTCCCGGTCGATCGTCCCGAGCGTCACATGCCAGGCGCTGCCCGCCTCCCGATACGCCCCCGCCGGCAACCGGATCGTTTTGCGCGATGGCCGGTCCATCATCATCCGACTCTACTACGGATCACCGCCGCACCCGTCGTCGCATTGAAACGCCCCGCACATGCCGCCGCACCCGTCGTAGGGGCGGGACCTGTGCCCGCCCGCGCGGCGCAGCCGCGCATCGGCCAAAGGCCGATAACGGACGCGCCGACCGGGACGGTCTGCCACAGTCAACCATCCCGATCACCAACGGCCCAACGGCCGGTAAACCGGCATGTCGCGCGTTCGCGCGACGGGCGGGCACAGGTCCCGCCCCTACGACGTTACATACCGAGGCGGCCCTGCACCGACAGACCGGCGGCGGCCTGGATGTCGGTCCAGGCGGTCACCAAGCCGTTGTAGGAGAGGGCTTCGTCGGCGCGGCCGCGGCGTTCGCAGAGGGTGAAGAGGCGATAGGCGAGCGCCCGCGCCGCCTCGGCCAGTTCCGGCCCGAGGACGGCCAGCAATGCGCCGGCGGCGACCTGCCCCTCGGTCTCGAAGCGGCGGATCACTTGTTGGGCGCATTCCCAGACCGGGACCCGGCGATCTTCGCGCGGGTCCCAGTCGGCGTCCATCTTGTCGCGGCGGAGGAGAGTGACCTTACCGCCCTCCGTTTTGATCACACCGGCGCGGCGCAGCCCATCGACCGAGGTGTTCTTTGCCCGCGCCAGCACGTCTGCCTCGCCGAATGGCCCGTCGTCGTACCCGTGCTGGTCGTACCAGGCGATGCAGAAGCGGGTGTCGGGGTCGAGCTCGCCCTCTTGCGCTTCGAGGTAGGCGTCGAGCTCCTGGTTGATCAGTTGGAGGGCGGCGCGGACGCGCATCGGCGTGCCGTCCGCTTCGAGCACCTTGGCGTAGCGGGAGTAGATCGCCATCCCCGGCCCGATGGTGGCCTGGGCCAAATCGACCGGGGCGATGTTGCCGTGCTGCAAGGCGATCAGCGCATCCGGCAGCTCCTGCCGCAGCGTGTTGGTGAACTCCCGCCGCGTCGCCAGCGCCGCGTCGATCTGCCGCGGCCGGCAGACGATGACGATGGAAGAGGCGAGGGCGTTGGTACCCAGCCCGACGCTACGGACCGAACGTTCTGTGCGCATCGGCCAGGTGCCAGTAACTGAGAAGCCCGCGGCGAGCACACCTTCGAGCATCGTTTCCCAGCCGGTAGAGGCAGTAATGGCGCCGCTGGCGTCTTGGCCGTCCTCCTCTTCTTGCTTAAATGCGTAATAGATCGTCAACGGGAGGTCGGGACGCTGCACTTGGCGAATTGCCGCGAATGCCCGCGCCAAGCCCGACTCGAAGAACCTGTCAGCCTTCTCTCTGCTTCCTTCGTGTCGGTATGGCGTGGCGATCAATTCGTCTGCTTTTGGTACGAGAAGTGTGCGGAATAGGTCGGGATAGACGTGGCCGATCGACCGGCGTAACCAGACATAAAAGAAATCGGAGAGGTCGGCGTAGCCGATATTGTCGTAATACGGAGGATCGGTAGATACAAGGATCGGCCTGGATTCATGAATTCGCGTTGCGTCAGCCTGCGAAACACAGCCATGCGCCATGGCAGGAAGAGCCGCGAGTCCACGCGCCGTCGTGTCGATCGCTTCACCGTAATCCCCGGCTGCCTTCGCGAACGGGTTGATCTCAGCAAAGTCCCAGGTCATCGGTATGGCTTGGCGGCTGAATCCATTCTTGGTCTGGTCTCGAGTCGGAGACCAGATTGCGAGCGTGCAGTGGCTGTTCGCCAACCGGCTGCACGTCATACCCAAATACGTTGCCACGGCGTCGGCGTAGGCGGTGGCGCCGGAGCCGCCCTGGTGGAGAGGGGTGGGGTCGTCCGGCAGGCCGGCGGCGCGGGCGTCGTCGAGGGCGCGGGCGCGGGCCTCCCCGACCAGATCGCTGAAGGTCGTCAGCGCGACGAGTTGGCGGGGGGTGAAGAGGTCGCCATAAGTCGCAAGCCCGTAGAACGGTGGCGAGAACCAGCGCGGGTTCTGCGGCATGTGTTGCGCCGGCATCCAGGTCGGTTCTGCCGACCGGGCCGTTTCTTCCTGCTCGGCAGTGGGTGCAAGGTAGACGCGGCCGCGGTTGCCTTCTGCCACGATAGCCAGAAGTTGCGCATCCATTCGTCCCGCCATGCCTTCGGCCTTGATGTGTTGCTCGGGTGCTGTCTGCCCGCAGACCAGGCATTTGAACCGCGCCCCGCGTCCGAGCTTCGGCGGTTCGGGCGGATCGCCCGCGCCGGTGTGGACTTCGAAGCGGACGTGTTTCGAACCGAGGGAGGGCACAGGTCCCTCCCCTACGACGACGGGTTCGACCCAGGCCTTTTTGCCGGCTTTGGTCGAGAGGGCGAAGGAGCTGACGAGTGGCATCGCCGCGCCGCAGGCGGGGTTGGGGCAGGTGACGGTGCGCGCCCAGAGCCAGGCGATGACGGTCGCCCCTCTCTCCGATCGGGGCAAGCTCTCGCCGCCGGTGGGTAGTTTCGCCTTCGGGTAGAGGTGGCCGATCCGCTTTTCCGCTTCTTGCCGCATCCAGGCGCCGTAGGAGCGGACGTCCGCCGCCAGGCCGGCCGCCCCTCGCCAGGCCGCCTTGCCGCCTGTGCCGCCTTGCCGCTCCGGGTTGACCGGCGGTTGGTTGGCGAAGCGGGGTGGGATCTCGATCAGCGCTTTGGTGATCAGGACCGCGACCGGGTTGAGGTCGCTGCCGTGCGCCTCCAGCCCCAGCCGCTGCGCTTCGAGCGGGATCGAGCCGCCGCCGCAAAAGGGGTCGAGCACGGGCGGTGGGTTCTCCCCGACGCAGCGCCGGATCTCGGCCCGCGCCTCGGCTAGCACGGCCTCGTTGTTCGAGTTTTCCCAGAGGACCAGCCGCCGGATGATGCCGAAGAGCCGCTCCCGCTCCGCCTCGGCCGCCGTTTCGTCCAGATACGACGACGGGTCGTCGACCAGCGAGGCGAAGAGGACCGCGCGGCAGGCCGCCAACGGCCGGCGCGCCCACCACAGGTGCAGGGTGCTCGGGTGCCCGTGCCGGATCGACTTCTCCTTCGCCGCCGCCTTGTTGATATCGTCCAACGGCAGGGCGACCTCGATCATTTTCTTGCGGAGTTGGGTCACGATGTGGGCTCCTTCGGCGGCGTGCGTTTGTGATGGCTGTTTACGGCCGCTTGCGCGGCATGTCGGGCTGCGCCCGACGGGAGCGGAGTCCGGCACAGGTCCCGCCCCTACGGCGTTTGTTCCTGCTTTGCGCCACGATTCCGACATCGGACGTTCCCGTCGTTCCGTCGTAGGGGAGGGACCCGTGCCCTCCCCATCGCGCGAAGCGCGATATGCCGCGCATGCGGCCCGTTCGACCCGCGACCACCACGATGGTTGATTGTGGCATACCGTCCCTGTTGGCGTGCCCATTATCGACCTTCGGGCGATGCGCGCCTGCGGCGCGCGGGAGGGCACAGGTCCCTCCCCTACGACGATCACGACGGCATTGGGGG
>JBOGUF010000203.1:0-2364 GCA_050696075.1 Thermomicrobiales bacterium
CTCTCTCCTCTTGCTCACTCGAAGCTGAAGCCGAAGCCTCTGTGGGCCCCGAAGAGGTCCAGCAGGCCATGGCCGGTCTCACTGTCGAAGCCCTGGGCGCCGATGTCCCGCGCACCGTTCTGCAGCAGCGTCCGGATGACGTCGGGATCCTCGACCCCTAGCGCCTTGAGCATGGCCGCGCCGGCAGCCACCTGCGGTGCGGCGAAGGACGTGCCGGTACTGAAGAAGCCGGAGCAGACCGTCGGCACCCCGTCGCAGGGCTCTCGATCCCCCGGGCAGTGCACGAAGCTGGGCGACAGGATGGCGTCACGAGCGCCCGTCTGCTCATTCACGACGGTAAACGGATTCTCGCCACCTGGTGCCATGATGTCGACACCAGGCCCGAAGTTGGAGTACGAGGCGCGGTTGTCGTTGAAACGAGTGGCGCCGACGGCGATGACGTTCGGATCTCGGGCGGGGAAGCCGACGTCGCTGGGAGGATCCGCGGTGTCGGCCTCGTTGCCGGTCGCGGCCACCAGGACCACTCCGGCCGCATGTGCGTTGCGAACGGCCGCCGCCGCCGGCGTGCCGTTCCACTGGTCGGGCGTGATGTTGCCTCCCAGACTCATGTTGATGACGTCGGCCCCGTTGGCCACCGCGAAGTTGATGCCCTCGGCGATGTCGGAGAAGTTGCCGAAGCCGTCGCGCCCCAGCACCCGCACCGGCATGATGGAGACGCCGGGCGCGACACCGCGGCCGCCGACGCCGTTGTCCACCGCCGCGGCGATGACCGTGGCGACAAAGGTGCCGTGGCCGAAACGTGGAGCCAATGGCGCGTCCCCGCTCCCTTCGTCCAGGGCCTGATTGTCGTTGTCGACGAAGTCCCGGCCGGCGACGAACCGGGTGCCGTTCAAGTCCAGGCCCCGATCGCGCGGGATGTTGTTCTGACAGCTCGCGCCGTTCCAGAGGCCGACACCGGTGTCGATCACGGCGACGATGACGCCCGCTCCGCGCGTGGGATTGAGCGTCTCCGCCTGTTGTGTCCGGATCCTCTCGAGGTGCCACTGCGCCGCGAGGAACCCGGGGTTGTCCTGGGCCGCCCCAACCCGCATCGAGCTGGCGGGGGCAGAGCTCCCGGCGGGGCCGGTCGAGGCGGTCGAGTCAACGCCGTCTCGCGGCGTCCCGGCTTGTCTCGCTCGCGCTTCCACACCGCCGCTTCGCGTCCGCGCGGCAGTGGCTTGGGCGAGCTGGTGATCTCTCGCCAGCCGGGTCCGCCCCTCCACCGCATGCGCCAGCCAGTCGACCTCGGCCATCTCCACGTCCCGGTTGCTGCGGAAGCGGCGGGCCACCGCCTGCGGATCTTCGCCCGGTCGAACCGGCACGCGTCCGAAGTCGCCGAACTCGGCCTGCACGTAGTCGCGTCCGCCGAGCGACCAGGTGATCTGGCGGCGCATGGCCGCCGAGACGGCAGGGCCGAAGCGCACGACGATGTGGTCGGTGGCATACGCTGGCCGTGCGCTGGAGTTCAGGTTGTCATAGACCAGGATGGGCGGACCACCGTTTGGCTGGGTCGCGGCGGGAACGTCCGGTTCCTCGCCGGGTTGCCTGGGCGGCACTGCGTGGGCGGTCGCGGCGGCCAGTGTGATGCCGAGCAGCAGGGCGAGGGGGCGGGAACAGAGTCTGGACATTGTGGGTTCCTCCAGGTTCTCCGGGTTGCGACGTTCGGCGCTCGCAGAGTATAGCGTACGGCGGATGTGCGCCTGGGGAGACGGGAGCGGCGATCGGCCTATGATCGGCAGTCGCCGACCGCCGGGCGACGTCCGGCGGGGAACGATCGATGCAACTCGAGGTCAGGGACGCGCGCGAAGTGCGTCGCGTTTCGCGTGATCACCGGCTTGCGGTGGGCGAAGGCGGTCGCCGCGATCCACAAGTCTCCTTCCGGAAGTGGCTGCGCTATCCTATCCGGAAATGGGTATGATACCGTTCCGCATATGAGCACGATCGAACCGGACAGCTATCGGGCACGGCGGCTCGATACAGTCCTCGACGAGCTCCTGGCGGCAGTACCCGCGGTCCTCCTGCTGGGCCCTCGAGCGGCGGGCAAGACGACGACTGCAGCCCGCCGGGCCGCGTCAGTTCTCCAGCTCGACCGCGCCGAGCAGGCAGAGGCCGTTCGGTCCGATCCGGATGCCATCCTTCGGGGGCTCCCAGAGCCCATTCTTCTCGACGAGTGGCAGGTCGTTCCAGAAGTCCTCGGAGCGGTCAAGCGCCTTTGCGATGCCCGGCCTGATCCTGGCCGGTTCCTGCTCGCCGGAAGCGTGCGCGCCGAGGCGGAGGCGCCACTATGGCCGGGCACCGGCAGGGTCGTCACAAAGCGCCTCTACG
>JBOGUF010000204.1:0-34322 GCA_050696075.1 Thermomicrobiales bacterium
GCCGCCAGGAGCGTGACGAGAGCGAGAAGCGGGACGACCCGCGCGATCTGCCGGAACTGCATAGCTGCCTCCTGCGATGGCGAAGGTTCCGCCTACGGCTATGGCAGATTGATGAGGATCAGTCCAACTTGATACTCGTCGAGCGGGGTGTCGCCGCTCGGTCGCGGCGTCGGCAAGAGATAGTCGAGGATCAGGACGAAGGAGCCGTACCGCCGCACGCCCGGATCGTCCAGGCCGACGGTGAAGTACTCGGTGGTCGAGACGCCTTGCCCCCTGACGTCGATCCAGACCTCGGCGTAGCCGGCCCACACGCACGTCACGTCTTGCGCGCAGCGGTGATCTTTGACGTCGCTGAAGCGAAGCGTCACGCCGGAGTCGGTGGTCACCGATTCATGCAGGCGGAGCACTACCGTCTGGCCACAGACCGTCCCACCTTGCGCCGCCCGCGAGGTGTCGCGACCGGCGATGGCCGCCACTCCTACGCCCCCGATCGCCTGCCACAGTGTACGCCGGTTCATGTCATGCTCCCTTCCTGGTCCGCGTTCGATCTGACAGGTGGAACGTCACCGACCGCGAAAAAGTTCCCAGCCCCGGCCCGCATTTCCTGATGCGGACGACTCACGTACGGCGGCATTGGCCTGGCAGCGTTCCCCGCTCATCGTGGCACGATACCACGGCCCGCGCATCGTAGAGATGACGTATTCGGGGGGCAGGCGGGAGGCGTGTCTCGACGCTCCCGGGAGGTTAGATCAGCCCCTGGCGCAGCGCTTGGGCGACGGCGGCGGCGCGGCTATTGACGCCAAGCTTGTTGAGGATGTGGGTGATGTGCGTCGTCGCCGTCCGCGGGCTGATGAAGAGGGCGTCGGCGATCTGCCGTGTGGTGTACCCTTCGACAACGAGGTAGAGTACCTCCCGCTCGCGAGGACTCAGGTCGGCGGCGAGCGCCGCGTCGCGCGCGGTGCGGGTGACGACCGGTGCGGTGGACGGCGCCGGGGGGATCGATGGCGCGGCGGCCAAGAAGGCGGCCAGCTCCGTCGCGGCGGCGACGACCGCCGGCAGCGGCAGCGACCGTCCTTTATCGAAGGCGGCGGCGTATGCCGTTGGCTCCAATTGCTGGCGCGCCGCCGCGACGGCGAGGTCCACGTTGGCTTGCTGATCGGGATGGAGGGGAGCGCCGAGGTCGTCGCGGAGCGCTGCCGCTCTGCCGAGCAGCCGCGCCGCCCGCGCGCCTTCGCTACCGGCGGCGGCCACGCCGGCCAGCATCTCCAACGATTCGGTCACGTCAAGCCGGTTCCCGATGTCATGGAAGAGTCCGACACTCTCGGCGAGGAGTGCCGCCGCGTGGGAGAGATCGCCCTCGGCCTGGGCGACCCGGCCAAGGTTGGCGGTGCTTGCGGCCGCATCGCGCCGGCTGCCACATTCGCGGAACAGCGCCAGCGCCTCTTCGAAGAGTGGCGCCGCCCGTGCCGGGTCGCCCGCACTGAAGATCGCTTCGCCCAGGTTCATGAGCGAAATCGCCGTCCCCCGCTTATCCCCGAGCTGGCGCTGGCGCTCCAGCGCCTCCTCAAAGAAGGGCACGGCCCGGGTGAAGTCTCCTCGGCTCCCGACCAAAACGCCCAGGTTGCTCAGCACGTTGGCGATGCTCCGGATGTCCCCGAGCCGTCGCGTGATGGTCAAGGATGCCGTCCAGTGCGTCTCGGCGTGCTGGTCGTTGCCCTGGTAGTACGCGAGGACGCCGCAATTGATGAGTATCGTCGCGATGACCAAGTCATCGCCGCTCTGTCGGGCAAGGGCGAGCGCTTCGTCATGCAACGCGGCCGCGCGGTCGTATTCCCCCCGGTAGCTCGCGATGCTGCCCAGACTCGTGAGCGCGCGAGCCATCCCACGCTGATCCGCCACCTGCCGCCATGCCTCGAGGGCAGCCTGCAGCAGGGAATCGGCGACGATGTAATCGTGCTGGTTCTCTGCCAGTTGGCCGGCGGCATGAAGCGCCTCCGCGCGCATGGATGGCGGCGCGTCCTCGCCTGCCGCCACCGCCCGAGCCAGCCAGTCGCGCCCTTCGCTGACGTGGCCGCGTGTTGCCCAGAAGCGGCGGAGAGCGGCGCTGAGCCGCAGCGCGGTCTCCGCCGCGTGTCGTTCGAGTGCCCAGGCCAGCGCGGCGCGAGCGTTGTCGTGCTCGACCTCCAGCACGTCGAGCCATCGCACTTGGTCGGGTCCGAACAGCGCCGGGTCGGCCCGCTCGGCGAGGGCAAGTACGTGGCCGGCATGGGCCCCCCGGATGGCCGCGTCCTCGCCCTGCACACGAAGCTCCTCTAGGCCGAACTCGCGGATCGTTTCGAGCATCAGGACGCGGGACTCGCCATCCGCGCCGGTCGCCAGCCGGACGAGACTCTTGTCGGCGAGCGCGGAAACGACGTCAAGGACGGCGTCGTGAGTCGTGAGTCGTGAGTCGTGAGCAGAAACGCCGTTGCTCCTGCCTCCCGCCTCCCGCCTCCCGCCTACGACCTCGGCGGCGTCGAGGGTGCAGCCGCCGGCGAAGACGGACAGGCGGCGGAAGAGGGTTTGCTCGTCCGGGGTGAGGAGGTCGTAGGACCAGGCGATGGCGTTGCGCATCGTCTGGAGGCGGGCGGGAGCATCCCGCGGACCGCCGGTGAGCAGCGCCAGCCGATTGGCGAGCCGTGCCAGCAGGGCGGTGGGCGAGAGCGCCTTGCTACGAGCCGCCGCCAGCTCAATGGCGAGCGGCAGCCCATCGAGACGGGTACAAATCTCGGCCACGGCCGGCGCGTTCCCCGGTGTCAAGGAGAAATCCGGCTTCACCTTGCGGGTCCGCTGCACGAAGAGGGTGACTGCTTCATTTCTTGCCAAATCGGCGAGGGGTGGCGGCCCGGCGTCATCAGGGCGAGCGGGAAGGGGGAACGGATGGACCGGGAACTCCTGCTCCCCACTGACGCGCAGCGCCATCCGGCTCGTGACGAGCGCGGTGAGGTCGGGGCAGGCCATGAGCAGGTCGGCAAGGAGCGGCGCCGCATCGATCACCTGCTCGAAGTTGTCGAGGACGAGCAGATGCCGACGCGCTTGGAAGGTCTCGTGCAGCCGCTCGATGAGCGGCCGAGCGCCGTGGTCACGCACGTCGAACGCCTGAGCAAAGGCCGGTGCGACTAATGCCGGGTCGCGGATCGAGGCGAGCGGCACGAAGAGGACACCATCGCGGAACGCGTCGCTGGCGTCCGCCGCGATGCGGAGCGCCAGGCGTGTCTTGCCGACGCCGCCCGGTCCGATGAGCGTCAGCAGGCGGACATCGGACCGGGCGAGGAGCGCGATGGCGTCCCGCACCTCGCGCCGTCGTCCGACGAGCGGTGTCAACGGCACGGGTACGGGGGCGGTATGGCCAGGCAGGCGCGCGAGAACCATTGAGACTGAAACCTCACGGGTAATGCCGACGGAGAACCTCGGATCGAGTCTACCCGAACGGGATCAGGGCCGATGATGAGCATGACTAAATCGGCCCGTTGACGTCGAGGTCGGAGAAGGCGCCGGTGGCCGGGTCGTAGGTGAGCCGGAAGAAGCAGGCGCCGCCGCCGGCCGCGAAGACCGTTCGACTCTGCCAATACGGCTCGACGTGCCGGAAGAAGGCATCGCAGAAGAAGCTGATGCGGATCAGGTGTCGATCGTTGGCGATGAACCCGCCGTACTGGCGGTGGTAGGTGGCGAGATCGGCGCCGGAGACGAGCGACGACGGCAGGGCGGCGAAAGCCGGCTCAAGGGCCGCTTCCAGGTCCGCGACTTGATTGGCGGCCGGCGTCCAACGCGCCTCGTATTGTTCGCCATTCACCACCCAGAAGAAGTCGGGCGCGTCCGCCGCGGGCACAATCACGCCCCGGTAATCCGGACCCTGGACGGGTTGCCAGCCAGGGGCCGGTGAAGGCTCGGCTTGGGAGCCGGCAGCCGGGTGCGCGACGAGGCAAGCGATGGCGACGGCCACGGCCACGGCCAGAGCTTGCATCTTCGTCCCTCCTTGGGGCAGCGATCGCTTGGTAACGACCTCGCGATTCGTTGCTAGAAGGACGACGTCGAAGCGCGATTGGTTCCGAGGTCACTCCCTCAGGAAGAGTTCGATCACTGGGACGGTCACGGCTGGCTGCTGGATTGGAAGTTCCAGGGTCAATGTGCCGGCCGTGCCGGGCATGGTGGTGTTTTGCGCCTGCTGGTCGGGGTCGGCGACGATGCGCTTGACCTCGGAGGCGTCGTGCAGGAACTGGGCGTAGGCGACGCGGTCGGCCAGGCCGTCGAGGTGGACGTGGCGGAAGGGCCAGGAGAAGAGGTGCAGATAGAGCCGGTCGCCGCGCTGGGTGAAGCGGCAGTCGGGCGGCGGGGTGAGGTCGCTGGCCGTTGCCCCGTAGATGGCGCGACCGTGGAGGCGAGTCCAGTCGCCGATGGCGGCGAGGGTGGCACGGGCGCGCGGGTCAAACTCGCCGCGGGCGGTCGGGCCGACGTTGAGCAGCAGGTTGCCCCCCTTGGCGACAGTATCCACGAGCAACTTGACGAGCAATTCGGGCGACTTCCAGTCGAGGTTGTCGCGGTCGTAGCCCCAGGAGCCGTTGAGGGTCTGGCACGCTTCCCAGGTGACGCGCTGGCCGTTGCGTTCCATCCACGCCTTCGGCTGATACTGTTCCGGGGTGACGAAGTCGGCCGACTCGGGGTAGTCGAGGCGGTCGTTGAGGAGGATGCCGGGTTGGAGCTCGCGCACCATCCGCACGAGTTCCTCGGAGTGCCAGTCGGCGCGGCCCTTGCCGCCCCAAACCCGGTTCGGGTAGGAGAAGTCGAACCACATCACGTCGATCGTGCCGTAGTTGGTGAGCAATTCCCGCGTTTGGCCGTGGAGATAGTCGCGGTACGTGGCGACGTCGCGGTGCTGGTTGGCGGCGATGTAGGCCTCGTCGTCGCGGCGGGAGTGGAGGCCGTCGACAGGGAATTCGGGGTGATGCCAGTCGATCACCGAATGATAGAAGCCGACTTTGAGGCCTTCGTCGCGGAATGCCTCGACCCAGGGGCGGATCAGGTCGCGGCCGGCGGGGGTGTTGGTCGCTTTGTAGTCGGTGAGGGCCGAGTCCCAGAGGCAGAAGCCGTCGTGGTGCTTGCTGGTGAGGACGGCGTACTGCATGCCGGCGTTCTTGGCGTCGCGGGCCCACTGGCGGGGGTCGTAGACGTCGGGGTCGAAGTGGTCGAAGTAGGGGTGGTAGTCCTCGTCGGTGATGCGCTCGCGCTGCTTGACCCACTCGTGGCGGGCGGCGGCGGAGTAGATGCCCCAATGGATGAAGAGACCGAAGCGGTCGTGGGTGAACCAGCTCGTGTCGCCGGTGGTGGGCGCGGTGGCCGGCGCGGTCGTCGCGGTCATCTCGGTTGCTCCCCTTCCAGTTGCAGAGCGGCGCGTGCCGCCGAAGCGCTCCCGCCTCGTCGCCATCCCCGGCGCGGGCGTGGATCGAGCGTGGTGGTGCGGGATTGTACACAGTATCCAGCATTTGTCGCGGGGGACGGCGACGATGCTCATCTGTTCGCCGTCAGCCGGGAGGCTTGCGGCTGGGAAGAGGATGCCGCATGCTGATCAGGGCATGGTGCGCGGTCGATGTGACAGGCCTCGCGCAAGACAATCAAGCCGGCAAAGTCCTCGTTGCCAAACCGGTCGTAGGTGAGGTGGTGGATGTTGAGGGGGCACCCGAACCAGCAGCGCTGGCAGCGGTCGACGGCGCTGTAGACGAGATCCTGGATCAGCAGCCAATAGGGGGACGTAAGGTGCGGCGGTCGCTCGTCGTTGCGCTACACTCCCCGATTCTGAGCACCTTGTCGTCGCGGAGGGAGTCGGATGGACCTGCTCGATCTCCTGTTGGATCACGACCACTGGGCCACGAGACGTCTCCTGGACGCGAGCAGCGGCCTGACCGACGCGCAGTTGGATCAGCCGTTCGACATCGGGCACCGGACGTTGCGCGCGACGTTCGGGCACATAATTTTCAACGTCCCGTTCTGGACCGCGTTCTTGGCCGGGCAACCGGCCGATGGAGGGTATTCGGCCGATGCCCAGCCAGACGACCGCTCGCTGGCCGCGCTGATCGACCACCACGAGCGCTCCTACGCGGCCTTCGCGAGCGTCGCGCGCCGGTTGCGCGACGAGCAGCGCCTGGACGACACCTTCGTCGACCACTACACCGTCCGCAAGTCGTTCGGCGGCACGATCCTCACGGTCGTCGAGCACAACGCGGAGCACCGCACCGAAGTACTGCATATCCTCGAACGCCTCGGCGTGCCCGACCTGCCCGAAGTCGATCTCGGCGTGTGGGACTACATGCTGTACAACACCTAGCCGGCCGTCCCGTGCGGATCCAATCCTGCTTCCTCTCCCGCTAGGCCACCCGTAGATCCTCCAGGGCGTCGCGGTCCCAGGCGATGCCGATACCCGGCGGCATCGGGTGAACCCTTGGACGCCTCGACCGGCGCCGCACCGTTGCCGTTCGCCCCGGAGGGCACGAGGTAGATATCGCGGGCAATCGTCGCCGGGCTGGCTACCTCAAACTCGAGGGCGCCGTCGTCGTTGAACGCGCGTCCATCAATCACGGTTCCCGCGTCGTCGGTGCAGACCGCGCCGCGGATCGGTGGGTTGTCTGCCTGGGCGAACCGGTTGTCGACGACGACCGTCGTCGCCTCGCCGGCCGGCAGCGGAAGCCGGGCGGCGATCCCAACCTCGCTCGTCGGCGTCGTGGCGGCGAAGAAGCGGCCCGGTCCCTCGCCGCCGATCCTGCCCCACCAGACGGAGAGATGCACGTCGGCCGCATCGGGCGTGCCGGTGCAGTCGGTGACGAATGACTCACCCCGCTACGTCCAGCACGATCACCGTGTTGACCGCGTCGGGAGCTGGTGCCGGCCCCTGGATGATTACCCGGCCCGCTTCCTCGGACAGTGGCAGGTTGGCCGCGGCCGGTTCGGCGAGCAGCGAGGCACGTGAAATCGTCGCCCCGAACCGCGGGATCTCGATGGCCCCGCTCGGAGGCCAGTCAAAGACGTGCAGATAGACGCTCCCAGGCTTGGCCGTGGTGCGACCCCAGGCCAGGCCCTGCAGCGGCCCCGGTTGCGTGCCGTACACGGCTTCCCCATTCGCCGTGAGCCACCGACCCATGTCATCTAGGCGCTCGACGCTGGGCTCCGGGATCACGCCCTCGGCGGTCGGGCCGACGTTGAGCAGATAATTGCCCCCCTTGCTGACGATGTCCACCAGCTTACGGATCAGGTCCGCGGACGACTTCCAGTTGTGGTCGTCGTGCATGTAGCACCAGGTGTCGTTGATCGTCGCCGGTGTCTCCCAATCGGCGTCGATCAGTTCGCCCGGAATCATGTTGTCGCGTGCCTCGGCGTAGTCGCCCAACCCGTTGCCGATCCGGCCATTGACCAGACATGCCGGCTGGAGCTCATGGACAAGGTCGACGAGCGAGCGACTCTGTTCGACGGTGATGCGTTTCGGGGTGTCGAACCAGATCAGCCCGATCGGGCCGTAGTTCGTGAGCAGCTCACGGACCTGGGGCTTGACGTAGTGCTCGACGTAGCCGGCGAAGTCTTTCGTCGGTTCGTCGTAGTCCCAGTCGTTGCCGTCACCGCCCGGGTGGTGCCAGTCCTGGGTCTGCGAATAGTAGAAGCAGAGCCGGATGCCCTGGTCCTGGCATGCCCGCGCCAGCTCTTTCATCGGGTCGCGACCATACGGCGTCGCGTCAACGATGTCGTAGTCGGTCAGCGCCGAGTCGAACATGGAAAAGCCGTCATGATGCTTCGCGGTGATCACCAGGTACTTCTGTCCGGCCCGCTTGGCCACCGATACCCAGGCGTCCGCATCGAACGCGGTCGGGTTGAACTGCTTGGCCAAGGGCTCGTACTCGCGCACCGGGATGCGCTCCACCAGCATGATCCACTCGCCGAGCGGCTTTTTGCCATCGCGACCAAGGGCCGTCTTGCCCTGCCACCGGCCGGCGGGAACGGCGTAGATCCCCCAGTGGATGAACATGCCGAAGCGGGCCTCCCGCCACCAGTCCAGCCGTGGATCCCGCCGCGCGTCCGCTCGTTGCCGCGCTTCCTGACGAATCGCGCCTTCGTCTGCCATTCCCATGCGCACCCCCTCCCTATGTTTCGGTGCGAGGACGATGCGGCCGGCCGCTCCGGCCGCTTGCCCACCTTGCTTAGTAGCCGGTGACGGTGGACCCCAGCTCGGCCACCTGCCGCGCCTGCTCCTCGGTGAAGAAGAGTGGCGGCAGCACCATCTCCGCCGGCTGCGCGCACGGTACGTACTTCTCCCGCGTTTCCTGGTAGAGGACAGATTCGTGGCCGCTAGGCTGCGACACCTGCCCGCTCAGGGCAATCGCATTTCGATTGGGGCCGCCGCGGGCGCTCTTCGCCGACGCGAACCCGCGCGAGACCGACCCGGCGCCGGCCCCCGCCCCGGCGCGGCTGTTCAGGAGGAGCCGAACAGGCCGATCCGCATCCGAAACGACGACGGCAGTGCTGGGGAGCAAACGATGTTGCTGCGATTGCCCTGCATCGCCTTCCCAGCTGAGATCAGTCACCGTGCGCCAGGGTTGGAGGTAGACATGACACGCCTCGTTAGGGACGATGACGAAAGCGGTCGGGTGGATGCCTCGGTCTCAGGTGAGCACGATTCGTCACGCTGTCGGATAGGTGAATCGCGGTGCATATGGGTGAGACGAGCAGCAACCGCGCATGGCAAACGTCGTCTCGCGCACGCTCCTAAGTTGAGAAACCGCTTTCTCATCTCAATGCTATCATGGTATACGTCATCGCATTGTCCGTCAAGGATGCTGCCCTCGGTTAGCCCGGCAGCGGTTCGACTTTCTTGCTCACCAGGTGAAGTTGAAGGGTGATATGCTCTCTTCACGATCAGTATTCCGACAAACGCATTGTGACGAATGCGATCCGCGAGCCGCCGTTCAACGAGAAAGCGATTTCCTGTATAGTGGTGTAGACGCGAAGGAACGACCGTGGTCACCGAACGAGGAGGCGATGGCATGCCCGGCAATAAGACAGCGGGTTCGCCGGGATCTCACAAGACCGCAACGATTCAGGATGTGGCCCGGCATGCGAACGTCTCTCCGGCGACGGTCTCACGCGTGGTCAACGGCGCAACATCGGTTGATCGTGCGCTCGCGGAGCGCGTCCGTCTCGCCATCAAGGAACTGCGCTACCAACCCAATCGGGCAGCCCGCATGCTCGCGGGCAGTCGCTCCGCGATTGTCGGTCTGCTCGTGACGGACATCCAAAACCCGTTCTTCATGGAGATCGTGCGGGGCGTCGAGCACGAAGTTCAACGTAATGGGTATCTCCTGGTGCTCTGTAACTCCGCCGAAGATCCACGAAAGGAGCGCCAATACTTGGAGGTGCTCCTTGCCGAGCCGGTGGCAGGAGCCATCATCGTGCCGACGCAGGAGCATCAACCCTTCCTCAGGCTGTTCGCGGAGCGGCGAATCCCGGTGGTCGCGGTTGATCGGCGGGTGCGCGATCCGGTCGTTGATGCCGTCCTCATCGATAACGTGAGCGCGGCGCGTGAGAGCGTCGCCCACCTGATCGCGAATGGGTACCGCCGTATCGGGCTGATCACCGGTCCATCTGCTTCGACCACGGGGAACGAGCGCCTCATTGGGTACCGGCAGGCGCTGAGCGATGCCGGACTGACGGTCGACCCAGCACTCGAACGACGGGGACCGTACGCCGAGGAGAGCGGCTCCCGTCTGGCGAGCGAGTTGTTGGATTTGGACCCCCCGGTCGATGCCATCTTTGCGTGCAACAACCGGCTCACGGTCGGGGTTTTAGGGGCGATGACCGCGCGCACCCTGCGTATTCCCGATGACATCGGCCTGGTGGGATTCGACGAGCTTTCGTGGGCGGCGCCCGTCGGTGTCTCGATCACCGCGGTCCACCAGCCCGCGTACGAGCTGGGGACGACCGCGGCCGCTCGGCTCATGCAGCGGCTGCAGCGCCCCGATGTGCTCACTCGGCAGGAGATCGTGCTCGGACACGAACTTTGCGTCCGCGGCTCCTCGCGCCCGCGGTCACGGACGGAGGCGGAGTTGATATCGTTGGGCAGTACCGCTGCACGGCCGCGCAACGACTAGGTCACGAAGCGTTTGAGGGCAGCACGTTGCGTCGCAAGGGAAAGGTGATGGCGAGCAAGCCGAACATCCTGTTCATCATGAGCGACGATCACGCGGCCCACGCGATTGGCTGCTACGGCAGCCGGATCAACGAAACGCCGCGAATCGACCGCATCGCCAACGAAGGGGCGCGTTTCGACAATTGCTTCTGCGCCAACTCCATCTGTGCTCCCAGCCGAGCCACCATCCTGACGGGACGCCACAGCCACCTGAACGGCGTCCTCACCCTTGCCGATCCGCTCGACGGTCGACAGGAAACGTTCCCCAAGCTGCTCCAGGCGGCCGGCTACCAGACCGCGATCTTCGGCAAGTGGCATCTTGGTCACGGCGGCCACGCGGACCCGACCGGATTCGATCGCTGGACGGTCCTGCCCGGTCAGGGGCGCTATCACGACCCCGAATTCTTCGTCATGGGCGAACACCGCACGTTTCCCGGCTATGTGACGGACCTGATTACCGACTTCTCGCTGGAGTGGCTCCGCGCCCGCGATCGCGACCGGCCGTTCATGCTGTTGTGTCACCACAAGGCGCCGCATCACCCGTGGGAGCCGGATGCCAGGCATGCGGCTATGTACGAGGGCATCGATATCCCCCTCCCGGACACCTTCGACGACGACTACGCCAACCGGGCCGCGGCGGCCAAGCGCGCCACGATGCGCATCGACCGCGACATGACGTTCACCGACCTCAAGGCCGAACTTCCGGAGGGCCTCTCCCCGTACGAGGAGAAGTTCTGGATATACCAGCGCTATATCAAGGCCTATCTGCGATGCATCGCCTCGGTCGATGACAACGTCGGGCGCCTGCTGGATTATCTCGATGCGGAAGGCCTAGCTGACAATACCATCGTTATCTACACATCGGACCAAGGCTCCTTCCTTGGCAATCACGGCTGGTACGACAAGCGGTTCATGTATGAGGAGTCGCTGCGTATGCCGTTCGTGATGCGGTATCCACGGGAGATCCCCGCCGGGTCAGTTGTTGACGCCATGGTGACCAACGTCGACTTTGCCCCGACCTTTCTCGACTACGCCGGCGTGCCCTCGTCCGAACGGATGCAGGGCACGAGCTTCCGATCGGTCGCGCGGGGCGAAGTGCCGGGCGACTGGCAGACCTCGATCTATTACCGATACTGGATGCATCTCACCCATCACGGCGTCGCGGCCCATTACGGCGTTCGCACCGATCGCTATAAGCTGATCTACTACTACGGTGAGGCGCTGGGAACGACCGAATCGATCGATGAGCCGACGCCGCCGGAGTGGGAGTTATTCGACCTCGCATCCGATCCGGGGGAGATGCGGAACGTCTATCACGATCCGGCGTACGCCGGCGTTGTCCGCGACATGACCGCCGAGCTGCACCGCCTTCGCGAGCAAGTGCAGGATCACGTCTAAACGGTAGGATCGGCGCCCCGACGGAGGGACATGACATCGATGGGCCAACCGAACGTGCTCTTCTTCCTGCCGGATCAACATCGTGCCGACTACCTGGGGGCAAACCCGGCACTGCCGCTGCGCACTCCACTCCCGAGCGGCGCTCGCCGCCGGTGCGGTCGGAGCGGGATGGTACACCGGATGCAGCAGGCGGCGCTTGGTCCCGGCGCCCGAAGGCTATGCCACGCGCAGATCCTGCAGGGCGTCGCGATCCCAGGCGATGCCGATACCCGGCGCCATCGGGGCAACGGCATGGCCGTCGGTGACCGCGAGCTCGCGGCTGATCAACCGGCGCAACTGGGGAATGTGCTCGACGTAGAGTGCGTTTGGCACCGCCGCGGCGAGACTGACGTGCAACTCCATCAGGAAGTGGGGGGCCACCTTGACGTTGAAGGTTTCGGCCAGGTGGGCGGTCTTGAGCCAGGGCGTGATCCCGCCGATGCGGGCGGCATCGACCTGGACGATCCCCGCCGCGCCGGCGGCCAGGTACTCGCGGATGTGACTCGGCGAGTAGAGACTTTCGCCGACGGCGATCGGGATGCTGGTCGAGGCGGCGAGGCGGGCGTGACCGGTGATGTCCTCGGCCGGCAGCGGCTCCTCGAACCAGAAGAGGTCGAGCTCCTCGAACAGGCGGGCGCGGCGCTTGGCCTCCGGGTAGGTCAGCGACTGGTTGGCATCTGCCATCAGGTGGACCGACGGGCCGATCGCCTCCCGCACCGCGCGGAGCCGCTTGACGTCGTCGTGCGCGTCCGGCTTGCCGACCTTGATTTTCACCCCCGGCCAGCCCGTCGCCACCGATGCCCTCGCCCCGGCGACCAACTCGTCGGGGGTGAGCTGCAGCCAACCTCCCTCCGTGTCGTAGAGCGGCACGCGTTCGCGGGCGCCGCCGGCCAGCAGCCACAGCGGCTGCCCCGCGGCCTTGCAGCGGATGTCCCAGAGCGCGGTGTCGACCGCCGCGAGCGCCAGACTAGTCATCGCCCCCACCACTGTCCCGTGTGTCGCCCAGAAGAGCTTCTGCCAGAGCGCCTCAACCTGCCGCGCGTCCTCCCCGAGCAATCGGTGGAGGAGATCCCGCCGCAGCAACTCCAACACCGCGCGGCCGCCGGTGCCGATGGTGTAGGCGTAGCCGAGACCGCGGCAGCCGTCGTCCGTCTCGATCTCGACGAAGATCGTCTCTTGTTTAACAAAGGCTTGGATCGCGTCCTGCCGGACGACCTCTGGCATCAGGTCGACGAGAAACGCCTCCGCACTGGCGATCTTCACAACATGCTCCTCTGCCTCAGCAGCGCTCTGGCGCACGGCCACCGCGGCACTCCGGCCGTCTCGTCTGGCGCCGGCATCAGTCTCGCAGATGCACGGCCGCCCTAGCTTGGCTTGCCGTACCCGTTGACGACGTCCGCTGAATCGTATACGATATTCTCCATATTTTATACAGAACGCGAGCGCGCATGGCAAGGGAGCGACACCCAATGGCCTCCACCGTGGCAACGACGAAACCCGCCACCCGCATCGGCGATACCCTGCACGGCCTGTGCGCGCGCGCCGGCGGCGAGGAGTTCCCCAACCTCGCCAATGCGCTCTACGATCTCATGTGGAAGCGCCTCGTCAACCTCGAATTCCCCCCCGGCGCCCGCCTCTCCGACGATGCGCTCGCCCGCGAGCTCGGCGTCAGCCGCACCCCGATGCGCGAGGCGCTCTACCGCCTCAGCCAGGTCGGCCTCGTCCGCGTCAACGCGCGCCGCGGCTTCTTCGTCGCCACCCTCTCCCGCCGCGACGTCGACGAGCTCTACGATCTGCGCACCGCCCTCGAGGTCTTCGCGATCACCCGCGCCGCCCCCCTCCTGACCAACGAGGATTTGGCCATCCACCGCGAGCGCCAGCGCGTCGCGCGCCGGCGGGTGCATTCGCTCTCGCCGGCCGACGTCGAGGACTTCGTCACCTCCGATCTGCTGCTGCACGACATGCTCGTCCGCTGCACCGGCAATGAGCGGCTGCAGCAGGCCCTGGCCGACGTCAAGGGCCAGCTCAGCATCGCTCATCTCCGCTTGGCACAGACGCCGGAGCACAATCTCTGTGCCATCGAGGAGCACGAGCACATCCTCGATGCCATCGCGGCGCGCGACCCGGACGCCGCCGCGGCGGCGATGGAGGCGCACCTGCATGGGGTCAAGGTCCGTGTCCTGGAGGAGTTCTTTCCCGAGCCGGGATAGTCGCGAGGCGCCGTGGACGACGCGGGCGCCGGGCCCGCTGGGCGAGGATCCCGGCCCGTGGAGTCAAGGCCAATCGACGATCGTGGAGGTCTGATCTTGGATCGCATCGCCAGGTTCCGCAATGCCCGCTTCGGCCTCTTCATCCATTGGGGCTCCTACAGCCTCCAGGGCTTCGAGGCGTCCTGGCCGCTCGTCCGCGGCGGCATCTCGTACGCCGACTACCACGCGCTCGCCGACCGCTTCAATCCGCAACGCTACGATCCCCGCGCTTGGGCCGAGCTGGCCAAAGCGGCCGGCATGCGCTACGCCGTCTTCACCAGCAAGCATCACGACGGCTATGCCCTCTTCGACACCCAGCTCAGCGACTATTCCGCCCCCACGACCGCCGCGGGCCGCGATCTCCTGCGACCGTACGTCGAGGCGTTCCGGGACGCCGGGCTCCTCGTCGGCCTCTACTTCTCCCTCGCCGACTGGCATCACCCTGACTATCCGGCCCGCATCGCCGATCCACGGCCGCGGCGCCAGCGGCCGCCCCAGGGTCTGCCGCCCAACGCGCCGGAGAGCATCGCGGCCGATCCCGCCCGGTGGGACCGCTACCTGGAGTTCATGTTCGGTCAGGTGCGGGAGGTGCTCACCAACTACGGCCCGATCGACCTCCTCTGGTTCGACGGCCAGTGGGAACACACGCCCGAGGAATGGCGCTCTGCCGATCTCGTCCGGATGATCCGCGAATTGCAACCGGACATCATCATCAACGACCGGCTCGCCGACCCGCTGCTGGGCGACTACGCCACGCCGGAGCAGTTCGTTCCCGTTACCTCACCCGACCGGCCCTGGGAAACGTGCATGACGATCAACGAGACGTGGGCCTACAACCCCTCGGATCGCGCCTACAAGCCCGCCCGCGAGCTCATCGCCACCCTCGCTGAAGTCGCGGCCAAGGGTGGGAACTTCCTCCTCAACGTCGGTCCCACTCCGGACGGGGAGATTCCGCCCGAGTTCGCCTCGCGCTTGCGCGTGATCGGGCATTGGATGGAGCGCAACGGCGAGGCCATTTTTGCCGCGGGCAACGGCCTGCCCCTCGGCGCCTTCTACGGCCCGGCCACGGGAGGCCAGGAGGCGATCTACCTGCACGTCCTGGGGCGTCCGCGTGGCGACGTCGTCGGGGTCCGTGGCCTGGACCGGCGGGTCACCGACGCCAGGCTCCTCGCCACGGGCACACCGCTGGAGTTCGAGCAGCACGGCGGCCACCTGGAGCGGGGCCACCTGCGCGTCCATTTGCCCGCCGCCATCGACCCGCACATCACCGTGATGAAGCTCACCCTCGAGCCCCGGGAGGACTCCGGGTAACGACCGATTTCGAGATCGTCGAGGGAGGAGGTGATATCCCACTGTTGTCCTTCCGATTGTCCATCCCAGCCACTGATCCGGGAGCGGCTATCTCGATGTCGAGCACGGAGCACGGCCATGGCAGGACACGATACACCGGCGTTGATCCGGGAGTTCGCCCAGGGCACGATCTCCCGCCGCGATAACGATGTCCCAGGCGCCCCACGGTGTTCCGACCGTCGAACCGCAGAGCAGGGAGGTGCCGGAGATGACTACACGCGAGCATAATTCCGTCGTCAGCCGTCGGCTGTTATTGCAATGGGGAGCGGCCGGCGCCAGCACCGGTATCCTCGGCCCGGCCGTCGCGGCCGGGGCGCTGGCCCAGGGTGACGCGGAGAAGGCGGAATCGCAGGAACTGACGATCGCCGCCCAGTTTTTCAGCACTGGCGCCAACAGCGGCGATCTTGCCGAGCTCGACCCGGCCCGCCGCGGCACCTGGGGATTCAACATGCTCCTGTGGGCGCCGCTGGTCGCGCCCACCGCCGACGCCCAGGCTGACCCGGAGAAGAGCCTGGCCACCTCGTGGGAGGGCAACGCCGAGGGCACGGTCTTTACGTTCCCCCTCCGCCCCGAGGCCAAGTTCTCCGATGGCACGCCGATCACCGCGCACGACGTCGTCGGCACGATCGGCTACCTGGCAATGATGGCGCACAACGAAGCGATCGGCATCCGCGGCAATTTTGGCGCCAATGTCAAGCGGCTGCTCTTCGACATCCAGGGCATGACGGACGCCGTCGCGAACGCCCAGTACGATCCGTTCGGCACGATCCCGGTGCCGGGGGTGACGGCGCTGGACGAGCATACTGTCCAGATCACACTCGAAGCGCCGTCGCTCATCTTCATCACCCGACTCCTCCACGCGGTTGGCGTCTTCCGCCCGGCCGACCTGGAATCGGCCCGTGAGCTGCAGATGGACCAACTCGACTTCTGGACGGCCCACGCGGTGCACTCGGGGCCGTACAAGCTGTCCGACGCCGTGGCGGGCGACCGGTACGAGATGACGCCGAATGAGCACTATTTCGGTCCGGCGCCGCAATTGACCAAGATCACCGTCAAAGCCGTGGGCTCGGACCCGAATACCCTGCTGACCGTGTTCAGCAGTGGTGAATTGGACGCGGTGACCGTTCCCCTCGTCGGCGCCGCGGCCTTGCAGGCGCTGAGCGACCCCTCCCTCACCGAGGCGCTGCTGCCGGTGACGAACTGGGTGACCCTCCAGCTCTGGATGACGCCGAATGCGCCATTGGACGATGAGCATGTACGGCGCGCGATCACGATGGCGGTCGATCGTGACACCCTCCTGACGATTCTCAACGCGGGCGCGCCCCAACCGCTCCACGAGCCGACCAACATGCACCGCAACCCCGCTATTCCGGCATGCGAGGACGAGACGGCCGCGGTCACGCCGTTGCCCTTCGATCCGGCCGCGGCCAAGGAGGAGTTGAACCTGTCGCAATACGGGGCCGAGGTGGTTGACATGGAGATCCACGTGCTCTCCAGGGAACCGGCCGATCTGGTCCCGCTGCAGGCGATCCAGAAGATGCTCCAAGACAATCTGGGCCTCACCAAGGTCACCATCCACACGGAGCAAGTACCGGACCTGAACAATCCACCCTTCCCCTTGCACCTGTGGCCGAACCAGCAGCAGCCGTGGTTCGCCGATATCGCCGACACGCTCTGGAACATGGCGTTCCTCATGAATGACCAGGAGTGGACGCCGGACGAGCCGCGCCGGAACATCTCGGTGGCGTACGAACCCGACCTGAAGGCGCTGATTGCCCAGGCGCAAGCGGAGAGCGACGCGGCGGCCCGGTGCGCGCTGGTCGGGCAAGCGGGCCAGATGTGGAACGACGTCGCCTTCTCCCTGGACTACGGGGTGCCGGTGACGTACTTCCTCATCAATCCCCGGATCGAGGGGCTGACCTTTTTCACGAATGGCTTCCAGGGCATGCCGATTGACATCGAGCAGGTCTTCGTCGCCGCGGACTAGGGTGAGTCGGTGACTCGCCCAGTTTCGAACCGAGACATCCGCCGAACGCTGTAAAGGACGGGCAGGGGCAGATGCTGCGCTACGTCATTTCGCGACTGATCGCCGCGATTCCGCTGCTCCTGATCGTGAGCGCCTTCGTCTTCTTCTTCGGCCAGTTCGCGGCCGGCGATCTGGCGATGAATCTCACGTTGCAGACCAACGGCGGGATCTTCGACCCCGAGGTCTACCAGACCTTGCGCGAGAAGCTGCATCAAGACGTCTCGCCGCCGGTCCGCTTCGCGCGCTTTGTGGCCGGCGCGGTGCAGGGCGATTTCGGGGTCTCCTATGTGTTGCCAGGCACGCCCGATATCGGTCGGATGATCGTGAGCTCGCTGCCCATCTCGTTGCAGCTCGGGCTGGTGGCCATGCTGTTGACCGTGCTCGTCGGCATCCCCCTGGGCGTCGTGGCGGCCCTGACCCGCAACTCGATTCTGGATCACCTGGTCGTCGGCGGCACGACGATCTTCTCGGCCATGCCTCCCTTCGTGTTGGCGCCCATCCTCATGGTTGTCCTGGTTGTTCACCTCGGGGTGGTGCCGAGTGTCGGGCTGGGCTGGCATGGCATCTTCAGCACCGAGACGCTCTTTCCCGCGGCGGTCTTGGCTGCTGGCCCGTTGCTCGGCGTCGTGCGTTTCACGCGGGCCTCCGTCACGAGCACGCTGGCCCACGAATATGTGCGCACGGCGCGGGCGAAGGGATTGCCGGAGCGGCAGGTGCTGACCGGTCACGTGCTGCGCAACTCCCTGACGCCCGTGGTGACGACGGTGGGCATCGCGACGGCGCATGTGATCAGCGGCTCGATCTTCATCGAGACGATCTTCAACATCCGCGGGTTCGGCTACATGGCCGTCTCCGCCTTCCGCGCGGGAGATGTGCAGACGGTCGCGGCCACGACGCTGGTGAGCGCGGCGATCATCATTGTCATGAACCTTCTCGTTGATCTGACCTACGGCCTGCTCGATCCGCGGGTGCGGTTAGGGGCTGATCGGTGACGGCGCGACCGGAACGAGCGCGGCCTGTCGAGCGCGCGGGAAGGAACAACAGCGCATGGCAACGGTAGCGGCGCCGGTGGCGCTCGATCGGCGCCCGACGACGAAACCGCGCGGTTTGTGGAGCGACACCGCCCGTTCGTTCGCGCGGAACCGAGTCGCAATGGCCGGCCTGTTGGTCGTCTGTCTCGTCCTGATCATCGCTGTGCTCGCGCCGTGGATCGCCCCGTACGACTACACCGAGCAACAATGGGAGCACATCTCGGAGGGTCCCAGCCTGGCGCATCCAATGGGGACCGACGCCCTGGGGCGCGATCTGTTCAGCCGCGTGCTGATGGGCATCCGCACGGCGGGGATCATCGCCGTGATGGTCACGTTCGCCACGGCCGCTATCGGCACGCTGGTCGGCGCGTTCGCGGCCCTGGTCGGCCGGTGGGTCGACCGGACGGTGGTCTGGCTGATGGACATGCTCTTCGCGTTTCCCGACCTCTGGCTCGCGGCATTCGTCACGGTGGTGACGCGGCCGACGACCGCCCGCTTGGCCGCCGGCATCTATGAAGCCACTGGCTGGCAGTTTATGCGTGAGCCGGTGGTGCTTGACTACCTGGTGGTGTTTGGCAGCCTCTCTCTGGTCTGGTGGGCCGGCATTGGGCGGCTCGTGCGCGGTCAGGCGCTGTCACTGCGGGCGAGGGAATTCGTCGAAGCGGCTCACGCCAGCGGCGCCTCGCCTTGGTGGATCACGAGGCGGCACCTGGTGCCGAACGTGCTCGGGGAGGTGATCGTGGCCATGTCGACGGGCTTCGGCCGCGTGATGCTGGCCGAGGCGTCGTTGAGTTTCCTCGGCATTGGCATCCGCCCGCCCGGCGCCAGCCTCGGGGAGATGATTTCCACGGGAATGGCGACCTGGCGGGCCGAACCGTATCAAGTGGCGATGCCCGGCTTAGCTCTCGCGGTGATCGTGACCGCTTTCGTCCTTCTCGGCGACGGGCTGAACGATGCGCTCAACCCGCAAACACGCGGCCGCTGAAGGGAGTAAGCGATGTCCACGTCCGCCGAACCACCTGCCTGGTTGCCGCCACCCGCGGCAACGGATGTGCCCAGACCGCATGCACGGCGGGAACGCTCAGATGGCCCGCCGAATATCGTCTTCATCATCACCGACGATCAGGGGTATGGCGACCTCGGCTGCCATGGCAACCCCTACATCCGTACGCCGAATATCGACCAGCTCCACGCCCAATCCGTGCGCCTGGCGAATTACCATGTGGGTCCCACCTGCTCACCAACCCGCGCGGGGCTGATGACCGGTCACTTCGCCAACAGCACCGGGGTCTGGCACACCATCGGCGGCCGCTCGCTGCTCCGGCAGGGCGAGCGTACCATTGCTGAATATCTCTCCGAGGCGGGCTACATCACCGGTCTGTTCGGCAAGTGGCACCTCGGCGACGCCTATCCCTACCGACCAGCGGACCGCGGTTTCCAAGAGGTCGTCAGCCACGGCGACGGCGCCGTGGGCACGACGCCGGATTATTGGGGCAACAACTACACCGACGACTATTACTGCCACAACGGCGCCTGGGAGCGGTTCGACGGCTATTGCACCGATGTGTGGTTCCGGCAGGGGATCGACTTCATCCAGCGGCATCGGGATCGGCCCTTTTTTTGTTACGTCGCCACCAACGCGCCCCACACGCCGCACATTGTGCCGGAACGCTTCACCCGGCCATACCGTGACCTCGTCGCCGCCGATCCGGCCGCGGCCGAGGTGCTGAACTACCCGGCGTCCGATCAGATGCTCAAGTTCTACGGGATGGTCAGTTGTATTGACCACAACGTGGGAGTGCTGCGCGCGAAACTGGAGGAACTGGGGCTGGCCGAGAACACCATCCTCATCTTCATGACGGACAACGGCAGCGCCGGCGGCCTGGTACGCGACCGGGACCAATTCGTGCGGCATGGTTTCAATGCCGGTATGCGCGGCGGCAAGGGTTCCCCATACGAGGGCGGCCATCGCGTTCCCTTCTTCCTGCACTGGCCGGGCGGTGGGCTGGATCGAGGACGCGACATCTCTACGCTGACGGCGAACGTCGATATCACCCCCACGCTGCTTGAGCTCTGCGGCATTGCCCGCGAACCGGCGGCCTTCCACGGCCGGAGCCTTTGCCCGTTGATCCAGGGCGAGCCAGCCAATGACGCCCTCGCGACGTGGGATGATCGGGCCATGGTCACCGACTCGCAGCGTGTGCTGCATCCGGTGAAGTGGCGCTTGAGCTGTGTCATGCGCGGTGACTGGCGGCTGATCAACGGCCGCGCCCTCTATGACCTGTCTCGCGATCCCGAGCAGCGCAACGACGTGGCGTCTGAGCACGCGGACGTGGTGGCGCGTATGCGTGACGACTATGAGGCGTGGTGGCGCCTTGTTTCCGGTCGCATTGGCGAGGAAATCCCCATCATCATTGGCGAGACCGAGGGTGCGGTTCTGCTCACGTCGCATGACTGGCGACGGGACCCCGGCAAGGAACGCATTGTATCCATCGAAGGGGGCGACGACACGCGTTGTGTCTGGAATCAGGCCCAGGTGCATCAGGGGCCGGAAGAGAATGGCTACTGGGAAATCGACGTCGCGGCCCCCGGCGTCTACCGTTTCGAGCTGCGCCGGTGGCCGCGCGAGGCGGGCCTGCCGCTGGCCGCTGGTTTGCCTGGTGAGCCCAAACCGTACGATGACGGTATTGCCTCCGGCTACGGGGGCGGGCGTGCCATTCCCATCCGGCACGCCGCCATTCGGGCCGGTGGATGCGCCGCCGAGCGCGATGTCGAGCTCACCGCGGACGCCGCCATATTTGATCTCGCGCTTGAGGCTGGCGCGATGCACATCGAGACCACCCTTACCAACGCCGAGGGCCTCAGCCTGGGTGCGTACTACGTCTATGTCGAGTGCGTTGGCACACCGCGGTCTTAGAACGGATCACGGGCGTCTTGCTCTCGGCTCGGGTGATTCGCCCGAATCGCCTAACAGGGCCGAGTGATCTGCAACACGCTGTATTGGCAGCGGTGATGAGCATCGACCAAGACCCCTTCGAGGAGGACGATCTGGCGGGTGGCGGCGGAGTAGATGCCCCAGTGGATGAAGCGGCCGAAGCGGCCGTGGGTGAACCAGGTCGTGTCGCCGGCAGATGGGGCGTTTTGCGGCGGCGTCGAGATGCTCAGGCGGGTCTGCTCTCCCTCTCGTTCCGTGGTCCAGCCGCCGAATCGGCGTGCGCCTGTATACAGCATACAGAACGCGGCCACACGTGGGATTGTCCCCAGCGGCAAGGCAGGCGACAATGCCGCCCGGTACGTGTCCGGCTCGCATCGCAAGGGATGCTATGGCAAACAGATGTCCCAACATCCTCTGGTACTGCACCGATCAGCAGCGCTTCGACACGATCGGTGCGCTGGGCAATCCCCACGTCCACACGCCCAACCTCGACCGGCTCGTCGCGGAGGGCGTCGCCTTCACCCACGCCTACTGCCAGAGCCCGATCTGCACGCCGTCCCGCGCCAGCTTCCTGACCGGCCGCTACCCGAGCACGGTCCGCGTCAACGGCAACGGCAACCCCTCCTTTCCGCGGGAGGAGACGCTGGTGACGCGGCGGCTGGCCGATACGGGCTACGAGTGCGGCCTGGTCGGCAAGTTCCATTTGGCCGGGGCCTACAACGGGCGCGAGCCGCGCACTGACGACGGCTACCGCGTCTTCCAGTACAGCCACGCGCCGCGCGACGACTGGCGACAGGGCCACGACTACGCCGACTGGCTGCGCGCTCAAGGAGAAGACGCGGCACGGCTCCTCGCGCTCAGGCCCGATCCGTTTGGGCTCTTCGAGCCGACGCCGGAGCGCGACAACGTGCCGCCACATCTCCACCAGACGACCTGGTGCAGCGAGCGGGCGATCGCCTTTGTGACGGAGCACCAGGACCGCCCCTGGCTGCTGAGCATCAACCCGTACGATCCGCACCCGCCCTATGACCCGCCGTGGGAGTACTACCGGCGGTTCGACCCGGCGACCTTACCGGGGCCGCGTTTTCGCGAGAGCGACCTCGCCCAACAGGCGCGGCTGGCGGGCGCCGACTTCCAAACCGCGCCGATGCGGCCCGACGACTTCGACGGCGCCGGTGGGCGGAAGGCGCAGGCGCTCTACTACGCGATGATCGAACAAATCGACGAGCAGTTCGGCCGCATCCTCGACGCGCTCGACCGCACCGGGCAGCGCGAAAACACGGTCATCATCTTCATGAGCGACCACGGCGAGGCACTCGGCGACCACGGGTTGGCTCACAAGGGGTGCCGCTTCTTCGATGGGTTGAGCCGCGTGCCGCTGATCTGGTCCTGGCCGGGCCACTTTACGGCGGGAATTCAAAGCGATGCCCTGGTTGGCCTGCTCGACGTCGCCCCAACGCTGATGGAGGTGGCTGGGTTGCCGATCCCCGACCGGATGCAGGGGCGGTCCCTGCTGCTGATCCTGATGGGTGAGGCGCCGCCCGATCATCACCGCGACTTCGTCCGCTGCGAGTACTACAACGCCATCGACGAGCCGCACGAGAGCTTCGCCACGATGTACCGTGACCGCCGCTGGAAGCTGGTCGTCTACCACGATCTCGGCCTCGGCGAGCTCTACGACATGGAGCAGGACCCGGACGAGTTCGTCAGCCGCTGGGACGACCCCGCGCACCAGCCGATCAAGACCGATCTGCTGGTGAAGAGCTTTGATGCGACGGTGCGGGCGATGGAGTACGGCCCGCCGCGGATCACGCCGTACTGATCCTCTGGCGACTGTTTGAAAACCCCGTCATGCTGAGCCCGCGGGCGAAGCATCCCCGCGCGAAGCGCATCGCTTCCACGACGGGCCGGCTTCGCCGGGGGATGCTTCGATGCCTCAGCATGACGGTGGGCTGACATGGCCTAGCCCGCGGACCGGTCGGCCTCGTCTGGTGACGTACAATCGACGGCGCTATGCGTCCGCCAATCGTCCAATCCGAAGACGCGCCCAGGCTGGCCGACCGGCTGGCGGCGGCGCGGCGTGGACGTTTCGTCGGGCGGCAGGACGAGATCGAGGCGTTCCGGGCCGCCTTGCTGGCGGACGAGCCGCCCTTCGCCGTGCTTCATCTCTACGGTCCGGGGGGCGTCGGCAAGACGACCCTGCTGCGCGAGTACGCCCGCATCGCGGGCGAGCATGGCCGGCCGGTCGTGGCGATCGACGGCCGCAACGTCGATCCGTCGCCGCCGGGGGCGCTGCTCGCCCTGCGCCGGGCCACGGGGCTGCCGGAGGACGGGGCAAACCCGGCCGCGCCGGAGTGGCCGGCGGCCGGGGTTTTGCTCATCGACACGTACGAGACGTTGGCCCCGCTTGACGCCTGGCTGCGCGAGACGTTGCTGCCCCAACTGCCGGCCCGGAGCCTCGTGGTGCTGGCCGGCCGTAACCCGCCAGCGCCGGCCTGGCGCACCGACCTCGACTGGGCCGCCCTGACGCGGATCGTGGCGCTGCGCAATTTACGCCCCGACGAGAGTGAGATCTACCTGGCGACGCGCGGCATTCCCGGCGATCTGCACGCCGAGGTACTCGCCTTCACCCACGGCCACCCGCTGGCGCTGGCGCTTGTCGCCGACGTCCTGGGCCGCGATGGGAAGCTGGACGCGTTCGATCCGCGCAACGAGCCGGACGTGGTGCGCGTCCTGCTGGAGCGGCTGGTGCGCGACGTGCCGAGCCCGACCCACCGGCTGGCCCTGGAGGTCTGCGTCCTGGTCTGGGCGACGACGGAGACGTTGCTGGCCGACGTGGTGGACTCGGCCGAGGCGCACGACCTCTTCGCGTGGCTACGGGGACTGTCGTTCATCGAACAGGGGCCGCATGGGCTCTTCCCGCACGACCTGGCGCGGGAGGTGCTCGACGCGGACCTGCGCTGGCGCGACCCGGGCGGCTACCAGCAGTTCGTCGAGCGCCTGTCGACCCTGCTCTTTACCCGGTTTCAGGAGGCTCAGGCGCGCGGCGTCGAGCAGCAGCGGATCTGGTTCGACATCTTCTACCTCAACCGGCGCAGTCCGTTCTTCGGACCCTACTTCGAGTGGGCGGCGCTGGGCTCCTCCTACGCCGAACCGGCCGCGCCGCGGGATCACCCGGCGATCCTGGAGATAGTCGGGCGGCACGAAGGCGCCGACTCGGTGCGGATCGCTCGCTATTGGCTGGCTCGCCAACCCCACGCTTTTCTGGTTTTCCGCGACGTCGCGGGCGCGGTCTTCGGCTTCATGGCGCACCTGACCCTCCACGACGCGACCCCGGACGACGTCGCCGCGGACCCGGCGGTGCCGGCGGCGCTCGCCTTCGCCGAAAGGCACGGTCCGGCGCGACCGGCCGAAGAGATCCTCCACCTCCGCTTCTGGATGCACCGGGACGCCTATCAGGGGGTGTCGCCGGCGCTCGATCTGGCCGCTATCAATGGCACGATCCACTGGACGTCCCGCCCGAAGCTGGCTTGGAACTTCGTCGCGGTCGCCGACCCGGCGTTCCACGAGTCGCACTTCACGGGCGTCCGCATCTGGCGTTCGCCGGAGGCCGACTTCGCGGTGGGCGGGCGGCGCTACGGCATCTTCGCCCACGACTGGCGGGTGGAACCGGCAGCGGCCTGGATGCGCATGAAGCTCGATCCGGACGCGGTCATCGCTCCGGAGCCGCCGCCGGCGACCCCACCAGTGCTGGTCCTCTCGCGGGCAGAGTTCGGCGAGGCCGTGCGCCAGGCGCTGCGCGACTTTACCCGCTCCGACCGGCTGGCCACGAATCCGCTCGCACGGTCGCGCCTAGTCGTCGACGTGGCCGAGCAGGAGGCCCCGCCCGCCACGCTCCGGTCGCTGCTCCGCGCCGCCACCGACACCCTGACGGCGAACCCGAAGGACGCCAAGCTCCACCGCGCCCTCTGGCACACCTACGTCGTGCCGGCCCCGACCCAGGAGCAGGCCGCCGAGCTCCTCGACCTCCCCTTCAACACCTACCGCTACCACCTGGCCAAGGGGATCGAGCGCGTCACCGATTGGTTGTGGCAGCGCGAACTCGGCGGGGGCGAGCCGTAGTCTGGTGCGTAGATCCGCTGCGATGACTTTACCTCCGAGGTCTCGTCTGACAGACCAGTGGATGCCCTTGCTGGCGGTGTTCTTCAGCGTTTTGCAGAAGATCTGGGCCAGTGCTACCGCACCGCGCGTAGGGGCAGGTCGCCGTGCCTGCCCTGGTGCGATGGCCGGGGCGTCGGCATCTGCAACGGCGTCGGCATGCGGACGCGGGCAGGCACGGCGACCTGCCCCTACGAACGACGGGGCCAGCTCATCTGAACCGCGCTGTATGGCAAAGGCGGACCACAAGGGAGGCGGAAGGGCGGATGTTGCTCCGCTCGCGCCGACGTGGAAGAAAATGGTCTATCGGTGTCTTGCGAGGCGAAGCTAGTGGGGCAGTGCACGCCGAAGCTGCCGACTTTGCCCCAGGTCCCACGGGGTCACGATGCCGATGGCTCGCTCGGATCGCTTGCCGGAGTGGGTCACCAAGAGAGCAAAGAGACGTCCGCTCGTCTCAACGGGGATTCCCCAGGACCGATCCAGCGCCTCGAACGCGGTGGCACTACGGGGAAGAACAGCGAAACTGCCCTCTGGCTCAACCGCCAGCGCGTCGGCGACGGTCGCCTCCTCAAGGTTGGCCAGGCCGATCGGGGCTTGATCTTCGAGCCAGTTCGCGATTCCACTCGCGGTTAGCAGCTGCAACAGTCCATCGTCCTGCACGACCACTTGCGAGTAGACGTGCGTCCGCATGTAGGACAGGACGTCGGTCAGCGGGGAGGCAGACGGGAATGACTGGACCGGCGAGGCGGCGATGCTGGTGATCGGCTCCGGCTTCGTCAGTGTCTCGACGATGTCCCGCAGATCAGAGACAATTTCCTCGGCCGGCTCCGCGATGAACCTCGTGAGTCGTCGTCCTCGCTCGTGGACGATCGCGTGGCGCAACCGGGCATAGGCATTGAGGATCGGACTCCATTGCCCGCACGGCCGTGTCGATGTCGCTCACACCCTTAAGGACAGACGCGAAGGTTGGGTAGCTATCGACGCCGAGCCGCTCGCGGAGGTGCGCGTCCAGCCGGTTGAACAGTTCCTCAAACTCTTCGGCCCGTGATTGTCCTGCTGCTCCCATGCGTCTCCTGTCGAAGGAAGTCTGGTTGGACGGGATTCATGTCGTGCATATGTTCAATTCTACTGAACAATGGAGCGACACGATGATCCATGCCCCGTTCCGACGCCAACGGCTGTTGAGCCGCGACAGCGACGATTCATCTGACGATCACGCCATCGCGCTCCCTACGCGCGCACCCGCGCGATCACCTCGTCGGCGATGCGCGTGGCGACGCCCTCGGGATAGGGCGTCGGTAGGATGATGACGAAGTGCGTGGCGCCGGCATCGGCGAAGCGTTGGAGCGTCGTGACGCTGCCGGGCAGGTCGTCATAGGTGGTCAGCCGGTGCTGGTAGGAGAGGACGATCTCGGACGGGTCGCGCCCAACCGCGGCACAGTGGTCGCGCAACACCCCGACCTTGTGCTGAAAGAGCTCGACGTCGCTGCCGGAAAAGTTCCAGATGTCCGCGTGCTTGGCGACAACGCGTAGCGTGAGCTGCTCGCCGCCGCCGCCGATGACGAAGGGCGGATAGGGACGCTGGACCGGCTTCGGCTCGCTCCGCGCCTCGTGCAAACGGTAGTATCGGCCGTCGAAGTCGACGGTGGGTTGGGTGAAGAGGCGCTTGGCGATCTCGCACGCTTCGTCGAGGCGGCGGATGCGCTCGCCGGGGGCGTAGAGCGGGATGCCCATGCTCTCGTGCTCGTATTCGTTCCACCCGGCGCCGATGCCGAAGTCCAATCGACCGTGCGAGATGACGTCGACCGTCGCGGCGATCTTGGCGAGCACGGCCGGGTGGCGGTAGGTGTTGCCGGTGACCATCAGCCCCAGGCGCAGGCGCGTCGTCCGCGCCGCGAAGGCCGCGAGGACGGTCCAGCCTTCCAGGCACGGGCCGCCCACGTCGCCGGCGATCGGCGCAAAGTGGTCGAAGAGCCAGGCGTGCTCAATCGCCGGTATGCCATCGGCTTCTTCCCAGACCGCCAGCATCTCCTCGTAGGTCGTGTGCTGCGGCGACGTCTTGATCCCAAAGCTGAGCGTGGTCAAGCGTTTCCTCCCGACTTCAGCAGTACAATCGATTGACTCCTGGCCAATCTAACCACAACGACCGCCCGGCCGCTACGCCCACCTGTTGAGCGGATCAAAAAACACGTGATCTCTGAGGCGTCGCTGGCGCCTCGTTGGCGTTCCTCAGACGGCGATCCCATCTCTTCGAATGTCGAACGTTTTTCGGCAGCGATTCGGCAGGTTCTTGGCTGGAGGTTCGGCGGCGGTCGGCGCGATGCTGTGCTCCGGGACGCAAGAGCGTCGCGTGCACAACCAGGGAGGAATCGAGTCATGTCGGACCACACGCTGGACTTTACGTTGGAGTCGCTCCCCGCGGAGGGAACGGCGGAGTACAAGAACCTGATCCAGGGGATCATCGCGGAGTTTCGCGCGAACGGCGGGCAGGTCGGCGGCCCGTTGGCGGGAATGCCGCTGCTGCTGCTGACCACCACCGGAGCCAGGACGGGCCTGCCGCGGACGAACCCGGTCGCCTACATGCCCGACAACGGCCGGCTCGTCTTGACCGCCGCCAAGGAAGGGGACGTGACGAAGCATCCGGACTGGTTCTACAACCTGCGGGCCAACCCCGACGTCACGGTCGAGTTGGGCACCGAAATCTTCCCGGCCCGCGCCACGATTCTGGAAGGCGCGGAGCGGCAGCGCATCTTCGATCAGTACGCGGCGGCGGCCCCGCCGGAGTTCAATACCTACCTCCACAAGACGCACCTCGAGATCTCGGTGATCGCGCTCGATCGCGTGGGGTAGCGCCCGACGGGCTCGCGCCGCACGCGCGAGCCCGTCCCGCTCCTTCGCAGGGGAACCCGTGCGTTCCCGACCGTAGCCTTACCAAAAGGATAGGACCTATGTCGCGTGTTGAAATGATCGCTCCCGTCGATCGCGTGGCCGGCACGAACGACCGATCCCTTGCGTCGAGTATCGCGCTGGCGGCAGCGACGGTAGGGGCGGGGCTGTTCGCCGGACTCTTCTACACCTTTCAGGTGGGGTTGATCCCCGGGCTGGCCGAGGTCGACGACGTCGCCTACGTGACGACGTTTCAGGCGATCAACGACCGGATCGTCGAGAACCCATGGTTCCAGATCGTCTTCTCCGGGACTCCGCTGCTCATCGCCGGCGCATTGGTGCTCAACCGGCGCGCGGCCAGACCCGTTGCCCCGCTGATCGCCGCCGGGCTCGCCCTCAACGTCGTGGTGATCGCCATCACGGCATTCGGGAACATCCCCCTCAACGACGACCTCGCGGGCTACACCAACGTCACCGCCGAGACGGCGCGCACTGCCCGGGCCGACTTCGAGGACCGCTGGAACCGTCTCCATCTCGCGCGGACGCTCGTCTCGGTGGCCGGCTTCGTCTCACTGACCGTCGCTTCGATCCTCAGCGATCGGCGATGATGCTTATACGATCAGCGTTCCCGGGCGGACGGACAACCGCCCGCCCGGGAACGGCGATTGACATGGACTGGAGTCGATCATGAATGCCACCCTCGCTGCTATCTCGGCAGCCCTGACCCTGGCGCTGACCGGCGCCATGGCCGGTCTCTTCTACGCCTTCTCGATCTCCGTGATGCGGGGTCTCGACGGGATTGACGGACGGAGTGCGATCGCGGCGATGCAGAGCATTAACCGGAAGATTCTCAATCCGGTCTTCCTCGCGACCTTCATGTTAGCGCCGGTCGCGGCGCTGGCGACGGGTGGGCTGCTTCTCGCGCTCGACGAGCGGTGGGCGGCGGTCCTCTTCGGGCTCGCGGCGGCGACCTACGTGCTGGGCGCGGTCGTCCCGACGATCGTCGTCAATGTCCCGATGAACGAGGCGCTCGACGTCGCGTCTGTACCCGCCAACACGAACGATGCCGCGCGGATGTGGACGGACTATTCGGGGCGTTGGACGCGGTGGAACACGCTACGCGCGGTCTTTAGCGCGATCAGCCTGCTGCTCGTCGGCCTGGCTATCTTTGCGTGGGGCCGGCAGTGGTGAGTTACTGAATAGGTCAGATGGAGCTTACGTGCTTGCGCAGCCAACCTTCGAAGATACCAGTTGCCTCATCAAGTGAACCCGATCGTTCGGCAACGCGTTCCATTTGCTCCGACAGGGCGATCGGATTGCCGTCGTACGCTTGGCCGTTGATGCGGAGGAAGACATCGAGTGCGGCGTAGGCGGTGCGCTTGTTCCCTTCCATAAAGGGTTGGTTTTGCGAGATGCCGATGGCGAGGAGAGTGGCCTGACGGATCAGGTCCGCCTCCTCATAATAGGACGCGGTTTGGGGGCGCATCACTGCCGATTCGAGGAGTCCTTCGTCGCGAAGTGGCGCCGGTACCGAACCGGTCCGCTCCATGATGGTGGCGTGCAGCGCCATCACGTCGGCGACGCTCAGATATTCGGCCATGGCTACCGCTCAGCGAGGTAGCGATAGCCTGCCTCGTTGCGTTCCCAGCTTTCCTCGAAGGCTTGGCGCAACTCGGGGCGCAGGACCGGGCGCTCTTCGAGCGGCGTGAGTTGCACCGCGAAGCGTTGCCCGACCTTCCACCCGTGCTGCTCGACCTCTTCCTTCGGAATGGTCACGACGTAGCTGTTGCCGGCTTTGCGCAACTGCTGCTGGATCATCGGTCGCTGCCTCCCTTGGCGCCACACCATCGACGTATTCGTTGAGCATACTGTAGTCACTGAGAATACCATAGTCAATGGCAACGAGCCTCGCGACTACCAGCACGTCTCAGTTATCCCGGCCAGCTTGCCGAGGGCTTCCAGGTAGAAGAAGTCGCCGTAGATGAGGGAGACGTCGACGTCGCGGTCGGTGGGGAGGTTGCCGGTGGCGTGGAGCAGGATCGCGTCGTGGTCCGGGCCGTCGCCGCTGAAGCAGCGTTCGTCGAGGGCGCGAAGCAGGTCGCTCGCGGCCCGGCGATAGGCATCGGCCTCGGGCGCGGATAGCACTGATGCCAATTCGAGGAGGCCGGAGGCGGCGATGGCGCCGGCCGAACTGTCGCGCGGGGCGGTGGCGGCGGCGGGCGCGGCAAAGTCCCAGGGCGGGACCAGCTCAGGCGGCAGCGCCGCCACGAAGTTGTCGGCCACCCGCCGCGCCGTCGCCAGGTGGTCGGGGTTGCTGGTGTAGCGGGCGGTAAGGGCGAAGCCGTAGAGTGCCCAGGCTTGACCCCGGCTCCAGCGCGAGTCGGGTGCGTAGCCCTGTCCGCCCAGGATTTCGATCCGCGCGCCGGTGCGCTGGTCGAAGCGGACGATGTGGTTGGTCGAGCCGTCGGCGCGGACGACGTGTCGCATCGCCAGGGCGGCGTGCGCCGTGGCGACGTTGCGGAAGCGCGGCTGGTCGAATGCCTCGGCCGCCCAGAAGAGGAGCGGCAGGTTCATCATCGTGTCGACGATGACGATGCCCCGCCGCTCCTCGCCATTCCAGGCCTCGATAAAGCCGCCGGCCGGATTGAAACGGCTCATCAGCAATGCGGTCGCCAGGAAGCCGCGCCGCCGCGCCGCTTCGTCGCCGGTCAGCTTGAAGCGGGCGACGGCGGTCGGCATGAATTGGAAGCCGACGTCGTGGTGGAAGCGGTAGAGGCGGTCGTCGAGGACGGCGCGTTCGAGTTCCTCCTCGGCTGCGCGCGCCAGGTCGAGCAGCCGTTCATTGCCGGTCCGTTTATAGAGCAGCAGCAAGAGGCCCGGCCAAAATCCTGACGTCCACCAATCGGCCCCTGTCGGTTCGTAGCGGCCGTCCGTCGTCGCGTGCAGAAAGGCGCCGCCGAGCCGCTCGGCCAGCGCCAGTGCCGTCTGCTCGGCCCGCGCCGTTGCCGCTGCTACCCACTCGGGCGTCGTTGGGATTGTCATCTGCCCACCCCCGTGCGCGCGCCGTTGATCAAATCCAGATGGGGGACTTGTATCGCGTCTCAGCGGCAACGGCAACTGGGCGCAACCCGTCATTCCGAGGATGCGAGGAATCTGGCTTTGATGAGACACGCCTCCCGTTGCGCGGCGGCGGGCGGTGGTGACGCTCTATCTCGATGGGTGGAGTGCCAAGGCGATCCCCGGCTACCTGGAAACCTCCCGGCAAACGGTCTACGAGGTACTCCGGCGGTGGGACGCGGAGGGTTGGCCGGGCCTGGCCGACCGTTCCCATGGTCCGCGCCACCCGGCCCGCAAGGTCGACCTCAAGGCAATGGCGGCGATCCGCCGCCTGCAGGCGAACCCCGAGCTGCCGCGCCGCGCGAGCGCCCCAGGCGGCGCACCGGGTTGCTCCGGTCAGCGCGCGAAACGCCAGCGGGTGGCGCCGCCGGCGCCCTGGCCGATCGCCGTGTGGAAGACGAAGCGGTAGAGCTGCCACGGCGGACCGCCGTCCGGGGGGCCGAACGGGGCCGTGAAGCCGCCGGCGGTGACCTCGACCGGCCAGCCGGATCGCCGAATCAAGGCGCTCACGGCGTCGAGGAGCGCCGGATCGTCGGTCGGGGCCGCTTCGCCTTCGAGTACCAGGTCGAGGTCCCCCAGGTGCATGGCGATCGTGCAGGCCGGATTGGCCGCCCGGGGTGTCCGGCGGCGGCGGGGCGGTGAGCAGGTCGCGCACCCGGCTCCACTCTATCGCGGTCTGTTCGGCGGGGCCGAGGTTCGTCGTTTCAACCGGTGCTTGATCCGTCATCGGTTGACCTCCGGTGCTTGGTCACGCCCGGCGCTGGCCGGGTTTGCGGTTGGCAGTGTGCGATCGGCCGTAGGCACGCCTCGCCACAACATGCTTGACACATGCGTGCCGTCGGCCCTGGCACGATTTGCCACCGCCCGGTTGACAACGGCGGCTTGTGCTGAGCAAACGGAATGGGTAGCATGCGGCGCTCACCCCGTCGGACACCGTGCCGGGTCCGGAGCAGTGGGAGGCGCACCATGGCAGCGACGTACCCGAGCCGCGCAGGCGCAGATCCCGATCGCGCAGGCCTGGGGCGTCACCGAGGCAGCCGTCGTCGGCCGCATCGACGCTGCCGTCGCTGCCGTCGAGACGTCGACTGCGCCGGATACCCCGGAGCCGACCAGCAGCGAGGTCCGGACCTGGGCACGGGCTGCCGGGATCGCCGTCCCCGACCGGGGACGGCTGCGGCCCGAGGTCTGGCAGGCCTGGCACGACGCCCACACGCCGGAAAAGGAGGCGCCCGTAAGGGGATCCCTTGCAGGCAGCCACGACCGCACCCGGTGACGGAGCTTCGTACGGGACGACCATGCTCGCGCGCGACGGAACCTTGTTCGGCTTGCTCACGCGCCAGGGTTCCGGCCACAGGCAATGCCGGGATCCGCTCAGCGCCTGGCGGTACCCAGGTCGTCGGAGCGTCCAGCTTCGAGTCGCGACCACTGGGCGATGGGGCGTCCGTTCGTCCGCGTGTAGCCGTCGACTTGCTGTGGCCAGCCGGGGGGCGAGTCCTCCCACGGCTCCTGGCGTCCGTACACCGTGAGGTCCATGAGCGCGTAGCTGTAGTCCATTGCCTCTACGCCGCGGCGGGTCGTCCAGTAGGTTTCGAAGACGCGGTCGCCGTCCCGTAGGTAGCACACGAGGTGCATCGTGCCGATGTGGCGCCCGACGAGGAGCGCGTCGAGGGAGGCGTGTGCTGAGTACCACGGCATGTCCCAGCCCATGAAGTCGCGGTAGCGGATGCTTTCGTCGTAGGGACCCTGACAGAAGACCGCGTAGGTGATGTCGCGAGAATGAAGGTAGGCCAGCTCCGCGACCTGGGTGGTGCACCACGTGCAACCTTCGCACTGCTCGGCCGCGGAATGACCGGGGTGCCACATGAAGTAGTAGGCGATGAGCTGTCGGCGGCCTTCAAACACGTCGAGCAGGGTGGTGGGTCCGTGTGGGCCGATTAGCGTGATGGTGGGGTCCAATTCCACCATCGGCAGCCGCCGGCGGACCGCCGCGATCGAGTCACTTTCGCGGGTGTGCGCTTTCTCCCGAACTCGCAGCGCATCTAGCTCGGCTTGCCAGGTGGCCCGGTCGACGACCGGTGGCAGCGCCGGGGTGTCGGTGCCGTCGACCGTCGACAACCTCACGTTCTTCGACTCATCGTTCATGATTGCCTCCGTGCGTAGCGTCCTGCGGGGAGCGACGACCGGCTCGAGCGAGCCGGCGCTCCCCGCGATACGGTCGGTGGCGCCTCCTTTCGCGGGCGTTACTCGCTGTCGTACTCGTCGTGGCGGCGAAACCAGGGACCGGTTTCGTTGCGTCCCTTGGGGGCGCGGTCGAGCCAATGGTACACGCCGAAGAACGGATCCACGCCGCGCGCATAGGTCGAATAGGTGTGGTAAATGATGCCGTCCTCGAGCGCGAAGGCGCTCAAGCCCTCCCGTTCGCGCATGTACGTGCCCACGTCGGTCCCAGTCATGGCCGCGAACACAGCCTGCCCGGAGTCCGACGCTCCGGCTCGCCCGATGTCCATCCGTGGGTGGTCGGTGCGGAAGTTGTATTCGGCTCCGGCGCGCAGTTGCTCGCCGGTGGATCCGGATCGACCATCGCCGAGACCCAATCACATGGCCATGTTACCGCGTTCGGCATGGGACGCAAATCTTGCACATTACAGTTAGGTGCCTAACGCCGCCACACGGTTCGCAGCTTTGAGGATCCTTCCCATTCTTCTACAGATGTGACCATGTCCGCTATATTGGGAATACCATAGTCAACAGCTACCTCCCCGAGGCGGCGCGCACGCCACCAAGCTTGAGGATACTCGGATCGCGGTAGGAATGATTCTCTCCCGCGGGGCACGGAATTATAGACGGTACTTCCGGAGTTGATTCGGGACAAGGTCGTCTGATTCAGCCGTTGCTCTAAAAGGATTGATGTATCAATCTCTATTACTACATG
>JBOGUF010000205.1:0-6267 GCA_050696075.1 Thermomicrobiales bacterium
TCGATCTCGAAGTAGACGACCGCGGAGCTGGTCGCGCCCTTGGCCGCGTAGATGGGGAGCACCGCCCGCATCTGTAGGGTCGAGTCCGCGTCGGAGGCCGCCTCGACCAGTTCCAGGTCGTTCAGGCGTACGGTGAACATCGGCGGCGCTCCCGCTCGCGCCCCCGGGTCAGGATCAGCACAGCCAGACCGAGCAGCGCGAGATCGACGTTGACCACGAGCGGGATCCCGGCGATGGCGGCGACCATCGCCAACCCGAACACGATCACCAGCCAACGCACCCGTCCCGTGAGCCCATTGCGCAGCAGCGCACCCCAGAAGGCGAGGAACGCGAGGCCGCCGAGGAGCATGTAGGCTCCGGCAAGGGAGACGGCCCAGTCTTCGACGGTGTCGTAGAAGGCCAGCGCATTCGGCGTGGGGTCCAGATCGCGGGCGGCCCCGAGCGAGACGACCAGACGGAACGAGCAGAGGATGAGCCAGCACAGGACGCCGAGCAGGAAGGCGCCCAGGCCCGCCTCGGCCAGCCGCCGTCCGGGACCGCGCCGGAAGGCGTCGGTCAGGAAGACCAACCCGCCGGCTTGCACCAGCGCGCCCGCGCCCATCAGCAGGCTTGCCCTGATCCAGGCCGACTCGTGGGCGGCGATGATCTCTAGCCGTCGCTCCGCCGACGCGTCCCAGGCGTCCGCCAATGACGGCGTGGACTCGCCCGCGCGAAAGAGCGCCGCGCCGACGACCAGCAGGCCAACGGCGAGCCGGGTGCGCCGATACGTCACATGCGCCGCGCGTTCCGGCGCGATCAATGGGTGCCCGCGCACTGCACTCGATGCGACGTCCAAGACGAGCCTCCTTTCAGAAGCGTTTCAGCAGCGCGGCCCGCCTTCTTATGTAGATGCAAACAAGTCCCGTGGTCATGGGACCCTGGCCCCAAATGAGGCGGGTAGATGTCCTGATTCGTGGGGACCCTGGTGTTAGAGGTTGATGGAGGGCGTGCCGACGAGTTCGGCGCGCAGCGTCGCGAGCTCCTCGCGGTAGACGTCCTCGGGGGCGCGCTGGCCGGGCTTGGGGCGTTCGCCGCGGCTGAGGTGGTATTTGCGGAAGGCGAGCTCGGCGGCGACCTGGAAGAAGCGTTGCTGGCGTTTTCGTCCGCCTTCGCCGGCGCGCTGGAAGGCGGCGTGCAGCGCATGCCGCCGCAACTGGCTGTCGGAGAGGGTGTGGAACTCTTCTGGGGTGAGGACGCCGCGGGCGACCTCGGGGCCGAGCGCCCAGCGGATAATCTCCAACTCGTGCCGCCGGGCGAACACCGCAATCGTGCCCAGGATGATCAGCGCGGGCAGGACGAAAAGGGGCGCTTCGACCAGGACGACGGACCAGATCGTGGCATCCTCGCCCTGGAGGCCGGCGATGACGACGACGCCAGTGTTCCAGAGGAAGTGCTGGAAGACCGCCAGGAACCAGCCGAGCATCGGCACGACGACCCGGCCGGCGCCCTGGCGGTAGCGGGAGCGCGACCAGCCGACGGCGGCGCCGATGGTGCCGGTGTAGAGGGCATGCCCGAAGCCGTTGATCACGGCACGGGCGATGAAGAGTTCACCCAGACCGTAGGGGCCGTCTTCGAGATAGGCCGCGCCGAAGTAGAGCATGTTTTCAGTCATGGCGAAGCCGAGGCCAACGAGCGCGCCGTAGACGATGCCGTCGAGGACGTTGTCGAACTCCTGGCGGAAGAAATGGAGCAGAGCAAGGAGGGCCAGCCCTTTGAAGGTCTCTTCGATGATCGGCGCGCCGATGCCGATATTGAAGAGGGTGCCGGCCTCCTCCCCGATGGTCGCGATGATGATCGTGCCGGTAATCAGCTCGGCGATGATGCTAAAGAGGACCGCGCCGACCGCTCCCCAGGCGAAGGTCGCCAGGAGCACCCGTCTTGGCTCCTGCTCGTAGTGGTCGAGGCGGACGACCAGGTAGCTGTAGAGCGCCGCCGGGATCACCGCGGCGATCACGCTGAGGATTAGGGCAATCGGGTCCCGGATCGAGGCGACAACGAGGAAGGCGACGCAGAGCGTCATCAGCGCGAAGATGGCGCCGAGGAGGAATGTGACCCAGCGCCGCCGCTGCCGTGACTTCGGCAGCGCCGCGCCGCGGACCGGGCAGACCTCGCCGGAGACGTCGAGCGCGGTGCACTTCGGGCATCGCATGCGTTGGCTCCGCCGCTCGTCCATGATCGCTTAGTCAGCCATCGCAGTTTGGCGGGAACGGGGTCGAGAGTCAATCGGGGTGCTATGCTGGTGGATGGAACATCGAACATGCCGGCGTTGGAGAACGGTCCATGTTGCAACAGAAACCCGCCACCGAAACCAAGACGATCTCCGAGGTGCGCGGCGAACTCGACGAGGTTGTCAATCGCGTCCGGCACGAAGAGATACGCGTGATCGTCGAGGAGGACGGCGCGCCGGTCGCGGCGATCATCTCGACCGAGGATCTCGATCGTCTGGCTCGACTCGATCGGGAACAGCAAGAAGCGTGGGACGTCTTAGAGGCCATGCGGGAGCCGTTCCGCGGGGTGCCAACCGAGGAGATCGAGCGGGAGACGGAGCGTGCCGTCGCCGCCGTTCGTGCCGAAAACCGGCGGCGCAGAGCGGCCGCGATCGGCACATAATCCGACCAGTCTTGGACGCCAATGTGCTCGCGTCGGCCTTTCCGGCCCCCGGCAGCACCCCCGCCCAGCTCATCTCCCCTCGCGAGTTCCTCGAACTTTTGCGCCAGGAGACGATGCCAGTCAACGACACATGAGTCGCCGTCTTCCCTTTGGCATCACGCGACAGCCATTCCTGACGAATGGGTGTAGAATGCCCGGCGCACATTCGTACGGCGGCCTATCCGGCTGCCGGCCGCGGAAAGGAGGGCGCGATGGCGACGCTGGTCGAGGAGCGCTGCACGGCCTGCCGCAAAGACTCCCCCAAAGTCACCGAGGCTGAGATCACGGAGCTGCAACCCTCGATTCCCGATTGGGAGATGCACGAGGTGAACGGCGTGCCGCGCCTGGAGCGGACCTTCAAGCTATCGAATTTCGCCGAGGCGCTGGCGTTCACCAGTGAGGTCGGGGGACTGGCCGAGGAAGAAGGGCACCACCCGGCGATTCTGACCGAGTGGGGGAACGTCCGCGTCTCCTGGTGGACGCACAAGATCCGCGGGCTGCACCGCAACGACTTCATCATGGCGGCGAAGACTGACCAGATCTTTGCGAGGGGTCAGGAGTCAGGAGTCAGGGGTTAGGGATACGCGTCGCGTGCCCGCTCGCCTGATATGATGACAAAGGTGGTCATGATGGTCATGATGATCATCAAGGGGGAGTGGGCCGATGGTAGCAGAAGTCAAGACATGGTCTGTGGCCGAGGCGAAGACGCAACTCAGCAAGGTGATCGACCGCGCGCTGCACGACGGTCCGCAGACGATCACGCGGCGTGGAAAGGATGCGGTCGTCGTCGTGTCGGCCGAGGAATGGGCGAGTAAAACGCGGCGAAAGGGAACGTTGGCCGAGTTTTTCCAGAACTCACCGTTGCGGGAGGAGGGCTTTGTCATCCCTGAACGTGATCTCGATTGGCCCCGCGACATCGAACTGTGAGCTACCTCCTTGACACGAACGTCGTGTCTGAGGGGATCAAGCCGCGGGCAGAGCCCACGGTACTGGCATGGTTGGACAACGTCGGGGAGGACGGCGTCTTTCTCAGCGTTGCTACGTTCGCGGAAATCAGAAACGGTATCGAACTGCTCACACCAGGCCGAAGACGAGACCGGCTGGAAGGGTGGATCGAGGAGATCGCCGAGCGGTTTCGCGGGCGCATTCTCCCCATCGATCGGCACATTGCCGAGGCGTGGGGCGTCATTAACGTCAGGCGGCGACGCGTTGGTTCGCCAATCGATGCACTAGACGCGTTCTTCGCCGCCACGGCCGAGGTGCATGGCCTGACGCTGGCGACGCGCAACGAACGCGATTTTGCGCGACTTGGGATCGACGTGTTTAATCCCTGGATGTACGAACCGCCAACCGAGGAGGAAAGGGTGGTGTAACTCACGACGGAGACGGCGCAACGGGGCGCATGGTCGCAGCGACGCGGTATGATGCGACGTAACTCGACACGACTACGGCCGGCGAAAGCGGTCGAGGAGCCCTCGTGAAGATCGTTCTCCGCATTCTCAGCTACCTCAAGCCCTACCCTGGTCGCGTGGCCCTCATGTACCTGACGCTCTTTGCGGCGTTGGCAATGCAGCTCTCCATCCCGACGGTCCTGGCGAACGCGATCGACCGCGGCATTGTCGACCGGGACGAGGGGTACCTGATCCGCGCCGCGATCGTGATCGTCGTCCTGGCGGGGCTGCAAGGGCTCTTTACCTTCATCCGCACCTACCTCTCGCAGACCCTGGCCGAGCGCGTCGGCTACGACCTGCGCAACGAGCTCTACGTCCAGTACCAGCGCCTTTCCTTCAGCTACCACGATCGGGAACACACCGGCCAGCTTATGTCACGGGCGACCGAGGACATCAACGCCATCCGCGGCATGCTGATGATGAGCTTGCGGGCGCTGGTGCAGGCGGTCGGCACCCTGATCGCGATAACGGTGATCCTGCTCCGTACCGACCTGCTCTTGGCCGCGGTCGCGCTCTCGGTGATGCCGATCCTGGTCTGGTGGTCGATGCGGTTCGGCGTTGCGATCCGGCCGATGTTCCTCCAGGTCCAGCAGCAATTCGGGGTAATGACCTCGGCGCTGCAGGAAAACGTCGCCGGCAGTCGCGTGGTTCGCGCCTTCGCCCAGGAGCGGCTCGAGGCGGAGCGCTTCGAAACCGAGCTGCGGGAACTCTTCGACCGCAACCTGCGAGCGGTCAAGCAGTGGTCCTTCGCCTACCCGATGACGTTGCTCTTGTCCGGCCTCACCCTGGCGGCGGTCGTCTGGCTGGGCGGCTACCGAGTGATGACCGGGGTGATCTCGATCGGCACGCTGGTCGCCTTCAACCGTTATCTCACCCTCATGAACGAGCCGATCCGCTGGCTCGGCTTCGTCGTGCAGCGAGTCGCCCGCGCCATGGCGTCGGGCGAGCGCATCTTCGAAGTGCTCGACACCAAGCCGGCGATCACCGATCGGCCGGGCGCACTCGACCCGCGGCCAATGCGCGGCGAGGTCGTCTTCGAGGACGTGGTCTTCTCCTACGCGGGCTCGCGGCGGAAGGCGCTCGACGGCGTCTCCTTCCAGGCGCGGCCGGGCGAGACGGTGGCGCTGCTCGGCCCGACCGGCGGCGGCAAGAGCACGATCATCAACCTGCTGCCCCGCTTCTACGACGTGAAGGAGGGGCGGGTGCTGATCGACGGCCACGACGTGCGCGACCTCACCCTGGCCACGCTCCGCAACCAGATCGCCGCCGTTTTGCAGGAAACCTTCCTCTTCTCGGTCAGTGTCCGCGAGAACATTGCCTATGGGCGGCCGGACGCCACCTTCGAGGAGATCGTGGCGGCGGCGAAGGCGGCCAAGGCGCACGACTTCATCGAGGCGATGCCGGACGGTTACGACACGTTGCTCGGCGAGCGCGGGGTAAACCTCTCCGGCGGTCAGAAGCAGCGGATCGCGATCGCGCGGGCGCTGGTAATGGACCCGGCGATCCTGATCCTCGACGACGCGACCTCGAGCGTCGACGCGGAGACGGAACATGAGATCCAGCAGGCGCTGCAAACGCTGATGAAGGGGCGGACCTCCTTTGTGATCGCCCAGCGCATGAGCACCGTGCGCAACGCCGACCAGATCCTGGTGCTGCGCGCCGGCAAGGTGGTGCAGCACGGCACGCACATCGAGTTGCTGCCACAGGACGGCTTCTACCGGGAGCTGTACCAGATGCAATTGATGGACGAAGCGGATCGGCCGAAGGCGGACGGCGCCGTCGCGATCGAACCGCAACCGCAACCGCAACCGCTCGCGCCAGCCCTGCGCCGGGCCGGAGCGACCAGTTGATCCGACGCTCCACGTCGTGTGATGGGCCGTGGAGCATAGGTCGCCGATATGCACGCTCAGGAACGGAGGTCATCAGGACCGAGGGAGATGAGGAATTGGCGGTGCGGCTGATCGGGCCGCGTCACCCGGCCGACCGGGATCAGGGGTCGGGCGGGGCACTTCTGACGGAAGCCATCCGTGTGACCGGTGGTGCCAGCCGGGATAGGGATGACGGGATATCGTCCCGGGCGAGGTGAGGCGCTGCCCAGGCCCGCACCCTCACCAGATGTGCCGCTTAG
>JBOGUF010000206.1:0-5113 GCA_050696075.1 Thermomicrobiales bacterium
GGACAACGTCGTTCTCCCCTAACGCCTAACGCCTCTGCACTCGTCACACCTCGTCTGGTCGGATCGCGTCGGGCGGCTTCGGCCTGTAGGCGATGCCGATGCTGGCGTCATAGGCCCGGCGCTTCGCCGGGTCGGTCAGCACTTCTTTCGCCGAGAGGATCTCGCGCATCCGTTCCGTGGCGTCCGCCGCCTTGTAGCGATCCGGGTGGTACTTCATGGCCAGTCGTTTGAAGGCTGCCTCGATCACCTCCGGCTCGGCCGCGGGATCAAGTTGCAGCGTCTGGTAGAGGGTGCGAACCGGCGCCGCGCCATTGCCATTCGCGGTCGCGCGCGGACCGGCCGGGATCCGGCCGACGTAGTCGGCAAGCTGATCGGCACTGATGATCCGTTGCTGGAGGTCGTCTTTCATCTCCGACGGCAGCGCAAACCGACCACCGCAGGCCCGGCACTCGAGTATCTGCTGTTGCCCCATCGGCAGCGACGCGACGACGTAGAGCGTGAGCTTGCGCTTCGCCTCATAGACGGTGAAGACGCCCTGGGCACGGCACTTCGGGCACTGCCCGAGCACGTATCCCAAGTGCGCTATGTCTTCCCGGCTGCCGAGGAACATCGACCGTCTCCCTCACCACGACTGCTGCATCTACTGTACCGCACAACGGCAGGCGTTAGGGGATTAGGCGTTAGGGGAACAACATAGCTCCTAACGCCTCACGCCTAATCCCTAACGACTATCGAGCGGGAACGATGACGCGGGCCGGTTCGGGGCCGGGATCGAGGGCGGCGCCGTGGTCGGTCGGTGGAGGCGCGGCGACCACGGGATTCCTCGGCGACCAGACCGGCGGGCCCGTCTGGTCGCGTCTGGCATCGTAGACCAGATCGACTGCCTGCACCTGCCCGGCCCAAGAGTCGGCCGGCACGAGGTAGGAGGGGCCGCGCCCATCCTCCGAGGGCAGGAAGAGCAACGCGCCGTCGATGGACCAGCTCAGGTAAGGGCTCACGCCGGAGCGGAGCGGGATGCGTACATCACTTTGGCTTGAGACGATGCGGAGGATATTTTCGCCCTCGACGAAGGCGATACGCGAGCCGTCGGGCGACCAGACCGGGAATCCGATTTGCCAGGCGTCCGCTTCGATCTGCTCCAGCTCGTCGCTCAGCAGATCGAGAATGAAGATCTCGCTCGGGTCCGGATCGGTCCAGTCTCCGGGCAGGGTGAAGATCAGGAGCCGGTCGTCGGTCGGCGACCAGGCAACGCGGTATTCGTCGCGCACCCGGCGCTGAGTCACGTTCGTCAGGTCGCTGGTCGTCAGGTCAAGGACGTAGACGTCGCCGTCGCCGTACTCCTGCCCGCCGGTCGGCAATGGGAAGACGCTGTAGCTGACAAACGCGATCCGCCGGCTGTCCGGCGACCAGGCAACCGAACCGGCATGCTGCAAGCGATCGCCGGTCAGGTCAGTTTCGACCCCGGTCGCCACGTCGACCACATGGACCCCGATCTGTCCCTCGTCGAGCACGTCGTTGTAATTGGCAAAGCTGGTGAAGGCGATCCGCGTGCCGTCTGGGCTCCAGACCGGCCAACTCCCCCGGCCGAGCACGCGCGTCGCCAGCGCCCGTAGGTTTCGGCCGTCCCGATCGACGACGTTGAGCGTGGCGCTGGTTGGGCCGTTTCCAGGCGTCCGCGAGAGGAAGGCGATCTGTTCGCGGTCGGGACTCCAGGTCGGCCAGGCGACCGGCACCTCGGCCGTCACGACCACCGCTTCGGTGCCATCGGGCGCGGATAGGTGCAGCTCGTTGCCGCGGGCGAAAATCAGTGGCGCCCGCGTCTGTCGCATCTCGATCAGGCGGGTCGCCACCGCCTCGTCGGTCGGGTCGAGCTCGTTCAACTCGACCAGCGCCGCCTCGGCGGCGATCCAGTCGCGGCGGGTTTCGGCGGCCGACACCTCCTGAGCCAACGCGACGGCCCAGTCCTCGCGTGCCTGTTCGAGGAGCGCGGCGGCATCTTCGTAGCCCGGTACGTCGCGTGCGACGGGCAAGAGCTGGTCGATCGCCTCGCCGTACCGTCCGTCGCCGAGCGCCGCCGCCCCATCGCCGTAGGCAATCTGATACGGCAGCAGCGCCTCTCGCGCCGCCGCGAATTGATCACGCGCGTCCTGGTAGTCGCCAGCAGCCTCAAAGGCGGCCATGGCCGCCGAATGGTCGCCGGCCGCCACGGCGGCGATGCCGCGCTCATACGCCACGGCCTGCTCGGAGTGGGTTGCGCGATCGTTCGCAACCGCGACGGCTACACCGGTGACAAGCGCCACCAGCGGCAACAAAGCCACCCCGATCCACGCCATGCGGTGGTGCGAGGAAGTGACGCGGCGACCCGCCGCGGACTGTGCCGATCGGTCGGCGCGGGGCAGGTCCGCGCCACAGGCGGCGCAGGTTGACGCCGTCAGCGGGTTTGGCGAAGCGCAGGCGATGCAGAACATAGGACGACTCAGGCGCTCGACTTGCCAGGCGCCACTATCCTATCACGCCTCCCCGTACGATCCACGCCAAACGCGCCCCTTGGCATCTCCGTGATCTCACGGATGGAGCCGCCGTGCCCACGTCATACCCTGAAGTTGGAATCGGCCCGGCGTTGCGCGCCTTTGGGGGCATCAGAGAAATCTCGGAAGAGGATGAGCACAAGGATGGATGACTCCACGAAACGGTCAGATATGAAGCAAGCACGCGGCCGCATCCGGCGTCTGCCGCTCGCGTTGGCGACTCTTCTCATTGTGCTAGCGTCAGCCGGACTGGTTGCGGCACGGCAGGTGGCGCGCTTTGACGAATCGCCCGCGACTGGTCACGCCCAGGTCGTCGCGCAGGGTATCGCTGATTTGCCGGACGAACCGGTCGTCTGGCGTCTCGTCGAGCGGACGGCGGAACCCCGCGGCGCCGCGCGGTTCGGCGACCGCGTCTTGGGCTTCGTCCTGGCGACCGACGAGCCCGTCCTGCTGACCGACGAGACCGCGGGCGGCCCGGTCGACGTCGCCCGCATCGCGCCCGGCGAAGCCTATCTGGTGCAATCGGGCGCCCGGCAAATGCGATGGAGCCTCTCCGGTCAGCGCGTGAACTATCTCGCCCTTGAACTGGTGCCGGCCGCGATCGCCGATCAGGTCGGCGGCGGCACGGTGCTGTACCAGACGCCGCCATTCGACCCGGCGACCGGCCAGCGCGATGTCGACCTGGTCCGCGATGTGCTCGCCTTCCAGGAATCAACGGTCATTCGCGACTCGGGACAACCGGTCGTCATCTTCGCCTCCGAAGGCGCCGTCGAGGTCGTGCCGTCGATCGGCAGGACGCGGACGCTGCAGCCGGGCGAGGTCGGCATCTTCGAGGGCGAACTGGCCATCACGGCGATGTCCGCGACCAGCGCCAACGCCAGTCGCATCCCGCTCGCCGCCTTCACTCAATCGCACCAGGCAACGCGGGCGACGGCGGGCGCGGCCTTCGTCGCCGGTGTCATCGGCCCGGAAATCCCGCCGGTCCCGACACCGACGCCAGCCATCCCGCAACCGCCGGTCGAACCGGTGCCCTCCGCGACGCCGTCCGCCTCACCCACTCGCCCAACGGAACCCGATCCCGAACCGACCGCCACGACCGACCGTCCGGATCGATCCACGCCAACCCCGCGGCCACCCGTCATTGTCATCCCGACGTTCATCACCCCAACGCCGACCGCGGAGGCGGCGCCGTAGGCGAGCGAGCGCCTATTCCTCAGGCGTCGCCTCGGGTACAGCCTCGTCGCCGTGACCACCGTGCTCGTCCATGCCGTGCCGCCGGCGGCGGCGACCGCGCATCGCCTCGCGCCGCGCCTCGGCCTGAGCCTCCAAGTCGGCGCGGCTGTCAACCATGAAGGCGCGCTCGTTGAAGGTCGCCGTCTGCACGCCATCTGCTGCCGTGACGGTCACGATCAGCGTGATTCCCATGTCGGTTTTCGTGGCCAAGGTCGTGTTGAAGTGATTGGCGGTGCCGTAGTCATTGGCGGCGGCCAGGTCTTGGCTTGCGCCAGGGGCAATGGTGGTGATCTCGTCGATGACCACCGTGTTGGTGTGGGCGCGGTGATCCATGACGACGGCGCGCACCCAGACTTCTTGGGGCGTCGAAGTCGTGTTCGTCAGAGTCAGCGCGTATTCGTCCCCCCGGTGGGTCGCGGGCGAAGTCGCCCGCCAGAGAAAGTCGAACTCCTGCAACTTCTCACGGAGCGCTTGGGGGTCCGCTGGGGTGGCGTCCGATCCGGCCTCCTGCGCGATTACAGAAGCGCCGCGCCAGCCGATGACGCCGAGCGCCAGCGCCGACGCGCCGCCGGCCATCAGAGTCCGGCGGCTCACCGCCGGGGTCGCGTGTCCATGCCGATGCATCGTTTGCTATCCTCCAATGACAAGGACGTCAGATCCGTCTGGTCGTCAACGGCGTCGACCGCCAACGACTGCTTTGGAGGATAGGAGGCGTTTGTAACCGCCCTGTAAACGGCCTACTCCCGGCTCAACCACCGCTTCGCGAGCAGCGGGGCGGTGGCAACCGGGTCGAAGAGGATCGGATACCGCTCTTCGCCCCAGAAGTGGCGCGGCGGTCCGAGCACGATCATCCGCAGGCCTGCCAGCCGATACAACCGGATCATTGCAGCCGTACTCACGCCAACCCAATGGTGAAACCCGCGGCTGCGAACCACCTGCCACGTCCGACCGAGGGTCGCCAGCAGGAGGCGATGGTGGAGGTCGCTGTACTCGGGGGCAATCGCAACGCGATCGATGTTGACCACCCGTTCTCGTGGTTCGACCGTGAGGTCGAACGTCGCTTCGGTCGGCAAACGGTGACCGGGCGATGGCAGGATGATGCGGGCGGTGGCGGCGAGGTGATCACCGGCCCAGGCAACGACGTGGATGGCGCGGTCGTCGTCCGCCTCATACTCCCGCCCGTCAGGAAAGGCGGCAGCATCGGCCCAGCCGCGCGCCATCACCACGCGATACCGCAGCCGGTAGACGGCGTCGCGATCCGCCTCGGTTGCCAGATCGATGCGAACGCTGTCCGCGGCGGCGAAGAAGCGCGGAACGCAGGCGTCGATCAGCGCCAGCGCCGTCGCCATATC
>JBOGUF010000207.1:0-41393 GCA_050696075.1 Thermomicrobiales bacterium
GCTCCCGCATGACCGGCGATGCACCCGCTTCGGACGGCTCGGTGCGTGTGCGCATGGGGACCACCTCCTGGGACGCGGGTCCGATCGTCCCACCATACGCCCCCTTCACAGAATCTGCATCACACCCAACCCATGCTTGACCGTGCGTGAACGGTCAAGTATAATGGTCAGTATGAACAAGCTGAGCACGCACCGCCGCACCCAAATCGTCGCCGCGCTGGTCGAGGGCAACTCGATCCGCGCCACCTGCCGCATGACCGGCGCGGCGAAGAACACCGTCGTCAAGTTGCTCGTTGACCTCGGCACCGCGTGCGAGGTGTATCAAGACCGCGTGATGCGGAACCTGCCCTGCCAACGGTTGCAGTGCGACGAGATTTGGAGCTTCTGCTACGCCAAGGAGAAGAACGTCGCCCCGGAGCACGCGGGCGAGTTCGGGTACGGCGACGTGTGGACGTGGACGGCCATCGACGCCGACACCAAGCTTGTCCCGACGTGGTACGTCGGCAAGCGGACGGCTGAGGATGCCCACGAATTCATGCAAGACCTCGCCGGTCGGTTGGCGAACCGCGTGCAACTGACGACAGACGGCCATCGCGCCTATCTGACCGCCGTTGACGCGGCGTTTGGGACCAACATCGACTACGCGATGCTCATCAAGCTCTACGGACCGGACCCCGAGGGGGAGAAGCGGTACAGCCCGGCGACGTGCATCGGGACCGATACCGCTATCGTCTCGGGGGACCCGGACCCATGGCACATCTCGACCAGCTACGCCGAACGCCAGAACCTCACGATGCGGATGAGCATGCGGCGGTTCACTCGGCTGACCAACGCGTTCTCCAAGAAGGTCGAGAACCTCATGCACGCCGTCTCGCTGCACTTCATGCACTACAACTTCGCCCGCGTGCATAAGACGCTTAAGACGACGCCAGCAGTGGCGGCGGGCATCACGGATCACGTCTGGTCGCTTGAGGAAATCGTCGCCCTGCTGGATTCAAACTGACCCACTACCCACCGAGAGCATCCAGCACTTTCGACTGCTGATCGACGCCCTCACCCACGAAGTAAGCAAGACCGCGAACATCATCTGGGTTGTTGATGAGGTCGCGGGCGGTGCAACTGCAACCATCCATGGCGAAGCCGATCACGTCGAGGATGTCGAGCGCGTCGTGCGTGCCTACGCCGCCGTCGGGCGAGCGCTCGAGCGGCACGAAGTCATTCCCTATTCGCAACGAGTCGAGGACGCGGCACGCAGCTTGACGTCGGTGCTGAACGGCAAAATCACCTCGATCCGATTCGAAACCGAGACGGACGCCGCGACTGTAACCGCCGATGCGCCAGAGCAAGCTCGCACCCACCTCTTCGCGTTCGGTGCGATTGAAGGGCGGATCGAGACGCTGCGAAGTCGTCACCGTCTGAGCTTCACGCTGCACGACTCGCTGCATAACACGGCGGTGCATTGTGCGATGCGCTCTGATCAAGCCGAACTGGTTCGCGATGGGTGGGGCAGGCGGGTGATGGTCGAGGGCTGGATCAAGCGCGAGCCGATAGCCGGCCGACCCATCGAGATTGACCCGGTCGAAGACATCACTGTCCTTCCCGAGGTCGTACCTGGATCGTATCGGCGGGCACGAGCCATCGCGCCCGCCGGTCCCGACGACCCAACGCCGGAAGCGGCCATTCGCCGGCTACGCGATGCCTGACAGATTGAGGCTACTACTCTTGCTCTGGCTTTCGTGCTGAAACCACGTACTCAAACAGTTCTTTTTTCGATGTCCGTTTGCGGATCACTCGCACGTCGGCTTGCTCAAAGCCCGCTGCCTCAAACAGAGAGGTAAATATTGACTCAACCGGAAGCATCACATCGTAGAACTTGGAATTGCCGACAATGTAGTGGATTGTCCCGCCGGGCTTTACGACTCGGAAGAGTTCGTTGCAATGACTGACCATATCGTAGAAGTATTTGTGGACATAACGAGATAGCAAATGACTGTGGCGGGCAATATCCTCTAGGATGTCGTCAAAGCCCGTGAATTGAATCTTCCGGTTGTCTTCCGGAGTCCACTTTCCTGCGTTGCTCGTGGCAACGCCCCATGTTCCTCCTATGGCTTGCCAGTCGAGTTCTCCCGCCTCACGTCCGTCACGCAGATAGCCGAGCCAGTACATGTACGGCCGAAGCTCGCGAATATAGCTCATGCGGTTGGGATAGGGCGGTGAGGTAATTACGCAGGTATAGCAGTCGTTGTCCAATGCTGTTGATAGATTCCGAGCATCACAGTAGATCGCGCGCGGTTTCACTCGTATCTCGCTACTAGCTGCATCCGCTATCGTATTGACTGCATGCTCCCAGCTTTCCAGTGCAAGGGTTTCAGCCGAATAGAGCGAAGAAGTATGGGCTGCTATTTTCTTGAACGACATGGATTGGTGGCCGAAACTCACGTTGGCTCGCTCGATCATCACACGACAAAACGCCACCTTAAGTAGGTCAGCCGTTGCCTCGGGTGCAGATTGCTCAATCTCCTTAATCTCGGCCATAGCGTGGCCAAGGGCAGCAAGCGTTTTCTCGTCCCACCATTTCTCTATCTGGTGAAGCGACGGAAACCACGAGGAATGATCTCGTCCGTTTCGCATGGCATCGGCAACGCAGAGAGACGCCCCAGTAAGAGCTTCCAATTCTTGGGCCGTGTAGGACCGTGACTTGACTTCCGTAAGCCAAAGCAAGAATGGATTGATGTCGGTGGTATCGCAAGCTATCCCCTGCTCTGCGCAGACCAGGGCAGTCGTTCCTGTGCCACAAAACGGGTCGAGCACCACGGCGTCAGGCGACGCGCATTCTTCGAGCAGGTCAGAGACGAGGTGGACTGAATAAGCAGGAGTCAGCCGTAGCCAACCATAACGAGTGTGCTTCAAATTGCCCTTGAAGGTGAGATGGTCCAGGCGGCCAGGCGCCAATTTCGTCACCATACCTATGCCTCGAGAAGGGTATTGAGGACAGAAGGAAGCTCGTTTTTGAGCCTCTCCGAATTGCGCTCGAAGAAAGCAGCCAGATCGTAATCGAGCACGGCTGTGCTGAAGGCGAATGTGCTTCTGGTAGGGTCGCTGGAGTGCGTACCCGACAACAAAAGCCAACGCGCCTGTGCATAGCGTGAGGCCACGCCTTCATCAATCTGCGTTGAGAAGAGCAAGAGCACGGGGACATAAAGGTTGGCGTAAGCGCTCGATGCGTTAGCAATGTCCGCGTTCTGACGCTTGGAGTCCTTACTCTTGTAGCCCTGCCGCACCTCGAAAACCGCACCCTTGATCCTTGACGCCAACTCGGGATGAAGAAGCAAGTCTGCCTTGACTCGATCCAGCCATACCTCTACCCGGCGACGCCCGGCGAGATCAGAAATGTGATCCATCTCGATGCGACCATCAAGCGACAGAGACCGCACTCCCCCTCCAGATGTCGGCACCTGGTACACCCATGTGGCATCGAGAGCCGAGAGTCCAAGCGCATCCTGCAACAGAGCACTAAACACTCACTGGCATCCGATGCCAATCTGTCGGTAAATAGACGTCATGCCGCCAGCGGCTTTGTGAGCGGCATACATCAGAGGTGAGTCCAGTCCTACCCATCGGTAGAAGGGATCAGCGCCGTACAAATCCCGAAACTGGTCGAGAGTGGTACCGCTCTTCCTTCCTTTGCCGAACTTCGGCTTGTAATCTGCACAAGTCCTGAGGGCGCCAGCAAGCAACTCAAAGTACCGTTCATCCGTACCAGCGGCACTGGTCGTCGGCGGTGGCACAACTGGCGCACCGCCTCCCCCAAACTCTTTAAAATCCAGTTCGTCGTCCATCAGGACGCCCCTTCAGGAATCGCGGTAATCCGCACTGAGTTGCAGAGTGCGGCTCATCAGTTGGTATGCGGGATTTCGAAGGCGGGAACGCATCGTAGCACACTCGCCAAGAACACCGGCGATTCCAGAATCGCTACAGATAGGTTACGAGCGTATGGGACAATGTCATTGTCCCAACATCACCCCCAAGATCCCGCGTCCGCACCCCATCCGCCAAGGTCCGCGCCACCGCCGTCTCGATTGCCCCACCGGCAGAGATCAATCCCTCGTCTCCGTGCCGGTCGCCAAGCCAGCGCAGCAACAGCGCGGCGGACAACATCTCGCCGACGGGGTTGGCGAGGTCTTGGCCGGCGAGGGCGGGGGCGGAGCCGGGGGCGGCTTGGGCCATGGCGTGGTCGGCGCCGGCGTTGAGGGAGGGGGCGAGGCCGAGGCTGCCGGTCAGTTCGGCGGCGAGGTCGGAGAGGATGTCGCCGAAGAGGTTCTCGGTGACGATGACGTCGAAGTCGGGCGCGCGGCGGACCAGATGCGCGGCCATCGCGTCGACGTGCTCGTCGTCGACGCGGACGTCGGGGTAGGCAGCGGCGACCTCGCGGCAGACGTCGCGGAACAGCCCCGTGCCGAGGCGGATCACGTTCGCCTTGTGGACCACGGTGACATAACGTCGCCGCTGTTGGGCGAGGCGGCAGGCGGCGTGGGCAATCCGCTCGCTGGCCTGCCGGGTGAAGAGACCGATCGAGAGCGCCATATCGGGCGTCGGCATGAACTCGCCCACGCCCAGGTGCATGGTACGGTTTTCGAACAAGCGGCCCGTTGGCCCCGCTACCCTATTATGAACGGGTGCGCGGCGCGCGAGCCGGCACATGGGCAGCCAGGGCGGGGGCAACGAGACGATGATCGAGCCACGCGAGGCGCTCGCGGCCTGGGCAATCCCCGGTCCGTGGGCGATACGACCGACCCAACGCGGCACGAACAACCGCTCGTTCGTCGTCGAGACGTCCGCGGGGTCCTACTTCCTGCGGCTCTCTCCGACTGCCGGCGATCTGGCACGCGTCCGGCACGAGCACACGCTGCTTCGGCGGTTGCATGAGGCGGCGCTCTCTTTCGCGGTACCGCGCCCGCTGGTAACGGATACGGGCGAGACGTACCTGATCCGCGACGGCGTCGCCATCAGCCTCTTCCCCGGCATCGCCAGCGACCACCCCGAGGCGGGCAACATTGCCCAGGCCACGGCTTGCGGCGAGGCGCTGGGCGAGCTCGACGCGGCCCTCGCCACCATCGACGCCGGCCCAACACCGCCCGGCATGCCGCGCTTCGGCGATCTGCCGCACGCCGGCTCCTTGATCGAGGACGGGCTGGCGCTCCTCGATCAGTCTCCGGACGCCGCGATGCCGCCGCGCCCGCGTGCGCTGATCGCGGCTCTCGTCGCCACGATCCCCGGCGTTTGCGCGCGGTTGCCCGCGCAGCTCATCCACGGTGACTTCTATCGCGGCAACGTGCTGATGCGCGGCAACCGGGTCAGCGGCATCCTCGACTTCGAGTTCGCCTCGCCTGGCCCGCGCGCGATGGACCTGGCCGTCGCCATACGCGGATTCAGCGACGCCGACTGGGGCACAGACCCGTCTTGGCAGATCGTCGAGGCGCTCGCCGCCGGCTACCGCCGCCGCGTGGCGCTCACGTCGGCAGAAATCGAAGCGTTGCCGACCCTGCTCCTGCTGCGCGAGGCGACGAGTTGGGTCCATTGGGTCGGGCGCTGCCGGCAGGGGTTGACGACGCCGGCCGACATCGTCCACCGCGCGCACGACCTGCTCCGCTTGGACGACCACCTCCGCGCCCATGGCGTCGAGTTGATTGAGCGGGTCGAGCGCGCCGCGCCGTGAGCCGCGGGCAGCACAGGAGAGCATGGCCCATGCAGGATGCGATCGTTGCGGTCAACGGAACAGATCTGTGGGTCGCCGAGCAAGGCATGGGCTATCCGTTGATCCTCTGCGCCGGCGGGCCGGGGTGCTGCGATTACCTGGGACCGGTCGCGGCGATGGTGGACGATCTGGTCCGGGTCTATCGCTTCGAGTCGCGCGGCTGTGGCCGGTCCGCGGTGGATGGGCCGTACGACTTGGCGACGTCACTGGCCGACCTCGATGCCCTTCGGGTGCATTGGGGGCACGTGCGGTGGGTGGTCGGTGGGCACTCCTGGGGCGCCTTCCTGGCGCTCGCCTACGCCCTGGAGTATCCAGAACGCACGACCGCGCTCGTCTACCTCTCTGGGGCCGGGGTGCAGAATGACCGGGGCTGGCACGCGGCCTACAAAGCGGGGCGCGAGGCCGGGCGCGAGCAGGACCCGCCGATGGCCTACCCGGACAATCGCGAGGTGAACCGCGCCGGCAACGCCTCAACCCGCGAATACATCGTCCAGCCGACGCTCTTGCGGCGACTGGCCGAGTGCACCGTGCCGATGCTGGCCGTCTATGGCTCGGAGGACATCCGCCCGAGTTAGCCCGTCGAGCAACTCGCGCACCTGATGTCGAACGCCCGTTACGCCCTGATCGAGGGGGCGGGGCATAACCTCTGGCTGACGCACGCCGCCGAATTACGCTCGCTGCTGCGCGACTTTCTCACTGGTTTGAAATCCGGCGGATTCGGAGACAGTCGCTAGCCCGCGGTCTGATCCTCGGCGGCGCGGGCGACGAGGGCGCACGACTCCCACGATAGGCAGCCGCACTGGAGCCCTGCCTCCAGCATCCCCTTCATCGCCTCGGCGCGGGCAATGAGCCCATCGAGCTCGGTTAGCTTGCGCTCGGCCAGCGCGCGCCAGCGGACCGAGAAGGGCGTCGCCGGGTCGAAGCCGGTCAACATCTGCCGAATCTCGGCAACCGTGAACCCCGCCTGCTGCGCCAGCCGGATCACGGCCAGGCGGTCGAGCACGCCCGTGTCGTACCGGCGCTGCCCATGCACGCGCCCCGGCGCCGGCACCAGCCCCGCACTCTCGTAGTACCGAATCGCCGACGGCCGCAACCCGGCCCGCTCCGCCACCTCGCCAATCGTCAACCGCTCCACGGATCACCCCTTGACTTAAAGCACGCTTCAACATCTACCGTGCGGATCGTACCGGCTGGCGTCCCTCGTTGCCAGTCGCGGGCCGTCGTAGGGGAGGGACCCGTGCCCTCTCGTCGGGCGAAGCCCGGCATGCCGCGCCAGCGGCCCGTTCGACCGCACGCATGCGACTTGTTCATGAGGGCAAAACGGCCGCATACGCGGCATGTCGCGCGTTGCGCGACGGGCGGCCGCGGGTGCCGCCCCTACGAACGACGGGTGCATCTGCCTTGATGACGTGATAAAGCAGAGGAGTCGTACCGATGAACACCAAGAGCGATCAGACGGCGGCACCAATCGCGTGCAATCTCTCCGATCCGGAGTTGGCGCGGTGGGCGGCGGAATTGGAGCGCGACCTCTTCAGCGCGGTCGCGGAGGTCGAAGAGCTCCCAGACGGTTACGCCTACAGATTTCCGGCCGCACCGGACTGGATCGACAAGCTGATCCAATTCATCGCCTTCGAGCGGCAGTGCTGCCCCTTCTTCACCTTCGAGCTGGTCTTCGAGCCGAACCAGGGGCCGGTCTGGCTGCGCCTGCGCGGCTCCGACGAGATCAAGGCGTTTGTAGCGCAACTGCACCCTTCTGGCGGCGTGAGCTGACTGGGGTAGCCTACGGTCTGACGTCGTCTTTGACCGGCTTGCCGCGTCGGGCGTTCTCGGCTGCCTCTCGCTTGAGACGCTCCATCACGTCGGGAGTCCATTCGATCCCCCCTCCTCGCTTTATCTGCTCTTCGCCCACGGCGAGGGAGGTTCGAAACTCCTTCAGGCGGTCACGCTCCTCCATCAGCCGCAGCGCCTCGCGCACGACCTCGCTGGCGTTGTTGTAGCGGCCACTTGCGACCTTCTGGCGGACCATCGTCTCTAACCGCGGAGTCAAACTGACATTCATTGCGCCGCCTCCTCTCCATTCGTCAGCATAGCAGAGATTGTCAGAGATCGATAGTAACAGACGATTGAAATAGCTTGTTCACGTCGGCTTGGCAACTCTCCCGCTTGCCGATGCCGCCGCGCCGCACGCGATGAGGTCGGCGATCTCGTCCGCTGAATACCCCGCCTCGGCCAGGATTTCCTCGGTCTGCTGGCCGAGCAGGGGTGGGGCGTGGCGCATCGCCAGGGGGGTTGCCGAGAAGCGGTAGGGGAAGCCGGTCAAGGTGACCTCGCCGAGGGTCGGGTGGGGGAGGGTTTGGCGCAGGTCGAGTTCGTCCATCCGCGGATCGGTAAAGACCTGTTCGACCGTGTTGATCGGACCGCAGGGCACGCCGGCGGCGTCCAACTTGGCGACCACCGCCTCGGTCGAGAGGGGATTGAGCGCGCCGTTGATCACCGCGTAGAGGGCGTCGAGGTTGGTGATGCGGCCGGCATTCGTCAAGAAGCGCTCGTCGGCCGCCGCGTCCAGGTCGAACGCCTGGCAGAAGCGCTGCCAAAGGCCGTCGTTGCCGATGGCGATATTGACATAACCATCAGCCGTTTGGAACGTGTCGTAGGGCGCGACGATCGGGTGGGCATTGCCCAGCATCGTCGGCGTCTGGCCGGTGGCGAACCAGATCGCGGCCTGGTAGGTCAGCAGCGCTACCTGCCCGCCAAGCATCGAGACGTCGAGGTACTGCCCCGCGCCGGTGCGCTCGCGGTGGAAGAGGGCGCCCAGGATGCCGTAGGCGGCGAACATCCCGGCCGCGATGTCGGCGATCGGCACGCCCAGCTTGGTCGGCGCCCCGCCTCGCGGACCGGTGACGCTCATCAGCCCGCTCATGCCCTGGACGATCAGGTCATAGGCGGTCCGTTCCCGTCCCGGTCCCGTCTGGCCGAAGCCGGAGATTGAGGCGTAGACGATATCCGGCACGCGCGCCTTGACCGTCTCGTAGTCGAAGCCGAGACGGCCACAGACGCCGGGGGAGAAATTTTCCACCAGGACGTCGGCCGATTCGATCAGCCGCCAGAGCGCCCCGCATCCACCCTCGCTCTTGAGATTGAGCGCGATCGAGCGCTTGTTGCGGTTAATCGAGAGGTAGTAGCTCGATTCCCCCTCCTGGAAGGGTGGACCCCAGGCGCGGGTGTCGTCCCCCTTGCCGGGCAACTCCACCTTGATCACGTCGGCGCCGAGGTCGCCGAGCATCATCGTGCAATACGGCCCAGTCATCACCCGCGTCAGGTCGACGACGCGGATGCCGGACAACGGGAGGCGGGAGGCGTAAGGCGTAAGGCGTGAGGCGGGAGTCATGCGCGGGCGGCCCTTCATGCTGGTCATACAACGCCGGGTCGCGATTCTAGCACCGGCCAAGTATTGACAGTCATACGTTCTACTGTTATGATTCCTGGGTCGCTGAAGGTCCATTTGCTATCAACGAACGACGGAACACTCATGACTCACGACCCGGGACTCACGACCCACGACCGATACTCCCTGACGGAACTCACCGAGGCGGCGGGCGTCTCAGTGCGGACGGTGCGCTACTACATCGCCGAGGGGTTGCTGCCACCGCCGGTCAGCGCCGGGCCGCACAGCCACTACACGCGGGGGCACCTGGACCGGCTGTTGCTGATCGGGCGGCTGAAGGCGTCCTACCTACCGCTACGCGAGATTCGCCGCGAGTTGGCCGGCCTCGACGACGTGGAGGTCCACCGCCTGGTTGCCGACTCGGTCGAGGCGGCGGGGGTCCTGATGGAGGCCGAAACGATCGATCACGACGCCGCGGCATCGCCGCCCCGCCCCGCCGCGCCCCCGCGCGACAGCGCCGCCGACTACGTCAGCCGGGTTATGGCGCAAGCGTCCGGGCGACAGACAGGCGAAGCCGACGACCCGTGGCGCCAATTACAACCAGCCATCGGTCGCGTCGCCTTCTCACCGCTCAGCCCCGCCGAGCCATCACCCATCACCCATCACCCGGTATCTGGCACCTGGCGCCGGGTGCCGCTCAGCGACGACGCGGAGCTGCTGATCCGCGAGGAGGCCTACACCCGCAAACGCGACCGTGTCGACTGGCTCGTCCGCTGGGCCCGCAAAGTCTTCGGCTGACCCGTTGTCCGATTTAGAGCGCACAGGCGGAACAGCATTTCGGTAGCATCGGCCACCGGTCGATCGTTCGTCCAGTTCGTCCATCTAAGGAGGCATCACCCATGACCACACCATCATCTCCGAACGGCGCGCCGGCCAATCTCGCGATCACCACGACCTGGGAGAAACCATTTGTCGCGTCCTCCGGCGGCGAGGCGTCGCTGCTGGTCCGGATCAAGGCGGCCGCGCGCAAACCGGAGGCCGGGTCCCACCGGGCGCCGGTCGACGTCGCCTTCGTCCTCGACCGCTCCGGCTCGATGACGGGCGAGAAACTCGAACTGGTCAAGGAGGCGGTCGACGTCGCCGTCGCCCACCTCGCCGACGAGGACCGCGCCGCGCTGGTGATCTACGACCATGAGGTCGAAACCCTGCACCACCTGGAGCCGGCGACGGCGCGAGTCAAGACGGCGATCCGCCTGGCGCTGCGCGGCATCGACTCCGGCGGCTCAACCAACCTCGCCGGCGGCTGGCTGACCGCGTGCGGCGAGCTGAGCAAAGACGAGGCGGAAGGCGGAAGGCGGAAGGCGGAGAATGGCGAGGGCGTACGGATTCGGCGGTCGCTGCTGTTAACGGATGGGCTGGCGAACGTCGGGATGACCGATGGCGGCGAGTTGGCCTACCACGCGGGCGAATTGCGCCGGCGCGGGGTAACGACCACGACCCTCGGCGTGGGGTTGGACTTCGACGAGGATCTGCTGGCCGGGATGGCCGAGGCGGGCGGCGGCAACTTCCAGTTCATCGCCCGGCCAAGCGAGCTGCGCGCTTTCTTCGCCAAGGAGCTGGGCGAGCTACTAACGGTTGTCGCCGCCGGGCTGACCGTCTCGTTGACCATGCCACACGGCGTCCGCGCCCGCCTGCTCAACCTCTTCCCGGTCGACCGCCAAGGTAAGCGGATCGACGTCGCCGTCCGCGAGCTGCTCCCCGGCGACGACCTCTGCCTGATCTTCGCCCTGACGACCCGTCCCAGCACGGCGGGAGCAACCCACCTGCTGACCCTCGACGCCACCTGGTCCGACCCCGCGGCCGACCGCCGGCAATCGTTCTCCCTGACGCTACCGCCGTTAGTCGTAGCCGACCCGGCGACCGTCGATCAGACCCCGCCCGACCCTGAAGTCGCCGAGGAGGCTGCCCTCCAGCGCGCCCACGCGGAGCAGCGGGAGGCGATGCGCCTCGACCGCCAGGGCCGCCACGCCGAGTCCCGGGCGTTGTTGCGCGAGTCTGCCGCCGCGCTGTCGGCCGCGCCGATGACGGCCCAGGTGCAGGAGCACTACGACCTGGCGATGCACTACGCCGCCTTCGACGCCTCCTCCGCCTACGACGAGACCACCCGCAAGCGCGCCACCCACGACGCCCACCGCGCCTCACGAGGCAAGCGGGAGGACAAATAGGTCGGCAAGTCGGCAAGTCGCCGGCGCGTCGTCCCGCGACGCGGGGTTGAAAACCCCGCGCTAAACCTACAAAACCCCTCCGGGGTTACGGCCACAGCCCCCGAGGGGCGGCGTAGGTTCAGCCTGGGGAGCATTCCCGGGGCGCGAGAGGCGGTTAGGATGGATTCTGGAACAGGCGGACTTGACGGCCGAGGAGTTGAAGGATCTGCTCTGATGCGGTACACGGTCATCGTGGAGCGGGGGCACGATCCCGGCATGTACGTTGTGTCGGTCCCGACTCTTCCAGGGTGCTTTACCCAGGGCGGCAGCATCGATCAGGCGCAGGAACGGATCCGAGAAGCCATCGCCGGCCACATCGTCGCACTCGCTGACCTTGGCGAACCCGTTCCCGTGGAGACCGACCCACCACTCGTCACCGCGGTCGACGTCGAATCGGCTGCCTGACGCTATCGTTCTTTTGCAGCGGCGGAGAGCCGGGGATTTGAGATCCACGTTCGTCCTGATCCACAGCCCGCTCGTCGGTCCGCTGACGTGGTCGCTCGTCGCGGATGAGCTGCAGCAACGGAATGTCGAGACGGTTGTGCCGGCGCTGACCGACGATACGGGCGCGGACCTGCCGTTCTGGCGGCAACATGCGGAGGCCGTCGCCCGAGCGGTCGCGCCGCTCCCGCCGGACCGACCTGTCGCGCTCGTGGGACATAGCGGCGCCGGTCCGTTGTTGCCGGTCATCGGGCAGCGGATCGGCCGCCCGGTCGCGGCCTACCTCTTCGTCGACGCCGGCATCCCGATCGACGGCGCCAGCCGGCTCGACCTGATGGCGAACGAGGACCCGGAATTCGCCCGGCACTTCCGGGAGCACCTGACCGCCGGTGGCCGCTTCCCTGCCTGGACAGACGGCGACCTCGCCGCCATCCTGCCTGACCGGTGCCTCCGCCGGCAGCTCATCGCCGACCTCCGCCCGCGGGCGCTCGCCTTCTTCACCGAGCCGATCCCCGTTTTTCCCGGCTGGCCGGACGCGCCGTGCGGCTATCTCAAGTTCAGCGCGCCTTACGACGTACCGGCGCGCCGCGCGCGCGAAGCCGGCTGGCCCGATCGAGAGATCGACGCCGGCCACTTCCACATGCTCATCGATTCCCCGGCCGTCGCCGCGGCCCTCCTCGACCTCGTCCCATGATTTGCCTTGCCGCCTTGCCGCCTCGCCGCCTTGCCGCCTTGCCGCCCTATTCCTGTTCGAAGTTCACCGGATGCCCGGCGTAGCGACATTCGAAGTGGATCTGGGCGTGCTCCGCGCCGCGCCAGCGGCAGCGGGCGCAATGAGTCACCTGGTAGAAGCGGGTGAAGAGGGGTTCGGCCATCGCGGTTAGGGGGCGATCCATCGCCAGCCGCTTGTATTCGTCGCGGACCAAGGGTTCCAGATCGGGCGGCAGACAGGTGGGGTAGGGGATGCGGTGCTCGGCCCCGCTCGACCGGTCACGGAAGGTCAGCACCCGGCCGGTGCCACCCCCACCGGCCGGTCCCTCCTCAGCGTCGGCAACCAATTCCAGCACATCCCAGTCCGCCCCGGCTCGCGCCGAGAGGTACTGCAGTAATCGCGCCTTGTCGATCGTCCGCGTCGCCATCTGCTCCAGCAGCGGCATCACCCGGCGCACGACGTCTTCGGTCGCTTTGTAGACCATCTTTGAGCCGTCAGCTTTCAGCCGTCAGCCGTCAGCCTGTTTCGACGACTGGGCACTTGGTACTCGGTACTCGGTACTCGGCACTCGGCACTCGGTACTCACGTCAACGCCTCCGGCAGGTCGGCAATCGAGTCGAGCACGAAATCGGCGTGCTCGGTATCGCCGTCCGCAACCGGCTTGCCCGTGCGGACCAGGACGGTGCGCAGGCCGAGGCGACGGGCGGGGAGGAGATCGTTGCGAGCATCATCGCCGACCATCACCACTCGGCGGGGCGGCACGCCGAGGAGCCGCAGCGCCTCGCGGAAAAAGGTCAGCGCGGGCTTGCCGACCGTGATCGCCCGCACGCCGGCCGCCGCCTCCAGCGCGATCACGTACGGCCCGCTGTCGAGCTGCATCCCGTCGGCGGTGCGCCAGGCGGGATTGCGGTGCATCGCCACCAGGCGGGCGCCGGCGACCAAGAGGCGGTAGGCGCGGTTCATCCGCTCATAGGTCAGCCGCTCCTCGGCGCCGCCGATCACGACCACGTCTGCCTCCGTCGCGTCGTCGGGCAGCACCGTCAGTCCGGCCTCGGCGAAATCCCGGTCGACGTCGCCTTTGGCGATCAGATAGCAGCGGGCGCCCGGCCAGCGATGGCGGATGTAGTCCGCCGTCGCTACCGGCGCGGTGACGAGTTCCTCGTCCCGCACCGGCAAGCCGATCTCCCGCAGCGATGCGCCGAGCGTGACCCGGCTGGCGGTGGTGGAGTTGGTCAGAAATCGGTAGGCGATACCGCGAGCGGACAGGGCGCGGAGGGCGTCCGCCGCACCTGGCACCGGCCGCATACCGACGTGGAGCACGCCGTCGATATCGAGTAGCGCGCCCGCCACCAACCCGGTCGGCTCGGTCGGACGAGCCGCCGGCGGCGAACGTCGTTGACGAGACCGCGCGCTCATACCCGCATACGTCTGCCGACCTCCCCGGTACTGCGCTGGGACGCAGGATAGCAAGCAGGCGCGCCGGCCGCTAGTCCGTGATAGGCAGAGGGGTCAACTCACGTCGGTAAAGAGCCGAGATGATGTGCCAGCGGTCGTCGATGGAGGCCGCGCCTCTCCGTTGGTTTCGACGGATCGTGTCATCGCCTTCGTTATTTCCGTCGGGGCGATTCGTTCGACACGCTCCACGACCATTCCTTGCCGCTCGTATCGTTCAACGACCGTTCTAGCTTCTTCCACGGTCGCCCGTCGCACGAACTCGGACTTCGTCTTGCCGGTAAGGCGAGCGGCGAGACTCACCACCTTCGCGTCGTCCGGACCCAGGCGAATTGAGATTGTTGCTTCAAGCCGTCGAGCAGAGGTCAGTGGTTCGGCGTGATCGGCCCACCCCTTCGCTTGCTGATCTTCCCCGCTTGTCACCGGCGTGAGCGGGTCAGCGTCTCGTTGGGCGGCCTGCTTCGCCATGGGTTGCCCTCCTATCGTCTACGCGTCCGTTCGCGCTCCGTGCGGTACATCCGCTTCTCGTGTGGCGTTGAGCGCCACCCCGTAATAGGACGCCACCGACCGCGGTCGCCGTCGATCGGCTCGCGCCAGACGGCCGTGACCCAGAACCCGGCCTCGGTTCGACCAACGACGAGCCAGCGATTGGGTGGGTGTCCTGGTTGATTCGGGAATGCACACCAATCGCCACCTTCGATCATCTCTTCGATCCAGCAGGCGTTGATGTGCTGTTCGATATGGCGCTCATTCTCTTCATCCCACTCGAGTCCGATAATGTCAACTGGGCGTGGTGGCGCCATCATCGACGCTCCACGCCCATCGTATTACACGGTGTCATACAATGTCCATGGTTGAGAACTCCATGGAGGAGACGAGGGGAACATGGCCAAAACACAGCGTAGCAGAACGTCGCCATCACGCCCGACGCTTCGTACCGAATGCTTTCTCTTGTGCGATCACGCCCGGGTGCAAAGTGGGAAGATCGACATCCTCGGTGGCGGATGGGAACGCATTCACCCCCCTGCTTTCCCGGCATCCCATCAATTCGCGCTCGCGATCAAGCTGAGTGTGCCAACTAAGCTTGCAGCCGACGAAATCGTCCTGAAGATCGAGTTCGTGAGCGATCGCGGGGCTCTACTCGACTTCGGACCTCAGGAGTTCCACCTACGGCTGAATGAGGAGGAACTCCGGGAACTCGACGTTGCGAATGAATACGCGTTGCCATACGCCATCGCCACCCGCGTGACCTTTGAGCGGGCTGGGACCTACATGATTCGATTGATCGGAAACGACGAACCCCTGGCACATGTCACCTTCGCGGTTGATGAGCCAGCGTCATCTACCACGGTCTCAGGCGATTCGGCGAATGACATTGCATCCGCCCCATGACCGTCCCCAATCACTGACAGCGGAGCCCATCTATGCACCTCCTCCGCGAACACGACGACTTTCGCCGGCTCTGGTTGGCGCAGACGATTTCGCAACACGGTCGGTCGATCACTCACCGCTCAAGAATGCCTCCGACCTACGAAGAGGATACGGCGGGGCGGTCCGGACAGTCGATGGGCGGGTCCGCGTGCTGGGGGATGTGCGTAAGTACCTACCGTGGTACCACGCGGGGGATAGTCCGTGGGGAGGGATGACCAACGCCCACACACGATATACAATGCCTTTCATGGACGCCACACAGATCGCGGCGTGGCCGCAGGACAAACAAGATGATGTGAGTGATGAGGATCCGTTAGGACATCTCCTGATCGCTCGTGTGCGCGAGTCCGAAGGCCGACGCGCGAACCTGGAGACGCGGTATAACGAACTCGTGGCGGAAATGGAGCGCGAACGGCAAGTAATAGATCGGGCAAACGCCCTGCTTTCTGCCCTCGGTTTGGTGCCGGCCCAACATTCGCCGACGCCGAGTATATTGCCCGACGGCACTCAGCGGGCGCAGACCGAGGGCAAAGACTTCACCGCTGGTAATCGGAGCGAGAAGATGCCCCGGCGACGCCCAGAGTTCGCGACCATTTCGCTGACAGCAGCTGCGAAGCTTATTTTGGGATCGGGCGAGGTGAAGAATCTGAATGACTTGGCGAACGCGATCTTCACCATCCAGAACGACGAGCACCTTAAGGCCGCCAAGGGGTCTTTGCGGTCAACGATGGCCGAGGGAGTCGGCAAAAAGCTCTGGACACGCGAAACCCAGGGCACATTCCGCATGGCGCGGGGGAGTCGGGAGAAATGACGACGTAGGGAAGGAAAGGAGACGGGGCGGGTCTTGCCGGCTAGCACCCCCCGCCCCGCCATCACCGATCTGAACCGCCGTAGTTCAATGGACTAGAACACCGGCCTGCTAAGCCGGAACGTAGTGGTTCAATCCCACTCGGCGGCACCAGACCGTTTCCTTTGGCGCCGTGGATGACGGAAGTCGCCTAGCTGGTACCTAGGAGATTCCGGTTCGACTCCGGACGGCGCCTACGGTCTTGTGGAGTCAACGGCTCGGCGCTGGTACCACCAAGCCGACCCCATCCCACGGGCAGCTAATCCCGTGTTCGACTCGGAGTATACACCGGCAGAGTCCGGAAGGGAACATCATGGTGCGCAATACGAGACAAACGGTTGAACCATTCCGCGGTTCTGTGTATACTTTCATCAACTCCCCCTACGGCATTCCCCGTGGGGCCTCGGGCCGCCCTTTCGGGCGGTCCTTTTTTGTGGTGTACCCATGAGCGTCAACGTTTATGTAGACGGGTTCAACTTCTACTACCGTCTCTTCAAGAACGATCATCGCAAGCACCGACTCCCAAATCGGTATAAGTGGCTCAACCTTCTTCGCCTGAGCGAGCTGCTCGTGCCAAACGTGACGATCCATCGCATTGGGTACTTCACGGCCTACATCCGTCCCAACCCCAGCGATCCCGACCAACAGGTTCGGCAACGCGCCTACATCGAGGCCCTGAAGACGCTTCCCTGCCTGGAAGTGGTGGCCGGCAACTTCCTCTCGGTGAAAAAGTGGGGCGTGCCGGTGGGCGTTTCCGCGGCCAAACCGATCCTGTTCGACACCTACGAAGAAAAGGGGTCGGACGTCAACCTCGCCTGCCGTCTCGTCCGCGACGCGTGCCGGCAGGACTGTACCAAGGCGCTCGTCATCTCCAACGACGGTGACTTGGCCGAGGCGATCCGCATCGTGACGCGGGAAATGAATGTGCCGGTGCTCGTGCGGAGCCCCGATGTGACGGTGAACAACGTTCTGCGCGCCGTCGCCACGGACGCCCGCATTCTCGACACGAAGTTGCTCAAGCGTTGCCAGTTCCCCGCCACACTGACCAATGCAGACGGCATCGTCATCAGCAAGCCCGCGCGATGGTAGTTGTCCAGTCGGCTATCCTGTTTGCCTTGCTCAAACGGTGACATAACAGCCTTTGCCGGCCAATGCCAGACGCATACCACAAGCAGCGGAGCCCATCTATGCACCTCCTCCGCGAACACGACGACTTTCGCCGGCTCTGGTTGGCGCAGACGATTTCGCAGATCGGCGGGCAAATCAGCTTTCTCGCCGTCCCGCTGACCGCGGCCGTCACCCTCGATGCGACACCGGCCGAGATGGGCCTGCTGACCGCGATGGGATCGCTGCCAGCGCTGGTCGCCGGTCTCTTCGCCGGGGTGATCGTCGATCGCCGCGCCCGCCGGCCGATCCTGATCTCGGCCGACCTTACTCGCGCCCTCTTGCTCGGCACAATCCCGATCGCCTGGGTGACGGGAACGCTGACGATGCCCTTGCTGTATGCGGTCGCGTTCCTCACCGGCCTCTGCGGCCTCTTCTTCGGCCTCGCCTATCACTCCTATCTCCCGGCGTTGGTCGAGCGGAAACGGTTGGTCGAAGGTAACAGCGCCTTGGAACTGGGCCGCTCGGCAGCCGAGATCGCCGGACCGGCCATCGCGGGCTGGCTCGTCCAACTCCTGAAAGCGCCCGTCGCCATCGCCGTGGACGCGCTCTCGTTCGTCGCCTCCGCCGGGCTGATCGCCCGCATCCGCGCCAAGGAGCCGCCCCGCGCGGGCGGCGCATCCCGCGCCTCCGTCTGGTCCGACGTGGCCGAGGGGATGCGCATCGTCGTCCGCACCCCGACGATCCGCGCCCTGGCGGCCGGCTCCGCCCTCGTCGGCCTCTTCAACGCGATGCTGGAGGCGGTCTTCATCCTCTATTTGACACGGACGATCGGGATGAGCCCCGGTCTGCTCGGTCTGGTCTTCGCCGCCGGCAGCGTCGGCTTCGTCGCCGGCGCCCTGTTGCCGGGCCGCATCGTCGGGATCGTCGGCGTGGGACCGGCAATGGCGATCGGCATCGCCATCCTCGGCCTGAGCGACCTCGCGCTCCCCCTCGCCGGTCACGACCTCGTCGTGGTCGCGATCGCGGTGGCGATCGGCCAGTTCTTCTTTGGGATGGGTGTCACCCTGGCGAACGTGGCCGAGACGACCTTGCGCCAGGCGATCGTACCGAACGCCCTCTTGGGCCGCGTCGGCGGGACCTTGCAGGTGCTGAGCGCGGCGACGATTCCCCTGGGCGCGTTGCTCGGCGGCGTGCTCGGTCAGGTGATCGGGCTGCGCCCGACGCTCTTCCTCGCCGCCCTGTTGGAAACAGCGGTCGCGCTCTGGGTCTGGCGTTCGCCCTTGTGGTCCCTGCGCGACGTCGACCTCGCTACGAACGTCGACTGACGCCAAGGCAACAGGCTCGGCTCCGGCTGATGTGCCGGGGCCGTGCCTGTTCCGCCGCTCGGCGGAGCCCCATCGTCACGGCGCGGATACGAGAAGGGGGGATTCCCGGCCGGCCGGTCTGAGGCGTTGCGCGGGCGTTTGCCGCCCGCTAGCGCCAGGCCGTGCGCCATGAGGATCCGCACGCAACTGGTCGATTAGCGCATCGGCTTCCTTCCTCCTTGTCCGCGGCCAACGAGCCAGGGCTGGCCCTACAACCAGACTTGCCGACAGGGTGCGCATTCCCGTCACCCAATCAGAGGGAAGACATCCAAGGGAAAATACGGGCGCGGATCCGCTACGCGCCGATGCCGGAGCGCCAGAGCATGCCGAGACCGAGCAGCACGACGACGCCGGCGCTGGCAACCGGGCTGACGGCGACCAACCGCCCGCCAGGCCGTGGAACCGACCCGCGCCGCCGGTCGTCGCCCGCCCCAGGCGCGACCAGACCGGCCCCGCCAGGGCGATCGCCAGCCCGAACGCGACCAGGACGCCGGCCAACCCCAGGCTGAACGCAACAATCGCCAGCATCCCAAAGGCGAGCTGATTGATCCCCACCGCCAGCAGCAGGATGGCCAGCGCGTCCGGGCAGGGCGCCATCCCGCCCGAAACCCCGAGCGCCACCAAGCTCCGCTTCGACACCCGCCGCCCCTCACCGCTCCCAACCGTCGCCGCCTCGACCGCGGCCAAATGCAACCGCGCGTGCTCTTCCTCGGTAAGGTGGTCGTGGTCATGATGCTGGTGGTGATGGGTGACGGGTGATGGGCGTGGGGTGCTGGGTGCTGCCGCCTTCCGCCTTCCGCCTTCCGCTGGCCGAAGGCTGATCGCTGACGGCTGACGGCTACTCGTCGTCACCGGTCGATGCTCCGAGTGCGGCGACGGCATCGCGCAGGCGCGCGACATAGGGCGGCGGCAGTTCCCAGTAGCGGGCCTGGGCGAGGACGGCCTGGGGGTCGCCGCCGAGCAGTCCACTCGTCGTTAGCGCCTGGAAGGTGCGGCCATCGTCGGTCACGACCTCGCCGGGCGCTCCGTCCGCCGTGCCATCGGGCCAGCGGAGGAGGATGCCCCAGACCTCGGCTGTGCCGTCGTCGGCAATGTGATCGGCAAACGGCGGGGCGAGGTCAACCGCTGGCGCTGCCAACCGTGCCCGCGCCACGAAGCGCGCGCCTGGATAGGCCGCCAACACACCGGTCGGGTGCATCTCCGCGCCCGAGAGAAAGAGGTACACATCGGCCTGGCTTTCGGACATGAACAGTCAGCATCCTTCCCGAAAGAGCTATCCCAGCCAACGGTGGTATCGAACCGCACCGGCCCATGATACCGCGCCCGCCTTCCGCCTTCCGCCTTCCGCCTTCCGCCTGGCCGTCCTGGCCGTCCTGGCCGTCCTCAGAACGCCGGCCCCGTCACCGCGAACCCCGCCAACGGCGGCTCAACTGGCGCGTCCTTGGCCATGATCAAGACGCCGAAGCGACCCAAGCCGCCGGGATCGATCAGCCGCAGCACGGCGGCTTGGGCGGCGAGGTAGTCGGGCATCGTCGTCTCCGGGTCGCGTTGCATCTCGACCAGCCGGCCGCCGAGACCGAGGCTTGCCAGGAAGGCCCCCTGCGTCGTGAAGCCGGCGACTCGCATCCCAACCGCCTCCCCCGCGCGCTGCAACGCCGTGAAGTCGACGTGCGCGGTCAGGTCCTGCCTGCCGACGCGGACCAACGCATCGTCGGCGACGGTGTGCGCGAAGTAGGCCCGCACCGTTCCCTCGAGCCGGTGCGCCCGATAGAGTTCCTGGGCTGGGTAGCCGTAGTCGACAATGATGGCATATCCGCGGGCCAGCCCACGCCCGACCCCGGCGAACCACTCGGCTGCCGCCGGGCTAACGTCGACCGCCGCCCCGTCCGGCACCACAACGCCTTCGGCGCGCAACCGCTCGATCGCCGTCCAAGCCGCCGGCGACGGTTCGCCCTCCACTTCCGCCAACCCGATATTCCGCCAACAGATATTCCGCTCTCGGAATTGCCCATCGCGTAGCACCAATCGGTGGACCGGGAGGGCGTCCGCGACCTCGTTCGCCAGGGCCACGCCGATGATCGGCTCGACGTCGTCGCCATCCTCGGCCATCACGACGTGGGCCAGGCCAACCTCCTTCATCGCCGCCAGCGCCTGTGCCAGCCGGTGCTGGTTCGGCTCGATCAGCCGGTACTGGAGCGCGGCGGCCACCTCCGGCGCCTCGGTCGAAAGCCCGGCGATCACGTCGTAGGCCAACCCGCCCACGCCCGCGCCGTATTCCCGCACCACGAACGGTTCGGGCCGCTCCAACCGCTCCCAGCACTCGGCGATCTGCCGCGCCAGCGTCAAGCCGAAGAGCGGCGTCGCCTCCGGCGCCGTCAGAAAATCCCCGCCGCGCCCCGGCCGCCGCTCCGCCGACAGGTAGTACCCATGCGCCGGGTGATAGAGCGCCAACTCCATGAACCGGGCAAACGTCATCGGCCCGTCCCGTTCGATCTCGGCGCGGATGATCTCGACGAGAATCGGGTTGCTTTCTTCTGTCCGCTCGACCTCCATGCGGCCGATTGTACGCGCTGCCCTTTCGCATCCGGCGAGATTGCGATTCAATACCCCGGCACATCACCCACACCGCCGTGGCATGCCGAGCGTCTGCCGGTTGATCCGTCGTGCGCGTTGCGCGTCGTCAGGAGATCGTCGTGAGGATCACCGCGATTGAAGGATTCCCGGTCAAGGTGGGGCACCGCAACCAGTACATCGTCAAGGTCAAGACCGATGCGGGCATCTCCGGCGTCGGCGAAGGGGGCATCTCCGGGCGCGAACTGGCGATGCAGGGGATGCTCGACCACCTCGCCCGCTTCCTGATCGGTCAGGACCCGCGCCGCATCGAGCACCACTGGCAGACGATGTACCGCAGCGCCTACTTCGAGGGCGGCACGATCCTGGCCGCGACCATCTCCGCCATCGACATCGCCCTCTGGGACATCCTCGGCAAGGCGCTCGGCGTGCCGGTCTACCAACTCCTCGGCGGCGCCTGCCGCGACCGCTGCCCCTGTTTTGCCTCGCCCGGCACCCTGACCGGCCCCGACGTCGTAGAGCAGGCGCGGGCCTTCGTCGACCAAGGGTGGCGCTCGCTCCGCTTCGGTCCCGGCATGCCCGATCCCGATTGGACGGGCGAAACCGGCTCCATCTACGACCCGATCGCCTCGCTCGACGTCGCCGCCCATTGGTTACGGGAAATTCGTAATGCAGTCGGACCGGCGATTGAACTCTCGATTGACTTTCATCATCGGCTGTCAGTGGCCGAAGCGGCCCTCTTCTGCCAGAAGGTGGCCGACGTCCACCTCTCCTTCATCGAAGAGCCGATCCGCGCCGAGAGTCCGCGGGCATACCAGCAACTGCGCACCATGACCCCGATCCCCTTCGCCATCGGCGAGGAGTTTTCCAGCAAATGGGCCTTCGCGCCCTACATCGAAGAGGGGATCCTCAACTTCGCGCGGGTCGACGTCTCCAACGTCGGCGGCCTGACCGAGGCGAAGAAGGTCGCCGGCTAGTGCGAAACCCACTACATCGACATGATGCCCCACAACCCGCTCGGCCCCATCACCACTGCCGCCTCAATCCACTTCGGCATCGCCACCCCGAACTTCGCCGCCCTCGAACACCAGCACCGCCTCGCCGCGTCCTACCCCGCCGACCTCTTCCCCGTCATGCCCGCCCTCGAAGGCGACTGCTTCCCGATCCCGACCGCCCCCGGCCTCGGCGTCGAGTTCAACGAGGAGGCCATCGCGGACCACCCCTTCGGGTATTGGGAAGCCCCTCACTGGCGCCGCCGCGACGGGTCGTATACGAACTGGTAGCCACGCCGCAAAATGGAGCCAGCCGTCTGTCTGAGATCGAAAATGGTTCATTGCCGCCCCATCGTGGCTTCACTGTTTGCGGCGGTGTTCGATGACGAACACGGCTCGATCGCAAAGCCAGAGTCCTGGTAGCCGGCGAGAGCATTGCTTGTCCATCACCGTTCTCGATTCGTGTTACCCACCCAAATACATCCGCCTTACCCGTTCGTCCGCCAACAACGCCGCCCCGCCCCCTATGAACCGATTCCGACCCAGTTCCAATACGTACCCGCGGTCGCTGATCGTGAGCACCTTGGCCGCGTTTTGCTCGACCAGGAGCAGCGTCATCCCAGCCGCCTTCAAGGCCAGAATCTTCTCGAAGACCAGCTCGACGAACATCGGCGCCAAACCCAGCGACGGCTCGTCCATCAGGATCAAACGCGGTTGCACCATCAACGCCCGGCCCATCGCCAGCATCTGTTGCTCGCCGCCGCTCATCGTCCCGGCCGCCTGCTTCCGCCGCTCCGCCAGGCGCGGGAAGATGGCGAAGACCTGCTCCATCGTCTGCCGAATCCGCGCCTTGTCGCTCACCGTATAGGCGCCCATCTCCAAATTCTCGACGACCGTCATGTCGCGGAAGACGATCCGGCCCTGCGGCACGTACCCGATTCCCCGATGCACCACCAGATCGGTCCGCAATCCCCCAATCGGCCGCCCGTCGAAGGCAATCTCCCCCCGCGACGGCCTGAGCATCCCCATGACCGCCTTCAGCACCGTCGATTTGCCGGCGCCGTTCGGCCCGATCACACTTACCACCTCGCCCGGCGAGACCGCCAGCGAGACGTCGTGCAGAATCTGCACCTTTCCATAGCTGGCATCGATCCCCTTGACCTCCAGGATCGGCGTGCCATTGGGTACAGGCTCAGCGGCCAAAGTACGCCTCCATCACCCGCTCGTCGGCGCGCACCTCGTCCGGCGTCCCATGGGCGATCACCTCGCCATGGTCGAGCACGAAGATCTCCTCGCAGATCTCCATCATGATCTTCATCTCGTGGTCGGTGACCACCACTGTCTTCCCCGCCGCCAGCCACCCCTCCATCTGTTCGAGCAGCCGCCGCTCCATCACCGGGTTCACCCCGGCGAACGGCTCGTCGAGCATGATCAACTCCGGGTCGGTCATCATCAGCCGCACGAACTCCAGCAGTTTCTGTTGCCCATAGGAGAGGTTGCTCCCGTACTCGTCCCGCACGTGTGTCAGCGAGACGACCTCGAGCAACTCCTCGGCCCGCTCCCGCGCCGCCTTCTGGTCCCCCCGCGCCACGACGATCAGGTTCTCAAACGCCGTCATCTGCCCAAAGAGCCGGGTCAGTTGAAATGTCCGCCCGATGCCTAACTGGTTGATCCGGTGCGGCGGCAACCCCGCGATCTCCTCCCCCTTGAACCGCACACTCCCGCTGTCCGCCCGCGCCACCCCCGTCACCGCATTGAAGAGCGTCGACTTCCCCGACCCGTTCGGCCCAATCACCCCGGTAATCCGCCCAGGAATCACCGCCAGGCTCGCCCCATTCAGTGCCTGCACCCCCCCAAACCGCACCGACATGTCCTCAACTTCAAGAATCGCCGCCCGCTCCGCCATCACTCCCTGACTCCTAACTCCTGACCCCTAACTCCTGACCCCTAGATCCTCCGACTCCTCGGCAACCACCCCCACCGCTGCACCACCGAGATCAATCCACCGGGGATAAAGAGCACCACCAACACGATCATCCCGCCGAAGATCACCTGATAGAGGTTCGGGTCCGACGCCCAGACCTCCTCGGAAACCAGCGTCAGCACCACCGCCCCGATGATCGGCCCCAGAATCGTGCCCTGCCCACCGACGATCGCCGTCGCGATCGCCCGGATCGACCAGATCACCGCAAAAACCGCCACCGGCTCGACGAACCCGCTGTGCCGCGCGTAGATCGCTCCGGCCGCGCCGGGAAAAAAGGAGCTCACGACGAAGGCGCTCATCTTGTAGGCGGTCGTGTTGATCCCCATCGCCTGCGCCGCGACCTCGTCGTCCCGGATTGAGCGCAACTTCAGCCCGAACCCCGACGTCCCGACCATGTATGAGACGACGATCGCGACCGTCGCCAGCGCCAACATCGCGTAGTAGTTCGGCGTCGTGTCCCGCAGGATCGGCAGGTAGACGCCAACCCCGCCGAGCGTCAACGAATCCCACGCCGTGATAATGATCCGCGCCAGCTCGCTCAGCCCCAGCATCGTGATCGCGAAGTATGGCCCGCGCAGCCGCAGTGTCGGATACCCGATCACTAACGCCACGAACGACGTCGCCAGCCCCGCCAGGATTACCGCTGGCACCCAATGCGATTGGTCATAAAAGAGCAGCAGCGCCCCGACATAGGCGCCAATCCCAAAAAACCCGGCGTGTCCAAAGGACGTGTAGCCGGTAAAGCCGGAAATGATGTTCCAACTTGTCGCCAGCACCACCGTCATCAGCACCGTCAACCAGAGCGTCACGTTATAGGCGCTGGCAATCTCCGGATAGAGCGCGAGGGCGGCAACCGCGATGATCAGCAAGACGAGATAGATCCGCGGCAACTGCCGCTCCCAGGCAGGCAGAGGCGCCACCCGCGCCGCCTGCCGCGCGCTGGCCGCCCCCTCCTCGGCCTCCATCTCCCGCGGCAACGGCGTCTCAATGACCGCGCCGCGCCCGTAGCCGTCAGCCATCAGCCGTTAACCTTCAGTGCCCAGAGCGCGGTGCTGAGTGATGGGCACTCGGTACTCGGTACTCGGTACTCGGTACTCACTCCTCACTCCTTCACCCCAAACAATCCCGAAGGCCGCAACAGCAACACCGCCACCAGCACCGCGTACGACACCCCTTCGGCCAACTGGGTGTCGGTGTAGTAGGCCGCCACCGTCTCCGCGACCCCCAACAGCAACGCCCCGACGAACGCTCCCACGAACGACCCCAGCCCGCCCAGCACGACGATCGCGAACGCCCGCCCGATGAACATGCGCCCCATCTCTGGGCTGACCGTGAAAATCATCGCGATCAATGATCCGGAGACCGCCGCCAGTGCCGCCCCCAGCCCGAAGGTGATCAGTCGTACCCGCCCCACATTGACGCCGCAGACTTGCGCCACCTGCGCGTGCTGCGCCGTCGCCCGGATCGCCTTGCCAAAGGTGCTGTAGCGCAGGAAGGCGTAGGTCGCCGCCGTCACCGCCAGCGCAATCGCAAACGAGACCAGCCGGACCTTCGAGAGGTCGAGCGATCCCACGCCCCACGACCCGGTCAGGTACGGCACCGAGCGAAAGTTCGCCGTCCATAGCGACAACGCTCCGCCCATGAGGAAGGTCGACAACCCAAACGTCAAGAGCAGCGAGGCAAGGAGCGGTTGGTTCACCGTCCGCTCGATCAGCCCTCGTTCCGCCGCAAGACCAACGGCGAAGAGGGCTGCCGCCGAGACCGGGATCGTCAGCAGCGGGTTGAATCCCGCCCGGTCGACCAGGAAGAAGGTCGCGTATGCGCCGAGCATAATCAACTCGCCGTGCGCCAGGTTAATCACCCGCAGCACACCGAAGATCAAGTTCATGCCCACGGCAAAGAGCGCGTACACCCCGCCGAGCAACAACCCGCTGACGATGACCTGAAGGAGGTCCACGCTAGTCCTCAGGCGTTAGGCGTTAGGCGTTAGGCGTTAGGGGCTCCGTCGCATTCCCTAACGCCTAACGCCTAAGCCCTATCGCCTACGCCCGTTCGTCCCACGCCGGCGTCGGCAGGACGATCTCGCCGGTCTGCTGATCGGCCGGGGCAACCAGCACCTTCCGGCCCTCCTGCCACTGCACGGTGAGCGGGATGTGACCGGTCATCTTGCCGTTTTCGTCGACCTTATAGACACCGGGGAGCACTGTCGGCATCTCCATTGTCGCGAGTTGCTCGCGGATCGCCTCCAAGTCGATCTCGCCGACGGTGTTGATCGCCGCCTCCATCACCTGGCACGCCGAGTAGCCCGCCGCCGAGTGGTAGTCCGGGTCGCGGTCGAACTTCGCCTGATACGCCGCCACGAACTCCGCGTTGCCGGGCGTCTCGATCTCCGGCTCCCACATCGACGGGCCGAGCACGAACTCGGCGTCCGCCCCCAGCGACTCGCCGAAGTCCGGCTGCGCCGCGCCGACCGAGAAGGCGAAGAGCCGTGGGTTGATCTCCAAATCCTTTGACTGCCGCACGATCAGCACCGAGTCGGGCAAGTACGACCCGCCGATCAGCATGTCCGGATCGGCGTCGCGCACCCGCGTTAGCACCGAAGAGACGTCGGTCGCCTCCTGTGGATAGAGTTCGTTGATGACCACCTCGATCCCGGCGTCATCGCAATGCGCCGCCGCGCCGGCCGCCGTCGAGGTCGGAAAGAGGGTGTCCTCGTAGATAATCGCCGCCGTCGTATAGCCCTCCTCCGTGGCGATGTTGAGGATGATGTCCTTGAAGTAGTCCTCGGCCACCGAGTAGACGCCAAAGAGGTACGCATAGCCGCGGTTCCAGAGGTCGCCCGCGGAGGCGCCCGCCGCTAGCATCGGCTGCCCCGCCCGCTCCGTCACCTGGACCACCGCCTGCGTCACCGACGAGGCGTAGGGACCGAGGATCAGATCGACATTATCTTCCGTCAGCAAGCGCTCGTAGAGACGCGCTCCCGTCGCCGGGTCCGACTGGTCGTCGTAGACGATCATCTCCACCGGCCGCCCGAGCACGCCGCCGGCGGCATTCTTCTGCTCCTCCCAAAGCTGATAGGCCTCGAGCTGGTATAACCCGGTTCGCCCATTCGATCCGGTGGTCGAGACCGCCGCCCCGAGCCTGATCGGCTCACCGGAGGGTGGCGCCGCCGGCGTCCCCTGGGCCGCCGCCCGCTGCTGCGCCCCCAGCAGCGTCGCCACCAACGGCCCGCTCACCCCGAGCGTGGCCGCCCGGCGCAGCACCTCGCGCCGCGAGAGCAGCCCCGCTAGCGCTTCGGCCATCAACCGCGACACACTGTCCATTCGATCTCGACCGTGCATCATCGACCTCCTGTCGCTTCGTTTGGCGTCGCCCCATCGCGCCGCCGGTCACGTCGCCCGTCGCCCGGATACATACATACGTTGCTCATCACCACCGTCCGCGACGACCGTCGCCGTCGCGCGGTTTTACCATCTCCGGGCAGGTCCCTGGGCTTGTCGACTCTTTCGGATCGCACCAATCGTGCCATGGCGGGCGGTCAGGGCGGCGAGGGCGGCAAGGACGGCCAGGACGGTAGGACTCAACCTGCCATCCCGAGCGACGCTCCCCGCTGTGCCGCGCCTCCTCCCTTGTCATGCCGAGCTTGCCGAGGCATCTGGCTCTCATGGGAGACGTCGTTCATCAGAGACAGATCCCTCGACGTCGCTCGGAATGACGGAGTGGGGCTCGGAATGACGGGTTCTCGTTCTCCTGGCCGTCCTGGCCGTCCCTGCCGCCCCCGGTTGTACGTACACGCCGAGTGCGCTAGGATAGTCGCCACGTGATTCCCAGACGCCGCCGAGCCCTGGCGGCCGTCGCATCCCCGCCACAGACGAACGTACGACGACCGCCCGGCGGAGCGGCGCCAGTCGTGTGGTGGCACTGCCAGCGCGTCCGCCAGGCGGCGGCACATGCAGAGAGGGAGACGGAATGCTGCTAGGGCTGGTTCGGGCGCGTCCGCGGTGGGATGGGCTAACTGGGCGCGGCGCCCTCGTCATGTCGCCGAGCGCCACGGCTCGCGGTCGACTTGCGCTCGCGAGCGACTGGCTGGCCGAACGCGGCGCCACCCGCTTCGAGGCCACTTGCGATGTCTCCGGCGGCTTCCCCGGCTTTGCCCAGCGCGGCGGTCGGCTCACCGGCGCCCTGTTACGCATCAGCGATGCCTACCTGCTGGTCGACGAGGGCCAACCGCACGGCTTCGGCCTGCCGATCCAATGGCTTGACGGCGCGGCGGTCGTGCCAGGGCCGGCGCAACGAGCCGCGCTGCGCGTTGCCTACCGGGACGGCGCGACCGCCCGTCACTTCACGATCGCTCTCCGGAGCGGGCGACTGCCGATGCGTCCGCTACGCACCGCCGCCCACGCCCGCGCCGCGCTGCTCGACCTCGGTCTGCCCGATCGTGACGACGACTACGAGCCTGCATTGCCCCGCATCCAGGTTGGCTGGGATCAAACGCGCGGCCTCGAGTCGGAGAACGTCATCTGGACCGGCCCTGTTTCCGCGCCGCTTTACGAGGGAGGCCGCGTCGCCGCCGGCCACCTCTGGCTGACGACCCGATCCTTGATCTGGGGCAGCGCCGCCGGCAACGGCCTCAACCGCGTACCCCTTTCGGCGCTTCACGACGTCATCACCGGTCAGGACGAACCGCGCCAGGGCATCCCCTCGGCCTATGTCGCCTATCTCGATCCGGACACCGGCCGCATCGACTTGCCCTTCCTCTTCGACCGCCTCGCGCCCGATCGCAACCCGCGCGAGCGCGGCGCCTTCCTCGTTGCGCTTCGCTCGCGAGGTGTTCCCCTTGGTCTTCCCGCTCCCCTCATCCAGCCCTGGCGCATCTCGGTCCACCGCGTCGGCTCGCTCGCGGTCTGGTCACACCCGGCGTCGCGATCGACCGCGGCCGTGGTCGACGAGTCCGATTTGGCGGAGGAATCGACGGTGGATCCCGTGGCGGACATCGAAGATCGGACCGCCCTCGACGACGTGATGGTCGCCGAGTTTGCCGAACCCGACCACGCGGTCGATACCGCCCCCGCCGCCTCGCCGTCGCGCGACGATTACGCCCTGGCCGCCGATTGGGTCGACATCGCCCCGGACGAAGCGCCGCCCGCGACGCCGTCGCCGGAGATCGCCGCTCTGCCCGCGCTCGACCACGTTCGCGCCTACGAAGCCGCGGCGCTCGCTGTTCTCGACGAGGCGATGCAGGCTATCCGCGACCGGCGCGATGGCGGCGCCTCCCGACCATGTACCGTGCCGATGCCCGCGCCCGCACTCCAGGCCGCCGCCTTTACCGAATTGGCCGACCTCACCGTCTCCGGTCACCTCGACCCGAACGAGGCCCGCACCCGCCGCGCCCGCCTCGTCGCCATTGTCGAGGCCGGCGTGCGCCTGCGCTCCCTTGTCGAGCTCCGCGACGCCGGCCACATCAGCGACGCCGCCCTCGCCCGCAAACGCGTCGAAATCTCCGCCGACCTCACCGCCCGCCTCTTCCCTTCGGGTGATCGGTAGGGGCACGGCGCGCCGTGCCCAATACGTTGCCCTGCGCTACGTTACTCCCACTGGCGCCTTGAACCGCGCCAGCGCCTCACCCAGCCGCGAAATCGTCTCCGTTTCCACCGGCATGCAGTTGCAGATCACGTGCCCAACCCCGGCGTCGGCGTACCCCTGCAAGCCCGCGGCAAGCTCGTCTGCCGTGCCGGTGAGGAACCGCTCCGGGTTGGAAACATCTTCCGGTGCCCCCTCCTTCTCTGGAAAGGCGACGTTGACGCCGACGGTGATCTCCAGCGTCGCCGGGTCGCGCCCGGCCTCGGCGCACGCCGCCTCGATCCCTTCGCGGCGCGGCGTCAGCGCGCTCGCCTGCCCCAGCCAGGCCGTGTTCCAGCTATCGGCGAACGTCGCGGTCAGCCCATGCATGCGCGGTTTGCTGGAGGCGATCAAGACCGGGATGCCGCCTTCCCGTGACGGCGGCAACATCTCGCAGTTGGGCGCGCTGTAGTACCTCCCGGTAAAGTCGACCGTCCCCTCCTTCACCAGCGGCACGATGATCTCGCACGCCTCCTCGAAGCGGTCGACCCGATGGTCGAATGGCAGACCGAAGGCGTCGAACTCAGGTTCGTGCCAGCCGCAGCCGAGACCGAGAATGATCCGGCCCCCGCTCACCTCGTCCAGCGTCACCGCCATCTTCGCCAGCACCGCCGGGTTGCGGAACGCCGTGCAGAAGACGAGCCCGCCGATCTCGACCCGCTCCGTCGCCTCGGCCAGGGCGGTCATGATCGTCCACCCCTCCCAGACGCCGAACGGCTCCCGATCCGGAAAGCGGTAGAGCAGATGGTCGTAGATCCAGACTGAGTCGAACCCGGCCTCCTCCACCTGCCGCGCCAGCCCCCGAATCTCCGCGTAGCTCATTGTCCGCCCCAGGTGCTCGATCTCCCCCAGCGGCAAAATCACCCCGACCTTCATGCGCCCTCCCTCAACTGATGCGGCTGATCACGACTCCTGGAAGGCTACACTCTCCGCCGGCGTGTCGCCGGCACACGGGCGAGTCGGGACTCGCCCGATCTCACATCACAATGGCCTCGCCGGTTTCACTAGATGCGCATTTTGCCGGAACCGGAATCCGGCCAGTTCCCCAATCGGGACGAGAGACGATGGCCGTTGCCACCGAACAATCGACCTCGGATTCGTCAACCCTGCCGCCTGCCGGTGGCGGCCGGTACGGCGGTGTCCTCGCCAACCCTGCCTTCCGCCAGCTTTGGCTGGCCCAACTCTTCGCCGGCTTCGGTCAGGCGGTCGCGTCCGTGGCAATGCCGCTGCTCGTCTACGACATCACCGGCTCGGCCGGCCTGCTCAGCCTTGTTTTTATCCTGCAACAGGTGCCGTGGATTCTGCTGTTGCCGCTCGGGGGCCTGCTGGCCGACCGCCTCGACCGGCGCCGGCTGATCATCGCCGCCGACCTCGAACGCGCCGGCCTCGTCGTCCTCCTGCCCTTCACCACGGAGGTCTGGCAGATCGCGCTGATCGCCAGTCTCGCCTCGATCGGCAACGCGATCGCCAGGCCGGCCGAGCTTGCCGCCGTCCCCATGGTGGCAACGGGCGACCAGCTCGTCCCGGCCCTCTCACTGACCCAGGTCTCCAACAGCGTCATGCGCATTGCCGGGCCGGCCGCCGGCGCCGGCATCGTCGGCATTGCCGGACCCGATCCCGCCTTCTGGCTTCAGGCCGCGTGCTTCTTCGGCTCGGTTGCGTGCCTCTGGACGCTCGTCTTGCCCAGCCGGGCGCGGGCGGCGGCGACGGAGACGGCGCGCGGTCTCCTCGCCGCCGCGCGGAGCGACGTTGCGGAAGGTCTGCGTACCGTTTGGCGCGTCCCGATCGTGCGCGGCATCACCGCCACCGAGGGTCTGTGGGGGTTGATCAACGCGGCGCTGATCATCCCCGGCGTCGTCTTGACGCAGGAAACACTCGACCTCGGTGAGCGCGCCGGTACGGTCTACGGCTTGCTCACCGCATCGGCCAGCTTCGGCGCCGTCCTCGGCGCCCTCCTCGCCAGCCGGGTCGAACGGCGGATTGGCCGCCCCTTATTGATGGCGATCGGCTACCTCGGCCCGCTCATGATCGTCCCGACCGGCCTCGTGCCGCCGCTGTGGGCTATCTTCCTCTGCTGGTTTGCCCTCGGCTTCACCGACGCCTGGGCCGTGATCGCCATGCAGTCCTACCTGGCCGAAGCGGTCCCAGACAACCTTCGCGGCCGGGTCTATGCCACCTGGGGCGCGGTGATCACCTTCGCCGGCCTGCTCGCCTACGCCTTCGTCGGCTGGTTGACGCCGCGCATCGGCGCCCCGCTCACGCTCACCGTCTGCGGCGCAATCGTCGGCGCCGGCGGCCCCCTCCTCCTCATCCTCACCGGCGCCCTCGCTGACGTCAGGCGACGGGCGGCAGGCGACAGGCGTTAGGCGTTAGGCGGCGTTTGCCAAGCTCCGTCATGCTGAGGCGAAGTCGAAGCATCCCCGCGCGAAGCGCAGCGGCCCCCCGACCCCCAATCCGGGGGGCGTACGTCGGGGCGGCTTCGCCGGGGGATGCTTCGATGCCTCAGCATGACGGTGTGCCAACGCGGCCTAGGCGTTAGGCGTTAGGGGCTACCTCGTCGTTCCCCTAACGCCTAATTCCTAACGCCTAACGCCTGCTGTCAGGTACAATGCGCCCGGATTCGCGCGGCGGATCTATCGGCGTGGGGAAGAAGGTCGGAGGACCCGGCGGGATGAATCGACTCTTGGGACGCGGCAAGAAGCAGTTGGCGACAGACACCACCGCGGCGAGTCCATTCCTCCCCGACGGCTGGCGCTTCACCCTCAAGGGCTCGCCCCGCCACTACGACGACGTCGTCCAAATCATCGAGCAGGGGGGCAACGCCAAGGTCTACTTCGGTGAGGCCCTCGCCTACGAGCGCGGCGCGGGTATCGCCCTCTGGCGCGTCAGCGCCGCCGGCTTCGACTGGCTGCCCAAGCTCTACGCCTGGTGGGCCGAGCAGGAACGGCTCGAACCGGTTCAGTTCACCATCCACCTCTACCTGCCCAGCGACCTCAAATACCCCGTCCTCAACCTGCGCGAGCACTCCCCCGCCGACGTTGAAGCCTTCATCAAGGAGCGCGCCCCCCGCGGCGCTAACCTCGCCCCCACCGGTGCCCCTGCCAGATCGTCATCCTGAGCTTGCCGAAGGATCTGGCTCTCAATAGGGGCGTCTCTCTTCAGAGGCAGATGCCTCGGCCAGCTCGGCATGATGGAGGTAAGAAAAAACCGACCGCCCCGGACAACACGTCCGGGGCGGTCGTCATCACGTAGTCGTGAAGTGGCGGGCCCATTGCCGGGGCAGTCGATCAGCGCCATCAGTCGGCGCCGAGCTTCATCTCCTCGGCCTCCGCCACCGGCAGCACGGTGACGGGGGTGCGCTCTGGGTGCACCTTCCAACAATCGATCACGGCCTCCGTCGCCGCGCAGCACGTCACGTCGAGCTCGCTTGTCAGTGCCCAACCCAACGAACAGCGGTAGACGGGACGGTTCGCATCGGCCATCAGCGTTGCATGAAGACGCGAAAGCATCGGACACCCATAGCGCCCCGGCTCCGCCGATGACTCCTCCGCTGCGTCGTGGAGGAGCCGGCGTCGCTCGCGGCTCATGCCGAACACCTTCCCTTTTTCGCGTTGCCAGGTCCGCCGCCGGGCGTTGCCGCGCATCCCTGGCGCGAAGGGGGCACATGCCGGCCCGGTCAGACCGGCAATGCCATTAAAGGATTATAACCTTTCTCGCGATCACCCCGTCATTCCGAGCCTCCACCGCGTCATTCCGAGGTTACGAGGAATCTCTCCGTCGTGGTCGTCCAGGTGAGATGCCGCTCCGCGATCGGCATGACGACGGCTCTCTCAGCCGCTCCGCAACGCCGCCACAACCTCCGCCAGCGACTCCGGTCCGCCCACATTCCCCGGATAGACGACGTAGGGCAATCCGGGAAAACGCGCCTCCTCGCCCAGCCGCCAAACGGGCACGCCCGGCTGCACCTGCCCGAGCACGACGGCCCGCCGGGCCCCCAGCGCCTTGGTGCCGACGTCACTCGACGTGATTCCCCCTTTGCCGACGATGAACCCCGGCCGCCGTTCGATCCCACGCACGATCTCAACCAACGCCGCCGACACCGACCGGCTGACATCCAACTGATCGCCTGCCTGCTCGACCCGGCGCGACGTGTAGATCACCGGCGTCAGCCCGGCGCCCAATGCATCCTCCGCCGCCGACGTCGCCGCGCGCACGGTCCGCCTCCGCGCCGCGTCGTCAGCGAGGAGATCGGGCACGCTGACCTCGACCCCGACGGTGCGCGTCAGCTCCAGGCATCGCGACAATTGCTCTGACGAGCGCCGGACGTGGGACCCGACCACGACCAGTCCCGGCACGTAGGGCGGCGCGTTCGCGCCGAGCAGCTCCGCCCGCGTTAGCAACGCCCGCTCGGGCAACCCCGCCCGCGCCCGGACAAAGGAGGCCGCCGTGCGGTAGACGAATCGCTTGCCAGCCGCTTCCGCCCGGATCACGCCCAGCGCCACGAGGTACAGGTCGGCGTAACTTGCCGCGTTGACCACCACCGGCCGGCCGCCTTCGACCGCCAGCAGCAGATCGCGCACCTGATCCGGCCCGCCCTGCCGGATTTCCACCAGCGACAGCGATGCAACTTCTTCGGCGCGAATCCGGCCCCCGGTCTTCTCCTCCACCCACTCGCGCAGATTGGAATGGCGATAGCCGAAGGTCGCATCCTGGGCGAATTCGGTCTCCGCCGCCGGCACGAGCCGCTCGCCGTCGCGCACGTAGTGGATGTCGTCAATCGTGGAGCGCCCGCCCTCGAAAAAGGCGGGGCAGAGCAGGACTCCATCGACCCCGCCGAGCGCCCGCGCGATCGCGTCCGGTTCGGCCGGAAAGTGCCCCCGCAGCGTCGAATCGCTCCGGCTCGCCACGGCAACGTCCACCCCGGTCGCCCGCGACGCCGCCGCGAGATTCCCCACAATCTCCTCGTTCAGCGCCGCCGCCTCGACCTCCGGCAGGCTCCGCGAGTTGGTCAAGACATAAAAAACCGGACGCCCCCGCCGCAACTCCGCCGCGAGGTCCTCGACCTCCCAGCGCGCCAGCACGGCCGTGTCGTGGACCGTCTGCACGCCGGTCGGGTCGTCGTCCAGCGCCACCACCGTACGCCGCGACCCCATCACCGCCGCCAGCACGTGTGCCTGCAACCGCTCGTCCGCGTATTCGGGTGGAAGCACGCTTTCAGTCATCAGCTCTCAGCCACTCAACTTCATGACCGCGATTCCCCCTCTCTCGCGCACGGAAGAGGGGGTAGGGGGTGCGGGCTGCTGAAAGCTGACAACTTCATTGCGCCAAATACCCTCCATCAACCGGCAGCACCGCGCCGGTGATGAAGGACGCGTCGTCCGACGCCAGGAAGAGGATCGCCTTGGCGACTTCCTCCGGCTCGCCGATCCGCCCCATCGGGTGCATCCGTTCGATTGCCTGGAGGTATTCAACGCCGCCTGGCTCCTCCGGCAGCCGCTTCACCCGCTCGGTGCGGATCGTCCCCGGCGCCACCGCGTTGACGCGGATGCCCCGGTCCGCCCACTCGATCGCCAAATGCATGGTGATCCCGGTTGCGACAAACTTCGCCGGCCCGTAAGTTGATTGCCGCTTCTGCCCTGCCATTCCTGAGATCGACGACAGGCAGACAATCGACCCGCCGCCCGTCTCCAGCATCGCCTCGATCGCGTACTTGCAGGTCAGAAACATCCCCCGGCCGTCGACCGCGAAGACATGGTCCCAATCCTCGGCCGTCGACTCCAACACGTCACCGAGCGGAATGATCCCCGCATTCGCCACCAGCACGTCCAGTCGCCCGTAGGCGTCGACCGCGGCCTGCACCATCCGCCGCGCGTCGCCGTCGACCGAGACATCCCCGACGACCGCTTCCACCTCCACTCCGCCCGCCGCCAGCTCGTCCCGCAGCGCCCGCAGCGGCCCCTCCTGAATGTCGGTCACCACCAGCCGCGCGCCCTCGTTCGCAAAGACGCTCGCCGTCGCCCGCCCGATCCCAAACGCCGCCCCCGTCACCACCGCCGACTTTCGCCTGAGGCGGCCGGATTCGCTGGTCATCGTTGACTCCAATTCTGGCCCCCTATCCCCCTTTCTCCCGACTTCGAGGGCAAGGGGGAACTGCCGCCAACCCGCGCGCCCCGTGCTCCCCTCCCTCAGCATTGATTCATGGGCGGACAGGAGACCCGAAGATAGAGCGGTGAGGCTGGGCATGGTACCACTCGTCGGTCCACTTGGGGGCACCGAGCCCATGAAGGATTGGGGGGCCGGGGGGCCGCCGGCTCACAGAAACCGCGCGCAGACGTCGTTCGCGACCATCAACCCACGGTGCGTGAGCCGCAGCCGCTCGTTATCGACGTGGAGGAGCGAGAGATCGGCGAGGTCGCGGATGGTTGAGCCGTAGGCGTCGTCGAGTTCTCTGCCGTGCCGCGCGGCGAAGGAGGCGCGGCCGACCCCTTCGTGCAGCAGGCGCAGGCCGAGCATCATCGTCTCGCCCATCCGCGTACGCTCGGGGAGTTCCTCGACGTTGGAGACGGGCGATTCGCCCGCGTCGATGGCCGCGACATAGGACGCGGGAAGGAGGTGGTTCATCGTGCGGCGGTTGCCGATGCGGCCGTGAGCGCCGGCGCCGAAGCCGGCGTACTCGCCGTTGCGCCAGTAGATCGCGTTGTGGCGGGAGGCGAGCGCCGGGGCGCGCGCCCAGTTGGCGACCTCGTAATGGGTCCAGCCCGCCGCGGCGAGGCGGGCAATGGCGGCCTCGTAGAGATCGGCGGTTTGATCGTCGTCGAGGACGGTGAGGATGCCGCGGGCGACCGCGTCGGCCATGGGAGTGCCGGGCTCGACAATCAGGCTGTAGAGGGAGAGGTGCTCCGGCGGTTCGGCCCAACCGAGAATGGTTTCCAGGTCGCGCTCCCAGGATTTAAGCTCCTGGCCGGGCCAGCCGAAGATGAGATCGAGGTTGATGTTGGCGAAGCCGGCGGCGCGGGCGGTGCGGAAAGCGGCTTCGGCGTCAGTCGCCTCGTGTTGCCGGCCGAGGGTGCGCAGACCGCGCCGGTGGAGGGTTTGGACGCCGAGGCTGAGGCGGTTGACGCCGGCATCGAGCAGGCCGGCGAAGTAACCCGCGTCGACGCTGTTCGGGTTGGCTTCGATAGTGATCTCCGCGTCGGGGAGGAGGGCGAAGGACTCGCGGCAGGCGTGGATGAGGCGGGCGACGTCCGCGGGCGTCAGGAGCGAGGGGGTGCCGCCGCCGAGGTAGATGGTGGATGCTGATTGGAAGGCTGGGTGGGCCGAGCGAATCTCTCGCTCCAGCGCCGCGACGTACCGTGGGATCAGCGCGTCCTGGCCGGCGTAGGTGTTGAAGTCGCAGTAGGGGCAGATGTGGGCGCAGAAAGGAATATGGAGATAGAGGCCGATGGGGGCGCCGGGTGGGAGGGGGGCCATGGGCTTAGCCTCGACCCGGCGCCCGGCGCAGACGGCGCCAGGCGGCGCGCGCCGCCGCCGCGTCGTCAGAGGTGGCGGGGCGATCGCCGTAGCGCGCGGCGTTGTAGCGGGCGGTGAGCGTGGCCAGGTCGTCGCGGTCACGAGGCACAAGGGGCGCGAGCGTGGCGGCGTGCTCCAATGGGGTCGCCGGCGCGTCGCGGGCGACGTGTTGGTCGCGGCTCCAGATCAGGAAGCGGCGGTAGGTTTCGCGAATCTCGACGGTATGCGCCCAGCGGGCGTCGCCGCGCAGAACGTCGAGGGAGTCGATCGCCCGCGGTCCGCGCCGGACGAGGCGGCGCAGGCGATTGCCCAGCGCGTGCAGCAGATCGCCGGCATCGAGCAGGGATTCCCGCTCCTCGTCGGCCGTCGGCCGCAGACGGCGGCGGTGGCGCAACACGAGGCGCGTCGCGGCCGAGAAGAGGAGCGTCAGGATGGCCAACGCGATCAGGTAGCGGATCGGGTCGGGCACGCGGCTGGCGTGGTCGGTGCCGCGGTCGACGACGGTGTTCAGGCCAACCGGGGAAGGGGAGATGCGAACGCCCGCCAGGTCGAAGGTGTGGCCGGAGAGGAGCCAGAGGATCGGCGACACGATAATGAAGGCGATGAGCGCGATCAGGAGCACGAACAGGCGAAGAACGACCGTGAGCGCCCAGACCAGCGGTGAGAGCATCCAGAGGAGGGTTTCGAGCGCCTCGCGGGAGAAGAGACCGACGGCGACGAGGGCGACCGCGGCAATGGCCCCGACCGGCCCGAGGAAGGCCGGCAACCACCCCGCGCCGACACTCTCCGCCCGCCCACGCTCCTGCCGCATGCGGGCGATCGCGATCGCGCTCAAGGTCCCGGCGAAGAAGATGAGGACGGCGCGGGCCGCCCCGGCGTGTTCGTAGTCGCGCACGGCTGCCGCGCGGATGGCGACGGTGGCGACGGTGGCGACGGTGCCGATACGGAGCAGGGTGTGGGCCGTCTCGATCTCGGGGTCCTGGCGACGCCGGCTCCGCCACCAAGCATAGGCGGAGAGGACGATCATGCCCCAGACCGGGACGACCGCCGCGTTGGGCCGGACGATTACCGCCTGCACGGCGTCGCGCACCCAGGCCGCATCGAACCAGACGGCATCGGGGTAGGAGGCGAGCCTGATCGCGGTCAGCGTCGTGACCGCGATGGTCGCGGCGAGCGCTGCCTGGAACCAGGGATCCCAGACGTCGAGCGCCTCCAGCCAGCGCGGCACGGCGACCGCGGCGTAGATCAGCAGGAAGACGGCCAGCGGCGGCACCCCGGCCGGGCGGTCCCCCTCCGCGGAGGTCAAGACGATGTCGGCGATCAGCCAGACGACGGCCGTCTCCGCAATCGCCAGCGCCAGGACAAGCGCCTCGGTCCACCAGTCGAGGCGGCCGGGTCGTTGGGCCGGTGGGCGAGTCACCGACTCGTCCCGACGATGTCGGGTTGGTCGTCGCGGGTTCAACTTGCCAGCTCCATGGGCGTGTCGATGCGGCGCACGACCAGGCCGCGGAGGGACGGCACGGGACAATCGCCGAGGGGGATGAGGACAACGCGGAGGCCACCGGCGAGCATGGCCGCGAGTTGGGCGGTGAGGGCTTCCGGCATCATGCCGGTGACGACGATGGTGGTGCTGCCCCAGGGGAAGCGGCCGGCCTCGATTTTGAACAGGCGCGGGAAGTTGAGGGTCGAGTAGGGGGTGAGCTTGGCGAGACCTTCGAGGATGTGGGGGAGTTGGCTGGGGCCGCGGCCGGGCGGGATGCGTAGCGCCTGATCGGAGCCGGCGACGATGCCGTTGGCGTAGACGCCGGTGGCGTAGCGCTGCCCGACCGCCCAAGCCGCGATCGAGGCGCCGACCTCGATCGCCCGCTCCGAGAGGTCGACGTCCAGCCCTTCCCAATAGTGCTCGAAGGTGTCGAGGTTGACGAAGACGCCGAGTTGCAGGGTCGTCGTCGGCTCGTGGACGCGGACTTGGAGGCGCATCTGGCGGGCCGTCGCCTTCCAATGGATCGAGCGGAAGGGGTCGTCCGGCCGGTAGTCGCGAGCGCCAACGACGCGCGCCGGGTCGGTCAGCAGATGGCGGGAGACGCGCGTCTCGCCGAAGGGCTGGCGGGTAGGGAAGCCGAGGTCCGCGATCGCGTGGACGCGGGGGTAAACAAGGACCGTCGCCTCGTCGGCAACCGTGAGGCGGCTGGTGAAGAAGCCAAAGGGGTCGCCGGAGCGCAAGACCGCCGGGCCGAGGGCGTGCAGGCCGCGGCGCTCGCAGCGCAGCGGGACGCGCCAACTGACGCGCTCGAACGGCCGGACGCTGGTGGTGAAATGGAGGATCCGCCGGCCCGGCCCGGCTCCGATGGTCGTCTTGCGGTTGAGCGGAAGGAGCGCCTCGGCGATCTCGTCGTCGATCGCCAGGCCGGGCAGGGGGAGCGGTTTCCAGTTGCGGACGCCGATGCTCAGCGTCACCTCGTCGCCGGGAAAGACACGGGTCGCGGAGAGATCACGAGTGTAGACGACGCCGGCCAGGGCGTAGCGATTCCAGGCCCAGGCGAGACCGGCGGTAATCAAGACGAGGAGGGCGAGCAGCGCCAGCGCCGCTTCCCCAGCCGCCATGCCGATCAGGAGCACGAGCGCCGCGCCGCCGATCCAGAGACGGTTGAAGAAGACGCTGCGGCCGCGACCTTCGCCACGGCTCGTGGGGCGGAGCGGCAGCATGGTGGTCTACTCCCGGCCGTCGGTGATGGCGGGCACGACGTCGAGCCCGATCCGGCCCTCGACCGGCGCCGGCACACGCTCGACCGCCTCGGCTAGCACCCGCGGCACGTCGCGCCCACGCAGCCGCGCCTCCGGGGAGAGGATCAGGCGATGGCCGAGGACCGGACCGACCAGCGCCTTGACGTCGTCCGGCAGGACCATGTCGCGCCCGTGGAGCGCGGCGCGGGCCTTGGCGGCGCGGAAGAGGGCGAGCGAGCCGCGCGGGCTGGCGCCGAGGTCGACGGCGTCGTGTTCGCGGGTGGCGCGCACGATGGACGTGACATAATGGCGAATACCGTCGTCGGCATGGACGGCGCGGGCGGTCTGCCCGGCGGCGACGAGTTCGGCGGGAGAGGCGACCGCGGCGAGGTCGGTGAGTGGGTTGCCGGCCTGGTCGCGGGCGAGGATTTCGTCCTCGTCGTCGTGGTCGGGGTAGCCGACGGCGAGTTTGAGCAGGAAGCGGTCGAGTTGGGCTTCCGGCAGGGGGAAGGTGCCCTCCAACTCGATCGGGTTCTCGGTCGCCAGGACGAGGAAGGGACGGGGGAGGGACATCGTCTCGCCCTCGATGGTGACCGTGCGCTCCTCCATCGCTTCGAGCAGCGCCGACTGGGTGCGCGGCGTGGCGCGGTTGATCTCGTCGGCCAGGACGACGTTGGCGAAGATGGGGCCGGGGCGGAACTCGAATTCCTGCCGTTTCTGGTTGAAGGTGTTGACGCCGGTCACGTCGCTGGGCAGCAGGTCGGGCGTGAACTGGATGCGGCGGAAGGCCAGCCCCAGCGAGGCAGCCAGCGTCTTGGCCAGCGTCGTCTTGCCGATGCCGGGCACGTCTTCGATCAGGATGTGGCCCTCACACAGCACGGCGACGAGCGCGAGATTGATGACGGCGTCCTTGCCGACGATCACTTTTTGGATGTTGGCGCGGATGCGCGCGGCGGCTTCGGCGATCATGGACACCTCGGGAGTTAGAGTTTGGAGTTAGAGTTAGAGTCTGGAGTTAGAGTTGGAGTCAGTGATATACCGGCAGGATAGGTGAAAGGTTCAAAGGTGGGGCAAGTATAGCATCAAACAGCCCCGCTGCGCTTCGGCCACGAACGCCCTCGTGGTATAATCCTCCTTGCGCCCAAGCCAGGCGCCTAGAACGGACTCTCCCGCTTGCCACGCATTGCCGTCAGCCTCGACCTGGAAACGACCGGCCTCGATCCGATCCGCGATGCA
>JBOGUF010000208.1:0-7036 GCA_050696075.1 Thermomicrobiales bacterium
GGTCTGGGTGCTGCCATGACCGGACCGGGCGGCCGTGATGCCGTCTCGGTTTAGTAGCTGCTGTAGCGCGGGGTGCTGGCGCGGCGCTCCTGGAAGCACTCGCGGCAGTAGACCGGCTTATCGGTGCGCGGCTGGAAGGGGACCTCGGTCGCCTTGCCACAGGCCGCGCAGACCGCGGGGTGCATCTCGCGGGGGCTGTTGGAAGCGTAGCCGCCACCGTAGCTCCCGCCATAGCTGCTGCCACCATTGTACGAGCCGCCGCTGTCGTAGCCGTCGGTGGACCGCTGCGCCTTGCGGGCGGAGCGGCACGCCGGGCAGCGCTGTGGCTGGGTGAACCCGCGCTCTTGGAAGAACGCCTGCTCGCCGGCGGTGAAGGTGAATGCCTCGCCGCAATCGCGGCAGGTGATCGTTTGGTCGGACATTATGCCGAAACCTCTCTCCTGGCCGTGGACAGACCACGACCCCTGAACAAAAAAACGATTGACGCACAAACGGTTTCGGCGGAACGAGAACGAGGAATCGCTGGGGGATTCGACGAGCACGCACGCGACGAGCGCGTTTGGATAGCTGAATTATAGCATAGTTGGGAACAACATGGCCGACCTCCGCGCCGCGCCTTCGATAACCGGGCGACGACCGCGGTGGACGTGGCGATTTTGCAGGAAGCGGTGGCGGACGTTGGACCAGGGTTAGTGGCGCGGTAGGAGCGGCGCCTGTTGACGTAGACCGCGTGGAAATGGACGCATTACCTGACGCGGAGGATGTCGGCATATGGCATTGCAGTCGACAGCACTGGCAAGCGCTGACATCGTGCGTATCGAGTCGGTCTACGACTTCGGCGACCGCGACGAGGTGCTTGGCTTCCTCGACCTGCATCCATTCCTCGTCCCGATTCTCATCGAGGCCAGCGAGATCATGCCAGATTACTTCCCGCACGGGTATGCGCTTGCGCTCGATCTTTCCATAGATCCCGAGTTTCCTGAGGATCGCGTGCTGTTTGCCTTCGTGCGTTCGCGGATGCGTGCCGACGAGGCGCTCGCCCATCTTGACTGGCTCGATCGGGGGGGGTGGCTCGACGCCGCACCCCGGGCGCGCGGCGAACTGGTGATCGACGTCGATCGCCTGTAGCGGTGTTTGACTGGCGCCGTTATCTTGACCTTGCCGATGGGTCAACGTCGCCCGGCAGTTGATCGATGAGATCGACCGCCTTGACTAGGGTCGACCGGCATTGCGCGGAGCCTTCGGCGATGGTGGGCATGATCGTTGTGCGCTAAGCGTGCGGCACGGAGGCGCGTGGTACACTTTTGCGGTACGCGGCCCTGGAGAAACCTGGGTCGTCATCGCGCGATCGGTGTGAGTACCGAGGCCGTTTGCGGCATCGTCACCGTTGTACGCGTATGTGTCCCGGCGTCACCGTAGTCGTCCGGGAGGCAGCGAAAGGCGACGATCGGCGTCGATCCGCGATCGCCCCCATCGCGCTTCCCCCTGAGGCTTTTGTATTGCGCGGCGGTTGCGCGTTGAGCGTGTCCGCGCTCGGCCGCCACGCACCCGCCCTGAAATGTGGAACGTTGAACCGCGGAGGTACTGCATGCCCAAGAAATCGACCTACCGCCGGCCACCCCGGCCGGTCCGCAAGCCGGCCACGCCGGCGACGCCGACGGAGGAGCGTCCTCGCCGGCAAGACCCCGACGCGATTACCGTCGACGGCCGCGTCACCGAGGCGCTGCCCAACGCGATGTTCACCGTCGAGCTGGAGAACGGGCACCACGTGCTCGGCCACCTCGCCGGGAAGATGCGCAAGAACTATATCCGCGTGTTGCCCGGCGACCGCGTCGTCGTCGAGCTCTCGCCCTACGACCTGACCCGCGGCCGGATCACCTTCCGGCACCGGTAGGCCACGCGCCAGCAGACCGGACCGGGTGCGGATCTCGCACGGCCTGCCTCGATTGAAGCCATCCGCACTCGATGTCTGGAGGACAGACCAGCGATGAGCGATCGCACCCTGACCTGCCGCGATTGCGGCCAGGAATTCACCTTCACCGCCGGCGAGCAGGCCTTCTACCAGGAGCGCGGCTACACTGATCCCCAGCGGTGCCCGGCCTGCCGCGCCGCCCGCAAAGCGCAGCGCACCGGGAGTGATTACGGCGGGGGCGGCTCCTACCGGGGCGGTGGGGGCGGCTACGGCGGCGAGCGCCAGATGTACCCGGCAATCTGCTCCAATTGCGGCAAAGAGACCGAGGTCCCCTTCCAGCCCAGCATGGACAAGCCGGTCTATTGCCGCGAGTGCTTTCAGGAGCGCCGCCCGGCCCGCCCGCGCTACGACCGGTACTAGTTCGGTGGATTGCCCCGGCGGTGCAATTCAACGTTCGAGCTGAACCCGCCGCGCCTCAAATGAGGCACGGCGGGTTCGCGTTTGCGCGGTTGCCGCCGGTCGCCATCTGTTCTTGGCGCTCAGCGAGGATCCCAGGGGTTGACGACCCGCGGTTCAAGGTCCCGAAAGTCTTTGACGTTCCGGGTTGCTATGACCGCACGTCGAGAGAGGGTGATGCCGGCAATCAGCGTGTCCCGCTCACCGACGATCATTCCCGTCCGCTCTCGCTGGACCACTAGATCGGCAGTGACATCCGCGGATGCAGCGTCGAACGGCAGCACACGTCCTGTCAGTCTCTCCGCGAGCAGCCCACTGAATGCCGCCTCGAGCTGCGTTTGGCGGCGCCCAGGCGCCAGCATTGCAATGCCAATGCGAAGTTCGAGAATGGTAATGGCCGTTGTCCAGATAGAAAGCGCTGGCTGGCGATCGAGCCAGTCAGCGACCACTTCATCAGGAGCGAACTGCATGAGAGCGGAGAGCACGTTCGTGTCCAAAATGATCATTCGTCGAACTCAGCTGGACGGAAGAACTCGCCGCGCATCTCCTCGAATTCCCCCGGTCTAAAGCCGATACCGCGAAAAAGCCGAACCATGGCGGTACCGAGGCCGACTTCGGGCTCGTTCGCCTTCAGGACCGCGTCGCGCAGGATTTCCCGGACTTCTTCTTCCATGCTGCGCCCGTGCCGGGCAGCCCGCTCGCGCAGCCGCTCCTTGACGTCGCCATCGAGATTCCGCACCACAAGTTGAGCCATCGCGCACCTCCTGATTGCTATCAGGATATCACGATCGCGCTAGTGATCAGTTGGCCTGCCTGACATGCCTGCTTTCGATTGTCTGAATTCAGCCCCACTCCCCGGAATATGTCCCCGAACGAGATCCGACGAGAGGCAGCGCGGCTTCTTGCTGAACGAGGACGACGAGAAGGGGATTTGCCATGAGGTGGACGAATCGGGCGTGGACGCGGTTGACGGTGGTGATGATGGCGACGCTGGTGCTCGGAGGGTCGGTGGCGCCAGCGGCGGCGCAGCAAGGAGCGACCAATCCGGAGGGCATCCCGGCGCGGGCCGAGGCAGCCGAGGTGCGCGGTCACGTCGACGGCGCGACGATCGAGGTACGCCTCGATGGTGAGACGGAGGAGGTCGTGCTGATCGGGATCGACGTACCCGCGCGCGGACGGGGCGACGACCCGGGTGAATGCTTCGCCGACGAGTCGTTCAACCGGGTGCGCGATCTCCTACCGGAGGGCGAGACGGTCTACCTCGAAGCCGACGCGCTGGATCGTGACGACGACGACCGGCTCCTGCGCTACGTCTGGTTGCCGCCGGACGGCGAGCGTGAGGCGACGCTGCTCAACACGAAGCTGCTGCGCGAGGGGTACGCCGGTTTTGTCACCGATCGCGAGAACAGCAGGTACAACGAGCGGATGGAGGAGCATGAGCGGAAGGCGCGCGGGGCCGGCCGCGGACTCTGGGGCGCCTGCAGCGGCGTGCATGAGGAGGTCTTACCAACGCCAACCCCGACGCCGAGCGTCGAGGAGATCAAAGCCCAGTACGCCCCGCTGGCCGACGTGCGCGAATTGGCGATTCGCCCCGGCGGGATGCTCGGGCAGAAGATCTGGTTCTACGGGACCGTGCAGGTGATCGAGGTCGCATTGCCTGGGCAGATAGCGCTCCTCGGTGACAACGACCCTCAGCCCTTCACGGCGGCACTCCAGGTCGACGTTGTCGCGCCAGATGGCACGTCAGAGTTCGTCTTCGTCGGCTACAACGGCGACACAACCGGTATCTTCGAGGGGAGCTACGTCCTCGTCTACGGAACCGTTGTCGGTACGCAGAGCGGGACGAACGCCTTTGGCGGCACCGTCGTCCAGCCGATGGTGAGCGGACAATTCGTCGAGTTGCAGTAGGCCTGAACAAACCGTCTGACCCCGCGCCAGCGCTCGGTCGCTGGCGCGGGGTCATGCACTCCGCCATGTTCGCCGTCTACTTCTCGCAGGCTGTTCGTGGCGCGTCTAACTCGAGGTTCTTGATCAGGGTGTCGAAGCCGAGTGCTTCGGCGCGGGGGCAGACCTCGGCCGCCAGCGACGGCGGTCCGTACTCGATCTGGAAGACCGGCTTACCCACCTCGATGAACGGCAGCAGCAGGTCGCATTCGTCGTATTGGAAGCACTCTTCGTTGAGCTCCCAATCGAAGTGGGCGACCAGCTCCTCCACCTGATAGATGTCGTTCTTCAGGCCGATCGCCAGCCCGCGCGCGTGCGCGGCGTCCGCGAGGAAGACGTTGTAGGCGAGCTGCTCGTCGGCGCTCAACGGAAAACCGGTGGCTTCCTCGCCGAACTCGTAGACGTGCAGCCAGTCCGGATCGACGCCGTCGCAGCCTTTTTGCGCGGCGAGGTCGAGCCGTGCCAGCAGCAGGTCGCGCACCCGCTCGTCCCGCACGTCGAGCCACCACTCGCCCGGCCAATCCGCGACCGGCTCGCCGATTGTCACCCGCGGGAACCGATCGGCGTCGGGCCGCCAGTTTTCCCACGACCCGGCGCTGAAATAGCAGATGACGTGACGGTCGTCGGCGTGCAGCCCGGCGATCGTCGCCGCGGGCGTCTCGAAGAGGTCGACGTCATAGACCGCGACGTCGAAGCTGGTATCCACCTCGCCGTCGAGCTGGATCTGCCAGCTCGTACCGGGCGTCGGCTGCCACCACTCCGCCTCAGTCGCCGGCGTCGCCTCTCCCAGACGCGCGAAGGAGACGAGGACGATGAACGACGCCAACCATGATGTCATCGACGGTCCTCTCCGAGTCCTATTCGGTTAGGGAAGGATGGTGATCGTGCCTTCCCGCGCGACGACCCCGAAGTGCCTGAAGTCGAGCGTCAGCACCTTGCCGCCATGGCGTTCCGCGCACGCGATCACCGCGGCGTCGGCGAATCCGAGCGGAAGATCGGCGTATCGTTGCACAAGGTGACGGATGCGCGAGAGGTCTTCCTCTCCACAATCGAGTCGATATCGCCCGGCCTCTAGATCCTCCAGCAACGCATCAAGGACCCGTCCGCCGACCTTCTGTTCGAGAAAGTACGCTATTTCGGCAAGGATAGCGGTCGGTATGACGTAGGGACCCCGGTCGTCGGCAAGTGCTCGCGCAGCACGTCCATGGTTTGGGTCATGACGGTCCATGACCGCGACCAAGCCGGAGGTGTCGAGCGTCACCAATCCGGTTTCCAGTTCTCCACGAGCCAATCCTCTACGTCGTTCGAAGTTACCTCTCCGCTGGCATAGATCCCCATCGTGCGCGGCAGCGGACGATCCTGCCGCGCGAGGTATTCGCCAACCGCGTCGCGAATCAGGTCGGCCTGTCGTCGACCCGTCCGACGCCCCAACTCTTTGAGGGCAATCCCTGTTTCCTCTGAGAAGTACACCGTGGTCTTTTTCATACGGACATGATGCCATATGCCATATATGGCGACAACTCCGGGCATCGGCGCTTACGGCACCTCGCCCTGCAAGATCGTCACGAGCGTCCCAGGGTCGATGTTGCCGCCGGAGACGAGGCAAACAACCTTGCCGCCGCCCGCCTTGCCAGCTAGAGCCGCGGCGGTCGCCACCGCGCCCGCTCCCTCGGGGACGACGCGGGTGCGTTCGAGGATCAAACGCAGCGCGGCGGCGGTTTCGGCTGTGGTGACGACGAGTGAGCCGTCGATCAGCCTCGCGGCCAGGTCGAACATTTCCTCGTTGACGAAGGGGGCGCCGATGCCGTCGATGAAGTTCGGATTGAACGGCACTTCGACCGGGCGACCGGCCGCCAGCGACGGCGCCAGCGGCGCGCCGGTATCGACCTCGCAGGCGTAGACCTTGCACGCTGGACGCAGAGCCTTGATCGCCGAGGCGATGCCGCAGCAAAGCCCACCGCCGCCCCACGGCACGACGACCGCGTCGACCTCCGGCAAATCCTCCAGGATCTCCAGCCCAGCGACGCCGTTGCCGGCCATCACCGCCGGGTCGCTGTAGGGGTGGACGAAGACACCCGTCATCCCGTCCCGGTGGCGGGTGCGGAAGATCTCGAGCCACGCCGCGACCGAGACGGTGATCACCGCGCCGCCATAGCGACGGACGGCCGCGATCTTCGTCTCCGGCGCGGTCTCCGGCACGACGACGGCGCAGGGCACGCCGAGCGCCCGCGCCGCCCAGGCGACCCCTTGCGCCATGTTGCCGGCGCTGGCGGTCCAGACCCCGCCGGCCAGCGCCTCCCGTCCGGCCGCCAGCATCGCGTTCGTCGCGCCGCGCAGCTTGAAGGAGCGAATCGGCTGCAAGCACTCCAGCTTGAGCCAAATCTCGGCCGGCGCATCGTCGACGTCGAGCCGCACCAGCGGCGTCCGCATCACCGTCCCCGCCGACCGTTCCCGCGCCGCCCGGATCTCGTCGAACGGAATCGGCTCATAGGCCAACGCCACGCCTTCGCCGACCGCTTTCATCCCCACGCTCTCCACTCTGCCTTACCCATCACCGCCACGGCAGGAACGCTACACCGCCCACCACGCGGGCACAACCCGTCACCCATCACCCATTCCCCATCACCCACGGTGGAATGGTGAAGAGCGGTGCGCTAAGGTTGACCTATGCTGACCAGGCGGTGTCGTTCCCCGTCCACCGCGGACGGGGAACCATCTGTTGCC
>JBOGUF010000209.1:0-5726 GCA_050696075.1 Thermomicrobiales bacterium
ATCAGGCAGTACGTCGCTATAATGAATGTCGCCAGGTCCACGGGGCACCTCCACGGGTCAGCGGTTCGTCACCGCCCATGGTAGCGCCACCGTGGACCTGGCTGCTCAAACTTGCACACGGGGTTAGCTACCTGGCAATAGTGGCCTGCGATCAAGGCGACCTGGCGACGGCAGTGTCCGCGCTCGACGAAGGGCTTGATCTGCATCTGCAAATTGGGAGCACCGAACGACTCGCGGCTTGGTTGCGCCGTGCTGCCGTGCTGGCGATGGCGCGCGGCAACGCATCGCCATGCGTGCGCTTGATGGGCGCGGCGGCGTCTTTGGAAGCGGTGCTCGGCGTGACGCTGGCCTTGCCGGAGCGGGCGACATACGAGCGGGCAATGGACGCCGCGCGGCACGCCCTTGGTGAGCGGGCCTACGCCAACGCCGAGGTGGCGGGTGGCGCGCTGACGATCGAGCAGGCGGTGGCGGAGGGAACCGCGGTGGTAGCCGCGGCGCCCGACGTTGTGCCGCTACGTGATCGGCACGACGCCGTGGCGGCCGCCGGTTTGTCGACACGGGAAGTCGAGGTGCTACAGTTGGTGGCGACCGGGTTGACCGATCGCCAAATCGGGGAGCGGCTCTCGATCAGCACCCGCACTGTCTCCACCCACGTCGGCAACATCTTCGCCAAGCTCGGCATCCACGTCCGGACCGAGGCAGCGGTGTACGCGGTGCGTCACGGCCTCGTCTGATCGGGGATGACGTACACGCGGCGGCTGACCTCAGTGAAGCCGAGCTTGTGGGCGATGCGCAGGGATGCGCCGTTGCGTTCGCCCGCGCTCCAGACAGGAGTGATGCGCTGCCGCTGGAGTTCCGCGCAGACCAGCGATGCGGCGGCTGTCGCGAAGCCAAAACCGCGCCAGGGCTCGAGCGTGGCCACGCCGAGATCCGCGTGGCGTACCGTCCGCGCATAGGTGCAGGCGATGGCAACCAGATTGCAATCCACGACCGCCCCGGCGACGATACCCTCTGCCAGCAGTGCCTTGCTACTGCCGAAGCCACCACCGCGCACCGCGGCGGGCGCGGCTTCGAGCAGCAGTCGATCTTGTGGCGTCAGCAGGCGGACCGCCTCGTGCACGAATACCGCAACTGGCCGCTGAAGGGTGTGGTACACGTCGTCTTGGAGGCGAATCGTGGCGTCGCGCTCCCGCGTGATCAGATCGCCAAGGGCTGCCGCACTGGTTTGAGACACGTTCACGCATGTCCAGCCGACTATGCGGCGCAGGAGCGCCCAGAGTGCGGCAGGGTTTTCTCCGAACCCCGCCGGTTCGGTGGGAAGCTCGTTGGCTTGGACGATCGCCGCGATCGGGTTGGTGATGCTGCCGGTCACGAACGCGCGTGCCAGGCCCCGGCGCAACAGGTGTACAGGGATCACTGTCTCTGGCGTGTCACCGAGCGTCTTTGCCAGTGCCAAACGTTCGGCTGAACCGACCGGCCGTAGCGGCGCGTGCGATGATTGCATGAGCTCGCCCTGTCGCCTTATCGACTCCTGGAGCGGACGCCATCGTGGGGAGCGTAGCATTCCAGATCGGGTTCATCCCATGCGTGGCATGACTGTTGCGCTGATCCTAGGCCGCGAGGCGATGTGCGCCTCGCGGCTGACTCGGATTCACAGGAGGGGCCGACCATGGTTGACCAAATGCGCGACCGGACCGAAGGGAAGACCGACGAGATTAAGGGTCGCGGCAAACAAGCGTGGGGCGACGTCACCGGCGACGAAGAGACGAAGTCGGAAGGGGAGATGGACGAGGCGACCGGCAAGTTCAAGCAAGGCATGGCCGACGCGAAGGACAAGCTCGACGACGCGAAGGACAAAATCAAGGACCTCACCGACCGCTAACCGACGGCTTCACACAAGGCCACGTTGCAACGCGGGCGGACCCCAGCCGATCCTGGCTGGGGTCTGTCGTTTGCCGGTACCGCGGTATCGTCGCAGGCTTACTGGAGAACCGTTGCCCAGGCGGTCACCTGTCCCAGTCAAAGCACGCGAAGGCCGGTCGTCCTAGAGGCGATCATTGTAGGCAGTACAGTTCGCGGGGCGATGCGTCACCATAGACATTGACCTGCTGTTCTAGGACCTCTATGCTCAGCATATCCGGACTCTGCTTGTCAATCAATCGCGCGAGCACGATTCACCGCCCGGCGGCCGGACTTGGTGGTCATTGATCGACCCTGTACCGCCTATGGTCGTGCGGCTTGCGTGCTTTCGAGACGGCTACAAACCTCGCGGGGATCGATGCAGGAGGCTGATCGATCCCCGACTCCGGCATTGCCGTCGGAGATTGACGTTTCTGGCCGGAACTAAGAAACGAGGTCAACTGGGAACGAGAGCTTTCGCGGCATGAGGAGGGTGGCATGTACCGTAAGGCAATCGCATTGGTGATGGCGTCCCTACTAACGGTCGGCGTCGTGGCGGCGGCGACCGCGCAAGGGAGGACACCGACGCTCAATTTTGGGAGTGAGCTCAACGCCGCTGCCTGCGGCGGCGGCCGGCCGGCGATCAACGTGACGCAGAAAGTCGTCAACGATGACGATTCGGGCGTCGGCATCGCCGCCTGGGCCATCGACAACTACAATCGCCACATCCAGGTGTGGGAGCTCGAAGACGGCGTCTACTGTGCGATCCTCCAATACCACGGCCAGTTCATCTCTGTCGGAGGCACCCCCGGTCCGGCCGGAACAGGAACGCTGTCGGCCGGAGTGACAGGGACGATCCATGGCGGCGCCCGGATCATCTTTTCTGGCACATGGAAGGCCGAGCCTCTTGCTGACACGCGCGGCCATATCGGCACGTTCGACTACGAGTGCGACGGGACGGGATTCTGCGGCAATCTTGTTGACTGGCGGACGCTCTACTTCGACGGGCTAACCGCCAACTCCTTCCAATGGTGGGGGTGGATCTACCACGCCGGAAACAACGGCACGTGGGTCAACGCCTCGGAAGGGAACCAGGGCAACATCACCGACTGAATGCCCTTTCGCAACATGCAGATGTGCGGCGACGAGCCGGAGCGCTTGCGCTCCGGCTCTGAATTGTGCCGGGCAAGCCTTCTTGACAATGCGCCACCACCGGCTACAATTCTTGTCAGACATCTTACAGGCAACCAGAGAAATGGGGCTTCATGGCCGCGGTGGGTAATGGCCGCGCGGCGGCGCCGGCCGTCGAGTACCAGCTTCAACCGCTCTCGACCGTTTCCCGCCAGGAGGAGGTCGCGGTGCGGATCAAGGAGTACATCGCGAAAAACGGGCTGCGGCCGGGCGACCGGGTGCCCGGCGAGTCGTGGTTTGCCGAGCAACTCGGCGTCGGGCGGCCGTTGGTCCGGGAGGCGCTCAAAGGCCTCGAGGCGGTCGGCGCGGTCGAGGCGCGAAAAGGGGTCGGGCGCTTCGTCGGCGCGTTCGAGGCCGAGAGCTACCTCCGCCACTTCACGACCGAGGTTCTGATCCACAGCTTCAGCGAGCGCGAATTGACCGAGGCGCGCTGTGTCCTTGAAATTGCCGCCGTCGGCGAGGCGGTCGAGCGATTGACCGACGAGGATCTGGCCGAGATTCGGCATCTCTTCGAGAGCATGCGCGAGTCGGCCGCCCGGGGCGAGCGGAATACCGCCGGCGATCTCGGCATGCACCGGGTCATCATGGGGCGAATTGACAACCGGTTCTTAGCAGCGATGCTGGACGCCATCTACGCGTTGGCCGTCGCGCGCGTGGCCGATAGCTCTTCGAACGAGAAAGTGCAGCAAGACTTGGCCGAGCACGAAGCGATCATGCGGGCGGCGGTGGCGCGCGATGGCCCCGCCGCGCGGCGGGCGCTGATGGCGCACTTCGAGACGACCGCCCAACGTCTCGGTTTTGCGCCGCGTTGGCGCGAACTTTTCGGGCACGTTGGGCTGGTGGGACCAGGCAATCGGTAGTCGTCGGGATCGTCGTTCACGCGGGAGGAGAACGAGATGAACGAGGGGTTCGTGCGATTCGATGAGCTGATCGCGGACGCCGCATTGGGCCGCGTCTCGCGGCGCGATCTGGTCAAACGGGCGGCGGCGCTCGGTTTCGGCGCGCCGCTGACCGCGGCGCTGCTCAATGCGGCCGCCACCGGATCGGTCGCTGCCCAGGAGCCGGTGACGCTCAGTTTCGACGCCGGAGCGACGGGCGGCGGTGGCGGCAAGCCGAACGCGGCGGCCATCGACTATTGCTACATCGTCAACGGCGGCAATCAGTTCGAGCTGAACCGGATGGTCGATGCCCGCCTGGTGACGCTGAGCGCCGATCTCCAGGGCTACGTCGGCGACGTCGCCGAGTCGTGGGACATTGCCGGGACCTCCGCGACTTTCACGCTGCGGCAAAACGCCAGGTGGCACGACGGCACGCCGTTGACCGCTAAGGACGTCGTCTTCACGATCAACGTGCTGACCGATCCGGCGGCGACCTCACGGTGGGGCACGGCCTTCCGTAGCGTCGTCGGATACGAGGAGGCGCAGACGGCGGCGACGCCAACCGCGCTAAGCGGCGTGACCGCGCCGGACGACTACACCGTTCAGATCGAGCTGACGCAACCCGATTCGGGCTTGCTGGCCGGGTTCATCTTCATCAACCTACTGCCGGAGCATATCCTGGGCTCAGTCGACCGGGCGGCGCTGGCGGAGCAGCCGTTCTGGACCGAAGGCCGCATCGGCGCCGGGCCGTTCAAGTTCTTGCAATTGGTCGAGGGCGAGCGGATCGAGTTGGAGGCCTTCCCCGACTACCACCACGGGGCGCCGCAAATCGACAGGCTCAACCTCCTCTTCTTCACCAGCTTCGAAACCTCGCTGGCGGCGTTACAGGCAGGCGACAGCATGGTCGCGCCGATGTCGGCCGCCGACGTCGAGTTGGTCGAAGGGGTCGAGGGCGCGGAGATCGTGACCACACCGGCCGGTGTCGGCGCAATCTGGATCAACAACGGGCTACCTGAGTTCAGCGACAAGCGAGTGCGACAGGCAATCTCCTACGCAATCGACCGGGTGACGATTTGCGAGACGCTCTTCCAGGGTTACGCGGATCCGGTGGTGAACGAAATCCCCTACGTGCTGTGGGCCCAGCCGACCGACGCCAACACCTACGACTTCGATCCTGAGCGGGCCACCCAACTCCTGGAAGAGGCGGGTTGGACCGGTGAAAAGACCTTCACCCTCTGGTACTACTATCCCGATCAGGTGACGGCCTCGGTGATGGAGGCGGTGCAGCAGTACCCCGGCGCCGTCGGCATCAACGTCGAGATCCAGTTCGACGACGGCGGCGGGACGCGGCAGCAGCAGTTCGACGATGGCACGTGGGCCTTGATCTACGGTTCCTACGGCGCGCAACCCGCGCCGTCAAACCTCTCCGTGATTTGGGGCAGCCAGGCGCAGGAGACCTGGACCTATGCCAACCCCGAGTTCGACGCCGCGATGGAGTCGGCCCTGCGCACATACGACCAAGAGGAGCAGGCCCAACACTACCAGCAGGCCATCCGCATCCTCAACGAGGACCAGCCCTGGGTCTGGCTCTTCGACCGCAAGAACTTGCTCGCCGTCAACACCCAACTCACCACGGGCGACACCACCGCTTGGGGCCCCGGCCACATTATGTACGCGAACCACGCGCACGATTGGACAGTCACGGAGTAGCGAGACGTGAGTCGTGAGTCGTGAGTCGCTCATTACTCACGACTCACG
>JBOGUF010000210.1:0-50949 GCA_050696075.1 Thermomicrobiales bacterium
GGCCCCGCCCCGCAAGGCCAAGGTCTTGGTGATCGCCGCCGTCAAGGTCGTCTTCCCATGATCGACGTGCCCGATCGTCCCCACGTTGACATGCGGCTTGGTCCGCTCAAACTTCTGCTTGCCCACTGGTACCCGTTCCTCCTACCAGCAGCCCGCTCTGGGGCGCCGACAACGCGCTGACACGACATTGAGAGGCTCCCTGTCGGAGCCTCTCATCACGCTGAACAGACTGGAGCCCACACCCGGACTTGAACCGGGGACCTCATTCTTACCAAGAATGTGCTCTACCAGCTGAGCTATGTGGGCCCGAAGCACGCCGCGGTTGCGGCCGGCCTGTTCGGTGGGCAGGGGCGGATTCGAACCGCCGAAGCTCGCGCACCTGATTTACAGTCAGGCCCAATTGTCCACTCTGGCACCTGCCCGTGCCACGCCCCTGTAAGGCCTGCTGTCCGACTCAGCGTGGGGCGGAGCCGACGATGGGACTCGAACCCGCAACCTGCTGTTTACAAAACAGCTGCTCTGCCAATTGAGCTACGTCGGCAAGCCAGGCACCGCCGTCGAGCGACGCCAATAGGAAGTATAGGAATCGGCCTGAGGGGTGTCAAGACAAAATCGACGCCTAGAAACGGGCGTACTCAGCCTCGCAGTTACCTCATCGCTTCAATGATCGCGTCCGCCATTCCCGACGTGCCGGACGCCTTTGCCGGATCGCGGTCCGGGCGCAGGTCGTAAGTCACCCGCACGCCCGCGGCGATGATCTCCGACACCGCCCGTTCGACCCGCTCGGCGGCGTCGCGTTCGCCGAGATGGCGCAGCATCAACGCGCCCGACAGGATCATCGCCGCCGGGTTCGCTTCGTTCTTGCCGGCGTGGCTCGGCGCCGACCCGTGGATCGGCTCGAAGACCGCGACGTCCTGGCCGATGTTGCCGCTTGGGGCCACACCCAGTCCGCCGACCATCCCCGCGACCAGGTCGCTGACGATGTCGCCGTAGAGATTCGGCATCACGAGCACGTCGTACTCGCCCGGCTTCTGCATCAGCTGCATGCACATGTTGTCGACGATCCGATCGTTCGACTCTATGTCCGGGTACTCGGCGGCGACCTCCTGCCCGACCCTTAAAAAGAGGCCATCGGTAAACTTCATGATGTTGGCCTTATGAACGATCGTCACGCGCCGCCGGCCGTTTGCCCTGGCGTACTCGAATGCGTACCGCACGATCCGGCGCGAGCCCTCCGGCGTGATCATCTTGATGCTGATCGCAGCCTCACTCGGCACCTGTTTCGTGCTGCGCTGATTGATTGCGCCGATAATCTCGCTCGCTACGTCGGTTCCCGTGTCGAACTCGATGCCGACATAGGTGTCTTCCATGTTCTCGCGCACGACGACGAGGTCGATGTCGTCAAATGTGCTCTGAACGCCGGTCATCGTCTTGCCAGGTCGCAAATTGGCGTACAGACCGAGTGAGTGGCGCAAGCCGACGTTGACGCTGCGGAACCCCCCGCCGATCGGCGTCGTGATCGGCCCCTTCAGACCAACCTTATTCTGCCGGATCGAGGCCAACGTCTCCTCCGGCAACACGTCACCGTGCTTCTCGGCCGCGGTCATCCCGGCGTCACGGAGATCCCACGCGAAGGCAATGCCCGTGGCATCCAACACGCGCCGGGTCGCCGCGGCGACCTCCGGACCGATGCCATCGCCGGGAATCAAGGTAACGTTGTACGTCGCCATGCGCTCCACCTTACACTCAGTCGACCGAATCTGCCACGCATTGTCGCATGCCTTTCGCCTAAAACGGCAAGTGTGATCGCGACAGCCGTGCAGCCCGGTCATATCGCATGGGACACTCAACGTGGCACCGGATGATGTCAGGTTTTGCCCGCGTGTGCGCCGCGACGTTCGAATGCTGAACAGACTGAGTCCAAGAGACCGGGAGAGACCATTGGACCATACGCCAACTAGCACGAAACCTGTCGTTCTGGTAGTTCTCGACGGTTGGGGAATCGGGCGCGACGAGCCCGGCAACGCGGTCCTCGCCGCCAACACGTCGGTCATGGATCGCCTCTCTAGGACCTATCCGACTGCCACCCTCAAGACCTCAGGTGAGGCGGTCGGGTTGCCTGATGGGCAGATGGGCAACTCGGAAGTCGGCCATCTCAACCTTGGCGCCGGTTTCATCGTCTACCAATGGATCACGCGCATCGACCGCGCCATCGCCGACGGTTCCTTCTTCCGGAATGAGGCGCTGGCCGCTGCAATCGATCGCTGCCGAATGAATGCTTCGACGCTGCACGCGATCGGTTTGGTGAGCGACGGCGGCGTACACAGCCACACTCGACATCTGGTCGCCCTAGTGCGGCTGGCGCGCGATCGCGGACTCGGCAGCGTGGCGATTCACGCCATCACCGATGGTCGGGATACCTTGCCGACGTCCGGTAAAGGATTCGTGGCAGACCTGGAACGAGAGCTTTCGCGGTCTGATGTGGGCACCATCGCCACCGTCTCAGGCCGCTTCTACGCGATGGATCGGGACAAACGGTGGGATCGCACGCGACTCGCGTATGACGCCATCGTCGACGGCCAGGGAGAATCGGCCGCGAGCGCCATCGACGCCATCGACACCTCATACGCGGCGGGCGTCACCGACGAGTTCATTCTTCCCACCATGATTACACCGCAAGGCACCGCGCCAACCACCATACAACCGGGCGACGAGATCGTCTGCTTCAACTTCCGCGCCGACCGAATGCGGCAGATCGTCAGAGCTTTCTCGCAGCCCACATTCGACGGCTTCGACCGCGAGCGGTCAGTCGCCGGCGCCTGCCAGGTCACAACCTTGACCCGATACGAAGCAGGCTTACCGGTTCACGTCGCCTTCGAACCGCGGGATGTGGAACATCCGCTGGCGCGCGTCGTCAGCGAGGCAGACGTCGCCCAATTCCACTGCGCCGAGACCGAGAAGTACGCGCACGTCACTTTTTTCTTCAACGGCGGACGCGAGCGGCCTTTTCCTGGCGAGGAACGCACACTTGTACCGTCGCCAATGATCGCAACCTATGACGTTCAGCCAGAGATGAGCGCGGCAGGCGTCACCGCCGCTGTGGTTGACGCCATCAGGTCGGGCGCATACGGCTTCGTCATCGTCAATTACGCCAACGGCGATATGGTCGGCCACACGGGGGTCTTCGACGCGGCGGTTACGGCGATCGAATCCGTCGATACGTGCCTCGGTCACGTCATCGAAGCAACTCTTTCGGCGGGAGGCGTGGCACTTGTCACCGCGGACCACGGCAACGCCGAGGAAATGATCGACCGCGAAACCGGCGGGCCAATGACCGCCCACACGACCAATCCGGTTCCCGTCGTCTTGGTCGCGCCCGAGGATCATGCCCTACGCCGAGCGAGATTGCGCGAAGGCGCGGTGCTCTGTGCTGTCGCGCCAACCGTCGTCGAGCTGCTCGGCTTACAGCTCCCCTCCGACATGACCGAGCCTTCCCTTATCCTGGCTGCGGATTGATGTACGCCAGGCGATACCCGGCGGACTACCGGCCAAACACCGCCCCGCCTGGATAGACTCCGGCATCACCGAGCGCTTCTTCGATCTTGAGCAGTTGGTTGTATTTGGCGACCCGATCAACGCGGCTCGGGGCGCCGGTCTTGATCTGACCCGCGTTCGTTGCCACCGCGAGGTCGGCGATGAACGTGTCCGCTGTCTCGCCGCTGCGATGGGACACGACCGCGTTGAAGCCGGCGCGTTGCGCGGTTTCGACCGCCTCAAAGGTCTCGGTCAGCGTGCCGATCTGGTTGAGCTTGACCAGGATGGCGTTGCCGGCCCGTTCCGTGATCCCGCGCCGCAATCGCTCGGTGCTGGTGACGTAGAGGTCATCGCCGACGAGCTGGACGCGGTCACCGATCTTGGCCGTCAATGCCTGCCATTGGGTCCAATCGTCCTCGGCCAACCCGTCTTCGATCGAGGCAATTGGATACCGGCTTGCCCAGTCTACCCAGTAGTCCACAAACTCGGCGCCGGTCAACGTGCGACCTTCGCCTTTCAGCACGTAGTTGCCGTCGTCGTACAGCTCAGTAGCCGCGGGATCGAGGGCGATCACCAAATCTTTGCCCGCGGCGTAACCTGCTCGCTCGATGGCAAGCATCACGACTTCAACCGCTTCCTCGTTCGAGCCTAGACTCGGCGCGTAGCCGCCTTCATCCCCGACGTTTGTACTCATGCCACGTTCGGACAGCACCGCCTTCAGCGCATGAAAGACCTCCGTGCCCCAGCGTAGCCCCTCCCGAAACGACGGAGCGCCGACGGGCACGACCATGAACTCTTGCATATCGACGCTCGAACCCATCGCATGCTTGCCGCCGTTGAGGATGTTCATCATCGGGACCGGCAACACCCGCGCATTCGGTCCGCCGAGATAAGCGTAGAGTGGCAGGCCGACCGCGTTCGCCGCCGCCCGCGCCACGGCCAGCGACACGCCGAGTATCGCGTTTGCCCCAAGGCGACCCTTGTTCGAGGTGCCGTCGAGGTCGCACATGATGCGGTCAACGTCGCGCTGGCGCAGCGCGTCGATCCCGACGACAACCTCGGCAATCTCGCCGTTAACATTCTCGACCGCCTTGAGAACGCCTTTGCCACCGTATCGTTGCTTGTCTCCGTCTCGCAGTTCGACCGCTTCGTAGGCGCCGGTCGACGCGCCCGATGGCGCCGCTGCCGCGCCGGTCGCTCCGCCAAGCAAACCGACTTCGACCTCGATCGTGGGATTGCCCCGCGAGTCGAGGACTTCCCGCCCATAGACCGATTCGATGACCGTCTCCACGCCCGCTCCCTTCGTCGCATGTATCAATCTCGTGACCAGGGAGCAAGCATGACAGAAACGTGAGCGACGTGTCCGACTCGCTTCCTCTGTTATACTCGTCAGCCAAATCGAAGAGCGCCACGGGCGATGACGGAGACAAGTACCCGTCGCCGCGCTGACCAGGGAAGGCGAGCCACCGACTGAAAGCCGCCGCCGTCGCGCGATGGAGAAATTCCCTCCCGAGCCGGACGGTGAACCCGCGTCTCGCGGCGGTAGTCGTCCATGGGTGCCCCACCATTAGCCGGGGAGGCCGTCTCGGACGGCCGTCGAGCGCGCCGGGTTGCCGGCGAAGCAGGGTGGCACCGCGTGGAAACCCCTCGTCCCTGCCGAGGGGTTTTTTGTTGCCAGCGAAAGCGAAGCATAATGGCTACAACTGTTTCCTACCAAGCACAGATCGAGGCGATCCGCGACCAAGCCACCACGGCACTCGAGCAGGTCGCTGCACTCTCTGAACTTGATGCGTGGGAGCGAGCGTTTCTCGGCGCCAAGGGTGAACTCACCAGATTTCTGCGCGGGCTGGGCAGCCTGCCACCAGAGGATCGACCTGATGCCGGTCGAGCGGCAAACGCCCTCAAAGTCGCGCTCGAATCCATCTTTGAGGAACGGCGAGCGGCGCTACGCACCGTCGAGATCGACCGCCGGTTGACCGCCGACGCCATCGATGTGACGCTGCCCGGTCGCCCCGTAGACATTGGGTATGCCCACCCGGTTTCGATCATGATTCGCGAGCTGAGCGACATCTTTGCCCTGATGGGCTTTCAAACCGTCTTTGGTCCCGAAGTCGAAACCGGCCACTACAGCTTCGATTTGCTCAACATTCCGAGCGACCACCCTGCACGCGACGTGTGGGACACGATCATCGTCGACACGGACGAGTCCGAGATTGTGCTGCGACCGCACACGTCGCCGATGCAAGCACGCGTGATGGAGGCGACAGAGCCGCCAGTGCGCGTTGTTGTTCCCGGCCGCGCTTTCCGGTACGAGGCGGTCGACGCCTCGCACGAGTGGATGTTCCACCAGATCGAAGGGCTGGCCGTCGACGAGCACATCACCCTCACGGACCTCAAAGGTGTGCTCGAAGAAATGGCCCGCCAACTTTTCGGGCCGGAGCGCCGCGTCCGCTTCCGCTGCGACTTCTTCCCGTTCGTCGAACCGGGCGTCGAGTTCGCGGTTGACTGTGCGATCTGCGCCGGCGCGGGCTGCCGCGTCTGCAAACAAACTGGCTGGCTAGAGATGGGCGGCGCCGGCATGGTCCATCCGAACGTGTTGCGCGGCGTCGGGTACGACCCCGAGCGGTACACCGGTTTTGCCTTCGGCCTCGGTATCGAGCGCATCATCATGATGAAGTACGGAGTCAACGACCTGCGCGCATTCGCCGCCAACGACCTCCGCTTCCTCGCCCAGTTCGCTGCCGTCGGCCGGCTCTAATCTGATTCTGACGTGAGGAGCGTGACGCGATGAACGTGCCCCTACGCTGGCTCGCCGACTTTGTCGAATCCGGTCTCGCCCCGAATGAGTTGGCCCACCGCCTAACCATGGCCGGACTGGAGGCGGAACAGATCAGCACGGTCGGCGGCGAATGGGACAAGGTCTACGTTGGCGAAGTGAAGAAGGTCGAGCGACATCCGAACGCCGACCGCCTCGTACTGGCCGAGGTCGAAACCGCAGAGCATCGCCGAACGGTTGTCACCGGAGCGCCGAACATCGCCGCGGGGCAAAGAGTCGCCCTAGCGCTCGTCGGCGCGCGCCTAGTCGATGGCTACAGTGAGACCCTCCAATACAAGACACTCAAGCCGAGCTCGATCCGCGGCGTCCGCTCGGAAGGGATGGTCTGCTCCGAAAAGGAGCTTGGCCTGTCGGACGAGCACGAAGGCATCCTCGTCCTCTCGCCGGACGCCCCGGTCGGCATGCCCCTTCAGGACTGGCTGGGCGACACTGTGATCGAATTAGAGATCACGCCGAACTTGGTCCATGCCTTCTCGGTTCACGGCATCGCGCGGGAAACGGCCGCGCTGATCAACCAGCCGCTCAGCGTGCCCCCGGCCGTCGACCTCGGCGCGCTCCCCACCGGTGACGACGACTTGGTCGAGATTGTGGCGCCCGATCTCTGCCCGCGTTACATGGGCATCGTGATCGACGGCGTCACGATCGGTCCATCGCCCGACTGGCTGTCGCGCCGATTGATCGCGGCCGGACTGCGGCCCATCAACAATGTGGTCGACGTGACTAACTACGTCATGATCGAGACAGGTCAACCCCTGCACGCCTTCGACCGCGCACACCTGCACGAGGGACGGATCGTCGTCCGTCGGGCGCATCCAGGAGAGACGATCGAGACCCTCGATCACGAGCAGCGCGAACTCGCGCCGGAGATGCTCGTGATCGCCGATGCCGACCGCGCCGTTGCCGTCGCTGGCGTCATGGGCGGCGTCGACAGCGAAGTGGACGATTCGACGACCACCCTCCTGCTCGAAGGCGCGAACTTCGACATGAAGTCGGTCCGTCATACCCGCCTGGCACTCAAGCTCCGCACCGACGCATCGGCTCGCTTCGAGCGCGGGCTCGACCCTAACTTGGTTGGTCCGGCCATGGCACGGGCGACCAAACTCTTGCTCGACCTCTGCCCTGGCAGCAGCGTGACCGCCGTCCGTGACGTCTATCCGAGTCCACTAGTGCCATGGACCGTGGCGATGCACTTCGACCGCATCGAGCGGGTGATTGGCGTGCGATACGACCCGGAGGTCGTTCTGGATGTTCTCCGTCGGTTGGAGTTCGATCCGGCACTCGACGTTGACGGGACGCTCACGGTCGTCGTCCCGACCTTCCGGCGCGACGTCACGGTCCCGGAGGACGTCATCGAGGAAGTCGCCCGGATCATCGGCTACGAGTCGCTGCCGAGCACCCTGCCCTCCGGCAATCTTGGTTCCGTCAAGCGCGACGAACAGTATCTTCTCCAACAGGAAGTCCATAGGACTCTCATTGGCGCCGGACTCAGCGAAGCGCTCAGTTACGTCACGGTCAGCCAGCGCATGCTCGATCCGTTTACACGGGCAGACGGTGACGTCGGCTTCGTGCGCCAAGCGCCATCGGACGAACTGCTGCGCCTTCGCAACCCAATCCAGTCCGACCGTGGCCTAATGCGACCGACACTCCTTCCATCCCTCCTCGAAGCGGTGTCCGCCAACCTGAAGCACGCCACGTCGGTGCGCCTCTTCGAGCTCGCGCGCGTCTTCTTGCCACATGGTCGGGACGAGTTGCCGGACGAAGTCGAGGTCTGCGCCGTTGCGATGGCAGGCGCGAGAGAGCCGTTAAGTCGCTACACGACGCCCGGCACGCTCGATTACTTCGACCTGAAGGGGGTTGTCGAAGTCGCGCTCATCCGCGCTGGCGTCGCCGATGTTCGCTTCGAGCGCAGCGCGCATCCCGCGCTCCACCCGGGTCGTGCCGCCGCGGCATTCGTAGGCGATCGTCGCGTCGCGCTGCTAGGCGAACTACGGCCTGAAACAGTCGAGGCATTCGATGTCGCCGCGGCCCGCGTCTGCGTCGCCGAGCTTGACTTACGTGCGTTGATGAAGGCGATCCCGGAGCGCGCCCGCCAGATCAGCGCGCCGCGTTTCCTCCCAGTGCGGCAGGATTACGCCATCGTGGTCGACGCGCATCGTGAGGCCCAAGAGGTGGAACACGCGCTGCGCATCGGCGCCGGACCGCTCGTCACCGACTTGGTGCTTTTCGATGAGTTTCAGGGCGCGCAGATCGGCGAAGGGAAGAAGAGCCTGGCCTACCGCGTCACCTTCACTGCCCCGGACCGCGCGCTCACCGACGCTGATCTGATCAAGGTCCGAGGCAAGATCGAGAAGGTGCTGGGGCAACGCGTCGACGGCGTCCTTCGTGCCTGAGCCGCGCACCGGAGATGAGAAGGTGACGACACCAGCAACGTCGGCCGCACGGTCGATCCGCCTCATTACCGATGTCGACGAGGCTCGCGCGGCGCTGACTCGCCGGCGCGGCTTCGAGGAACCGGCACTCTCGCCCGGCATGAAAGTTGGCATCCGCGAGATCTTCGGCGAAGAGCTTACGGCCGATCAGGTGGTCGATCGCATCCTGGCGGACGTGCGGGCAGGGGGTGACGAAGCGATCCTCCGTTATTCCCAACTCATCGACGGCGCGGCGCCCGAACGGCTGGAAGTTCCTCGCGCGGCCTGGGTAGCGGCGCGTCATTCGCTCGCCCCCGACCTTCAAGATGCGATGGTCATCGCGGCCGAACGGATCGCCGCATTTCACCGCAAGCAGCTACGCACCTCCTGGATCGACTACAGCGACGACGGCGCACTCGGCCAGATCGTTCGTCCGCTGGAGCGAGTCGGCATCTACACCCCTGGCGGATCGGCCGCCTATCCGTCTTCGTTGCTGATGACAGTCGTGCCGGCCCGCGTCGCGGGCGTTGCGGAGATCGTGGTCTGCGCACCGCCGGCCGACAATGGCGGAATCTCGCCGCTGATCCTCGCCGCTGCCGACGTTGCCGGTGTCAATCGGGTCTTCCAGATCGGTGGCGCGCAGGCGATCGCGGCCATGGCCTACGGCACCGAGTCGGTGCCCCACGTCGACAAGATCTTTGGACCTGGCAATATCTTCGTCGTACTAGCCAAGCAACGCGTCTTCGGCGCCGTCGCCATCGACCAACTGCCCGGGCCGACCGAAACGCTGATCGTCGCCGATGATTCGGCCAACTCCGCGATCACCGCGGCCGACATGCTGGCCCAGGCCGAACACGACGTCATGGCGAGCGCCATTCTTCTCACGACCAGCCACCAGTTGGCCGAGACAGTGAACGTAGAAATCGAGCGCCAGTCGGCCACCCTCGCACGCAAGGACATCGTCGCCCAATCGCTGCGGACAAACGGTCTCATCGCGGTCGTCCCGGACGTAGAAACCGCGATCGATCTGGCCAATGCCTATGCCCCGGAACACCTCTGCCTGCTGCTGCGTGACCCGTGGCGGGCCGTACCGCTCGTCCGCCATGCCGGCGGTCTCTTTGTCGGCGACGACAGCCCGGAGGCCCTCGGCGACTACACGGCCGGCCCCAGCCACGTCATGCCGACCGGCGGCACCGCTCGCTTTTCGTCGCCAATCCACGTCGGAGAGTTCACCAAGGTCATCAGTCTCGCGGCCACGAACCGGAGTGCACTTGAGCGCCTCGGGCCAGCCACGATCGCGCTGGCCCGCGCCGAAGGATTGACGGCCCACGCCCGCGCAATCGAACTGCGACTCGGCACGACGAGCGAACGGTAGCGCCGATCATCCCTCAGAGAGTTCGCGCAGCGCCGCGACCACGCGCTCCTCGATGGTCATGCCCGCGCTTGACTTGATTCGGACCACGGCCGCGCGCGCTTCGCTCGCCGTGTACCCTAGCGCCCGCAATGCCTCGATGGCCTCCGCATCCTGATCGGAAATTGGCCCGGAGACCGCCGCTCCGCCCGAGGGCAACTTCCCGCGCAACTCGACGATCAAACGGGCCGCCGTCTTCCTACCGACCCCCGGCACCGTGCTCAGGACATCGACACTCTCTTGCTCGATGGTGGGATAGAGACGATCGGGCGGGAGGTGCGACAGGATCGCGCAAGCCAATCGCGGTCCGACGCCGGTCACGCCGATCAGCGTCTCAAAGAGGCGCAGTTCGTCCGTCGTCGCAAACCCATAGAGCGTCAGTTGATCTTCCCGCACGAAGAGATGGGTCGATACCCGCACCTCGTCGCCGATATCGCCGACAGTCGAGACCGTGGTTGACGTCGTGCCAACCCGATAGATCACGCCGCCGACGTCGATCAGCAGCGCGTCCGCAAGCTTGGCATCGAGTCGTCCGGCAAGCCCAGCGATCAAAGCGCCGCTCCTCTCGGCAACGGGATCCGATAGAACGCCCGCGCCGTTCGCTCCAAGACCTGCCGCAATTCGTCGTCGTCACGCCAGGGCAAGGCTCGCACGCGGCGCAACAGCCGATCCTGCCGTAGCACCGGAAAGTCACTGGCGAACATCACCCGATCCGCGCCCACCAGATCAGTTACTACGCGAAAGACCCGCGGGCCGTAGAGATAGGTCGTCGCCGCGGAATCATACGCGGCCCGCGCGGTTGCCGCCGCGATCTCCGGCATCAGTTCGTAGAAGGGCAAGCCGCCGCCCCAGTGGGCCAGCGCAACTCGCAGGTCCGGAAACGTTGTGAGGAACGCAACGAGCCGGTCGGGGGTCGCGGTGCCCTTGCCCGGATACAGATGTCCCGCCGGCTCCGATGAATGCAGCAATATGGGGCGATCGTGCGCCTCGGCGACCGCCATCACGTCGGTCACCGCGCCACGGTCTGTCAGATCGAAACCCTGCGCGTCGGCATTGAACTCGCCAAGTCCGAGCGCGCCATTTCGAAGGCATCGCTCCGCTTCATCAACCGCACCCGCCTCCGATGGAGCGACGATGCCGAGCCAGACCAGTCGGCCGTCGCTCGCCGCGCAAATCTCCAACATGTAGTCGTTGTGCTCGCGGCAGAGACCCGGATCGCGCCACGGAAACCCGCAGACTACCGATTGGGCCACACCCGCTTGCGTCATGCTCGCGATCAGATCGTCGGCGTTGAAGAGGTTCGCTTTCGGATTGGCGTAGAGCTCGCCAAACCAGAGATCGCGCAGCAGATAGGTCTCCCGTCCACGCACGATTTCCGGCGGAAAGATGTGCGTGTGGGCGTCCACGACTGAGAGTTCCACTGGATCGCCTGCTGCCTCCGGAGTTTCGGTCAGTTCCATCTAGAGAAGGAGATAGACGGCCGCGATGATCGCGATGATCACGAGGGCCGCAACCAGGATCAACACCGATGTGAGTGCCGATGGTCGCCCGGTCTCCGCGCCGACGAGGACCGGCTCCCGCACCTTGGCCGCGCGTACCGACGCCACTATCGCCGTCACGTTGTCCGACGCACCGCGATCATTGGCTAGCGCCACCAGCGACGTCGCCGCCACGTCTGCCTCTGTGCTAAGCAGACTCGCGATCAGGTCGTCATTTGACGCGACATCGTAGAAACCGTCGGAACAGAGCAGCAAGCGATCATCCGGTAGCAACGCGATCTCGAAGATGCCTGGCAGCTTCGAATCGAGGCGTTCCTGCTGCCCAAGCGCATGGGTCAAGATGTTGCGTTGCGGACTTGTCCGCGCCCGTGTCGCCGATAGCGAGCCGTCGGCGATCTGCTGCGCCACGAGCGAGTGGTCCTTGGTGATCTGCGTCAGCCGGTTGGCGCGGATCAGATAGGCGCGACTGTCGCCGACGTTGGCAATCGTCGCGTACTTGCCCCTGGTGGCCGCGGCAACGAGCGTTGTACCCATTCCCATGTCAGTGTTCTGGCCCTCACCTTGGGCGTAGATGCGCTCGTTCGCGCGCCGAAACGCCTGCTTGAGGAGTTGTGCCGTTTCCGCGTCCGACGACGAACCGGCCGCCATCACCTCCTTCAGTGTCTCAACGGCGATCCGGCTGGCGACTTCGCCCCCTTCGTGACCTCCCATGCCGTCCGCGACTGCCAGCAGCAATCCCGGCTGATCGCCGGCGCCGACTCCACTAATGGGAAACTCGCCGACATAGACAGCGTCCTCGTTCTCAGCCCGCCCTCCTCGATCGGTAGCAAATCCGACCGCGATGCGAAGCTGGTCTTCAGCGATTGCGGACGTGGGCAAACGTTCGGTATCGGTCACTGGTTGTTCATCCCCGTGGGTCATCGAAGCCGGCGCCGGATCATAGCATGGGCGAGAAAATCGGAACAAAAGAGACCTGCCGCTGACAGCATTGTCGGCTCAGGTAGCCTAGCCGCGATGCTACACTGGCGGCGGTCCGCCGTTCGTTCCTCGGGCCGCGGGCCCGAATCTATGACAAGCGGAAAGGCGGCTCGCATGAATCCCCACCGGTCCCAGCCACGACGCATGCTGGCCCTGGTGACCACCCTCTGTCTCATCGCGGTCATCTGCGCTGAAAGGGTCCCGGCCGCGGCGCACGATGAGTCGATGACCGCCACTGACATCCTCGAGCGTGCCAGCGCCCGCATCGCGGAGACCGAATCGCTGAGCTTTGAACTCGAGGTCGACGGCCCGACCTACATCGATGATGACGAGACCATTCAGCTCCTGGAAGCGCGCGGCCAGTTGGTCCGCCCCGATCGCGTGCACTCGCAATTCAGGGTCAGGGTGTTGGAAAGCGTCACCGTGACCATGGAAATCATCACCGTCGGCGACCAGACGTGGTCAACCGACTTGATTACGGGCAATTGGGAGGAAGCGCCGGTCGAATTCACCTACGATCCTTCGATCCTGTTCGACACCGACGACGGCGTTGGTCCGGTCATGGATCGCGTGACCGGCGAAGAACGCCTGGATGACGAGGAGATTCGCGGGCTCGACGCATTCCGCGTTCGAGCCGACGTCGAACGCGACGTCATCGGACCGTTAACGTCGAACACCTTGACTGGCGCTCCCATTGCCGTCGAGCTTTGGATTGATCAGAAGAGCTTCGATCTTCTCCGCGCCAAACTCTCAGAGTCGGACGGAGACGGTGACGAACCCTCCGTGTGGACCCTCGATCTCGACGATCACGACGAATCGTTCGACATCGTGCCTCCCGATTCCGGCTCCTAGTGTGCCAGCATCGTCGGTGACGACGCCCGAATCAGAGACCGGCGCTCGGCGAGGAGCGCTGATCGCCGCGATGGCCGCGGTCTTCCTAGGGGCGGTCGACCTAACAGTCATCGCGACCGTTTTGCCGGCGATGGTGCTCGATCTCGGCGTTAATACGGCCGACGTCGATCGGTACATTTGGGTAGTGAACGCCTACCTCCTGGCGTACGTCGTCGCTATTCCCATCGTTGGCCGCCTGTCAGATATCCTCGGTCGCCGGATTGTCTTCGAATCGGCCCTCGTCGTCTTTGCGGTCGGCTCGTTGTGGTGTGCGTTGGCCAGCGATCTCCCATCGCTCATCGCGGCGCGAACACTCCAGGGCATCGGCGGCGGCGCCCTGCTGCCGGTGACGATGGCGCTGGTCGGCGACGTTCTGCCGCCCGGCCGGCGACTCACCGCCGTCGGGCTGGTCGGTGCGGTCGATACCTTAGGTTGGGTCTTTGGTCCGATCTGGGGCGCGCTCGTCGTCAATCTGCTGATCGACCAGAACGAACCGTGGCGCTGGGTCTTCTGGATCAATCTCCCACTCTGCCTCATTGTCGGCGTCGCTATTCGGCGGGCGCTTCCTCGGTCGCCGCACGTCGCAAGTCACGGCAAATCGCCCTGGCGCCGGCTGGACGTTGTCGGCGCGCTGTTGCTGACTAGCGCGATGGCGCTCATCAACCTCGGTTTGTCAGCGGGTGGTGAGCTCGGGGTCGCGGCCGGCTCCGGCCTAAGGGCATTCGGGGGAACCCACAACCCTCTCGCTGATTACGTCGTGCTGTTGGTTCTCGCCGGTTCGGCGCTCACACTCGCGTTCGTCCTGTGGCAACGGCGTTCTCACCACCCTCTGGTGCCGATCCGCCTTTTCGAGCATCGCGTCATCGCTTCGGCATTGCTCGGCAACCTTCTCATCGGCGCCGCGTTGATTGTCACGATGGTGGACGTGCCGGTTGTCGTCGCGTTGCTCGCCGATCCGGACAGGGTCAGCGCCGTCAGCGCCGCGATCCTGGCCCCGTTCACCGCGGCGATGGCCGTTCTCTCGCTCAGCGGCGGACGCATCGCGGGTCGATTCGGCGTGCGAGCTGCCGCGCTCACGGCACTCGTCCTGGTCGGCGTCGGTTATGGTCTGCTCTGGTTCGGTCTTCGTGACGATGATTACCTCAGAATGGTTCCCGGACTTGTGATTGCCGGAATGGGCTTCGGCCTGGTGATCGCGCCGCTTGGCGCCTCGGTCATCGATGCCTCTCCGTCAGGTGACCGCGGGACGGCGGCATCGCTAACGATCGTCGCCCGATTGCTCGGCATGACCGTGGGTATGTCCGCCTTGACCGGCTACGGCGTCCGCCGTCTACAATCGCTTTCCGAACGCGCCGAGCCAATTGTTCGCGAACCCGACGAGTCGACGGCTGAGTTCATCGTTCGCCAGAGTGCCTTCATCGAATCGGTAGCGATTCCCCTCAGCATCCGGGTCGTGCGGGAGACTTTCCTGATCGCGGCCGTAATCGCGCTCGTCGCCGTGGCGCCGATCTGGCTGATGACGACACCGCGGCAACGGCACGCCGAAGAGTGAATGCACGTTACCTACTCCACATCCGCGATGGCAGCCCGTAGCGACTTGACGGCGTCCGCGACCCGCGTCCCTGGTGAATAAATCGCCGAACCGACGACGATCGTGTCCGCGCCGGCCTCGACCACCTCGCGAATGTTGCTCGCCTTGATACCGCCGTCAACCTGAAGCCGGCAACCCGGATTGCGCTCATCGATCAGTCGCCGTAGTCGGCGTATCCTGTCCAGCGTTGCCGGAATGAACGTTTGACCGCCAAACCCAGGGTTGACGCTCATGAGCAAGACCTGACCGACGATCGGCAACACCTCCTCAATGGCGCCGAGCGGCGTCCCCGGATTGATTGTGACACCGGGGACTGCTCCTCCCTCTGCAAGTGCCCGGAGCGTGCTATCCAAATGGATGCACGCCTCGGCATGTACCGTGACCGAATCAGCGCCCGCCGAGACGAAACCGGCGGCATACCTATCAGGTTCAACAATCATCAGGTGGACGTCGAGCGGGAGCCCCGATGCGCGTCGCATTGCCTCGGCCATCGGCAATCCGAATGAGATATTTGGCACGAAGCGGCCATCCATCACGTCCAGGTGCAAGTAGTCGACGCCTGCCGCCTCGGCATCAGCGATCTGTGCCCCAAGGCGGAGCAGATCGGCCGTCATGATCGACGGCCCGATCCAGATCGGGTTCCCGCTCAAGCTCGCCTCCCCTCGGTCTTCGCTGCCGCGCATTTTGATCGACGCGGTTATTCCGCCCTTCGACTTCAGACTATACTCCCACCGTGAAGGTCGGTAGTCAGGTTCGCGGGAACGCCGTCGCGCAATCCCGTTCAATCAATCAGCCCAATCGTCGAATCGGCGTCGCGGTCGCCGGGCGCATGATCCCGCCACAGTTCATCGTCGGCGTGGTCCTGATCTTGATTGCCTGGCCGCTGGCTTGGTGGGGCCCGCGGCCATACTCCGACCACACCTTTTTTCCGTTATGGCTCGGGTACATTCTTACCGTCGATGGCATCGTCTTTCTTCGCGCGGATTCCTCGCTGCTGACGAGAAACCTTCGCGCCTTTGTGGCACTCTTTCTCTTCTCCGCGCCGGTCTGGTGGCTCTTCGAAATCGCGAATCGATTCCTCGACAATTGGCATTACATTCTGCCAACCGAGTACGGCTTCTGGACTCATCACCTCCTCGCCTCCATCTCTTTTTCGACCGTGATCCCCGCCGTTTTTGAGACCAGCGAGCTCTATCGTACTACCCGTCTCGGCGGATTCCTTCGCCATTGGTGGACGATTCGTCCCGAGAAGGCAGGGCTGATCGGCATCTCGGTGGCCGGCGCCTTGCTCTTCGCCGGGTCCTTAGCCTTCCCCAGCGCGCTCTTTTTCGCGGTCTGGCTTGGCCTTTTCTTCTGGGTCGATCCGATCAATCGACTACTCGGCCGCCCGAGCTTGGCGACGCAAGTGGCGTACGGGCGCTGGGATACCGTGATCGTCCTCTTCGCTGCCGGTCTCACCTGCGGATTCTTCTGGGAGATGTGGAATTACTGGTCGATGCCAAAATGGATCTACGACGTCCCGGTCGTCGACCGCCCAAAGCTCTTTGAAATGCCGCTCCTTGGGTACGGCGGGTACTTGCCCTTCGTGCTTGAACTTTACGCCGTCTACCAATTGGGGATCGGCTTTGTCGCCGCGCGTTGGAGCAATTTCCTATGGTTCGACCGACCATCAGAACCAACCGCTGCCGACGGAGATCGTTGATCCGGTCGTGGGGCCACACCTATAATCGGTGCCAGTCGGTGACCCCCTCGGCAGCCTCTCAGCTACGGATGGCGACTCGTGAACGTGCTGGATCGCATCGAACACAGCGTGGAACGGTTGATGGAGGGGTCGATCGCTCGCATCTTTCGCAGCCAGGTGCAGCCCGCCGAAATTGCCCGCAAGCTGGAACGTGCTATGGCCGAGAAGCAGATCGTCTCGGTCGGCGCGAAACTCGTGCCGAACGACTACCGCGTCAGCATGCACCCGCGTGACCTCGACGCCTTCAATCAGTTCCTCCCGTCGCTAAGCCGCCAGATGGAATCCCATATGACGGAAGTCGCCGCCCGGCGCGGCTTCACCCTGGTCGACCGGGCCCGAGTCGAGATTGCCGCTGACGAGGGCGTTTCACGCCGCGCAATCCGCGTGGTGGCCAACATCGCCGACCGAGCACCAGGCCCTCGATTGGATGAAGGAAGCGTTCAGCGCACCGAAGTCTTTCGCGGCGTCCGGGCTGGCGTCGCGCTCGGCCAGGTTCGCCTGCGCATCACCTCCGGACCGCGCCGTGGCCAGGAAGTAGAAATCCATCCCGGCGTCACCACCGTCGGTCGCGCGCTCGACAACGACATCGTGCTCGACCTCGGCGACGTCTCCCGCAATCACGCGCGCTTGGAATCGACCGATGGGCAAGTCAAGCTCATCGACCTCGACAGCACGAACGGCACACGCGTCAACGGATCCCCGATCCGGTCCCATAACATTCGCCCCGGCGACACGGTCACCTTTGGCACCGTCACGGTCGAAGTGCTCCCGGCCTCCCTCGGCGGACGCTGAATCGCGGTGCGAAGCGATCGAGCGCCATGAGCGACGTCATCTCCTTCGACTGGTTTGTGCTCGGTCTGCGCCTGGCGCTGGTGGCGCTGCTCTATCTCTTTCTCTATCAAGTCGCACGGGTTACGATGCGCGAAATCGTCATGCTGGCCCGACGCGAAGAGGAGCAACCAACGGGAGGTCAGCAGTTCGCTCATCTGATCGTAATGGACCCGGCGGCGTCCGAACTCACCGCGGGAGCCACCTTCTCCGTCACTTCCCGGACGATCGTCGGCCGTCACGCCATTTGCGATCTCGTAATCGAAGAACCGTTTGTCTCTGGCGAGCATGCGGAACTCTCCGCTGTCTCTGGCCAGTGGTTTCTGCGTGACCTGAACAGTACCAACGGCACGTTTCTCAACGGCGAGCGGGTGGACGGGTATGCAGACATCCACCCCGGTGACGTCGTACAATTCGGGAGGGTCAAGCTTGAGTTCGTGTCCTGACCCGCGTTGGACACGTTGCTCAAGCGCTTTTCGATGGCGCCCGCGCGACGGGTTTGGGGAAGGAAGGCGCGTTGCAACACGACCCGCACATAGTTTCACTGGACGCTGTGACACCGTGGCTTGGCGATCGCGCCGCCACGAACGAGCCCGCCGAGATATCCGCCCTTCGAGCGCGCGTGCGCCGGCTCGCTTCGCGTGCCGTGATCGGCGTCGCCGCGCTGCTTTTGGTCGTGGCGGGAGCACTCCAATGGCTCCAATCAAGTTACGACGATCGCGTTTTTCCATCAGTTTACGTTGCTGACATGAACCTCGGCGGCATGACCGTCGCCGAAGCGACCAACACGCTCGACGAGCGCGTTGACGCCTTGAATGAGGCAGGAATCACTTTCAGCTACGGCGGTCAACGGTGGACGCCGCGGTTGGAGGAACTCGGCGTTACATTCAACGCCAAGTGGTCGCTCGACCGCGCCTTCGAGGTCGGCCGGGAGCTCGACTCCTGGGATCGAATGACGTCGACGACCGGTCTCTTGCGCAACGACAACCGCGTACCGCTCACCATTGAGCTCGATCGCGACAAGCTGAACGCCTGGTTCGACCGAGTCGACGGCGAACTCGGGTTGCCGCCTCACGAGGCGTATCTCGTGATCGAAGGCGATCAAGTGCGGATCGAGCCTGAAGTCGAAGGCACAATTGTTGACCGTGGCGCCGCCGAGCAGGTTCTGTATTCGGTCCTCGACCGGTTGGAGCCGGTCCAAGGCGCGTTGCCAGTCATCTCGAAGACGGCAATCATCCATGCCGACGACCTGATTCAGGCGCAGCAACAGCTTCAGACGGCCCTTTCGGAGCCAATCGACCTCGAGTATGGGCGCGAACGCTGGACATTGGACCCCGCCGACCTCGGCCAGTTCGTCGTCCAGACCGTCGATCCGACCAAACAAGGCCCGGCCGCCTTTTCCGTGTCGCTGGATGAAAAGGCGCTGGCGCGCTGGCTCAACGAGCGGATTGCGACTGAAATCAACCGCGATCCGGTCGATGCCCGCGTCGGTTGGAACGACCAACTCGTGGCCCTCGATCCGAGTGTCGACGGAGTCAGGCTGAAGCCGACTACCCTAGCCGGCATGGTCGGCGAGCGTTTCTTCTCGAACCATGCCACGATCGATGTCCCGGTCACCATCATCGCGCCGCGGGTCGACAGCAACAATCTGGAAGCCCTCGGCATCACACACCGCCTTGGCGTCGGCGACTCCAACTTCAGTGGTTCAGACGCGGGGCGGGAAGAAAACATCCGTGTCGGCGCCAATCTACTGAACGGCACGTTGGTTCCGCCAAGGGGTGAGTTTTCGTTCAACCACTCCATCGGCGTGATTTCCACCGAGTCCGGTTTTGTCGAGTCAGAGATCATCGACGGCCAGGACATCGGACGCGACATCGGCGGTGGCATCTGCCAGGTGTCGACGACCGCGTTTCGCGCCGCCCTCACGTCCGGCATGCCGATCCTCGAATGGTGGCCCCACACGTACCGCCTCGGTTTCTATGAGACGAACGGGTGGACGGTGGGACTCGACGCTTCGATCCTCCAGCCGGACGGCGATCCGTTCAGCGGCGGTGATTTTCGCTTCCAGAACCCGTTCGACACGTGGCTCCTCGTGGAGTCATACACGGTCAATGCCGACATCGTCATCGTGATCTACGGCCCTGACACCGGCTATCAGGTGAACATCAGTGAGCCGATGTTCGGGCAGACCTATCCCGAAGAGCCGAACGAGGAACGAGTCGATCCAAAGCTACCCCCTGGCACGATCAAGCACATGATGGCCGCACAAGAAGGCTTAGACGTCACCTACACGCGGCAAGTGCTCGACCGGGATGGCAACGTCGTCGTGGAGGACAGCTTCTATACGCACTTCTACGCCCGCGGGAACGTCTGGCAGGTGAGCCCCGATATGCGGGGGAAGTCGCCCGCCGCGTCGAGCTAAGCCTTGATGGCGAACGGCGCCCGGGTCAGCGCGAATCAGTCGGCGACGGCCGGGAGCCGCCCGCCCCACCATATCCCTGGCAGTCTATCCCTCGTGCTGCCGGCCCACAACGAAGCGGAGAATATCACGTTCGTCGTCCGGCGGGCGCTGGACGTGCTGCCGGCCTACGTCGACGACTTCGAGGTGATCGTGGTCGACGACGGCAGCCGCGATCAAACGCCGCGCATCATCGACGACCTGGCCAAGGCCGACAAACGCGTCAAGCCGATCCATCATCCTCGGAATCGCGGCTATGGCGGCGCGCTCACTTCAGGCTTCCAAGCCGCGACCGGCGACTATATTATGTTCATGGACGCCGATCGCCAGTTCGACGTTGCCGACATCAGCCTCCTCGCTCCCTTTGTCGACCGCTTCGACATCGTCGCTGGATTCCGCATGGAGCGGAACGACCCGCTGCACCGGCGGGTCTTCGCCGAGATCTTCAACGTCGCCGTGCGCGTCCTCTTCGGCGTCCACCTGCGCGACATTGATTGTGCGTTCAAGATCTTTCGGGGCGACCTGCTGCGGTCGATTGAGCTCACCGCTCCCGGCGCCCTCATCAACACCGAAATTCAGGCCAAGGCCCGCCGCCATGGCGCGATCCTCGAACAGGTCGGCGTCCACCACTACCCCCGCATCGCGGGGCAGGCGTCAGGCGGCAGTGCACGAGTTATCCTCCGCGCGATGAAGGAAACCGTCATCCTCTGGTGGCGAATGCACGACTACCAACCACCGTCCGGGACGCCCAATCCGCGCGGGCCGCACATCGCGGGCGATCTGCTTCTCGCGTTGCTGACAATGGCGACAGTGGGAACCATGGCGGCGACCGCGAGCCGGCGACGAAGTAAGCGGTAACGAATTCGCTAGACCGGCTCCCTATCAAGCCCGAGACGGTAGAGCAACTCGGAGGCAGCCAGACCCCGAAACAGCACGCGTTTCCGGCGTGCCGTCTGACCGGCCACAATTGCGATCGTCGACTTTGGGACGTTCGCGCTTTCCGCAAACAAGCGAATCAGCGCGGCATTCGCCGCACCATCCACGGCGGCAGCGAGGACTTTCACGTGTACCACGCCCGGCTCGACCGGCCCAATACCGCTCCTCGATGACCGTGGCGAGACGTGGATGGCTAGAACCGCGCCGTCGCCGCGCTGGGTGATGAATGACGGCAAGTCGGCTTCGAGTTTCATATTACAGGTCGTCCGAGTCGGTCCTCAACCGTCCAGTTAGGCGGCCTTTAGATCCCTGACACGCCGTCGAAGATCCCGTCCGACCTCGCTCAACACACCGCACGGAACGACCGATCGCCCGATCGCCGCGCTCATGTCGGTGACGGTCACGTCGTCCAGGAGCGTCCGCGTTCGATTCGACACCATCCGGTCCGATATGTAGACCGGCCCATGACCTCCCGCATCTTTGGCGGCGTCGATGACGTCCAGACCGGTGAGTAAACCGGAGACGTTGATCTCTCGGCCAAAGAAGCGGTTCTCGACGACGAGCACATCGAGCATCGCCCCAGTGTAGCGATTGAAACGCTCGACCGCCTCGTGCATCGTCGGAGCGATCAACGTCGCGCAGGCGACCGTCCCCCGAGCGCCCGTGAGACCACTCTGACGCGCGGGACGTAAGTACCCGTCGAGGTTCTCCAAGAAGTGCCGCGTGATGCCGATGCCGTCTTCGATCTGCGGGTAGCCATCGTAGATCGCGGCTTGTGGCACCGGTTGCCCCGTCATCAAATAGAACTCATCGCCGAGGTGGAAGAAGGTCTCCCCGCGTTCGCGCCGGAAATGTTCCTGCCACCGCTCCGCCGCCTCGATGACGCGCACGGCCTCGTCCTTTTCGTATCGACGGACCTCAATCTGCTTGCCGGGGAGAAGCCGCATGCAGGTGCGCGACTGCCGCAACTGCTTCGATTGGCGCTCTAAGCCGAACTTGGTCAAGCCTACCGGCACGCCCGCGATCGAGATGAGCCGCTCGAACGTCGCGAGGTCGTGGATGCTGCGATCCATCTCGGCGCCGTCATTGACCCCTGGGCAGAGCACGAGCTGGGCGTGGAAGTCGATTCCCGCCCGTTCGAGCCGCGCCAGATCGTCCATGATCCGCGCGCCTTTCGGATTGCCGACGAGGGCTACCCGCAGAACTGGGTTTGTGGCGTGGACCGAAACGTGCATCGGGCTCAAGTGTTGGTCTTCGATCCGCCGCCAATCCTCTTCCGAAAGATTGGTCAGCGTCACGAAGTTCCCATAGAGCATCGAGTACCGAAAGTCGTCGTCCATCACATAGAGCGACTTTCGCATCCCCTTCGGAATCTGTTTGATAAAGCAGAATGGGCAGGCATTCTCGCAGATGCGCACGCCGTCAAACGTCGGATCGTCAAACGTGAGTCCCCAGAACTCGTCCCCTTCCAGATCGAGGACGTGCCGTCGCCGCCGACCATCGCGTTCGACTTCGAAGATCGCACGCTCCGACTGCGCTTGGAACTGAAAGTCGAGCGCGTCCATCACCGGTTGATCGTTGATCGACACAATGCGGTCGCCCGGCCTGATACCGAGTTCGTTTCCCAACGAGCCGGGGGCCACGGCATTGACGATGCCTGGCGAAGCTGGAACGAGATCGACGCGACGATGAGAGAGCGGGCTGACGACTGGCGGCATCTGGCGAGCAAACCTGTTCCGACATGCGGCGCGGAGTCCGACAAGAAATTGCCGCGAGCGACACCTGGCGCCCACGCCGACCGACCCGTGAGTTTACCACGTTATGGAAGGTGCGGCCGCGACCCCTGAGGTCGCTATGCTGGCCGCTCGTAGACCAGGGCGACCCAGTCCTCGATCTGGTCGCGCCGCCGAAAGACGAGTCCGCGTTCTTCGTACGCGCGGCGCACCGCCGGTTCGCGACTCTCAATGATCCCGCTCAGCACGAGGCGCCCGCCCGGTCTGACCGCCGTCGCGATCCCATCGACGAGTTCAATCAGGATACGCGCGATGATGTTCGCGAGCACAAGATCATACTGATCGGAGAATGGACCCTCCGACCCGGCCGAACCGACCTCGACTCGCACGCGATCCGCGACTCCGTTCAGTTCGACGTTTGCTCGCGCGGAGCGAACCGCGACCGGCTCGTTGTCCACGGCGTCCACCCGCTCGGCCCCAAGATTCGCGGCGGCGATCGCCAAGACACCCGATCCCGTCCCAACGTCGAAGACGAGGTTACCGGCGTGCAGTTCATCTTCGAGCGCCATCATACAGAGCCGGGTCGTCGGGTGCGTGCCGGTGCCGAACGCCATCCCCGGATCGAGTTCGATGACAACTTCACCCGGTGCGGGCTGATAATCCGCCCATGGCGGCCGCACCACAACCCTTCGGCCGACCCGCACCGGCCGAAAGTGCTCCTTCCAAGCGTTCGCCCAATCCTCTTCGCGGCGCGGCGTTACCACCAAATCGCCGACTGCTCGAATCTGGCCCAGGTGCCAGAGCGATGTGCGGATATCTTTCAGGGTCGATGCGGCAACGTCTGCTGCCGCGACGAAGGTCCGCACCATCACCGGCCGCGAGGGATCAACCGACAGGTTCTCCCCGTCTGATTCCTGCGTGAATGGCTCCTCGATGACGACACCCTGGTTGAATCCGTAGCGCGCGAAGAGCTCCGTCACCGGCTCGACCGCCTCGTGATCGACCTCCACGGCGAGTTCAAGCCACTCGGCGTCGGCGCATTCAGCGAACTGTCCCGTCATTGCCGAACGTCCGTCAGATCACCGGCATTGATCGACGACGCCTTGCCCACGACCCGCGCCCGCCGTCCGACGATGCTCTGGTCGATCACCGCGCGCTCAATCGCCGCTTCTTCCTCGACGATTGAGTCGCGCACGATCGCATCCCGGATCACCGCGCCGGGCCCCACGCTCGCGTACGGCCCGACCACCGCGCGCTCCAGCGTTGCATCCTCCGCGATTACTGACGGTTGGATCACGATCGCCGTCTCCCGCCGGTCGTCGCGTGTCGATTGCCGGTCGAGCAAGTAGCGATTCGTCGCCAGGAGCGCCTCGGCGTTGCCACAGTCTTCCCAGGCGGTGACCATGGCCGGGACGACTTTTTTACCGGCGTCGATCATGAGCTGAATTGCGTCGGCGATAAAATACTCGTTCTTCAACGTAATGCCACGCGCCATCTGCTCCTCGATGGCACCAAACAAGTCCGGCATGTGCTTGAAGTAATAGATGCCGATCACGGCAAGCTTCGAGATAGGCTCTTGCGGCTTCTCCACCAGCCTGACGATGCGGCCGTTCTCCACGACGGCAACGCCAAGTGCCGATGGATCCTCGACCTCCTTGCAGTACATGACGACGTCGGCGTCGACCGTCGCCAGGTCCGAGAAGTCGGCTTCGAAGATCATGTCCGGAAAGAGGATCAAGGCATCGCCCGCAACAACGTCGCGGGTGCGGATAATGGCGTCCGTCTGTCCGCGCATCTCCGGCTGTGCGACAAATTCCATCGGCAGATCGTAGTTCGCGGTCGCCCATTCCTCGATCTGCTCGCCGAGGAATCCGGTGATGAAGACGAGCTTGTCGGGTTCGACCTGCATCACGCGATCGAGCACGTGCGCCAACATCGGCTTGCCGCCCACGCTGACCAGCGGCTTCGGCTTGCTCCACGTTTGCGGGCGCAACCTCGTTCCCAGCCCTGCTACCGGTAGAATGACGTCCACTCGCGCCTCCGTCTGTGCTTCTCGCTCGGCGGCGTGCCGTCTGCACAGCGCGGCACGCGGCTACAATCTACCATCGTTCGCGACGAATTCATGCCGCGCGAGCGCGTCAAACTCAATACCAAGTCCCGACAGCAAGGAGGGTGATTTGAGCCTCGGATTGAGTAAACAGGAGTTGCAAGCTGAGGTCGAGCGCCTCATGGCCCGGCTCGACGAAGCGCAGGAGGACGCCGATCAGTTGGGACAATATGGAGACCTTATGCGGATGACGGCCGCGGTCGCCTTCCAGCGCGCCGCCGATCTGATCGCGGCGAACAATCGCCGAATCGAGCAACAACTTCGTGAAGCAGGAATCAGCTTCGATCACAAAGCGAACTGATGGGCAGTCGAAGGAAAGGGGAGGGTACCCCCAGCGGGATTCGAACCCGCGATCTTCACCTTGAAAGGGTGACGTCCTAGGCCGCTAGACTATGGGGGCATACCACGAGAAACAGTACCGCGCACGACGCCTCAGTGTCAATCAAATCATCCCCGCCGCGATCCACCCACCGACCGCGCCAACCAAGGCACTCCCGATCACCACAGCGACCGATTCCTGGTTCGCCACCGCCACTCGCCACCACCGGCTGACCGCCTGCCGACTCTCGGCGCTCATCATCGCCACGCCGCCAACGCTGATGGCTATGACGACGATTCGACCCATCGGTCCCACCGCTCCGGTGCGAACGGTCGCGTCTGACGATCGCCCCAGAATGTCGACGACCGCGATCACGTACCCACTTCCGATCCCCGCGACCATGGCCACGGCCGTTCCGAGCATGGCTGACACCGCGAACAGCATCGAGGCGACGAGAGCGAGCGCGAACGAGACCGATGCCGCCGGCGCAACAAGCATATTGGCTGGTAGCGATGTCCATGACACCGTGCCAAACGCGGGCACCAGAATGGCGACTGTCGCGATCTGCGCGGCGGAGACGGAGAGTGCCGCGTATCGGAACCGTCCGAAGGTTCCAGACTGACCTCCTCCGCTAAGAACCAGCACGAGCGCAAGCGACGCGGCAACCGACAGCTGAAATGCGAGCCGATGAACGTCTTCCGGACGAACCAGAACCTGCATCGCCGCCGCGAGCACGATCAGTGTGACGAAATCCGGCCGGCGACCCAGGCGAGCGGCCAGGACCGCTAAGGTGGCGACGATTGCGGCCCGGACGACAGGCGGCTCCAATCCGACGAGCACGGCGTAGGCCCAGATGACTAAACCGATCACGATCAGCCACGGCGACCAGTGTCGCAGCCCAAATCGACGGCCAGCCCCAACCACAATCAGTAACAACAGCGCGATGTTGGCGCCGCTGACCGCGGTCAAGTGGGTCGTACCCGTAGCGATGAAGCGATCATTACGCTCCTTCGAGAGTCGCGCGTCATCACCGGTGACGAACCCTGAGAGCAAGATGCCGCGATCACCAGGAACAGCCGCCTGCAGCCGATCGCGGATTGTCCCGGCCAGATCATCGACCGTGCGTCGCCACCCCGTGCCAACCGCGTCGATCTCCACGCGACGCGCGAAGCCCGTTCCGTCGATGCCATCGGCAGCCAGATAGCCCGCGAATCCCGGCTCGACCTGCTCAAGCGGCTCAAATGATCCCGATACGAAGACACGATCCTGCCGCCCAACCGTCGGGTGGACGCCGCCGGTGACCCACAGTCGGAGCGTCGCCCGCTGCCATTGACCACCGATTAGCGCCTCCTTCACGTCGACGACAAACGATTGCGACGTGGCGCGGGTCGCCGCCACTGAATCCACGTCGCCTCGCACCGCGACGAGCTCGCCATCGGGGAATACAGGCGCCGCCGAGCGCGTTTCATAACCGCGGAGCACCCCAGCCGTCGTCGCCAAGAGAATTACGATCGCCAGCGCGGCCGACCATTGCCGCGCATACCAAAGCACCACGCCAATGACGATCGCGGCCACGATCGCGGGGACACCAAAAGCGACTCCGGCGACGACAGCGCAGCCAACCCAGACGCCGCTCACGGTCCGACCGACACGAACGGGCGGATTTCGTCCACCATGCGCGCGGAGATGCCCTGGACGTCATCGAGTTGGTCAATCGATCGAAATGGGCCATTTTCGGCCCGATAGGCCACGATCCGATCCGCCAGCGACGGTCCGATCCCCGGCAAGGCGTCGAGTTCCTCCGCACTGGCCGTATTGAGATCGATCAGACCGCCTGAAGCGGCGGGAGGTATCGGAATCCGCGGCTCAACTGTTGCCGGCGGCGGGTCACTCATGCGGGGAACGACCACGCGCTCTTCGTCGCGCAAGCGGCGGGCGAGGTTGACTTCGCGTAAATCCGCATCATCCGCTGGACCGCCCGCGACCTCAATCGCGTCGCGAACCCGCGCTTCGCCTCGAAGGTCATATGCGCCCGGCGTCGCTACCGCGCCCTCGACGGAGACGACGATGGTCGACGCGGCTTGCGGATCGAGGATGACGATCTCCAGCTGACGCCGGTCGTCCCAGATTTGAGCGACCAGAAACGCCAAGATGGCCGCGCCGGCCATCGCCAGCGCTGCCACGCCAAGGATCGGCACACGACGTTCGGAGCCGTGGGATGGGTCCATTTTCCCCTCATCTGTTCGCCCCTATCTTGGCAGTTGGCGGCGCCGTGGACAAGAGCGAGCGGTGGTACACTCGCTGCACGGTACGGGAGGGCTAAGCGAGCCCATCCCGCTTTTCGCGTTGCCTGAACATCGAGGCCATCGCGATAATCAGCCCACCATGGAGCATCTGTCCATGAGCTTGAGTAATCTACTTGCTCCAATTTGCGAGACACCCGGCGTCGCCGACGTGCTGCGGAAGATCGAACAAGGAACCCGCGCAATCCCCGTTTCCGATCTGCCCACCTCAGCCCGTCCGGCCCTCATCGCGGCGGTGCTCTCCTCGACGAGCCGACCCACGTTCGTCGTAACGACTCGCCAAGATCGGGCCGACTCGCTCTGCGCGGCAATCAACGAATACCTGCCTAGGAACCGATACGCCGCGCTCTGGCCCAGCCCGGACGGGCTGCCCTACGAGCAGTTGCCGTTCGACCTCGATGTCTCGACCCGGCGCGTCGCCCTCCTCGATCGCCTCACGCACGGAGAGCGATCGCATCCGACCCCAGTCGTCGTTTCGGCCCGTGGCCTCATCCAAATCCTGATGCCGCCGGCCGATTTGGAGGCGCACGCGAGAGTTCTTCGCACCGGGGATCGGCTCGACGTCGACTCGCTCCTTTCGTGGGCCACACTGCAGGGCTACGCAATCACGCCCCTCGTCCAGGAACCCGGCACGATTGCCCGCCGCGGCGGCATCGTCGACATCTTTCCACCCGCCGCCGAGCATCCGATCCGTGTCGACCTGTTCGGCGACGAAATTGAGAGCATCCGCGCCTTCAATCCCTCCAGCCAGCGCAGCGAGCAGCGTCTCGCCTCCGTGCGCCTGCTACCGCCGACCGAGCTGCCGCTCTGGCGGCTACCCGAGGCGGCGCGTGCCATCGCCACACTTGAACGCTCCGGTTTACGCGCGGAAGTGGCGGCGGAGTGGGAGCGAATGATCGAGAAGATGGAGTCCGGCGCAACGCCGGCGTCAGTTGATCTCTTCGCGCCTTATCTCCTCGACATTCCGACCACGCTCCTAGACTACCTGCCGTCAGCCGGCCTACTCATCGTCGACGAACCATCCTCCGTACGGCTCGCCGGCACGCAACTCGAAGCGCAAGCAATCGAGCTCGTCGCCGGGTTCGTGGCAAACGGCGAACTGCCGCCGGGTCTCGAACTCCCGGTGGCGGCTTGGTCCGCGATCGATCGCGACATGACCCGCCGTCAGCGCCTGATAGTTGGTCAGGCAACCGCGGGCAGCCGAGCCGAGCCAGTCAGCCTGGCCGACGTCATCGACGCCCCGGTCTACGCCGGTCGCCTCGCCCGCATGATCGAGGACGTCGGCGAGCGGCTCGACGGCGGCTGGCGCGTCGTCATGGCGACAGATCAGGTCGACCGCATCACCGATCTGTTCGAAGAACAGGACATCTTCCCGCGCAAAGATCTTCGGCGCGACCATGCCGAACCGGCGCCACTCGACCCCGGCGCGCTCGATATCCGCGCCTCGGACCTCGACGGCGGCTGGATGATTCCGTCAGCGCGGACAATGGTGCTCTCCGACCTCGAGCTCTTCGGGTTCCGGAAGCAGACGCGGCGCGGCGTCCAGCGCAGCCTCGCGGACAATCTCGCGTTTGCCACGAGTCTCACGCCCGGCGAGTTCGTGGTCCATGTCGATTACGGCATCGCCAAGTTCCTCGGCCTGACCCGCATCGAACACGGCGGCGTGGAACGCGAATACCTCTGGCTCGAATACGCCAAAGGCGACAAGCTCTACGTTCCGGTGGACCAGAGTGACCGTGTTGCGCGCTACGGTTCCGGCGGCGTAGACCCGGTCGTCACCCGACTCGGCACCGGTGAGTGGGCCAGGGTCAAGCGCAACGTGCGCCGGGCCGTGCGCGAGATGGCATTCGAGCTCGTTCAGCTCTACGCCACTCGTGAAACGAACGAAGGCTTCGCCTTCCCCGAGGATTCGACGTGGGATCTTGAGCTGGCCGAGTCGTTCCCCTACGCCGAGACGCCCGACCAGCGACGCGCCATCGACGACGTCCGCTCCGATCTGGAGACGGCCCGACCGATGGATCGCCTCGTCTGCGGCGACGTCGGATTCGGTAAGACCGAAGTCGCGCTACGGTCCGCATTCAAAGCCGTCAACGCCGGCAAGCAAGTCGCGGTCCTCGTGCCGACGACGGTCCTGGCCCTGCAACACTTTGCCACCTTCACCCAGCGGCTCGCTCCCTTCCCGGTGCGGGTCGAGATGCTTTCCCGCCTTCGGTCACGACAGGAACAGCGCGCGGTCGTCGCCGGCCTCGCCGATGGCACCGTCGACGTCGTCATCGGTACTCACCGCCTTGTCCAACGCGACGTCAAGTTCAAGAACCTCGGCCTCGTCGTGATCGACGAGGAACAACGCTTCGGCGTCCGCCATAAGGAGTTCCTCAAACAAATTCGGGCTGAAGTGGACGTCATGACGATGAGCGCGACGCCCATCCCGCGCACACTTCACATGTCGCTCGCCGGCATCCGCGACATCAGCGTGATCGACACCGCGCCGCGTGCTCGCCTGCCAATCCGCACCTTTGTCACCGCGTTCAGCGACAACCTGGTGCGCGAGGTGATCCTGCGCGAAATGGACCGTGGCGGCCAGGTCTTCGTCGTCCACAACCGGGTGCATAGCATCGATCAGCTTGCCCACAGACTGCGGATCCTGGTGCCCGAGGCGCGTTTCGGGGTCGGACATGGTCAGATGGCCGAGGACGTGCTCGAAGAGGTCATCCTCTCCTTTGTCCGACATGACTACGATGTGCTCATCTCGACGACGATCATCGAGTCGGGTGTTGACATTCCCAACGTCAACACCATCATCATCGACAACGCCGATACCCTGGGTCTCACCCAGCTCTACCAGTTGCGCGGCCGCGTCGGCCGCAGCACCAACCGCGCCTACGCCTATCTCCTCTACCGGCCGGGCAAGTTACTCACCGCCGAGGCACGCGAGCGATTGGAGGCAATCCAGGAAGCAACCGAACTCGGCGCCGGCATGCGCATCGCCATGCGCGACATGGAGATCCGCGGCGCGGGCAACATCCTGGGCGCCGAGCAGAGCGGCCACATCGCGGCCATCGGCTACGACCTCTACATCCGCTTGCTGAGCCAGGCCGTCGACGAGATCAAGCAAGGCAAGCCGATCGCGGAGGAAGGCGCGGTCTTGCTCGACCTGCCGCTCACCGCGCTCATTCCCGCCGATTACGTCGAAGACATGGAACTGAGACTCGCCACGTACCGGCGGGTTGCCGCCGTGACCACGCCGGGCGACCTGAACGACATGCGGCAAGAACTCGAGGACCGGTTCGGCCCCATCCCGGACGAGGTCGAGCATCTCCTGGCGCTCATCGCCGTCCGCATCCGCTGCGTCGAACTCGGCATCGAATCGGTCGTCGAGCGCGAACGAGAGATTGTCATTCGGCCCGTCGATACGCGACAGATGCAGACGTCGCGTCTTGCGCGCCACCTCGGCAAGGCGATCCGATTCACCCCAAACTCGATCCGCCTCCGACTGCCGGAACTCAGCGTGCCGTGGCAGCAGGCGCTAGACGCGGTCTTGGATGCGGTAGAGCTGACGCTGGAAGCGCGGTTGCCGGCCGCTAGCTGACGTCTGCCGCCGCGCTGATCTCCATCAGTGCTCGCGAAGATGCGCGAGCGTCGCCCCTTCGCCGCCTTCGTTCAGCGGCGCCAGTTCATGGCGAGCAACGAGCGGGTTTGCGGAGAGAAGCTGCCGTACCGTCTGGCGTAACGCGCCGGTGCCTTTGCCGTGGATGATGCGCACCATCGGTAAGTTCGACCGGTACGCCTCGTCGAGGTAACGATCGAGCATGCTTTCCACTTCGACAGCGCGCTGCCCACGAATATCGATCTCCATCGGCACCCGTTCGATCCGCTCGGTGCGGATGACTGGTCGTGTCTGCCGTTCCGCTTGCGCCGGTCCGAGGCCACGAAGGTTCGCGAGTGGTTGTCGCAGCTTGAGCGATCCTAACTGGACTTCGGCCTCCCCGCCGTCGATGGAGAGTATCTCACCCTCTTGTCCCACCGACGACACCAGCACACGAACGCCCGGTTTAAGCTCATGGCCTTCTGTTCGCGTGGACGGGCGGGCGATGCGCTCACGCTTGAAAGTCTTGACTACCTCCGCCGCACGCTCGGTCTCCTGCCGCCGCTGTTCGACGTGGTCGCGAGTGACGGCGACGACCTCTCGATCCCGTTGGAGCCGCTTCAGCGCCTGCCGAACCTCGCCCAGATCTACCTCGGCGTCCGCCAGCGCCTCTAGGCGGGCCGTTTGCCGCTCTAGTTCCGCTTCCTGCAACTCCTGGGCAACCTGGCGGCGCAGCCGCGCCGCCTCGTGCTCGCTTACCCGCACCCGTTCCAGCGTGGCCTCCGCCTCGTCGCGCCGCCGCCGGATATCCTGCAGCAGGGCGTCCGCGCGGAGTTCATCCGGATTCAAGAGCGCCGACGCCTGGTCGACGATCTCCCGCGGCATGCCGAGTCGCCGCGCAATCGCCAGCGCGTTCGACCGGCCAGGCACGCCGATCATCAGCCGATAGGTAGGCGCCAGCGTCTTCACGTCAAATTCGACGCTGGCATTCTCGACCCCGGCCGTGGCGTATGCGTACGCTTTCACCTCTGAGTAGTGCGTGGTGGCGATCATCAGCGGACCCTGCTCGAGCAGCGCCGAGATGATCGCCCGCGCCAGCGCCGACCCCTCCTGCGGATCGGTGCCCGCTCCCAGCTCGTCGAGCAGCACCAGGCTATCGGGCGTCACCTGCTTCAGCATGGCAATGACGTTGCGCATGTGCGAGGAAAAGGTCGAAAGACTTTGTGCGATGCTCTGCTCGTCGCCGATATCCACAAAGACCGCCGGGAAGACGCTGACCAGCGACGTATCGTCGGCGGGAATGTAGAGCCCTGACTGCGCCATCAGCGTCAGCAGCCCGACGGTCTTCAGCGCGACCGTCTTACCGCCCGTGTTTGGACCGGTGATGAGCAGGACCCGGAACTCGTCACCCAGCCGTATGTCGATCGGAACGACTGACTCCGGATCAAGCAGCGGGTGGCGGGCACGGACGAGCGAGATGCGGTGGGTCGGGTGTCCATCCCCGGCAGTGGCGGCCCCCTCCCATAGGTTCGGACGGTTGGCGCGCATGTCGAAGGACAGCAACGCCTTCGCCATTGCCAAATCGACGGCGGCCACCGCCTCGACCGTCAGGCTCAACGCCTCGGCCCTCGCCCCAATCCGCGCCGAAAGCGCGTCCAATATCCGCTCGATCTCGTGCTGCTCCGCGAGTTGATGTTCCCGCCACTTGTTGTTGAGCTCGACCACCTCCATCGGCTCGATGAAGAGCGTCTGCCCGCTGGCCGAGGTGTCGTGCACCACCCCCGGCACCTGGCCGCGCGCTTCGGCGCGGATCGGGATCACGTAGCGCCCATCCCGCGTGGTGACAATCGCGTCCTGCAGCGCGGACGCGTATCTCCCGCCGGAAACTATGCTGTTGAGCCGGTCCATGAGCCGCGAGTGGGCAACCCGTATATCGCGTCGAATCTTCGCCAGCTCTGCACTTGCAGTATCCAACACGTCGCCGCGCGGCCCTACGGTCCGATTGATGTCGGCCTCGATGTCCGGTAGATCGGCGACGTGATCAACGAACTCGAACAGCAACGAAAACCGACTCTCCGCCTCCGGCAGGCGGAAGAATGAGCGCCGGAGGTTGCGAGCCGAAGTGACCATGTCGAGCACGAGCAACAGGTCGGGCGGCAACAGCCGCCCCCCCTTCGCCGCCCGCTCGACCTGCGTCCGGATGTCGCGAGCACCGCCGATCGAGACGTCGGGAAATGATGTCACTAGATCGACCGCCTCGGCGGTCACACCCAGCAAATAGCGCACCTGAGCCGGATCATCGCTAGGACCGAGTTCGCGCGCCCTATCGGCGGCGACGCCGAACCGGCAGCGGCCCGCCAGCCGTTCCAGGATCTCCGGAAACTCGAGTTTTCGCAGGATTTCTTCGTGACGGATCGTCACGGAATCACCGTGCCTTTCAGGCGAAACGGCGCATTTTCGCCGCCAAACCAGGTAAGTATCGTTCAGCGCCGATGGGAACGGTAGGCGCGATATTCGCATTACGTCGAGCAGACCAGTTGACACGAACATGTGTTCGTCCTTATAATGCGGGCAGAACCGAAGCGGGACTCCGCTCATGGGTCGCCGCGAGCAGAGGATGACAGCGATGAAGGATCTGTCACGGCGGCAGCGCGCCATCTTAGAGTTCATCGAGGGATTCCTCGATGAGAACGACTACCCGCCGACGATTCGCGACATCCAGCGCGAACTCGGCATCTCGTCCACGAGTGTTGTCGACTACAACTTGAAGGTGCTCGAGGGGCGGAACTACATCCGCCGCAACCGCAATATCTCGCGAGGCATCGAACTAGTCCACAGGATAAGCGGCCGCCGCAACATCGTCGCCATTCCCGTCATCGGGCAGATCGCCGCCGGTATGCCGATCCCGGTGCCGGGCGACCTCGAAGGATCAGACGCCGCGGAGATGATCGAGCTCGGCACCGAACTGGTTCCCGACCACGGGCGCGATCTCTTTGCACTGCGGGTCACGGGGCTCTCGATGGTCGACGCTCTGATCAACGACGGCGACATCGTCCTCCTCCGCCACCAGGAGACCTGCGAGAACGGCGAAACGGTCGCGGTCTGGCTGAAGGAGCAAAAGGAAACGACCCTCAAGCGGTTCTACCTCGAAGGGGATCGCGTCCGGCTGCAACCGGCCAACGCTACGATGGAGCCAATTTACACCAGCCCCGAGAACATCGCGATTCAGGGCAAACTCGTCACTGTCGTCCGCTCAATTGACTGAGGACGACTCTTCACGCAACTCGACCGCCCCGGCGCTTGCCGGGGCGGTTTTCTTTGTCCACAATGGGACGCATCGGGATTCCAGGTGATCGACCGCGCGGCGGGAGGCGACCGGGCCGGATATGGATCGAGCAACAACCGCGCCGGCGGCGCCAACAGACGCCGCACCAGTCGCAGTCGCCGGCACTCGCGCGCGGCTGGACAGACACGCGCACATCCAGCACGCGGCAATCGTAGCGGTCATTGTCTACCTCGTTTGCCTGGCCTGGATGCCGCGAGTCATGGAACGGCTCAACCCCCTCACCGGCGACGAACCATTCTACGTCATGACTTCGATTAGCCTGATTGATGACGGCGACCTCAACGAGCTCAACAACTACCAAGATGGCGACTTCAAACGTTTCTACCCGGCGTTCGGACCGACCGCGGAGGGCTGGCCCGGCTACCCCGATCCCCTTCCCCCTCATCAATCTCACACGACCCGCCCCGGCCTCTACAGCAAGCACGGTCTCGGCATGGCGCTCCTCGTTGCCCTGCCATTTGAGATCGGTGGGCGGACCTTGACCCTCGTCGTGCTGGCCGGCATCGCCGCCCTCGTCGCCGCCAACATGGCGCTCCTCGCCCGCCAGTTCACCAGTTCGGACGCCCTCGCCGCCGCGGTCGCGCTCGCGCTGGCCCTGACGAACCCACTCCTCTCCTTCTCGCTGCTCATCTTTCCCGAGATGACGGCGGGCCTCTGCATCGTCTACGCGGCGCGACGAATCCTCGCTCCATCCAATCGCACCTGGCAATGGCTGCTCATCGGCACCTGCGCGGCGGCCCTCCCCTGGCTGCACTACCGACTCGCCCCGATCAGCGTCGTCATCGCGATTCTTGCCGTAGTCCGCCACCGGCGCGCGATGACGTTGACCGACGTGCTGGCGGCGCTCGCCATTCCTATTCCGAGCGCCATCGCCCTCTTCTCCTGGTATCAGTACCTATACGAAAGCCCCCTACCGCCCTCGGAAGACCACGCCGGATTCTCGGGCCTCGCCGGCACGATCAACGGGTTCGCCGGCACGTTTCTCGATCAACAGTGGGGCGCCTACATCCACAGTCCGCTCTTGCTGATGGCCACCGCCGCCTATCTCCCGTTCCTGCTTACCCACCGGCGAGACGCCGTCGCGATCGGCGCGATCGTCGTGCCCTACCTCGTCCTAATCGCGAATTACGTCGTCTGGTGGGGCGAATGGAACCCGCCGGCGCGGTATCTCACCGACATTGTCCCGCTCGCCGCCGCGCCGCTGGCTTGGTGGCTTGGCACGCTCGGCTCGCGGCTCAGATGGCTTCTCTTTTCCGCCGCTTCGTTGCCGTCCGTCGCCGTTATGGCGACGTTTGTGCTCGATCCCCAACGCCTGTACAACCATCCCGACGGCACCAGCAATCTGCTCGAAACCTGGGACCGCTGGCTGAATCTCCACCTCAGCCAGGGCATCCCGTCGTTCGTCTTTTACAGCGCGTCACCCGTTGGTCAGCGCCAAGTTTTTGGCGCCCTCGGAGCCTGTCTCCTGGTCGCCTGCGTGTTGTTGGCATTCCTCGTCTCGAATCGACCTCGGCCTGAAGCCGAGCGCGGACTCGAACGATCGAGCAGTCTCTAGCCGCTTCGGGGGTGCGGCGCTGGTGCTATACTCGGGCCTCGAACAACAGCGTACGTACGTTCAAGGCGAGGGGGCGAGGCCGGTGGACATTGGGCGCGCGTTCAACTTTCCCTTCCGCGACTCGGGTTGGATCACGAAGGTGCTGATCGGGGCCGTCATGGTTCTGATCCCGATCTTCGGCTGGTTTTCGTTGTTCGGATACGGCATGCGGATCATGCGGCGCGTCGTCGAGGGCGCCGATACCCCGCTGCCGGAATGGACCGACTTTGGCCAACTCTTCGTCGACGGGGTGAAGGCGTTCGTGGTGGGAATCGTCTGGGCAATCCCATCGATCGTCATCAGCGCGATTGCCGGCGCGTCCGACAGCTTTGGCCTGCAATGCCTGAGTTGGTTCGTCAGCGTGGTAACGATCGCGTTCACGGGAGCGGCCATCGTTCCGGTGGCCCTGAGCGGCAATATTGCCGATGGCCTCCAGTTCGGAACGATCATCAACCGAGTAACATCAAACATTGGCGACTACGCCCTTATCATCGTGATGGGATTCGTGTTGAGCTTCGTTGCCGCCGCCGGCTTAATCGCCTTCATTGTTGGCGTCCTCGCGACGATCGCTTACGTCAGCTTCATCAGCGCGCACCTCTGGGCGCAAGCCTACCGCCGCTCGACGGGCGGTGGCGGGCTTGAACCGGCGCCGCGCTTCTAGTCACCCGCGACCGCGCGGCGAAAGGTGGTGCCGCGCGGTTGGGAGGCATCCCGTGGAATACGGGTTTCTGAGTGGACTCGGCCTGTCCGCGTCGGCGGGCCTCAATGCCTACATTCCGCTCCTGGTGCTCGCCTTGGCCGACCGCCTGTCGGACAAGGTCACCCTCGACCGCCCCTACGATTTCCTCAGTTCGACCCCCGGCATCGTCATCATCCTCCTGCTGCTGACCGTCGAAACCGTGGTTGACAAGATCCCCGGCATCGACCACGTCAATGACCTGATCAACTCGGCAATTCGGCCCGCGGCCGGCGCCATCCTGATGATGGCGGCCACGAACGAAGGCGTGAGCCTCAATCCGGCGCTGGCGATGGTCATTGGTCTCCTCGTCGCCGGCGGCATCCACGCCGGCAAGGCGCTGAGCCGACCCGCGATCACCGTTTCGACCGGTGGCATCGGCAACCCGGTGATCAGCATGATCGAGGATGCGGCCTCGGCGATCACCGCCGTGGTCGCCGTCGTCTTGCCACTCATCGTCATCGCCGCGATCGTCGCCTTCGGCGCTCTGCTTTACTGGGCATACCGTCGCATCCGTCGGCTCCGCTTCCGGGCCCCACCTGGATCCCCGACCGCCCCAACCTTGCGTCGATGAGACTCAAGTTATAAGATTAGTTCGACGCAAGAGGTTGAGGGAGAACTATGCCTGCCGTACAGTTCAAAGACTATTACAAGATCCTCGGTGTCGAGCGGTCCGCCGACGATAAGGCGATCCGCGCGGCCTTCCGCAAGCTTGCCCGCAAGCACCACCCTGACATCAATCCCAACGACAACGCGGCCGAGGACCGATTCAAAGAGATCAACGAAGCGTTCGAAGTCCTCTCCGACCCAGCCAAGCGGAAGATGTACGACCGCTACGGCGAAGAGTGGCAGCGCTACCGCGACGCCGGCTTCACCGGCGACGAGCCCGCCGGCAGCGCATCGGGACCGGTCGACTTCGGCCAATGGTTCACTGGGCAATCCGGGCAGCGCCCCGGTGGTTTCCGCGTCGAGTACGGCGACGATGAAGGCGGCTTTTCGGACTTCTTCCACACGCTCTTCGGCTCCCGCGCCGGTCGGCGCGGCGCCACCTTTACCCAGCGGGTGCTGCGCCGCCGCGGTGAGGACTTGGAAGTCGACGTGAACATGTCGTTCGAGGAAGCGTTTCGCGGTGCGGCCCGCCGCCTCGACGTCCAAACCCACGAAACGTGTCCGACCTGCGGCGGCGCCGGACTCGTGCGAGAGTCGATGTGCCCCACCTGCGATGGCACGGGCCAAGCGCCGAAAACGAAGTCGGTCGAGGTGAAGATCCCGGCCGGCGTTGCCACCGGTTCCCGCATCCGGGTCAAGGGTCAGGGCGGCGCCGGGGCCAACGGCGGACTTCCCGGCGATGTCTATCTGCGTATCACCGTTCGTCCCAACGCCGCGTTCGACCGGGATGGCGACAACCTGCGCACCGTCGTCGACGTGCCGCTGTACGACGCCATGCTTGGCGGCGAAGCCATGGTCACGACCCCATCCGGCCGCGTGGCGCTTACGATCCCAGCAGCTACTCAGCCCGGTCGCGTCTTCCGCCTGCGGGGTCAGGGCATGCCCAAACTCAAAAGCGCCGCGGGAGAACGCGGTGACTTGCTCGCGCGAGTCAATGTCATCCTGCCGACCGACCTGACAGATCGAGAGCGCGAACTTTTCGAGCAACTTCGCAACCTGCGCGAGACTAGGTAATCGCACCCACGCTTCCGACTCAGGTATAGTCCCTCACGTCAATTCCTCGGGATCTCGGCGGACAGAGAGCAAGGACGACAGGATGCCTGCGACAATTATCATGGGTGGCCAATGGGGCGACGAAGGCAAGGGCAAACTGACCGATGCCCTGGCGGCGAAAGCGCATCTCGTGGTCCGTGCCAACGGCGGGAGCAACGCCGGTCACACCATCGAGACGCCCGCCGGCGTCTTCAAGATGCACCTTATTCCCTCGGGCATCCTCTACTCCGATTGCACCTGCGTCGTCGGCGCCGGCGTTGTCGTCGATCCGCTCGCCCTTGTTCGCGAAATGGACGAACTGCAATCGCGCGGCATCTCCCTTCGGAACCTCACTATCTCCGACCGGGCGCATGTCGTTCTCCCCTTCCACCCGCTGCTTGACGGCCTCGAAGAAGATCAACGGGAGGACGAGCTCATCGGCACCACCCGCACCGGCAACGGTCCGGCCTATGCCGACAAAGCTGCGCGCCGCGGCATTCGCATTGTCGATCTCATCGATGTTGATGGCCTCGAACATAAGATCGCCCGCGCCGTCAACGAAAAGAACCAGATCATCGGTGCCGTCTATGGTCAGCCGCTCCTGGATGCGGGCGAGGTCTACATGCATCTCGCTGAGGCGGGGCGTCGCCTGCGTGAGCACGTCGTGCCGGCCGAAGTGATCGTCCAGGACGCCCTGGCAGACGGCAAGCAGGTGCTGGTCGAGTGCGCCCAAGGGGCGATGCTCGACGTCGATTACGGCTCCTACCCCTACGTCACCTCCTCCTCACCCACCGCTGCCGGGGCGTGCCAGGGCGCGGGCATCGCGCCAACTCAGGTGACGCGCGTCCTTGCCGTCTTCAAGGCCTACAGCACCCGCGTCGGCAGCGGCCCGCTCCCCACCGAGTTGCACGACACCACCGGCCAGATCATCCGCGACCGCGGCCGCGAGTACGGCACGACGACCGGTCGGCCACGACGGACCGGTTGGTTCGACGCGGTCGCCGCCCGCCACGTCACCCGCATGAACGGCGTATCCGAGATTGCCTTGACGCTGCTCGACGTCCTCGACGCTTTCGAGTCGATCGACATTTGCACCGGCTACCGCTTGGGCGACAGGGTTATCCGGCACATGCCCGCGCGGGCCGATCTCCTCCGCGCCATCGAACCGGTCTATACCAGCGTCTCCGGCTGGCAAGAAGAGACGACCGGCGCGCGGATCGCGACCGAACTCCCAGCTGGAGCGCGGCGGTACGTCGCCATGCTGGAACAACTCGTCGGCGCCCCGATCACCATGGCCGGCGTTGGCCCAGCTCGCGAACAACTCGTGCCGCTGGACGCCGGCGCGTCGTTCATGCCAGCCGAACCCGAGGTCGTTTCGCCTATTGCCTGACAATTCGATACCCGCCGAGCATTCCCACGCCCACGGAAGGAGCCACGATGCCGGAACAGGAGCACGCGACGGTCCTCGATGCGGTCGAGCTTCAACGCATCCTCCCGCATCGCTATCCGTTTTTGCTAGTCGACCGCGTTGTCGAACTCGAGCCGGGAAAGCGCGCCGTCGGCATCAAGAACGTCACCATGGGAGACGGTTTCTTCCAAGGGCACTTTCCCGACTACCCCGTGATGCCTGGCGTCTTGATCGTCGAAGCGATTGCCCAAGTCGGCGCCGTCGCCATCCTGATGACCGACGAGTTTCGTGGCAAGATGGTCTTCTTCGCCGGCATCGACAACGTCCGCTTCAAACGGCAAGTCAAGCCGGGCGACACCCTGCGCCTCGAAGTCCAAATGGGTCAGATTCGGCGCAGCGTCGGCATCGGATCGGGCACCGCGATGGTGAACGGCGAGTTGGCCTGCAAGGCGGACCTCATGTTCGCCGTGGCGCCGTCGCCGACCGGCCAGTAGCCGCGCAACGTGTCGAACGCTCGCATCATCGGCATCGACGCCAGCCGCCACAGCTTCGGCCAACGCACCGGCACGGAAACCTACACGTACCACCTGATTAATGCGCTTGCCGGTAGCAATTCCGGCGACGAGTTTCGTCTGTACCTGAACGCGACGACATCGCCCCCCGATCTGCCTCCGCTTGGAGAGGCGATCGCAATGCCTTTTCCGCGCTTCTGGACGCACGCGCGCCTGTCGTGGGAGATGCTGCGGCGACCACCTGGCGTCCTCTTTGTCCCGGCCCATGTCGTACCCCTCATACACCCCCGGTCGGTCGTCACGATCCACGACGTTGGCTACCTCCACGAGCCTGACGCCCATCCGCCGGCCCAGCGTCGCGCGCTCGACTGGACGACGCGCTGGAGCTGCCGTGCCGCGCGACGGGTAATTGCCATCTCGGAATCGACGAAACGCGATCTAGTTACGCACTACCGCGTTCCAACCGAGCGGATCACGGTCATTCCGCACGGAGTGAAGCTGATGGCCGCAACTCCCGACGACGTCGCCCGTGTCCGCGCCCTTTACGACCTCCCACCCCGCTTCGTCCTCTCCGTTGGCACCATCCAACCGCGAAAGAATCTCGGGCGACTCGCGCGGGCGGTATCAGAACTCGCCCAGGTAGGTCAGACCCACCATCTCGTCGTCGTCGGCAAGCGCGGCTGGCTCGCCGACGTGGTCGAAACGGAGATCGCACAGAGCGGTGCAGCAGACCGCATTAGGCTCCTGGGATATGTCGCGGACACCGACCTCGCCGCCTTCTACTCCGCTGCCGTTGCCGTCTGCTTCCCCTCCCTCTTCGAGGGCTTCGGTCTCCCCGCGCTCGAAGCGATGGCCGCCGGCTGTCCCGTCATCGCCTCCAATCGAGGCGCTCTCCCTGAGGTCACCGCCGATGCCGCCGAAATCGTCGACCCACTCGACGTCGAGTCAATTGCGGCCGGCCTAACTCGCGTGCTGACCGACGACACCCACCGCTCCATGCTCATCGATCGCGGACGACTTCGAGCGGCGTTGTTCACCTGGGAGCGCACCGCTCAACAGACGCTCGACGTTCTGCGGGCGGTCCGCGACGAGTAGCGACGTGTTCCTTTCTTCGGTGTAGCATGTATCACTTATTGCGCCACCATCGGCGCGGGGCATAATAGGCAGCGCACCTACCGGTTTTCCGTCAATGTGGCGGGACCAAGGCGAAGAGGAATGCAAGCATCTGGTCGAGTAGTCGGTATCATCCTGATCTGCGTCGGTGCTCTCCTCGGCATCGCCATTTCCGCCTGGCTGTTGCTCGGCATCGGCGAAGGCAACCTTGAGGGCAGCGGCGCCGTTTTCGGATTTGTCCTGCTCTTTGGATTTCTTGTCTTGCCCCTGCTTGGCGCGGGGGTCTATCTCCTCATCCGTGGTCGTGCTGAAGCAGCGTCGATTGAGCGGGTGCAAGAGCAGCGCCGGCTCCTCGATATCGTCAAAACGCGCGGTCAAGTGGCGATCAGCGATCTCGTTCTGGAAATGAAATCGACCCGCGACCGCATTCAGAGCGATCTCTACGACCTCGTTGGGCGCGGCCTCTTTAGCGGCTACGTCGACTGGAACAAGGGCATCCTCTATTCGGTCGAGGCATCGCAGCTTCAGGATCGGCAACACTGCCCAAACTGTGGGGGGGAGGTCGAACTCGCGGGCAAGGGCCTGATCAAGTGCCCATACTGCGGTGCGGAGATTTTCCTGAGCGGACAACCGTAGTGGTTCGCTTCGAGGAAGGGAAGGTGGATATGGACTTCGCCGAACGGGCCGAACGCACCTCGCGCAGCATCCTCGACGCCGTTCCCGGCTACACAGGTTACCGGCGCAAGGAGGATCGGCGCGACGCCGATCGCCGTCTCCGGGACGAGCTCGTTCTAAAGTTTGGAGCCCAAGCCGACCGCGTCGAACGGGTCGCTCGCGACCTCGCCGATCAGCGCCGCCTGCGCGACGTTGGTCCGGCCGATGAGCTCGCGCGCGCCATCCGCCATCTGATCGACCGTATCTCGACGGCGACCTACGGATACGGCGGTTTGTTCGGCGACCGCGACGTCGACGAGCGTGCCCTTGAGCAGATCCGCCAGTTCGACGTATCGCTCCTCTCGGGCATCGAGGAACTCGATCAACCAATCGCCGCCCTGGAAACGGCCTACGCGGAAGGTTCCGACCTGGCCACGCCAGCGAGAGCCGGAGCCAACGCCGTGCGCGAACTGCTGGCCCGCTTCGATCTTCGTGGCCAGGTCGTCGAGTCGGCAGAGCCCGCACCCGAAGAAAGTGTGCTCAAGCACCTCCGGCCCGTGCCGGTCGTCGAGACGCCCGCTGCCTTCAACCTGCACGATCGCGACGCCATCGCGATCTTGGGCGACAACTACGTGGTCGATGCGCGAATCGACGTTCAAGCCGTACCCGACTCCTTTCGACTCTTTCGCGTGAGCGAAGAAGAGAAAGCCTGGCTCTTCGTGCCACGATCCGTCGGGCAGAGCTTCGCGCTGCTCCACGAATCAACCGACGGCGACGACGAAACCGAGATTGACGGCGTTGCGTATACCGTCAATTCGTCCGGCTCCGGGACTGGCGACGTCATCGGCGCCAGTGGGCGCTCCGGCGCCGAGCAGGTCGCCTACCGGCTTTTGGTAGGGACTCACGACCCGACCTCCCGCGCGGTTGTCTTGACCTGGTCGAACGAGCGCCAAACCTTTGCAGGGAAGGAATCCCATTCCAAGGACGTGGAAATGTACGGCTCCCGAATCTCCGCCGGCTGACCGTCGCGGCGGAGCGCGTAGCATGACCGTGCGCCGTTAAATGGGCCGGTCGATTGTTCGATGTACACACCAGGAGGGTAGAAATCGTGGGAATCATGGATCGCCTCTCAACGTTGATCCGCGCGAATGTCAACGACCTGCTCGACCGAGCCGAAGATCCGGAGAAGATGCTCGACCAGATCCTGCGCGACATGCAGTCAAACATCACGACGGCACGGGCGCAGGTCGCGTCGATGATCGCCCAAGAAAAAGAGCTGGAAGCCGATCACGACGAGACCCAGCGCCTTGCCCTCGAGTGGGGCACCAAGGCCAAGCGCGCCGTCGATGCCAGCAAGGACGATCTCGCCCGTGAGGCCCTACGTCGCAAGCGCGACAACGACGAAAACTCTCGCGTCTACAGTCAGCAACTGACGATCCAGAAGCAGGCCGTGACGAAGCTCAAAGACCAGTTGCGCCAGCTCGAAGCCAAGTATCAATCGACGCTCAGCCAGCGGGATACGCTGCTGGCCCGCCAACGCCGCGCGAAAGCACAGGCACGCGTCGCCGAGACCCTCACCTCCTTCTCCCCAATGGATCCGACGGCCGACCTGGAACGCATGGAGCGGAAGATCCGCTCGGGCGAGGCCAAGGCCGCGGCCATGATCGAAATGGGCGACGAGTCGTTCGACACTCGGTTCGCCGAGCTCGACTACGACATCGACATCGAGGCCGAGCTTGCCGCGTTGAAAGGCGAGCCGCTCCCGGCCGGTGCGCTCTCCGAGGGCTCATCCGAGCCGACCGAGGAGACCACCGTCGGCCAATCCACTCAACCGAACTAGGAGAGCGTCCGGAAGTGGCGGTGCCGCCTTGACGGCGGCACCGTCCAACTTTCCTCGGGAAGGGAAGGCGCGATGGCTATCCTCGACATCATCGAGCATCCGGACGAATACGCCGACGAGATCGTCCACCGCGTGCCGCAAAGCGGTTCAGGGGAGTTTCGGCTCGGGTCACAGCTCATCGTGCGCGAGTCGCAACGGGCCGTCTTCTTCCGCGATGGCAAAGCGCTCGACGTCTTCGGTCCTGGCCGGCACACGATTTCGACGAACAGCATCCCGTTGCTCACCTCGCTGATCAACCTTCCATTCGGCGGCGATTCGCCGTTCACGGCCGAGGCCTACTTCGTCTCGATGCGGGAGTTAACCGACATGAAGTGGGGCACGGCTCAGCCCCTCACTTTTCGAGACACCGAGCTCGGCATGGTCCGCCTGCGTGCCTACGGCACCTATTCGATGCGGATCGACGACCCTCAGCTCTTTGTCAATCAGATCGTCGGCAGCCGGGGCGCGTACAGTACCGGTGCGATCGACGACTTCCTGAAGAGCATCGTTATCGGTGAGTTCAACGATCTTCTAGGAGCGACCCACACGTCTTTACTCGACATTCAGGGCATGACCAGAGAGCTTGCCGACACCGTTCGCAACGCACTTGGCGATGACTTCCAGCGCCTCGGCCTCCGGCTCACCACCTTCCAGATATCGGCAATCACGCCGCCGGAAGAGGTCCAAGAGCGGATTGACGAGCGATCGGGCATGGCCGCGGTTGGCGACATGGGCGCCTACATGCAGTTCAAGACAGCCCAGGCGATCGGCGACGCCGCGCAGAACCCTGGGGGGGCGGGCGACATCGCGGCCACCGGCGCCGGACTCGGTGCCGGTATGGCGATGGGCCAGGCCATGGCCCAATCGGTCCGCGATGCCGGGAGCCAGTCGCAAAGCGCGCCGACACCCAAGACGGCGACAGTCACCTGTCCTGATTGTCAGGCAACCGTCGCCGCGGGCGCCAAGTTCTGTCCAAATTGTGGCAAGCCGATGGCCGGCCCGATTGCCTGCCCCAAGTGCGGCCACGCCAACCAGCCGGGCGCAAAGTTCTGCACGAACTGCGGCAACGCGCTCGGTACGGCCTAGGTGGCGCGCGGGTAGCTATGCGGTACCGCCATCGGGCGGTAGACTTCTTGCGGCCGTCCAATCCCACGGACGTTCGGCCCACCGCCGGTAGATCGCGCCCCACCACGGGGAAGGAGCGAGAGCGCATGGTTTCCGCGAATGGCTCGTCCAAGTCCGCACCCAAGAACAGCGCCGCCGAACGGAACGCTAAGGTCCGCGTCGCTATCATCGGCGTCGGCAATTGCGCATCGTCGCTCGTCCAGGGCGTCGAATACTACCAGCATGCCCCCGCCGATCAGTTCGTCCCTGGCCTGATGCACGTCGATCTCGGCGGCTATCACATCGGCGACGTCGAGTTCAGCGCCGCCTTCGACATCGACGAAACCAAGGTCGGCAAGGACTTGAGCGAGGCAATCTTCGCCGGACCAAACAACACCATCAAATTCGCCGACGTCCCGAAGCTCGGCGTCAAGGTCGAGCGCGGTATGACCCACGACGGACTCGGCAAGTACCTTTCCGAGGTCATCACCAAAGCCCCCGGCCCGACCGCCGACATCGTCAAGATCTTGCAGGCGACCAAGACCGACGTGGTCGTCTCCTACTTGCCAGTCGGCTCCGAGATGGCCACCAAGTGGTACGTCGAGCAGATCCTGGATGCCGGCTGCGCCTTTATCAACTGCATCCCCGTCTTCATCGCCCGCGAGCCCTATTGGCAGAAGCGATTCGAAGAGAAGCGCTTGCCGATCATTGGTGACGACATCAAGAGCCAGGTCGGCGCGACGATCACACACCGCGTCCTCACTCGACTCTTCGCCGACCGCGGCGTCCGCATCGACCGCACCTATCAACTCAACTTCGGCGGCAACACCGACTTCCTCAACATGCTCGAGCGCGAGCGGCTCGATTCGAAGAAGATCTCAAAGACGAACGCCGTCACCTCCCAACTTGGCGTACCGCTGCCGGAACGCGACGTCCACGTCGGTCCCTCCGACTACGTGCCGTGGCTTGAGGATCGGAAGTGGTGCCACATCCGGATGGAGGGCACGACCTTTGGCGACGTGCCGCTCAACATGGAGCTCAAGCTCGAGGTCTGGGATTCACCGAACTCCGCCGGCGTCGTCATCGACGCCATCCGGTGCGCCAAACTCGCCTTGGACAACAGCGTGGGCGGGGCGCTCTTCGCGCCGTCTGCCTACTTCATGAAGTCCCCGCCAGAGCAGTATCACGACGACGTCGCACGTGATCGCGTCGAGGAGTTCATCCAGGTCTACGGCAAGAAGAGCACCGTCATAGCGCCCGAAACCGTTCCCCTCGGCGACGCCGCCGAAACGGAATAGCAGCCCGAAGCGTCACGAATTGCGAGTCGCTCGCACGGCCGGCGATCACTGAGACGCCGGCCGTATGAGTTTTTGGCGCGCCTGGGCACCGATCCTGCGACGGGCCATTTTGACCGCCTGCCGCGATGAGCGGCGGCGCACGACGAGGACCATCTGTCCTGGCGCCCGCGCCCCATAATCCCGCGACAACGACGTCGCCATTCCAACGAGAGAGACATGCCGTGAGGCGACGCCTCGACAGCCGCTGGATGCTGTGGCTTTCTACCATCGCTGCCAGTCTTGGCTGGCTCGCCCTGTACCGATGGTACGGGCTGCCAGATCATCAGCATGAACTCTTTTTCGCGTTCGAAAAGGTTCCCGGCCGATCGCAGTCGTTCACGCTGCGGGCCACCGAAGGCATCCTCCTCGGGATCGGTCTCGCCTACGGCCTCGGCCTCTGGAGCCTGACGCGCATCGAGACGATTTCGCGTCAGGTCAAGGCCGCCGTGGTCGCCGCGGCGCTCGTTCCCGGCGTCATCAACGTCCTGCTCTACCCTGTCGGCGCCCTCGACGTCTTCAACTACCTCGTCGAGCTCAAGCTCGCCTTTCACTACGACCAAAATCCCTATCTGACGACCTTCGAAAACTACCGTGCGGACTCGTTTGCGAAACCAGCGTTCCTCACCGACATCAAGCTGTTCTATGGTCCGGTCTGGCTCGTGCTCTCCGGACTCCCCGCGCTCTTCACCGGATTCGAGAGTGTCGTCAACCTCCTCGTCGGGCTCAAACTCCTTAATCTAGCGCTGTTAGCCGCAACAGCGGTCGCGATCCGCCGGCATCAGCGGGACGAGCGTCGAGGATGGCTTGCCGTCTTCGCCTTCCTTGCCAATCCACTGGTCCTGTTCGAAGGCGTCGGCAACGGCCACAACGATGTGATGATGACGGCGTTCCTGGTCACCGCGGTCATTGCGTTGGAACGGCGATCTGCATTCGGGTTTGCACTACTCGCGCTTTCCGGGCTTGTCAAGTTTTTTAGTCTTGCCATCCTGCCCGTCGCGGTCATCCTGGTCCGGCGCTACCGGTGGCCGGTGCGACGCGTCGCGGCGACGTTCGCCATCGCCCTGGCCGCAACCGCTGCGATGCTGGCGCCGTTTTGGGCGGGCGGCGAGATGGTTGACGGCCTGCGGGCTGGCATGAACGAGTCACAGGAAATGAACCACGTCTCACCATATTCGCTCGCCCAGCAGTACGTGCGGGACAACCCGGACACCGGCGATCGGATCGTGGCCTTGCTCACGCCAAGTCGATGGTTCGAGGCGGAATCGCCGAAAGCGTGGGCATCGCTCGATTCGATTTCGTCCGCGAGCAGGCACTACGTCCAGTTTCGCCGTGATTTGTCTGCAGAAGAACAACAGGCGCTCCGCCGATGCTTTACGGCGCTCTTCCTTGGACTCACCGCGTTCATCCTATGGACTCTGCGCCGCGGCAACCCGCCGATACGAGCTATGGTCCACATTCTGCTCCTCTTCTGCCTGCTGATGACCAATCTCTATCCGTGGTACCTCATTCCCATCTTCGCCTTGCTTGCCCTCAACCTCGATCGCAGCGGCATCATCTATCTCGCCGTCCAGACCACGCTTGGGCTTGCCTACTATCCCCTGTACGTTTGGGCGCACTACGACTCCAGCTTTGCCGTCAACAAGCTTCACGTCCATCTCTTTCTCGCCCTCTTCCTCACCGTCCCCATCGTCGCCTTCCTGGCTCTGGATGCCGCCCGTGGCGTGCGCCACCTCCGGCGATCCATTCCAGTACTGAGCAACTAGCTCCCGGGACCAAGCGGTTTCCCGCGTTCGTACGCACTTTCTTGCCTGAACCACGCCCTCCGGTACGTGGTATAATTGCCTAGTTTATGGAAGCGTCTTAGCCAGCGTGCAGAAGGGGTCACCAAGCGTGGAAATCGGCAACGTTCGACTGGCCAGCATCGAGACCGAGATGCGGCAGTCGTACCTCGACTACGCCATGAGCGTCATCGTCCAACGCGCGCTGCCAGACGCACGCGATGGACTCAAGCCAGTCCAACGGCGCGTGCTCTACGCAATGCAGGAGATGGGCATCCGCGCCAACACCCGGTATCGCAAGTCGGCCGGTATCGTCGGCGAAGTCCTCAAGAGCTATCACCCGCACAGCGACACGGCAGCCTACGACACGCTCGTCCGCATGGCCCAGGACTTCAACCTGCGGTATCCGCTCGTCGACGGTCAGGGCAACTTCGGCTCCGTCGACGGCGATAGCGCCGCCGCCATGCGCTACACCGAGGCCCGGCTGGCCACCATTGCCGATGAGCTCCTGGCTGACATTGACAAGCGAACGGTCGACTACCGTCCGAACTACGATGCCTCGACGCAAGAGCCGGTCGTGTTGCCGGGGCGCCTACCGAACCTGCTCATCAACGGCAGCGCCGGCATCGCCGTCGGTATGGCGACCAACATTCCACCCCACAACCTCAACGAGATCTGCGACGCCATCGTCTCTCTGATCGACAACCCCGACGCCACCGTCGAGGACCTGATGGAGATCGTCCAGGGTCCCGACTTCCCGACCGGAGGCACCATCCTCGGCCGAGAAGGCATTCGCGCGGCCTATGCCACGGGCCGTGGCCGCGTCGTCATCCGCGCCAAGGCCTTCGTCGAGGAATCAGCGCGCGGCAACCGGTTCCAGATCATCGTCACCGAACTGCCGTATCAGGTAAACAAAGCCGCCCTGCTCGAGAAGATCGCCGACCTGGTCAAGGACGGCAAACTCGACGGCATCAGTGACCTGCGCGACGAGTCGGACCGTAGCGGCATGCGAATGGTCATTGAATTGAAGCGCGACGCCCAGCCGATGAAGGTGCTGAACAATCTGTTCAAGCACACGGCTCTGCAACAAACCTTCGGCGTCAACATGCTCGCGCTCGTCGAGCGTGGCACCCAGCCTCGCGTCCTCAGCCTGCGCCGCGCGTTGCAGGAGTATGTTGGTCACCGGCAGGAGGTCATCACCCGCCGCACCGAGTTCGAATTGGATCGTGCGCGCCGGCGTGCCCACGTCCTCGAAGGTCTCAAGATTGCCCTCGACAACATCGATGCGGTGATCAGCGCCATCCGCCGCTCGCGCACGACCGACACCGCGCGCGCCAATCTGATGAGCGGCTTCAAGCTCTCCGAGATTCAGGCGAACGCCATTCTTGACATGCGTCTCGCTCGCCTGGCGGCGCTCGAACGCCGCAAGATCGAGGAGGAGTACAAGGAAGTCCTCAACGAGATCAAGCGCCTTGAAGCCCTACTCGCCGATCCGAAGAAGATTCTCGGCCTCGTCCGTGACGACATGACGATGCTCAAGGAGAAGTACGGCGACGACCGGCGCACCCGCATCCAGGACGTTTCCGGGGTGCTCTCCGAAGAAGATCTCATTCCAGAGGTCGACGTGCTCGTCACGATCACCAACCGCGGCTACGTCAAGCGGATTGCGGACGGCGTCTACCGCACTCAGCACCGAGGCGGCAAGGGCGTCACCGGCGTTACGATGCGCGAGGCGGACGGCGTCCAACACATCCTCTCCGCCAACACCCACGACTCCCTCTTGGTCTTCACGAATCGCGGCAAGGTCTATCTTGTCAAGGTTCACGAGCTCCCCGACGCCAGCCGGACGGCGAAAGGGCTGCCGATCATTAATGTCATCAACATGCAACCGGACGAAACGGTGACGACGCTGATGCGCGTCGAGGATTTCTCGTCCGCGAAGTACCTTTTCTTTACGACCCGACTGGGACGCGTCAAGCGGACGAATCTCGACCAGTTCCGCTCGGTCCGCTCGTCCGGCCTGATCGCGATTGGGCTCGAAGCAGGAGATGAGTTAGCTTGGGTCCGCATGACGAGTGGCGAGGACAACGTCGTCCTCATCACCGAGAACGGGCAGGCGATCCACTTCAAGGAAACCGACGTGCGGTCGATGGGGCGACCGGCGGCCGGCGTGATCGGCATCCGGCTCGGAAAAGGCGACCGCGTCATCGCGTTTGAGGTCGCGCGGCCTGAGGCGGATCTCCTCGTCGTCTCTGCAAAGGGATTGGGCAAACGTACGGCGATCGCCCAGTACCGCTCACAGGGACGCGGCGGCAAAGGCGTGCAGGCGATGAAGCTGACTGCCAAAACCGGCAAGATCGTCGCCGCTGGCATGTCAGTGGCCGAGGACACCGTCGTGCTGATGAACACCGGCGGCCACGTCATCCGCATCCCGGCCGCCCAAATCTCCCGTATTGGACGCACCACCCAGGGCGTGACGCTGATGCGACTCGGCGCTGGCGAACAAGTCGCGTCGATGACCATCGTCGAACCCAAATCCGCGCAAGACGAGGCCGAGATTCTGTTGGAAATGAACGGCGCCGCCGAGGCAGGGCCGTCCGCTAACGGGAAAGCCCCAAAGAACTAACC
>JBOGUF010000211.1:0-6681 GCA_050696075.1 Thermomicrobiales bacterium
CAGCCAGGCGCGTGGTGAGGAGTTGCTGCGCGGTGAGGTAGTCGCTGGGCAGCGCCTCGTAGTTGACGCCGATCCCCGTTTCCTGGGTGAAGACCTCGGCGACGCTCTTGAAGTGATCGTTCTGGTCCGCCCAGAAGAGGACGTTGAGCTCGCCCTTGGTACCCTGGCTGGCGAAGGCAAAGCGGCGCCCGCGGCTGAAGAAGACCGCGCCGGCTCCCGCGCCCGCCACCAACGATCGGCGGGAGAGCGGCGCGTTCAGACCCAAGGTTCCGAGTCGATGGTGAACGCTCATCACCTGGCTCCTTTCGACTAGACTCGTCCAGCATCCCCGGCGCTGCAGAAGGCGCCGCCGGTATGGACCAAATGCGCGATCTTCAGCTCCTGCTCGGCGTCGCCGACCGGAGCGGGGCGGAACTCGTCGGCGATCCGCCACGCAAACCGCGCGGCCTCCGGGTCGTCCTGGCGATACTGCGCCAGGCCGAGGGAGACCAGCCGCAGGCGGCGCTCGATCCACTCCGAGTCCCACGGGCCATCCTCGAGGATCTCCTCGACGCTGCGGAACTCGTAGTAGATAGTGCGGCGCAAGGCCCTGCCCTCGGCGCGCTCCGAGCCGTGGACCACCATCACGTCATGCAGGAGAACGTCCCCCGGCTCCATCTCGACGGTGATTGCGTCGGGGTGATTCCACCCATAGGCGTCGGTCAGGGCACAGATGTCCTGCCGCCGCCGCTGCGTCCCCGGCACGACCCGCAGCGCGCCGCCGCCCTGCCGCGAAGCGTCGAGGTAGAGGTCGAAGTTGAAGATCCGGTAGCCGCGCGGATGGACCGCGTCCTGGTGCCACGGGACCGCCTCGCCATCACCCTGCTGCTTGAAGACCATACTCTCGTACGTCGGCACGAAGTTGGGTCCGCACAGGCTTTCGGCCACCGCGAGCACCCGCGGAGAGCCGAGGAGGGCAAGCGAGGCCGCCTGTCCCTTGTTGTGGAGGTAGTTCACGCGGAACATCACCCGGCCGGTCGACCGCTTGGCGAAGACGAAGTCCTCACCGCCTGGCGACTCGGGATCGGCCGCCATGCCCTGGGCGATCCAGGCGTTTCCGGCCGCTTGCAGCCGCTCGAGCGCCTCCCCCGGAATCCAATCGCGGAGGATGAGGTAGCCGTTCTCGTCAAAGAAGGTCACCTGCTCCTTCGTCAGGTGGTCTGGCGATCGACCAACGACCGTGGTGCGATCCAGCGATGCACTCGCCACGTTCCCTTCTCCTATGACGACGCTTGCGAATGACCCGCCGGGACTGTAACATGAAGATTCGTGAACATCATCGCGATTATCGGACAGAATTTCTCGGATCCTCAGATGCAAACACGCCAGGACATCGCCGTGGGTTCCTTCGACGGCTTCGGCCTCGCCTGTCAGACGGGGTTGGCCTCGTCGATGCCGCGCGCCCATCGGCACGACGAGATCGAGCTCAACCTCGTCACGCACGGGACGATGACGTACCTCGTCGGCGGTGCGTCGGTCACCCTGGCGGCGGGCGACCTGGCGCTGTTCTGGGCGGCAATGCCGCACCAGGTGGTCGCGCTCGCCCCGGACACGTACCTGTCCTGGCTGACGGTGCCGCTGGCGACGTTCCTGCGTTGGTCGCTGCCCGCGTCGTTTAGCCGGGCGGTCTTGCACGGATTCGTCGTCCACCACGAGGGAGAGACCGCGGTCGTGTGGGATCGGTCCTTGCTCGACCGCTGGCAGAACGATCTCGCCGCGGGCGACGACGAATTACGCCGCGTCGCGCTGCTCGAGATCGAGGCCCGGCTGCACCGGCTCGCGCGCACCGAACCGGCCGTCGAGCAGCCCGTGCGAGAGTTCCCATCGAGCGGCCTGGCCCATGCGGCGCGCATGGCGCACTACCTCGCCGAGCGGTACGTCGCGCCCGTGACCGTGCGCGACGTGGCGGAAGCGGTGGGACTCCACCCCCACTATGCCATGCAGCTTTTTCGCGCGGCGTTCGGCCTCAGCATCCACGGGTACCTCACCCGGCAGCGGATTGCGCACGCTCAACGGCTTCTCGTCACGACTGATCTGCCGGTGCTCGAGATTGCCCTCGAGGCGGGATTCGGCTCGGTGAGCCGGTTCTACGCCGCGTTCCGGCACGCCGGCAATCAAACGCCGAAGGCCTACCGTGCCCGCGTCCGCGCCCCCGTCTGAAGTCACCGCCGTCGCTGAGGAGCACCAGATCGATGACACCATCACCGATGGCGCCGGCGTGGCGCCGACTCGTTCTTCACAGAAAGGACCAGCCCGTGATCCAAGACGCGGACGCCGTCGTGATCGGCTCCGGCGCGCTCGGGTCGAGCGTTGCGTTTCATCTCGCCCAGCGCGGCGTGCGCAACGTCGCCCTCCTCGATCGGTTCGAGATCGCCTCGCAGACCTCGCCGCGCGCGGCCGGGTTGACACAGCAGATTCGACCGGAGCCGATGATGACGCGGCTGGCGATGCTCTCGGTCCAGAAGCTCCTCCGGTTCACGGAGGAGACCGGCGAGTCGATGGTCTACTACCAGTCCGGGAGCGTGAAGATGGCCCGGACCGAGCCGGACGAGCGCCAGATCCGCGCCGAGATCGCGGCCGGGCGGGAACTCGGTCTCGACATCCACGCGATCGGACCGGACGACCTGGCGCGTATGACCCCTTTCGCCAAACCGGTCGGGGTCCGCGCGATGTGGTACACGCCGACCGATCTCTACCTGGACCCGGTCCAGGTCCCGCTGGGCTACGCGCGCGGCGCCGAACGGCTCGGCGTCACGCTGCTGCCGCACACCGAGGTGACGGGCGTGACGACCGGCGGCGGCGAGGTTACCGCCGTCACGACGAGCCGGGGAGAGATCCGGACGCCCGTCGTCGTCGATGCCGCCGGCGCGTGGGCACGGCTTGTCGCGGAGCGCGGCGGCATCCGCATCCCGGTCGTCCCGGTGCGCCACCAACTGATGATCACCGAACCGATCGCCGGGGTTGACTCCTCGCAGCCGATCTGCCGGGTGATCGACGCCAACGTCTATGTGCGACCCGAGAAAGGCGGGCTGATGCTCGGCGGCTACGAGCCGGATCCGCACGCCTACGATATGCGCGGCGTGCCCGCTGGCTTCCAGATCAAAGATCTGCCCTTGGACATCACGGTCCTGCGTGCTCTGGCCGAACGGGTGCGGGAGGTCTTCCCGGTCCTGCCGGACGCGCCAGTCCAGGAGCACCGCGGCGGACTGCCGACGATGACGGTCGATGGCAAGCACATCGTCGGTCCAATGCCCGGCGTCCGCGGGCTCTACGCCGCGACCGGCTGCTGCGTCGGCGGACTCTCGATCTCGCCAGCGGTCGGGCAGATGCTCGCCGAGTTGATCGTCGACGGCGAGCCGACGATCCCGCTCGATGCGCTCTCGATCACCCGCTTTGGCCCGGAGGTGGCGAGCGACGTCGCGCTGCGCACGGCGGCAATCACTACCTACGCGCGCCAGTATTCGGGGGGGTGGCAGGGGTCATGGACGTGACGAGCGGAGGAGAGCCGTCGCCGCTCCGGTGGCCTTGCTACGCCTCGACGCGATCGAGATCCGCCAGCACCACATGGGCGGCGTTGTGGCCCGGAGCGCCGGTCACCTCGCCGCCGGGATGCGTTCCCGCACCGCAGAGGTAGAGCCCGGCCAACGGCGTGCGGTAGTGCGACCAGCCGGGCAGCGGGCGCGACCACAGCATCTGCCCGGACACCATGTCTAGGTGGCGGATGTTCCCGTCGGTCATCCCAACCCGCCGTTCCATGTCGACGGGCGTGAGCAGCATCCACTCCTGGATCGCGTCCCTGATGTTCGGCGCGTACGTGCCCAGGTGGTCGATGAGCGCTTCCCCCGCCTCCGGGCGCAACTCGTCCCAGGATGCCACGGCGGGTTGGACCGGCGCGTACTGCGCCCAGATCGACATGACGTGGTGTCCCGGTGGCGCCAGGTCCGGATCGTAGACCGTCGGAATCTGGACCGACATGACGGGGGTCCGCGAGTAACGGCCGCGCTGGGCATCCTCCCAACTGCTCCGGAAGTAGTCGACCGATGGACAGATCCGGACGGCCGTGATCCAACGCGGGTTGAAGTCGCCGCCGAAGTAGGCGGTGAAATCCGGCAGCTCCCGGAGCGCCGCATGAAACTTCAGGTAGGCCGCCTGGGTCTTCAGCCCTTGCACCCGTCTCACGAAGGACGGCGCCAGCGCCGACCGAGGAACCAGGCGCAAGAACGTGCGCTTGGGATCGGCGTTGGAGACGACGACCCTGACCCGAATCTCCTCCCCATCCGTCAGAACCACGCCGCGGGCGCGCCCGTCGGCGACCAGGATCTGCTCGACCTCGACCTTTGTGCGGATGGCAACGCCGATCTCCTCGGCCGCCCGTGCCATCGCCTGCGTGATCCCGCCCATTCCGCCGCGCACGATCCCAATGTCCTCGTCGGGCGTGAAGAGACTCAGCCAATCGTAGGCGCGGTGGAGCAGGCTCCCCGGCGCCGCGGGGTCCCCTGCGTCCCAGGCCATGACGAACAGCGCCTTCACCTGTGGCGACTCGAAGTACTCGTCGAGCAAGTCCATGACATTGCCAAAGAGCATCCGCTCCAGCAGCGCTTCGTCCGCGGTCGCGCGCACGCGCTCGACGAGGTCCGCGAGCGTTGGCGGGGGCGTGAGCAGGTAGGGCCGAAGAAGTTCGGCCATGCGCCTCCCTAGCGCCAGATAGCGCGGAAAGCTCTCCGCGTCACGGCGTGAGAACCGCGCCAGCTGTTCCGCCATCCGCTCCTCGTCGGAGAACGCGAGGATGAACCGACCGTCGGGGAACGGGGCAAAGGCCCCGACGAGGCGGGGAAAGACCTCGAAGCCGTGCCGCCGCAGCTGCATGTCCTCGATCACGCGCGACTGCAAGAGGTAGCAACTGTAAGCACACGTCGGGACGCGGAATCCGGGCCACAGTTCCTCCGTGACGCACGCCCCGCCGACGATCTCCCGTCGCTCCAGGACTAGGACCCTGAGGCCGGCGCGCCCAAGATACCAGGCGCAGGCGAGCCCGTTGTGCCCTGCGCCGACGACTACGGCGTCGAAGTCGTAGCTGGCCATCGTGAAACCCTCCCAACCTCGCTGCGGACCGCCGCTCAGGCATCGATCGCGATCACGGCTCCCGTTCCGCGAGGCATCGACCGACACGACGGGGACGACGATCGCACGGGATCGTGGTCTCCTTCCCCGTCGCCGTCGTCCCGGCGTATGGAGCGCGCGGGCGGAACCGCGTCGATCTCGGCGCGGTACATCACCTGACGACCGACGATCTCGAAGCCGAGGCGGGCGTAGAGGTGGTGGGCGCCGGTGACATTCTCGGTGTCGACGCCGAGAACGCAGGCGTCCATCCCGGCGTCGCGCAGCGTGAGGAGGCCGGCGCGGGTCAGCGCCTTGCCGAGTCCGCCGCTCCGCCAGCGGGGACGAACGCCGACGTAGCGGATCATGCCAACGCGGCGACCGTTCACGGCGTTGAGATCGGCGTCGATCCGGCAGTGGCAGAAGCCGGCCAGGTCGTCGCCGTCCCAGGCGACAACGCTGATCGTGGGGTTGAAGTCGGGCTCGGCCAGGTAGTGCCGCCAGAGGGGCAGGTTCATCCCCATGAACCCGCCCCAGTGGTCGCCGAAGGCGTCGTTGAAGGCGGCGACCCAGGCCTCGTCGTCGACGCCGGGGCGGTAGCAAAGAACGTCGATGCCGGGCCGGAACGCCGACGGCTCGACGTCGCTCAGGTCGCGCTTGAGCATGGTCGCGAGCGACCGGGCGAAGGCGAGACCGGCCGCCGCGAACGTTGCCCGCGTCCCGGCGTCGCCCTCGCCGCACCGCGCCTGGAGGATGCCGCGCGTCCGTCCGCGCTCCGCCAGGAGTCGCCCGGCGCGGTCGAGCGCGGCGCGCAGGAGGTCGAGCGCAAGGTCCGTCTCCCTCACCTCGGGATGGACGCCGCCCCATGATTCGAGGATGAGGACCTCCTCGTCGCCGCGGTCGGTGACGCGCACGTCGCGGGCACCGAGGAGGCGAGCGCCATCCGGAGACGGGGCCACCAGAAGATCGCGCGCCGGGTCGTAGCCCGGGACGGAGAGAAAGGAACGCAGCCCGGCGGCGGTGATCACCCGCTCCGGCGCGGTGATCGCCTCGATCAGGGCGAGGAGGGCGTCAATGTCCTCGGCACGGTAGGGGCAGATCGCACTCATGGCCATCTGACGTGCTCCGCTGCAGCCAGCCCAGCCCCCCACGGCTTCGGCACGCGGGCGACGACGCTGCCCCAGACCTCGGCGAGGCCGTCGATGGTGAAGTCGGCCGGGCGGGCGAAGCCGATGAGGTCGCGCTCCAGCCGCCCGATCTCGGTCGCGACGGCCGGCAGCTTCGGCGCGATCTCAAGCGGGATCGTCACGAGGTCGTGGCGGTCGGCGGGGATCAGGTCGCCGGGCCGCACCTCGAGCCGGCCGATCCGGACCGGTGTCCCGAAATCGACGACGGGGACGGGTGCGCGGGCGACGAGAACGGCGGTCGCGAAGGCGTAGCACCCGACTGCGCGCATCTCTTCGACGTCACGCACGCCGCCGCACATGACCGTGTCGACGCAGCCGAGCGCCTGGTAGACGTTGGCATTGACCTCGCCGATCAGCG
>JBOGUF010000212.1:0-17551 GCA_050696075.1 Thermomicrobiales bacterium
ATGTAGAGACCAACGTTCTCGACGCTGTCGTGGACATTGATCGCGAACTCCTCGGCCGTCAGATCGGCGACCGTCACCGGCACCGTCGTCACGCTCGATCCGTCCTCGGCCACCGACTCCAGCGGGAACGCCGGGTTCGGATCGAGGTTCTCGCAGGTGCCCTGGTGGATGTGGGCCGGGTGCCCACCGGTCGCACCCGCGAGCTGAAGAGTGACCTCGGTCCCCTCGCCGCTCGGCTCCAGGGTCGCGGTGCCGGAGATGCCGGAGGCGTTCAGCTCACCCAAATCAATCGTGACCTGATCGTCCGCGGCCTCGACCTCCGCCTCGGGCGCCGGTTCGCCGATCGTCGCCGTGCGCGCCACGATGTCGAGCGTCGCCCGCGGCTCGGTCGGATCGCTCAGCGTGCCGAGACCCGTCAGCGTGACTCCGTGACGCTGCCCGACCTGTCCGAGTTGGAAGGCGCTGCCGTCGACGGTGAAGGACTCCGCGCTCGTCAGCGTGAAGGCGCCCGAGCCATCGGCGATCCCCTCCTGCGGCGCATAAACCGAGATCGTGCTGCGGAACGTCAGATCTGCCTCGGCAATCTCGTCGCCGCTGAGGAACGATTCCGGCGCGGCAAAGGACGCGCCCGCCGCCTCGTTGAAGAAGAATTGGAGCGACCCTTCCGCCGAGACGGCGAAAATGCGCTCCGCCAGAACGAAGCGGTTGAGCATCGTCGCCGAGCCGAAGACGGTGAAGCGCGCGGTCGATTCGTTCCAGTTCGCCGGGTCGGGATCGGAGAAGAGGGAGGCGGTCTCCATCCCCTCGACATGATTTACATAGCCAAAGAGCGAGAAGTCGCCGCCGCGCTGATCGATCTGGCCCATAATCCAGATCGCGGCGCCGCCATCGACGCTGACGCCGACGATCGTCGGCTCGCCCGTCGCGACCGGCGCTTCCACCGGTGGCACCGGGCTCGCCGCCGGGGCGGTTTCCTCGGTCTCTTCCGCCTCGGCTTCTTCGTCGACCTCTTCCTCAGTTTCCTCGGTCACCTCTTCTTCCGCTTCCTCCGCGGCGGCGATCACCTCGATCGCGGCCGTCATCCGAGGGTGGATGGTGCAGAGGTAGGGAAAGGAGCCTTCTTCATCAAACGTGAAGGAGAAGGTACCGCCCGGATCGATGACCCCGGAGTCGAAGCGACCGTCCTCGGCGGTGACCGTGTGAGGCGCGGAGTCATTGTTCGTCCAGGTGACGGTCGTGCCGACCGTGACTTCGAGCGATCCGGGATCGAACGCGAAATCGAGGATGTTGACCGCGATCTCTTCGCCCTGGGCCTCGATCGTTCCCGGCCGCACGAGCGGCACGGCCAGTGCCATGATCCACAGTAACGGAACGACGAAGAGCAACCGCCGCATATTTCTCCCTCCTTGAGGCGCAAACACCAGGCATCCTTCATTGCCGGCGGCCACGCGCTGCCGGCCTTGGATACCTTGATTCTGCGCCCCGCATTGGGACAACGCATCGGCAAGATCACCGATTCGCGCACGGCAATGCGGCTAGGCAAGTCGCCAGGAGAGTCACTAACTCCGGCGCGGGCGGCAGATCAGCCGCCGGACCCGCCGCCTTTGATGCCGCCCCGCGTCAGTTCAGCAGGGTCGAGCAGGCGGTCGAGGTCCGCCGGCGAGAGGTCGGTCATCTCGGCGGCGATTTCCTTGACCCGGCGCCCTTCGGCGTAGGCCCGCTTGGCGATCTTCGCCCCGAGCTCGTAGCCGATGATCGGGTTGAGCGCGGTGACCATGATCGGGTTCTTCTCGACCAGATCGGCGATCCGCGGCTCGTTGACCGAGAAACCGGCAATCGCCTTGTCGGCCAGCACCCGCGAGATCGTCGACAGCAACTCGATCGCCTGGAGTAGGTTATGAGCGATCACCGGCAGCATCACGTTCAACTCGAAGTTGCCGTGCTGGGCGCCGACCGTTACCGCCGCGTCGTTCCCGATCACTTGAGCGCAGACCATCATCGTCGCCTCGCAGATGACCGGGTTGATCTTCCCCGGCATGATCGACGAACCAGGCTGCAACGCCGGGAGCACGATCTCGGCGTACCCCGCTTGCGGACCGCTGTTCATCAGCCGCAGATCGTTGGCGATCTTCATCAACCCGACCGCGTATGCCTTGAGCTGGCCGCTCAGTTCAGCGGCGGTGTCCTGCGACGCCTGCGCCGCGAAGTGATTCTCCGCCTCGACGAAGGGGAGGCCGGTCCGCTCGGCAAGGCGCGCCGCCACACGCCCCCCGAACTCCGGGTGGGCGTTGATGCCGGTGCCGACCGCCGTGCCGCCGATCGCGAGCTGCGCCAGGCGCGGCAGCGTTGCCTCGATTCGCGCCCGCGCCGGCGCCACCTGGGCCGCCCAGCCGCCGACCTCCTGCCCGAGGCGGACCGGCGTGGCGTCCATCAGGTGGGTGCGCCCAGTCTTGACAACCGCGTCTGTCTCGGCCGCCTTCCGCTCCAACGTCTCCTGGAGATGCGCCATCGCCGGCAGCAGCCGCTCGGCGAGGTCGAGGTAGGCCGCGACATGGATCGCCGCCGGGATGACGTCGTTGCTGCTTTGGCACATGTTGACGTCGTCGTTGGGGTGGATCTGGTTCCCGCCGCCAGCGAGCTGGGACGCCCGGCTGGCGATCACCTCATTGGCGTTCATGTTGGTCGAGGTGGCGGAGCCGGTCTGGAAGATGTCGATCGGGAACTCGCCATCCCAGCGCCCCGCGGCGACCTCCTCGGCCGCCGCCACGATCAGTCGCGCTGGCTCGCCGTCGAGCAGTCCCAGCCCAGCGTTGACTTCCGCCGCGGCGAGCTTGATCAGGCCCAGGGCGCGGAGGAAGGCGCGCGAGAAGCGGATACCACTGATCGGAAAGTTCTCGACCGCCCGCGCCGTTGCCGCCCCATACAGCGCGTCCGCTGGCACGCGCATCTCGCCCATACTGTCCCGCTCAGTCCGGAATCGTGGGGCCGCCATCACACCCGTTGCGTCCGCTACATCCGCCATGTCGTGCCTCGCATCTCCTTACGAAGGAAGGTTCACATGCCGGTCGGATTGTACCCACCCCGCGCCGGCGGTGTTGCGCGCCACGACCCACCCCGTCGTACAGATGAGCGCCTCGACGCCGGCATCGACCGTGTGGTTGACTGAGCGCCCACGCGGACGTGGTCAGCTTGGGCGCGGCAGCGCCGGGGTTGTCGTCCCGATCGTCACCAGTCTTGCGCACAATTTCCTTTGCCTGGTGATCACCGAACGATGTTGTCGCCATCAACGAAACGTAGGCAATTCACGTCGATAACCACACGAATTTAGGCAATCTTCATCGGCATTTTCGCGGAATCGTCACATTCTGTAAAGTTGGGGGTATTGACTCAGGAACAACCGCGGAGTAGGATTTGTCCGCAAACGCCAGCGCACGGCGACCGAACCCGGCGGTGTTCCATGACCGGGGGCGTGGCTTCGTTTGCGCTCACTACCGCAACCGCATCTGACACGAGGCCGCTTGGCGCGATGGGGCACGCTGCGGCATCGTCAAGATTCCAAGAACCAAGCACCGAGGACCATCATCCAGGACGATTGCGTCGACGGAATGGGGGGGAAGGCGTGAGCTACCGACAGTGCAGCAATTGTGGCTATTTCTCGCCGGGATGGGACGGATTTCTCCCCGGATCGAAAGCCTTCACTGGTCGGTGTCTTCACCCCGCGCGCCAACTGCCGTCCAATCCGCAACCATGGGTGCGCGAACGGGAGTTGCCATGCCGCCTGAAATGGGACGAGGACCTCTTCGAACTGCGCAATCGCGGCGACGATCGCCTTCTCGACGTGCGCACCCTCGATCCCGACGGTCCTCGCTCCGGCCCAATTGGCTCTCCCCGCAACGTCTTACAGCGCCTGCTCATCCTGAGCGACCTGCCAACCACTCCCGCCATCCGCGAGGAACTCATCAACCAGGAACTCGCCTCAAGCTTCGCGGACGAGACCGGACACGCGCCCGCGTCCGCGGCAGACACGGTCCTGTCGTTACAGCGATCGGACCTTCTGCAACGGTTCTGGCGCCGCCAGCCGTAGCATCATCGCGGACCAACGTTCGAAACGCCCAACACCGGACACCGAACGACCAACCTATCCCATTTGGGTCGTGTGCTCGGGCGCGACGACCACGACCACGCGCTGATCCCGCGGATCGTGCCATTGGTACTTCTCGACCCCAACGTACTTTTGTGCCATCGCATTGATGAAGTCGAGCTCCGGGTCGGGATCGACCCGAACGACCTTTCCCCGGATCTCGAGGTAGCGAAACGGGTTCTCAGGATCGACAATCGCGAGCGCGACCCGCGGGTCGCGCTCGACGTTCCTGATCTTCTGTCGAGTTGTCGTCTGACTAAAGCTCAGATGCTGCCCATCCCAGCCAAACCAAACCGGGTTGACCTGTGGTTCCCCTTTCGGGCCAATCGTGGCGACGTACGCCAGCGCCTTCGACTCCAGCAAATCGGCGTGCGTCGCCGGAATCACCGTTTGCTCACCATTCGTTGCCATGCTGGCGTGGACTCCCTTCCTCATCGTTGCACCGTCGCCCGCTCCTCTTCGCGGCGACGATGCCGCGACTGACTCCATCTTCGGGCGTTACTAATGAATCATAAGTGTATTGCCTGAAATTAGTCAATGCCGACGCGTCGCTGGCAACGTGCGGCGTCACCGCGCCCTGGCCAATCAGTGACGTATCCTACGCGCCCGCTAGCACCGGGACAAACCCCTCGCCTGGCCGGTAGTCGGGGGATTGGTGGCGGAAGTAGGTGTTGTAGAGGCCGGCGTACTCGCCGCCGCGCAGCATCAGCGCGTCGTGATTTCCTTCCTCGACGATCTTGCCCTGGCGGAGCACGATGATGCGGTCGGCGTGGCGGATCGTGACCAGGCGGTGGGCGATCACGATCGCGGTCCGGCCGGCCAGCACCTCGTCAAGCCCTTCCTGGATGAACTCCTCGGTTAGCGGATCGACGCTCGCCGTCGCCTCATCGAGAATTACAATCGCCGCATCTTGCACCAGGATGCGGCCGAGCGCGACGAGTTGCCGCTGCCCCATCGAGAGCCCTCGACCCTGTTCGCCGACCTCAGTCTGCAAGCCGTTCGTCAGCGCGTCGATCCAGTCGCCCCCGGCAATCCGCCGCGCCGCCAGCTCCACCTCGGCGTCGGTCGCTTCGGGTCGTGGATAGCGGATGTTGTCGGCCACCGTGCCGGAGAAGAGGAACGGCACTTGCGGCACCACGCCAAGCCGCTGCCGGTACCGCTCCAGGTCCAATGAACGGATGTCGCGGTTGTCGATCAGGATCTGACCGTCCTGGAACTCGTAGAAGCGGGCGACCAGTTTGCCCAGGGTCGACTTGCCGGCCCCGGTGTGCCCGACCAGCGCCACCGTCTCGCCCGCCGCGATCGTCAGGTCGAAGTCGCGCAGAACCAGATGTTTATCGCTGTAGCCGAAGTCGACGTCGCGGAACTCGATCCTCCCGCGCACGGCGCCGGGGTCCTGGCGCTCGTTCTGGACGACCCGCGGCGTGGCGTCGATCAGAGCGAAGACGCGCTCCGCCGCCGAGAGTCCTTGCTGGAACTGGCTCCAGAAGCTAGCGATGCTGGTCAGCGGAAACCAGAAGAGCGCGACCGCCTGCAAAAAGAGGTACCAGTCCCCTGCTGAGACGTCACCGGAGAGCACGCTCAGCCCGCCGACGTAGACGAGCAAAACCGTACCCAACCCGGATACGGTGAAGAGGAGCGGGAAGATGCTGCTGAAGACGAGCCCTTGGCGGACGGTCACGCGGTAAGCGGTGTCGTTGACCTCTCCGAACTCACCATAGATCGTCTCTTCCTGGCGAAAGTTCTTGGCGACCGCGATCCCGCGCATCGTCTCCTGGACGGTTGTGTTCACCGTCGCCAGCGCCCGCTGCGACCGCCGCGTACTCTCGCGGGCGATCTTGCGGAAGCCGAGCGCCATCGCGACCACGACTGGCGCGACCGTGATCGCCAGCAACGCCAGCCGCACATCCCGCGCGAAGAGGACCGCGGTGACGATCACGACGAGCAAGACCTGGCTCACCAGGTTGAGCGTCAGCGTCACCGTATTGGCAAAATCCTCCGAGTCGGAGGTGACGCGACTGACGATCTTGCCCGACGGATTCTCGTCGTAGAAAGAGAGGTCGCGCTCCATCACCGCCTTGAAGGCGTCGAGCCGCAGGCGCAGCACGACGTCGCCGACAACCCGCGCCGTCAGCGACTGCCGGACGTAGTTGAAGCCCCAGGAGAACGCGCCCGCGACCAGGATCGCGATCACGACGAGCCAGATCGCGCGGTCGATTCCACCGTCGTTGTCGGTCAGCCGGTCGAGCCCGATGGCGATCAGCAACGGCAACGCCGAGTCCATGAGCGAGTTGAGGACGACCATGCCGGAAATAAGCAGCATCGTCCCGGCCCGCGGCCGGAAGAACTCGACGATCCGCCGGACCAGTTCTCGATCGCCGTACGTCCGGTCGTACGACTCGGCGTCGAGCCCTTCCATGATGAAGCCCACGTCGTTCTCCTTCGAAGACGACAGGCGACGGGCGACAGGTCAGCTCACCGCTGGGTGTGCTCGCGGCCGACTCACTCGCGTGCGCCGACCAATGCCGGCTCCACTTGTCGCCTGTCGCCCGTCGCCTGTCGCTCGTCGTAGCGCGCAAAGATCCGGCGGTAGAGGTCGCAGCGCTCGAGCAGTTCCTCGTGCGTCCCTTGGTCAATGAGCCGGCCGCGACGCAGCACCAGCACCTTGTCCGCCCAGCGGATTTGCGAGAGACGGTGCGTAATGAGCAGGGTCGTCCGCGCTTCGAGCACGCGGCGGATGGCGCGCTGGATCTCGTCCTCGGTCGCGCTGTCAATGGCGCTGGTCGAGTCGTCTAGCATGAGGATGCGCGGGTCGGTCAGCAACGCGCGGGCGATGGCGACGCGCTGGCGCTGCCCGCCGGAGAGGGTGACGCCGCGTTCGCCGATGACCGTCTCGTACCCCTCGGGCGTCTCCGTGATGAAGTCGTGCGCCCGCGCGTCCTTCGCCGCCCGTTGGATCGCCTCAATCTCGACTTGTTGCCCGAGGCTGAAGGCGATGTTCTCCGCGATCGGCCGGGAAAAGAGGACGATGTCCTGCTCGATCGTCGAGATCTGTGAGCGCAGGCTGTCGAGGCTCCAGTCGCGGACGTCGACGCCGTCAATCAGGATGCGGCCGCCGTCCACGTCGTAGATCCGGTTCACCAGCTTGGTCAGCGTGCTCTTGCCCGATCCGGTCTCGCCGACGATGGCGACTGTCTGCCCCGGCTCAGCTACGAACGAGACCTCCTTTAGGACCGGTTCCCCCTCGTAGCCGAACGTGACGCGGTCGAAAACGATCTCGCCCGCGATCGCGGCCCGGTATCCGGTCGTGTTCTCGTCCAGCTCCGTCTCCTCGCGCATCAGGTCGAGGATACGCCCGGCGCTGACGATGCCGAGCTGCACCAGTGAGAAGGTGAAGATCGAGATGAAGGTTGGGAAGCGTAGCAACTGCACCAGGCCCAGGTAGGCGACCAACTCGCCGACCGTGAGGCGGTCCTCCGTCACCATCCAGACACCGTGCAGTAACGCCCCGGTCGTGGCGACGGCGAGCAGCAGGGTCGGCAGATACCGCGCCTGGACCATCCCCTGCCGTACGAAGGCGTCGCGGTAGCCGCGCGCGTTCAGGCCGAACTTACGTCGCTCCTGCGACTCTTGACCGGTTGACTTGACGACCTCGATCCCGGTCACCGCCTCCGTCAGTCCCGCGTTGAGGGTGCCGAACCGCGTCCGCATCTCGAGCGAGATCGGGTTCAGCCGTCGCATGTAGTGGCGCAGCGCGATCAGGAAGGCAAGGGTGAAGAGGAGCGGCGAGAGGAGCAACCGCCAATCGAGCAGCCCGATCAGCGCAATCGGCAGAACGAGGCTGAGGAAGGAGTCGACGATCAGCATCATGCCCGGCACGACCATGAAATTGATCTGGCGCACGTCGTTCGCGGCGCGGGCCATCAGGTCGCCGACGCGTTGCCGGTTGTGGAAGGTTTGGCTCTTGCCCAGCAGGCTCAGGTAGAGCTCGTCGCGCGCATCCCGCTCCATCCGCTTGGCGAGGAACTCGGCGGTGATCCAGCCGCCCAGATCGGCGGCGCCGCGCACCACGACGAGCACCAACAGGATGATCGCGACCGTGACTAATTCAGAACGGGCGTCGTCGACCTCGATCACCGCGTCGAAGGCGCGGCCGACCAAGCCCGGAATCAGGCTATTGAGCAGGTTCGACCCAATGGCGCCGACGATGGTGCCGGCGACGATCAGCGGATAACGCAGGCCGTGCGACACGATCCAGCGCAGCGGGCTCGACCGGTCGTAGTGGCGTTGACCTTCGATGCTGAACTCGGACCTCATCGGCCACGCCTCCCATGCCAAACAACGCGGCAACCGCGACGACCCCGCGCATTTACCAACGCCGTTCGCTGCCCGGCGTGAGATCGCCTGCCAACTCTACCCATCCACTTCCCCAATAACCAGAGGTCGCCTCGGCCACCCTTCGCACGAACAGATATTCTAGTTGTCCGTACACTCTACCCGCGCCGATCCGCCTCGTCAAGCGGCGCCGGACGCGTTGACTGGCTGTACCTTCCGAATCTGAGCTCAATCGGAACGTTCCTCGCCGCCCTTGCCGTCCTCGCCGCACTTGCTGCCCTGGCCGCACGCCACCCTCGCCGCCCTACGCCCCGGCCGGCGGCGTGATCTCGATCTCGGCGTCGAAGTCCGAGAGGTTGAGCGTCCGCACGATGCCCGGGTCTTCGGCGTCGGTCAGCGGCCCTTCGAGGCGCAAGCGGACGACCCGTCCCTCGCCGTCGATCCAAATCACGACCGGCTTCGGATTGAGGTTCAGCATCTCCGGCACCGGCGTCGCGATGTCCAGGGTGCTCGGGTCGAAGGCGCCCTCGATGCGGGTCGTCTCGACGCCGTCGATCTCCTCCGTGCCGGCGATGGTCGGGTTCTGGATCATCTCGACCGCCTGCAACAGGAGCCGGTCCGGATTGAGCAGGTCGATCAGTGGCTCGCCTTCGCTGTCTGTCAACGAGATCTCGATCAACCCACCATCGCTCGACATCGGATCGGTGACCCAGAGCCGATCGCCGATGCCAACGACGTCGAGGTCGAGCGAGACGAAGGAGAACGACGCCGTCACCTCCGCCTGAAACCGATCCGGCCGCACGACGTCACCCACGACCGCACCCAGTTCGAATTCTTCAAGGATCGTCGTCGTACCCCCCTCGGTCGTCAATTCGAAGTGAAACGACGACACGTCCGCCATCGCCTGGGCGGCGTTCGTCAGCACGGCCCGCGCGTCGTCGTCCTGCGCCGTGACGCCGCGCGCGACCGGCAGCCCGCCCGCGATCAACGCCACAATCAGCAGCGCCACCCCGCACGCCGTGACACGCGACGCGCCGGCGGGCTTCGACTGGTACAAACTCATGGATCCTCCTCGTCCAGGTCACAAGTGGTCAACCTTGGACGAAGTCTAGCCTGGATCACCCGGCGCGTCAGAGCGCAACCGGTTCACGCATGCTCATGGGATATGTCCAATGAGGCCGCGCCCCTGGTCAGCGCGGTTGCCCGTGACGCCTCTTATACGCCGGCAACCGGGACCCGCGCGTTGCCGTTGGCCTGGGACGCCAGGATCGCCTCGATTAGCGCCACGGTCTTGCGCGCTTCCGCCGGCGGGCATTGCGGCGGACGCCCGGTCTCCATGGCCGCGAGCAGATCGACGACGGCCGCCTGCATCCCGGCGAGCGAGCCCTTCGGCACGATCGGCCGGGAAACGACGTCGGCGTCAGTTGCGCCATGGAGCGTCGCGTTCTGGTCGTCGACGTGAATCCGGCCGCGCTCGCAGACGAGGTCGACGCTCACCCGCGCGACCGCCCGCTTCATCCCGCCGAGAAAGCCGCGGACGCCGTTGCCGAAAGCGATATAGGCATTGACGCCCGGTTCAAGGTCGGGGTTCCGCCCGCCGTCGCCGCGATACACCGTGCCGTACTCCTCGAAGCCCGGCTCTAACTCGGCCATCACCCAGGCCGGGTCACCGCCGGCGAAATAGCAGATCAGGTCGAGGAAGTGGCTCTGATTGCGCCAGAGCATCGCCCGCGGGCCGCCAAAGTGGACCGTGACCTGTACGAGTTCGCCGATTTCTCCCGTACGTACGCACTCGCGGGACGCGACGTAGCTCGGCATCCAGCGGCGCGTGTGGTTGACGTTGACGACAACGCCATGACGTTGCACGGCGGCGATCAGGGCGTCGGCATCAGCCAGTTTGGTCGCCAGCGGCTTCTCAGCGAAGATCGCTCGCACGCCCGCCTCGGCCGCCGCAATCACCACCGGCCCGTGCAGATGGTCCGGCGTGGCCACACTGAGGATGTCGATCTGCTCCACGGCGAGCATCTCTTGATAATTCGCGTACGTACGAAGCTCAGGCCACGTTTTCGACCATCGCTCAGTAAAGGCGCGCATCAAGTCCTGATCAATGTCGCAGCCAGCGACAACATGAGTCGATGCCAAAGAGGCATAGGCCGAAGCGTGGCTGTACGGCGTGGCCAAGCCGAGCACCGGATGCGAGCCCGGCGGCGCCGAATCGGCCGCGATCCAGTTCAAGCCGACGATGCCGACGCGATAGGAGGTCATGCGTGCTCGCCCCTCCGTTCGCGTCCGACCGTGTTGGTCAGCGTCCCAAGTCGCTCGATCGTCGCCTCGACTTCGTCGCCGGCCTTCAAATAGGTTTCGGTCGTGGCGCCGACGCCGCCCGGCGTGCCCATGCAGATCAGGTCACCCGGCTGTAAGGTGATGAAGCGGGAGAGGAAGGCGATCGTCTCCGGGATGGTGAAGATCATCTCGCCGGCCGAGGAGTGCTGGCGCAACTCACCGTTGACCCGCAGCGCCATCTCCAAGGAAGTCGGATCGCCGGCCTCGTCCCGCGTCACCAGATACGGCCCGACCGCCGCGAAGCTGTCGCACCATTTGCCGAGCAGCCAGTCGAAGAACCAGTCGCCTTCGCGCTCCTTTCGACCTTCGGCGATCTTCAAGCTCCGGGCTGAGACATCGTTGAAGACGACGTACCCCGCCACGTAGCGTTCGGCCTGCTCCTCGGGGATCGTTTTGCCTGGACGTCCGATCACGGCCGCGATCTCAATCTCGTAGTCGAGGGTGTCGGAGTCGGCCGGGATCATGATCCGGTCGCCGTTGCCGATCACCGCCGTGCCCGGTTTGATGAAGGGACGCGGCGTGATCGACGCCTTTTCGACGGGTGCCGCGCCCCCTTCGACGATGTGCGACTGGTAGTTGCCGGCCAACAGCAGGATCTTCGGCGGGTTCGGCACCGCCGCCAGCAACTTCACGTCGCCTTCTGCCCAACTCGGCACGCCGCCGCTGGTCGCGGCGTCCGCTACCTGGTGCGCGAGATCAAGACCCGCATCCCCCAACTGCAAGAGTGAGACGACGCCAGCGGGGAGCTCGTGCCCCAGCGCGGCCCCGCCCCAGGCCAGGTCGACGACCCGCCCGTCGACCGCGATCCCGGCCCGTACATCCCTACTCTGTTGCGTCCGATACGTCACCAGTTTCACCGTGCGCTCCCTTCCTCGACCAAGCCGCTAGCTACAAGCTACTTGCCGCTTGCCATTCACGCCTGACGGCGGACGACCCGCCCTGGCAGCTCGCCGGTCGGTCTGCCGTCCAGCACCACCGTTTGCCCGTTCACTATGACGCGGTCGATCCCGACCGGTTCGAGCCGCGGTTCGTCCCACGTCGCCTGGTCGGCGACCGTCACTGGGTCGAATATCACGATGTCCGCTCCATAGCCGGGCTGCAAGAATCCCCGCTCTGGGATACGGAAGCGCTCGGCCGGGAACCCGCTCATCTTCCAGACTGCATTCTCCAGCGAAATCGCCCCCATCTCCCGCGCGCAGAGCCGGAGCACCCGCGCGAAGCAGCCGTAACCGCGAGGGTGGGCCGACTGCCCGTGGTACATCCCGTCGCTGGCGACCATCATCTTCGGGTGGCGGGCCGTGCGGCGAATCGAGTCGGCCTGGTACTCCGGCGTCGTTCCGTGGTGGTAGACCATCAACGCATACGGGTGCTCCTCCTCGAGGACTTGCAGCGCGAAGTCGCCCACCGGCAACCCTTCCCGCGCCGCGACGTCGGTCAGATCCTCGCCGATGTAGCGCCCGGTCCGCGTGCCGACGAAGATGGCCCGCGCGTTGCCGCGCTCCACGGCGAGCTTGTGGTGCAGGTGATCGCGGAGCGCGCGCCGGGTTGCCGGATCGTTGAGTCGTTCCCGAATCGCGGCCGGCCCGCCGGCCGATCCCCAACTCGGCAGCATCAGCGCCAGGTGGGTGCAGCCGGCCGGGTACAGGTACGACTCGAAAGTCAGGTCGCGGGCCCGCTCGGCTTCTTCCAGCAGCGGCTCGGTCAGATCGGTGACGTGTTCGTGGGAGACGTGGACCGGAATCTTAGCCTGCCGCCCGATCGCCATCGTCTCCCGCCAAGCCGCCTCGCGCCCGGCATCGTTGTAACGGATGTGGGCGGCGTAGATGCCGTCGTACTCGGCCGCCACCTTCGAGAGCTCGACCAATTCGCGCGTATCGGCAAAGGCACTCGGCTGGTAGTCCAGGCCGAGGCAGAGGCAGGTTGCGCCCGCCTCCATCCACTCCCACGGCGCCGGCTTCATCCGCTCGATCTCGTCGGCGGTCGCCGGGCGCGCCTCCCAGCCCATCACGCCGAGCCGGATCGCGCAGTGCGGCGCCTGTGGGAAGACATTTGCCGGCGTCTTCCTTTCGAAGATCGCCAGGAACGACTCCACCGTCGGCCAGTTGAGCGGCAGATCCGCCTCACGGTGCGAAAAGAGCGTGCAGTCCCAGAGTTCCCGCGCCCGTTCCGGCGAGAGTGGCGCCCAGCCAAAGCCGTTCGGCGCGGCGAGCTGCGTCGTCACCCCTTGCAGCACGCTGCCGTAGCGGTACGGATTGCGTGGATCGGCCAGCGCCACCTCGGAATGGACGTGGACATCGATGAATCCGGGCGCGACCACCTTCCCCGTCGCGTCGACGACTTCCCCCGCGATTGCGCCCTCCAACCGGTCCACGACCTCGATTCGGTCGCCAACAATCGCGACGTCCGCTGCCCTCCCCGGCGTCCCCGACCCGTCGATGACCGTCCCGTTCTTGATCAAGACGTCGAATTCCACGCTCCCCGTCCCTTCACACCGTTATCCCACCTTCACCCGCTGGCCTGTCCGCGCCGACTCGTACGCCGCGTCGATCACGCGCAACGCCTCGACCGCTGCCTCGCCTGGCGCGATCGGATCGCGGTCCTCCTCGATGGCGCGCAACAGATCGTCGATGATCGCCAGCGCCGTCGGGCCGTAGCCCGGCGCCTTTCGCATCTCGTAGGTCGATTGCTGGGAGAGCACCGGGTCGCGCACGTCGCCGGGACCGAACCAAGTCAGCGTGCCGTCCGGTTGAATCCGCACCGAGCCGCCCGTGCCCCGCAGCGCCAGATACCCCTCGTTCCCCGGCCGAGGCAGGGCGTAGGCGTAGTGGACGGTGCCGATGGCGCCGCCCTCGAACCGCACCGCCATCGAGACGACGTCCTCGACGTCGACCGGCTCGCCGCCGACCCGACCCGTCATTGCCTGCACTTCGACGATGCGGTCTCCGGTCAACCAGAGCAATAAGTCCAGATCGTGCACGCCGAGCCAGTGGAGAATGCCGCCCCCCATCAGTTCGCGGTGGAAGATCGGGTTGGTCGGGTCCCGCACTTTGACCGACGACGTGACGAAGATCGCCTCGGTCGTCAGCAGCCGCCCGATGCGCCCCGATCCGACCATTGCCCGCGCATCCTGCCAGCCACGACCGTAGCGCCGGGTCAGCCCAATCGCCGCCTTGACCCCGACCGCTCGTGCCGTCGCGAACGCCCGCTCCGCCTCGGCCGCCGTCCGCGCCCCCGGCTTGTCGACCAGCAGATGCACCCCCGCTCTCGCCAGCCGTTCGATTGCCGCAGGCGCGTGCGCGTTCGGCAGCGTCACCAAAGCCAGATCGGGCCGCTGATCACGGATCAAAGCGTCAAGGTCGGTCGCGAAGGGAACGTCCCGCAAATGCTCCGGCAGCGCCGGGCTCAGGTTCGGGTCGTGGAAGGAGGGGGCCAGACGTTCACCCAGGGCAGGATTCGGGTCGTGCAAGCCAACGATCTCGATCCGGTCCGGAAACAGCCCCAGGCTTTCGACCCACCCGGTAACGTGATAATGGTCGAGTCCCACGATGACAACCCGGTGTTTCGACAAGATGCGATCCTTCCATTGCGTGAGTCCGCGCCACATTCGACTCGTGCGGCCCGCATCGCCCGCGGTCTTGAGCCGCGGGCTGACCCACCGAACCCCCCAGAAGAGGTCTAAACAGAGTGTGCCAAGACCAGCCGGCTTTAGCCGGGTTCGTTCGGTCCGGAGTTCAGCGCGGGGATCAATCCCCGCGCGCTCGATGACTGGCCACTACGCCACACCCCAATCAAAGACCACGCCGACCATCGAGCGATCGCCGTCGGCGAAGCGGGCCAGGATCGCCTCGATCTGATCGGCGGGCACGACGTCCGTCACCAGCTTGCCGATTGCCAGGCGACCGCGCGCGGCCTGGGCGAGGGTGTAGGCGAAGTTCCCCTCGCGCGTCGCCATCCGCGGCACCGGCTCGGCAATCGACTCCGGGTCGTAGCCGCAGCCGATGAGTTGGATCCTCTTGTAATGCAGCTTGCTTGGGAAGTTATAGGCCTGTTGGAAAAGCTCCAGCGCCAGGTCGGCGGGCGGCGGCTGCCGGTAGATACCCATCAGCGCGATCCGGGTGTAGTCTCGCGCTAATTCCATTGTTTGTCGGAGCCCGGCCCAGGCGCCGGTCGTCTCCAGGATCAAGTCCGGTCCGTGCGGCGCGAGATAGGCCGCGATCCGCTCGACGGCGCCCGGCTCGTCCGGCCGCTCGACCAGTCCCAACCCGAGGCCGCGCGCAAAGGCGACCCGCCGCGGCGCGGTGTCGAGCGCCAGCACGCGAGCGCCCATCTGGTCGGCCATCAGTGCCGCCGAGGCGCCGACAAGCCCTTGCCCCACGACGACGACGGTCTCCGCCGCCGCGTAACCACCCAGGTGGAGTGCACTGACCGCCCACCCGCTCAAGTAAGCGATACTGGCGTCCCGCAACGACAGACCGTCCGGCAGGCGATGCACCCGCCGCGCGGGAATGACGACGTACTCCTGATGCCCGTTTCCCGTCATCGCCACCCGATCGCCCGGCCGGACGTGATCGACATCAGAACCGACCGCCTCGACGATTCCACTCCCCATGTAGACCGCTTCACCCCGGTTGCTCGTATCGCTGCCGCCAAACGACCCGGTGCGGTAGACGTGGACGTTGCTGCCCGGACTGAGCGCGGTATACGCGGTCCGCACCAACACTTCCCCCTCGCCCGCCGCCGGCATCTCCTCTTCGACAACCTCTATCTGCCGCGGCCCCACCACATACCAGTGCTTCACTCCTCCTCCGCCCTCCGCCTGGCCGCCTGGCCGCCCTACGCCTTCGCCCGCGGGTCGAGCGCGTCCCTCAGACCATCGCCCATGAAATTGATGCTCAGCACGGTCAGGGCGATTGCCGCGCCGGGACCGACCCAGACCCACGGTTCGTTCACCAGCACCTGCAGCGACTGCGCCGCGTTGAGCATGTTGCCCCACGACGGCGTCGGCGGCTGAATGCCAAGCCCCAGGAAGCTCAATGCCGCTTCGGAGAGCATCGCGTTGGCCACGCCAAGCGTGCTGGCGACGACAATCGGCACAAACGAGTTCGGCAGGACGTGTTGCAGAAGGAGGCGGCGCGGCCTCGCGCCGGCCGAGATCGCCGCCTCGATGAACGGCTCGGTCATCACCGACAGCACCTGCCCGCGCACCAGCCGCGCCACCCCCATCCAACTGAAAAAGCCGAGGATGAGGATGACGTTCCAGGCGCTCGGCCCCAGCATCGAAACCAGGATGATCGAGAGCACAAAGAGCGGGATCGACATGAAGATGTCGGTCAGGCGCATGATCAGGGCGTCGGCCCAGCCGCCCCGATAGCCCGCGACCAGACCCAGCACCATCCCAACACCGGAGCTGATCCCCACCGCCGCCAGCGCGACCGCGATCGAGACACGCCCGCCGACGAGCACCCGCGTCAGGGTGTCTCGTCCCAGCCTGTCAGTGCCCAAGGGATGGATGAGGCTCGGTCCCTGCCGCGCGTCCGGTAGTTGCATTGCGTAGGGATCGTAGGGTGACACCCACGGCGTGACGACCGCGGCGACCGCGATCACGACGACGAAGACGCCGCCGGCCATCGCCAGCCGGTGCCGCACGAAGCGCTGCCAGAATGCCGGCCGCGTCCGCTCCGTTAGCACCCGCGCTGCCTCGCTGATCGCAATCGATTGGCCGCCCGCGATCGTGCTCATCGCACCCGTATCCGTGGATCGACGAGGCTATACGTCACGTCGGCCACGAAGCTGCTCACCACCACCACCAGCGTCACCGCCAGCGCCAGCGCCATCACCAGCGGGTAGTCCTTCTGGTTGGCCGCGGTCAGCGCCAAAAAGCCGAGACCCGGCCACTGGAAGACCGTCTCGATGATCACCGCGCCGCTGATCAGGTAGGGCAGCCGGAAGGCGATCACGGTGATGATCGGGATCAGAGCGTTCGACAGCCCGTGCCGCACGATCACGACCCGGTCGCGCAAGCCTTTCGCCCGTGCCGTGCGCATGTAGTCGGCGTGGAGCACTTCGAGCAGGCTGGAGCGGGTGTAGCGCGTCAGCGCCGCCGTCAATTCGAGCCCCAATGTCAGTCCCGGCAAGACGAGGTGATGCAGGCGGTCCAAGATCGGGTTCTGGGCGTCGGCCGAGGTCGCCCCGAAGGCCGGGAACCATTGGAGGCGCACCGCGAAGACGTAGATCATCAGCAACCCGAGAAAGAAGCCGGGGATTGATATCCAGGTGAAGGCGAAGAGGGTCGTCAGGTAGTCGATCCAGGAGTATTGCTTGACCGCCGAGACGATGCCGGTGGCGACGCCCACCACGACCGAGACGACCAGCGCAAAGCCGACCAACTGTAACGTCGTCGGCAGCCGGGTCAGGATGATCTCGCCGATCGGCTTGCGGGATGTGAGCGAGTAGCCGAAGTCGCCGCTCACCGCTCGTCCCAACCAGCGCACGTAGCGAATCGGCGCCGGCTCGTTCAGCCCGAGCCGCTCTCGCATCCGCTCTTTCACTTCGTCGTCGACGAACGACTCTGGCGGAATCATCGCGTCTACCGCATCCCCCGGCGCCGCTTCGACCATGACAAAGACGAGCACACTGATCCCCAGCAGGATCGTCAGCGCATGCACCAGGCGGTGGATGAGGTAGGTACGCATAGTCGTGAGTCGTGGGTCGCGAGTCGTGAGTCGTGAGTAA
>JBOGUF010000213.1:0-17321 GCA_050696075.1 Thermomicrobiales bacterium
CTCTGGGGCTGGGCCGCGGGTGGCGAGCGGATCGACGCTACCTGGGCCGAATCCTGGGACCTGCGGCTGACGTTTGAGCTCGATGGGCTGGCAACGCTCTACGCACTGCTGGCGACCGGCATCGGGCTGGCCGTCGTCCTCTACGCCACCGCCTACCTCCCCCGCCACCTGGAACACGAGGGACGGTCCCCGACCGACTTGACCCGTTTCTTCGCCTTCCTGCTCCTCTTTATGGGGGCGATGGTCGGGCTGGTGACGGCTCGCGATCTGCTCCTGATCTTCCTCTTCTGGGACGTCACCGCGATCGCGTCATACTTCCTGATCGGCTACGACGCCCACCGACCGGATGCGCGCTGGGCGGCGCTGATGGCCCTCATCGTCACCGGAGCCAGTGCGGTCTGCTTCCTGATCGGCGCGGTGATGCTCGGCGGCGAGTACCTGACCTTCTCCCTCGACGACCTGATCGCCAGGAGCGAGACGGGCGCGCGGCTGACGACGGCCGCGGCGCTGATGGCGACGGCGGCGTTGGCGAAGAGCGCGCAGGCGCCGCTCCACTTCTGGCTGCCGCGGGCGATGGCCGCGCCCACCCCCGTCTCCGCCTACCTCCACTCGGCGGCGATGGTCGCCGCCGGCGTCTTCCTGCTTGGCCGCATCCACCCGCTGCTAGCGCGTGCCGACGGCGTATTGGATGGCCTGATCGTCATCGGGGTCCTCTCGATGGCGATCGGCGGTGTGCTGGCGCTGACGCGGGAGGGGTTCAAGCAACTCCTCGCCTACTCGACGATTTCGCAGTACGGTTACGTCGTGGTGATGCTTGGCATCGGCGGGGCGGCCGGCACGGCCGGGGCGTCGTTCTACGTCATCGCCCACGCCCTCGCCAAGAGCGCGCTCTTCCTGACCGCCGGGGCAGTGACGGAGGCGACGGGCGCGAAACAGATGAGCGAGGTCGGCGGGCTCTGGCGGCGATTGCCGCTGCTGGCCGCCGGCAGCGGCGCGGCGGCGGCCGGTTTAGCGGCGCTGCCCCTCACCGCCGGCTTCTTCAAAGACGAGCTCTTCTTCCACGCGGCGCGGGAGGAGGGCGATCTTGTCTCGTGGCTGGCCGTCGGCGGCGCGGCCCTGACCTTCGCCTACATCGGCCGCTTTTGGGGCGGCATCTTCCTTGGGCGGCCCCGCGGCGACGCGCATCCGGTTCCAGGTCGCCTCGTCTGGCCGGTAGCCGTCCTCGGCGCGCTGGTGATCCTGGGCGGCATCTGGCCGGAACCGCTGACCCGGCTGGCCAAGGGGGCGGCGACGGCGACGCTCGGCGCGCCGGTCGAACTCCACCCGGCCTATCACCTCGACGCGCGGGCCGAAAACGTGATGGCGTTTGCTGCCTACGGCCTCGGCGCGCTGATTCTCCTGGCGCGTCCGGCGGCGCGACTCTGTCAGGCCGCCGCGCGGGCGAGCGAGCGGTTCGGACCGGACGAAGGCTATGCGACGGGGTTGATGTTGCTCAACCGGGCGTCGACCTGGATGCACCGGATCGAGGTCCACGACCTACGCGGGCGCGTGGCGACGATTCTGCTGCCGGCCGGCGTGCTCGTTCTGCTGGCGTTCGCCTTCACGCCGACCCGCGGCCAATTCGCGGCGGGCGACGTGGTGCGCGGCGATGTCCCGCTGATCCTGGTCCTGGTCGTCGCGGGGTTGGCCGCGTTGACGGCAACGCTGCCGCGCGACCATATCTCGGTCGCGCTCGTCCTCTCCGGCGTCGGGTTCAGTTTGGCGGTCGCCTACGCCCTCTTCGGAGCGCCGGACGTGGCGCTGGTGGCGGTGTTGATCGAAACGGGGCTGACGCTGCTCTTCCTCGGGATGCTCTCGCTGATGCCGCGCGACGTCGACCCGGACGTGGTCCATCACGCGGAGACGCGGGGACCGCCGCCCGATCATTCCTCGTATCGCTGGCGCGATCCGGCGCTGGCGGCAATCGCCGGCATCATCGCCTTCATCGTCAGTTGGAGCGCCCTCTCGCGACCCGCGGCGCTGGAGGGGGTCTCGACCGAGCTCGCCCGCCTGGCGCCGGAGGCGCACGGCGCCGCCGTCGTCACCGTCATCCTGGCCGACTTCCGCGGCTTCGACACGATGGGCGAAATCACCGTCCTCGGCATCGCCTTCCTCGGCATCGCGACATTGCTGCGGCGGTGGCGGACTTGGAGGCCGCGATGACGGTGATGACGCGGGCGGTGGCCCGCCTCCTCCTGATGCCCTCCTGGATGATCGCCGCGGCCGTGCTGGTCAAGGGCTACACCGACACCGGCGACGGCTTCAGCGCCGGCGTGATCGCCGCGCTCGGGGTGCTGATCCAGTTCCTCGCCTTCGGTCCGGAGGCGACCGCCGACCTGCCGCCGGTGCGCTTCGCGCGGGAAATTACGCTGACCGGACTCTTGCTCTCGCTGGCGGTCGCCTTCTTGCCGGTGCTGTGGGGCGAAGCGCCGATGACCCATTTCCCACGGCCGGGGGAGGAGGTGACGCACTTCGGCACCCTGGAAATCCTCACCGCCGTCGTCTTCGACATCGGAGTTTGCCTGCTCGTCTTCGGATTCATGCTCGGGGTCGTCGACCTGATCGCCCGGTTGTCGATGCGGATGGAGCCCACGGAGCGCGAACGATGACGCTGATCCTCTCACTGGCCGTGGCGGTCCTCTTCGGGGCCGGGTGCTACCTGCTGCTGAAGCACGACCTGATCCGGGTCGTCGCCGGTATGATCCTGATCTCCAACGCCGCCAACCTCTTCATCATGTCCGCCGGGCTGACCAAGGGGCGGGCGCCGATCCTGCCGTTGCCAGCGGGGTCGACGATGAGCGACCCCCTGGTGCAGGCGATGACGCTGACGGCGATCGTGATCAGCTTCGCCGTGGCAGCACTCCTGCTCAGCATCGTCTACCGCGTCCACCATTCCCACCGATCGATCGATATCGAGCTCTTGGCCGAGGCGGAAGAGCAGCAAGCCGCCCTCTCCGACGTCGAGTTGCCGGCCGTCTTAGAACCGGCGGAGGTCCAGGAATGATGCTGGTTCTGCCGCTGGCGATCGCCTGGATCGGCGCGGTCGCGATTGCTATCCTCGACGGGCGGCGACGCTGGGTCGGCTGGCTGGCGGTCGCCTGCCTGGCGGGCAGCCTTGCCGCGTTGGTGGTCCTTGGCGTCGAGGTCTTCGATGGGGGGGCGCGGCAGATCGTCGCGGGCGGCTGGGAACCGGGGGTCGGCATCGTTATTCACGCCGACGCCCTCGGCGTCGTCTTCGCCATTCTCTCAATCGGGGTCCTGCTGGCGGCGCTCATCTACGAGGTGTTGGGCGGGGTGCGCTCGCGCTCCTTCCCGGCGTTGATCCTCTTCATGGCGACCGGCTTGATCGGGCTCTTCCTGACCGGCGACATTTTCAACTTCTACGTCTTCTTCGAGATCGCCATGATCTCGGCCTACGCCCTGACCGGCTACGGGGAGGAGCGGCGGCAGTGGCGGGCGGCGTCCATCTTCGCCATCGTCAACCTGCTTGGCTCGGTCCTCTTCCTGATCGCCATCGCCGCCCTGTACCACCTGACGGGACGGCTCGACATGTTCGGTGTCGGCCAGCGGGCGCAAGTGGTGGCTGAAAACCCGGCGATCCAGGTGGCGACGCTGATCTTCATCGCGTTTTGCGTCAAACTCGGGCTCTTCCCGTTCCACTTCTGGCTGCCCGCCGTCTACACCAGCACCCGGCCGGCGGTGGCGGCGATCTTGGGCGGCGCCCTGGCCAATATCGGCAGCTATGGGCTGCTCCGCTTCGGGGCGGGCATCCTGCCGCGGGAGTTGGAACTTGGGGCGCCGGCGCTCTACGCCCTGGGGGCGACGAGCATCATCTACGGGGCGATGCAAGCGCTCTCGCGCCACTCGGTCTCCGAAGTGATCGCCTACTCCGCCATCGGGCAAGTCGGCTACATCATGCTCGCGTTGGCGATTGGCGGGCAGGTCGGCCTGACCGCGGCGGTGCTCTACGCCATCGTCAACGCGATGAACAAGACGCTCCTCTTCCTCTCCGAGAACCTGCGCGGCTGGCTGGTGGGGGCGGCGTTCGTCGTCGGGGCGTTCAGCGTGGCAGGGGTGCCGCCAGCGGCCGGCTTCTTCGGCAAAGCGGCGATGTTTCGCGCTGGAATCACGGAGGAGAGCGTGGGCGGCAGCGTGGCGCTCGTCGTCCTCATCTTTGCCGGCGGCCTCCTCTCCTTCGTCTACATGTTCCAGATCTACCAGGCCCGATTTTGGACGAAGGAGGCGCCGGCCGACGCTACGACGCCGGTGGCGGCCGGGCCGCCCAGCCAGGTTGCACGCCGGGCCGTCGTCGTCATGGTGGCCCTTGTGGTCCTGGCGGCGGGTATTTGGCCGGAGCCGCTGCTGGCGGTGAGCGAGCGGGCGGCGCAGGCACTCGGCGGGGGAGCATCTTGAGCCGTGCCGTGCTCTGGATCCCCGTCCTCGCCCTCGTCTATGCGCTGACGCTGGCGAGCTTCGACCCGTGGGACCTGGCGATCGGGGCGGTGGTGGGCGCCGGCGTGTTGGCGGTGTTTTGGCGGTATCCGCTTATCGAGGCGGAAGGCGGAAGGCGGAACGAGGGCCATCGTCATCCGTCATCCGTCTTCCGCCTTCCGCCTTCCGCCGCCGTCTGGTTCTGGCCGTTCGCGGTGGTGGTAGCGTGGGAGATCGTCAGGGGGACTTGGCAGGTGGCGCTGGTCGTGCTCGGTCTGCGACCACATAACCGGGCGGGACTCGTCGAAATGCCGATGGGCGACATGACGCCGCTCGGCATCGCGGTCTTCGGCGTGGCAACGACCCTGTCGCCAGGGTCCGTCCTGGTCGAAGTCGATTGGGCGGCGCGCATGCTGCTCTTTCACGTCCTGGACGCTTCCAACCCGGACGAGGTGCGCGCCGAATTCGCGCGGTTGTACGAGCGGTGGCAGCGACGCGTGGCGCCATGAGACGCTAGCTGCTAGCTGCTAGCCGCTAGCCCGTGGACTGGCGCGGCGGTTCAGCCAGCGCGCTTTACAGACCGCCTTGCGGGAGATGGACTAGCACCTCGTGGACAGAAGCTAGGAGCCAGGAGCTACGGATGCACGAAACGGTCTTCTACGTGGCGGCGGTGTGGATGACGGGGTTGCTGGGGGCGTGCGCGCTGATGGTGATTAGGGCGCGATCGACGATGGTGCGGATACTGGCGCTGGACACGGTAACGCTGCTGCTGATCGCCGTGCTGGTACTCTACTCCGGTTCCCAGCGGTCGTCGTACTACTTGGACGCGGCACTGATCCTGGCGCTGCTCTCGTTCGCCGCGACGGTGGCGGCGGCGCGCTACCACATCGAGGGGAAGGTCTTCGGATGAGCCAGTCGGATGTGACACCGTGGGTCGCCGACGCGCTGGTGCTGCTCGGCGTGGCGGTGATGACGATCGGGGTCTTCGGCATCTACCGGATGCCGGACGTGGCAACGAAGCTGCACGCGGCGAGCAAGGCCGTCTTCCTCGGCGCCATCGTCCTCTGCGCCGCAACCCTCGTCACCGGCCAGGCCGCGATCATCTACCGCGTGCTGCTCATCGCCGGGTTGCTGTTGCTGACCACCCCGGTCGCGTCCCACGTCATCGGCCGGGCGGCATATTTGGACGGGGAGATGGAAGCGGCCGGCGAAAGTACTCCGGAATCGGGCGAGGTCCGTCACCCGCGGGCGCGAACATAGGAGATCAATTCAGCGATCACGTCGGTCCGGAGCAACGGCCTACGCGGATCGCTGGTCTTTTGGCCGCTGTGAGCTGATATGGGCGGATAGTTGTTCACGTCTTGCCAGGATGTCCTCGATTCGCCGGGGTTCCACCTTTTTGGGCACGGGTACGAGCCGGGCAACAACCTTACCTCGGCGCGTAATCTCTACGACATCGAGCGTTTCCTCGACATGGCGAACGACGGCGCTCACATGTGTTCTAAAGTCCGAGATGGAGATGGTCACAGCTGTTTACTCCTTGCGCTTCGAACACGTTCTCTCATGAGGCATTCCTCGCCCATTACGACTTGAAGGGGACGGTCTCAGGCGTATACGTGGGAAGGATGACCGCCGCGCGTTCGAGCAGTTCGTTATCCCAGGTGACTAGGGGAACTTGAATTTCGTGAGCAATCGCGACATAGAGGGCGTCTGCACCACGAAGGTAAAGATCGGCCGCCAAGGCCACGGCAGAATCTATGCGCGATTCGTTCAACGGAAAAAGTGTCAATCCGGGTACTCTTGCTACTCGGCGCGCTGCGTCACGTCCGATCATCGAGAGGCCAGTTCGTCGTGATACGGCGCCAGCGACTTCCACCAAGAGGACGTTCGGTGCGAACAAGGTTCTTCGAGTCCTGAGCTGTCGTTCAAACCATTGCCAACTCGCGTCATGGAAGCGATCCGCTGTCGTTTCCAGACTAACCCAGACATTCGCATCAACAACCATCACAGATCACGTCGCACGTCTCTGACCGCATCCACAGCCGTAATCCCTTCAGGCCAGCGTTTGCCGACCTCCGCCGCGAACGCTTTGAGTTCCGCGAGATAGCTCTCAATCTCTTCGTCTGAAATAGCTTCGTTCACGCCAGCGGGAACCAATCGAGCAACGATGGTCGAGTCGCGGAATACGTCGATGACTTCTCCGTCTTTCGTCACACGTTCGACGAGATCTCCGGTGTGAGCCTTGAGCTCCTTGATGCCCACCTGGATCATCTCGACCCTCCTTTTGACTACTTTCACGACCACCTGAGTCTACCACGCGTCACAATGCTTGACGATGGCGCCTATAGAAATCACGATAGCCCTCACCGCACTTCGCTTGGCGGCACAAAAATCCGAGCGCGGGAGGGCAAGGCGATGGACGTCGGCGTCGGGACCTTCAACCTCAACAACCTCTTCTCGCGGTTCAACTTTCGGGCGGACCTGGAGACGACGACCCCAGCCGATCCCGGCATCGCCGGGGTGTCGGGCATGGCGGGCGGAACAACCGCCGTGCCGACCGAGGAGCCGATGGCGTCCTATAGTTTCGGCGAGGGCAGCCTCTTCGTGACGCGGACCTACAGGGGCCGGCTGGTGCGCGGCAAGCCGGAGCGAGACACCGAGCGGATCGCGAACCGCATCCTCCAAGCCAACCTCGACGTCTTGGCCGTGCAGGAAGTCGAGGATCTGGTGACCCTCCGCGGCTTCGATCAGGAATGGCTCAACGGGCTCTACCCGTACAGCGCTCTGGTCGACGGAAACGACCCCCGGCTGATCGACTTGGCGGTCCTCTCGAAGCTCCCCATCGGCGGCATCACGTCGTGGCAGTGGGCGGTGCATCCGGACGACCCGTCGGAGCCGGTCTTTTCCCGCGACCTTCTCGAAGTCGAGATTCTCAGCCCGAGTCGCCGGCAACGCCTCTTCACCCTCTACAACAACCACCTCAAGAGCCACTACGTCCCGTTTGACGCGGACCCGGTCGAGGGGGCGCGGCGGGCGAACGAGCGCCGGCAGCGGCAGGCGGCCATCGCGGCGCGGATCGTCGCCGCCCGCCAACGTCCGAACGGTCGGTTCATCGTGTTAGGCGACATGAACGATCCACCCGATTCGCCGTTTCTGGCCCCGCTGGCGGGTTCGACGGCGCTGATGATGACGAACGGGCTGGCGAACCCGCGGGAAACGCGCCCCGCGCCAGACGACGACCCACCGCCGCCCGGCCCGGCCTGGACCCACCGCTTCAAGCCGCGCAACCAGCCCGCCGAGTACGAGCTCTTCGACCACGTCTGGCTCAGCCCCGCGCTCTCCGGTCGCCTGACGGATGCCGTCATCGACCGTCGCACCCGCCTCGGCGGCGACGGCAGCGATCACGATCTGGCGTGGGTGACGCTCGATCTGTAGCGCGTGTTGGGTGCTATTCCCGCGCCCGCATGGCCGTGCGCGGCTTGTCCTTGATCGCTTCGACTCCGCCGGCTTCCAATTCCTTCGGCTTCAGACCGGTCGCCCGCACCATCTGATAGGCCACGGTGGACGTCGCGATCTCGTCCGCCTTCTCCTTGCGGGGGATTGGTCGTGAGAACGAAGGGGGTTCCAGCCCGTCGCCGAAAAAAGCGGAGGACGGCCAATTCGGCCGCCCTCCGCATCCGTGAGCTAACAGCTCATCGCTGATCGCTTGTCTAATACACCTCGAGGTAGCGCTCGCGCTCCCAGGAGGAGACGTGGAGGCGGAACTCGTTCCACTCGGTGCGCTGGGCCTCGATCAGGCGCTCGAAAACGTGGTCGCCGAGGGCGGAGCGGACCAACTCGCTCTTTTCCATCTCCGCCACGGCTTCGCCGAGGGTGGCGGGCAGGGTCGGGATGTTGCGCCGCTTCAGGTCGTCGTCGGTGAAGTGATAGAGGTTTTCCTCCACCGGCTCCGGTAGCGGCAGGTCCCGCTCGATGCCGTCAAGACCGGCGGCGAGCATCACCGAGAAGGCCAAATACGGGTTGCAGCTCGGGTCCGGGCAGCGCAACTCGATGCGGGTCGCCGCCGTGTGGCCGCCGCGGATCGCCGGGACCCGGATCAACGCCGAGCGGTTGGTGCGCGCCCAGGAGACGTAGACCGGCGCCTCGTAGCCGGGCACCAGGCGGCGATAGGAGTTCACCAGCGGCGCGATGACGCTACAGATGCTGCGCGCGTGGTGGAGTTGGCCGGCGATGAACTGCTTGGCGATCTTGGAGAGGCCATAGGGGTCCGACTCATCGACGAAGCCGTTTTTGCCGCCGTCCAAGAAGGCGAGGCTCTGATGGACGTGCATGCCCGAGCCGTTGATCCCCTCCATCGGCTTCGGCATGAAGGTCGCGTGCAGCCCGTGCTTCTGCGCGATCGCCTTCAGGATGTACTTGAAGGTCACCGCGCGGTCGGCGGTCTCCACCGCATCGCCGTACTCGAAGTCGATTTCGTGCTGACCGATGGCGACCTCGTGGTGGCTCGCCTCGACGTCGATCCCCATTTCCTCGAGCGCGACCACCATGTCCTTGCGGACGGTGTTGGCCAGGTCGGTCGAGTAGTCGAAGTAGCCGCCGCGATCGTGCGGCAGCACTGAGATCTCGCCATTCTTCTCCTGCGAGAAGAGGAAGAATTCGAGCTCCGGCCCGGTCTTGAAGAGGTAGCCAAGCTTGGCGGCGCGCTCGAGCTGGCGGAAGAGGACGCCGCGCGGGTCGCCGGGGAAGGGATCGCCGTTCGGGTTAAAGACCCAGCAGACGACGCGGGCGGTCGTGAACTCGCCACGCTCCCACGGGATGACCGCGTAGGTCGAGAGGTCGGGGATGAGGTACATGTCCGACTCGGCGATGCGGGTGAAGCCCGCGATCGAGGAACCGTCGATCCACTGCCCGCCTTCGACGATGTGGTCGAAGATACCGGCGGGGATCGTCACGCTTTTGACGATGCCCATGACGTCGGTGAACTGGAGGTTGATGAACTTGACCCCCTCGGCCTCGATCCGACCGAGGATCTCCTCCTTGCTCGGCGGCGTGCCGAGAATCGCCTCCCTGTCAACCGCTACCTCGACCGCCATCGCGGCTCTCCTCCCTCATTCGCTCGGTACGACGCACCGTCAGCGCATACGCGCTCCCGCACAATAGGACCTACTACCCCATCGTGACGCGGGAAGGCTACGGCCCGCGGCCGCCGGACGTCATCATGCAATGTGACAGAGAAGGGCGAAGGGTTATGTGCGGATTGCACAGTTGGGAGTCACGCGTGGGGTCAGGGACGACCAGGCGTGCTCTCCCTGACTTCGATTCCTAACCCCCTCGCTACACGTCGTCGTACAGGAAAAACGCCTACGGCACCGAACGCAGGTTGACCGAGACCAGCTCCCGTCGCCGCCAGCCGGTCCTATGCGCGTCCCGCTGCCCCGCACGCCGCTGATCGGGCGGAAGCGCGACCGCACCGACGTGTGCGGCTTGCTGCTGCGCGACGATGTCGCACTCCTTACCCTGACCGGCCCAGGTGGTGTCGGCAAAACCCGCCTCGCCCGGACCACGGAAGCAAGCGCGCTACGCCGACCGCTCTTCCAATGCCGCCAACCAACCGCGGATGTCGGGCGGCAATGCCTCTTCGCCGATGATCTCGGCCAGGCGTTGGATATTACGCAACGACGCCTGCCAGAGGACGGCATAGTCGCCCCGGTCGTAGGTTTCGAGGGCGGCGTCGACCGGGAGACCGGCGGCGACCGCGTCGAGTTGGCCTTCCAGCCAGGCGATCGCTTCGTCGTAGCGCTCAAGCAGCCCGGCGTAGCGGTCGAGGTTGACCTGGATCTCGCCGCGGCGGGCATGGGCCAACCAGCGCTGCTCGAACTCGGCGATCAACGCGGGCAGCGCGTCGCGCTGTCGCTGGAACTCGGCGATCAGACCATCAAGGCGCTGGGCGCCGTTGTCTGTTGCCACGTCGCCCGAGGCGAGGCCGGCGAGCGTCTGGTGGACGGCGCGGGCAGTGGTGACCTTGTCGGTGGCGAAGCGGATCAGGACGGCGGCGAAGCCGAGGTCGGCACGGAGACCGGGGTCGCGCACGGCGTGGAGGAGGGGGAAGAGCGCCTCGGCGGCAGCGCGGGACTCCGCGACCGCCGCCTCCGGCGTCTTCCGCCAGAGGTCGCCGGCCAGCGGGTCCTCCCAGAGGGCAAGCGGCGTATTCCAGGTGGTCGTCCACCGCGGATTGATCTGCATCGACGCGCCGAGGCGGCGTAGCGCGGCGACGACCTGCCCGCTGTAGTCGCCGAGGAAGAGCTTGCCGAAGGCATCCTCGAAGGTCGCCAGGTCGGTTGCGCTGCCGGTCCAGCCGCACTCCGCGCCCCAGAGGTAGGGATACCAGGAGTTGGAGAGCATCTGGTAGTGGCCGCCGTCGCCCCAGTCGGTTAGCAGCATCCCCTCCGCCCCGGCAGCGACCCCGTCGCGGACGAAGGTCTGGATGTTCGAGACGGCGTTCTCGATCCGGGGGAAGAAGCTGATCCAGCTCGACGTGCCGGGGCAGACCCAGAAGCGACGACCGGCCTGGGCAATCACGTCGACCGTATCGAAGTGCTCCTTCTGCTCGTACCACCAGTCGAGGAAGAGGATATCCTCCGGCATCTCGGCGATCAGATCCGGGTGGTGCCAGAACATGTCGGCCCAGATCATCGTCCGCTTGCCATGCTTGGCGGCCAGTTGATGCAGGCGCTGGATGTGGGTCAAATAGACGCGGCCGACGCCGATCTCATCGGTGAGCGCCTTCGACTGACCCAGCCCCATATCCCACGGCTCGTCGGCGTTGACGTTGAGCCATTCCGACGAGAAGGCGGGCAGCAGGTCGCCGTAGAGGTCGTCGAGCAGCTCGTAGGTTCCCTCGTTGCTCATGGCAAAGGACCAGATCCAGTCCGTTTCGGCCAGGTGGGCGTAGCGTTCGAGCCCCAGGAGGGCGCGTTGGTGGCCGAGTGATTGGAAGTTCGGCACGAGTTCGACGTGGTGAGCGCGGCAGACGGCATCGAGCGCCAGGACGTCGTCGGGCGTGATCGACCCCGCCCCAGCCCCGATCTCCGGATGGCTCGGGAAGTGAAAGGTGTGCTCGGTGTAGAGCTGGAAGTGGTTGTACTTGTAGTGCGCCAGCGCCTTGACCAACTCGGTCAGGATCTCTAGCGTCGGCACCTTGCCGCGCGAGACGTCGAGCATCAGTCCGCGGTTTGGGAGCACCGGTTTGTCCTCGATGGTGAGCGCGGGTAGGAGGCGGCCGGCCGACTTCGCGATCTGGATCAACGTCTGCGCGCCGTAGAAGATACCGGGCTCGGCACTGGCCGTCACCGTGACGCCTTGATCGTCGACTCGTATCGTATAGCCCTGTGGTCCGAGGGCGGCCGCGTCGTCCTGGCTGGTGAGGGCGAGCGTGATCGCGTGTGCCACGGGTTGATCCGTCGGCACGATCGGCAGCACGAACCCGAATTGCGCCGCGAGAGCATCTTGCAGGCCGCGCGCGGTATGCGCCGTCGCTTCGCTCGGCCTGCCGGCAATCTGGATTCGGGTATCGGCGGCCAACGGGAACGCCCCCTTGGCCAGGGTCAGCGTCGACGGGCGCGGCAACAGCGCGAGCGAATCGGTCATCGATTGTGCGGTCCTTTCGTATGAGCAGCCCTCACCCCGTCTCCCCTCTCCCGTGCGCGAGAGAGGGGAGACGGGCCGGCGGGAACGCTACCGGAGGATGGGGCGATCGGCAAGAGGGCCGACCATCGCCACGTCTTGATGAGAGCCGAGACGCCGCATCTTCTTGTCCTCGTGATCAGGTAAGCGACCGCGCCGCTGAGCGCCGTGGCGAGTACGAGATCGTCCTCTTCGACGGTGTCCATGGCGGCGGATTGCTTCCTCATGGCCGATGCCCCCGACGCCATCGTCGCCCACGTCGATGCGTTACGGGAAGACGGGCAGACAATCCCGGACGCGCACCAGATCATCCTCACGACAGTGCGGGCGCCCGGGCGGGCAGCATAGCCAATCGTCACTCGTCAGCGGCCGCGCCCACCTGGAGCGGCCGGGTTTCCGTCCGCGCGCTGTTCGTCAGAATCACGCCGCCCAGGATCGTGGCGCCGCCGAGGATTAGGAAGGCGGTGATGCGCTCGTCGAGGATGAGCCAGGCGGAGAGGAGGCCGAAGACGGGGACGAGGTAGATGTAGACGGCGGTTTGACTGGGGGTCAGGCGCTGCAAGCCGCGGTACCAGAGGACGTGGCCGATGGCGAAGGCGAGGACCGAGGCGAAGACGGCCGCGACCCACCCCCAGGCGGAGAGGTCGCCGATCCGGTCGAACGTGCCGGGGCGAATGACCGGGGTCAGGAAGAAGCCGACCGCGCCCGCGATCGAGGTGTAGGCCGCAACGTGCACTGGCGGATAGCGCGCCAGCAGCGGCTTGCTCAGCACCGTGTAGAAGGCCCAGGAAAAGGGGGCGATGGCGACGATGAGGGCGCCCTTGAGATGGCTGGTGTCGAAGTCAGCCCCCTCGCCGGAGCCGTAGAGGAGGACGACTAAGAAGCCGAGGAAGGCGAGAATGATGCCGGCGATCTTGCGCCGCGTCAGTGCCTCCCCGATCAGCACCCGCGAGATGATCGCCGTGTGGATCGGGTTGCTGGTCACGATTAGGCTGGCGAGGGCGGCCGGGATCAACTGCTGGCCGTTGATCATCGCCAGGTTCATCACCGTCACCCCGATCACGCCGATCAGGACCAGGCGCACCGCGTCGGCTCGCCGCATCGGGATCAGGACTCGACCGCTTACCGCCAGGAGCAGGACGAACGTCGCCGCCGCGCCGACCACCCGGACGAAGATGACGTCGAGCGGCTCCAACTCCCCGAGCAGGTACTTGACCGCGGTGAAGTTGCCGCCCCAGAGGACGGCGGTCACCAGCAACGCGGCGTGGACGGCAAGCAACGAACCACGTTGAGCGGTGAGCGCGGGGGAGGTCACGGTGCCGGGTTGGGTCACGAGGCCGGCGTCCCACGGATCGACATGGGCGCAATTGTAGGGCCGGGATGCCTCGCGGTGCGCTCCTACGTTTCGTCGTCCGCGATGGGAGTGGTGGGCGTTTCGGTCGGGGTGGGTTCGGCGGTCGCGCTCGGTTCGATCACCGGGGTGGATTCCTCAGTCGGTGCGGCGGTCGGTTCCAGGGTGGGTTCGACCGTCACCGATGGGTCAGGCGCCATCGTCGGCTCGGCCGTGAGCGTCGGGATCTCCGGCGTTAGCGTTCCGATCGGCGTCGCCGTCGGCAACGGGGTTACAGTGGCTTCGCCTGCCGCGCTTTCAAGTGCGCCGCCGGCAACGACGAAGGCATTGGTTTGGGCACGGGCGATCGTGCCGTCGCCGCGCACCGAGGTTGCGCCAGCGGGCGCCCACGATGGGACGACGACGTTCAGGTTGGCACTGCCGGAACCGGAGGTCGTCACCGTCGCGAGCTGTTCGTAGCCGCCTTCTCGATGCCAGCGAATACGCACTAATTCGCGTGCAGCGTAGCCGCGCAAAGAGACGTTGACCGCGTCGCCCGGCGCGGCTTCACCGGGCGTGATCTTGATGCGGGGCGCAACGTCGAAGATGGTTGTTGCGGTCGTGCCGCCGGACGCCTCGACGTCGTGCGGCCCGAACGGAGAGGCCGGCACGCGGAAGCTCAGGACCGCCCGGCCGGCATCGTCCGTCATCCCGGTCGCCGTCGTTTCATAGAAGCCGCGGAAGGTCACGGTGACCGGTTGATGCGGTGGGAAATCGGCGAGGGAGGCCGTGACCAGGCTGTTGACCGTTCCCCGCTCCGGGCTGAGATGGATCGAGCCATCGGGCATGACCTCGACGGCGTTCGTCTGGGCGCGACCACCACCCGAGGCGATGGAGTCGCCGCGCACGGAGTTGGCGCCGTCGGGCGCCCAGGCGGGCACGGCGACGTCGATATTGGCGCTGCCGGTGCCGGAGGTTGTGACGCGCGCAACCTCTTCCCACGAAGCGCCATTCTGCCAGCGGATACGCACGATCTCGCGGGCGGCGTAGCCGCGCAACGAGACGTCGACCGTTTGCCCGCGCGCCACCAACCCCGGCGTGATTTTGATGCGCGGAACGACCGTGAAGGTCGCGCTCGCGGTCCAATCGCCGGTAAACCAGCGAATCGTATGCGGCCCCATCGGGGCGGCGGGGATGCGGAAACTGCCATGGACCTCGCCGCGGTCGTCGGTCTGGACCGAGTCGAGGCGCGTGCTGTCCCACCGCACTTGTAGCGGGACGTCTATCGGGAAGTAGATCAGGTCGAACGCAAGGTGGCTGTTGACGATGCCGCGCTCGGTCGCCGCAACGACCACCGGTTGATCGGGGGAATGACACACGTCGTCCGGCGGCTCCACCACCGTCCCTCCCTCACGGTGGACGATACGCTGGTAGAAGCGGATCGGTCGCCGCACGCTCCCCTCAACCGATTGACCACCGTGGTCATACCAGAAGATCTCGAGCTGAGCGAGATAGATCGGGCCGACCGGCAAGCCGGTGAAGGAGATATCAGAGAACGGCACCCAGGTCGAACCCGAAGCGGTTCTGATGACGATGTCCGACTGGGTGATGAGTTCAATAGCGCCGCTGGGCTGCTGTTGGAAGAAGTTGGCTCGGGCGCCAACAACCTGCGAATCGCGGGTCGGCATAACAGATAACGACGCCGCGGTGAGTGTGCCGGCGACATCGCCCGGAAAACTCCGGAGGTCGTTGACACAGCGCACGCCTGGGTCACCCGCAAGGTCCGTGAATTGATACGGGCCGACGGTGCCCTCGGTCGATTCCGCCGGCGTCCACGTATGCTCCTCGCTCGTTCCAGGCGAATCCTGAGCCGCGGTCCACAGCGCGGGCGAACCGGCGAGCGCAACCAACAAGAACATCAGGGCAGACAGTCGAAAACGCCGCACACGTACCATGAGCGACCGATCCCTCCCCACGGGGCCGGACGTTTCGCCGGTCCATCGACCGTTCCAGTGTTGTGTTCCGGGACGGGATGCAAAATCGGACAGGGCACTCAGCCCTCACCCCGGCGCTTACGCGCCACCCCTCTCCCTCCGTTAAGAGGGAGAGAGGGCCGGGGGGTGAGGGCTGCTCCTACCGCTACTCCGCCGCGTCCACCGGCTCCAGCCAGCCGGTGTAGATCAGCATCGTTGCGATGCCGTCGGCGTACGGACTGTTCTGCAGGATCGGGTCGCCCTCGGGCGGCCACGCCTTGACGCGTACCCCTTCGATGGCGGCGTTATTGCCATATCGCTCGTAGAGCGGGAGGATAGGCAGCAGTTCGTTGAACGCTTTGGCAATCCTGCCCACTCTTTCCTTCTGGGCCGCCTCGTCGAGCCCTTCGGCCGACTCGATGACCAATTGCTCGAGGTCGACCTCGCCGACCGAATCAGTCGTCTGCTTGAGTGGGAAGCCCGTACCCTGGCCGCCGTCGCGGATCGCCAGGGTGTTGTGTGTGAAGAAGTCGGTCACAAAGGCGAAGTGCGGGTGCGGGTTGTTCGACGATCCCCACCCACGGGTCGCCAACTGGAACTTGCCCTGGTTTACGTCGATCGGGTGCTGGGTGAAGGTGATGGCGCGCGGCTCGAGCTTAATGCCGAAATTCCCCAACTGCTCGACCACGTCGAGGCTGGCTGCCGAGTTGTCGGCAAATTCGGCCGGGAAGGAGAGTTCCCACTCGGCGGGCTCGCCGGCCGGTGTCAGCCAGGTGTCGCCGTCCTTGGTCCAACCCACCTCCTGCAACAGCGCGGCCGCTTTCTCCGGATCGAACTCGTACCGGTTGAGGGCGGCGATGTCCTCCTCGGTCAACCATTGCGGCACCGCGACGTCGCTCATGCCGGCCATGTACTCGACGCCAACGCCGGACTCGGCAAGGGCGATCGTCCCGGTCTGCTCGCGGTTGAACGCGTGGGCCAGCGCCTGGCGCACCCGCTTGTCGCCGAAGACGTCGTTCAGGGTGTTGTAGTTGAAGAGGATCGCCGGGCCGGAGTAGACCGGTGGTCGCAGGATGCGGATACCCGACTCGATGAACTGCAGCTCGGTCGCCGGTGGGAAGCCGTGAGTCGCGTAGTCGACGTCCTTGGCGAGGACAACCGGGGTGATGTCAGGCGTCTCGCCGTTGAAGTTGACGATGCGATCGAACTTGACGTCAGCGGCATTCCAGGCGAGGTCGTTCTTGACCAGGGTCATCTGTGAGTTGGTGATGCTGTTGACGTCGATCATGAACGGGCCGCTGGCGATGACATTCTCAGGCCGGAATTTGGAGAACTCGTCGAGCAGTTGCTTGCCCTCGTCATCGTCGAGGGTGCCGCCGGCGGTGAAGAAGTCTTCCGCTCGCGCTGCCCAGTCCCCATAGTGAACGTTCGAGAGGGTGTTGAAGCGGAGCACGTACCGCTCAACGACGGTTGACGGCCGGCTCATGTAGAAGTTGACGGTGTACTCGTCCGGCGCCTCGATCCGGTCAAGGTAGTCCCAGACGGTGACCTTCATGATTCGGGCGCACCAGAAGGTGGAGAGGACGTCCTGGGCGGTAATCTCGTTCCCGTCGCTCCACTTGGCGCCCTGCCGGAGCTTGATCTGGAAGTACTCCTCGCCTTCGAACTTCCATTCCGTCGCCAGCAGCGGCAGCCATTCGCGGGACTCCCAGTAGTACATGGCGAACGGCTCGATGATCAGGTCGCCGTAAATGTTCGGCGGCGCCATGATGGCGTTGGTAACGCCCTGCATCAGGTTGAAGTGGCCGGTGGGGGGAACCTGGTAGGGCCAAGCCGAGTGGAACTCCGCGGCGCCGTCCTGTGCC
>JBOGUF010000214.1:0-15499 GCA_050696075.1 Thermomicrobiales bacterium
GCGCCCCACCATTGCCGTGCAGAGGCCAATCAGTCCACCGCACTGGCTGGCTGCCCCCGCGCCTCGTTGATCGCCCGCCAGACCTTTTCCGCGGTGAACGGCATGTCGAGGTGGGTGATGCCGAACGCCGAGAGGGCGTCGATGACCGCGTTGGCAATCGCCGGCGTCGAGCCGATCGTGGCCGCTTCGCCGATCCCCTTCGCCCCGAGCGGGTTGAGGTGGGTCTTCGTTTCGGTGTGGTGCGTCTCGAAGGCGGGGAAGTTGGCAGCCTTCGGCACCGCGTAGTCGTTGAGGGTGCCGGTTAGCAGTTCGCCGCTGGTGTCGTAGATCACCTCCTCGAAGAGAGCCTGGCCGATGCCCTGCGCCAGTCCGCCGTGGACCTGCCCCTCGACCAACATCGGGCTGATGATGACCCCGCAGTCGTCGACCGAAACGTACTTCGTGATCTTGATCTCGCCCGTCTCCGGGAAGATCTCAACCACGGCAACGTGCGTGCCGAAGGGGAAAGTTTCGTCGGCCGGCTTGAAGAAGTCGGTTGTCTCCAGCCCTACGTCGATGTCGTCGGGGAGGTCGCCGCTGTACGCCTTGTCGGCGATTTCGGCCAGCGAGAGACCGCGCGTCGGCACGCCCTTGACTCGGTACGTGCCCTCGGCAAGCTCGACGTCGTCCAGCGCCGCTTCCAGTAGGTGGGCCGCGATCCGCTTCGACTTCTCGTTGAGCTTCTTCAGCGAGAGCATCAGCGCGCTGCCGCCGACGACGAGGCCGCGGCTCCCCATCGTGCCGTTGCCCATCGGGTTGCTGGCCGTGTCGCCGTGGTGGACGACGATCGACTCGAAGTCGGCGCCGAGGTGATCGGCGGTGAGTTGGGCGAAGGTCGTCTCCTGGCCTTGCCCGTGCGGCGAGATGCCGGTGAAGATCGAGACGGCGCCAGTCGGCTCGACCCGCACCTTGGCGCTGTCATACGGCCCGAAGCCGCAGATCTCGACATACGACGCGATGCCGACGCCCAGGTAGCGGCCTTCTTGCCGCGCCGACGCTTGTTCCTGGCGCAGTCTGGCGTAGCCCGCGGCGTCGAGCGCCTTGTCGAGCGTCTTCTCGTATTCGCCCGAGTCGTAGTGTTCGCCGGAGAGGGTCGTATAGGGGAACTTGTCGGGGGTGATGAAGTTGACCCGCCGCACGTCAGCGGGATCGAGGCCGCCTTCGTCCGCGATGAGATCCACGAGGCGCTCCAGATAGTAGGCGGCCTCCGGGCGGCCCGCGCCGCGGTAGGCGCCGTTCGCCATCGTGTTGGTGTAGACCCCGGTCACGCGGTAGTCGAGGTTCGGGATGTCGTAGGGGCCGGTCGCCATGACCCAGGTGGCCCACGCGAGGTCGAGCGCCTTCGGGTAGGCGCCGGAGTCGAGGACGATTCGCGCTCGCAAACCGGTGATCTTGCCGTTCGCGGCCGCCGCGACCTCGAAGTCGGCCCACTGGTTGCGGCCGTGGTTCGTGGCGAGTAGGTTTTCGCTGCGCGTCTCGATCCACTTCACCGGTTTCGTTTGGTCGAAGGCGATCGCGGCGACGACGAACTCCTCGGGGTAGACGCCGATCTTGCAGCCGAAGGCACCGCCGACTTCCGGCGCAATGAACCGCACTTGGCTTTCGCTCAAACCAAGCGCCCGCGCGATGTCCTTGCGATTCCAGTGGGGCGCCTGCGTCGAGCTCCACATCGTCGTGCCGCGCGTGATCGGGTCGGGCGCGGCCACGCAGCCGCGGGGTTCGATCGGCAAGGGAAAGACGCGATTCGCCCGGATGCGGGCGCTCAGCCTGATCGCAGCGTCGGCCAGCGCCGCGTCGACGTCCCCGTGGACCGTCTCCTCGCGCACACTGATATTGTTTTTCACCTCGTCGTAGAGGATCGGTGCGCCCTCCTCCATCGCCGCGTAGGGATCAGTGACCGCGTCGAGCGGCTCGAAATCGACCTGGACGGCCTCGGCGGCGTCCCGCGCGACCGCCGCCGAGGTGGCGACGACGGCCGCGATGCCCTCGCCGACGTAGCGCACTTTACCGACCGCCAATGGTGGCACGTCGGGTACTGGGATCCCCTCGTCGGCCGCGACTTCCTCGCTGGCCTGCTCGCCGGTTTCGCTGGCGCCAGCGGTGTCCGGCGTTTGCTTGAAAATGCGGTTGAGATCGTCAGCCGTGTAGACGGCGACGACGCCGGGGATCGCCAGCGCATCGCTGGCGTCGATGCCGTTGATCCGGGCATGAGCATAGGGACCGCGGACGACCGCTACATGCAGCATCCCCGGCAAATGCAGATCGTCAACATAGGTCGAAGAACCGGTGATCAACCGGGGGTCTTCCTTGCGGCGGACGCGTGCCCCGACGTAGCGGCTCAGGACCATGGTGTCGTTCTCCACCCCTCACGATGAGCGACGTGCCAGCCCACCGGACACGTCTCGATTGCCAATGTCGAAGTGGATGCATTGTACCGGGAGTTGGCAGGGTGGCAAGGAGCGTGCCGAGTGCCGAGTACCGAGTCCTGGGTGCTGACGGCTAGAGGCTTGGATCTTGGGCCTAGCCGCGAGCTCCTAGCTCTTGCCGGGCCGGTCGGTGGCGGTGGCCGCGGACACCGCGGGCGGGGGTGAGCTGCTGCCGGCGCTGGTGATGCCGCGCCCATCGTCGTCGATCGTCAGCCAGCCGCGACGGAGCGCCGTGACCACGGCCTGCGTGCGGTCGTTGACCGCCAGCTTGCGCAGAATCGACGTGACGTGGTTCTTGACCGTCTGGGCGCTGATGCCGAGCGCGTAGCCGATCTCGGCGTTAGTCATGCCGTCGCTGACCTTGCGCAAGATTTCCAGTTCGCGGTCGGTCAACGGGGCGTAGGCGCTGGTGGGGGCGAGCCCCGTCAGGCTGGCGGCGCGGAACTGCTCAAGGACGCGGGCGGCGACGTACGGCTTTTCGAGCAGTTGCTCGTTGATGACGTATTCACCGGTTGAAGCCCGGCGAATGAGCGAGATGAGCTTTTCCTCGGCGGTGTCCTGATCGCAATAGGCGGAGGCGCCGGCGCGGATCGCTTCGAACAGCTCGTCGTCGCTTTCGTGCGGCGAGACGATGATGGTGTTGATCGCCGGGAATCGCCGGCGCATCTCCGAGGCAGCGGTGAGGCCGGGCGCATCAGCCATCGTGGTGCCCAGCAGGATCACGTCCGGCAACATTTCGTCGGCGAGCCTGAAGCCTTCGGCCGCGGTCGCGGCCGAGCCGATAACCTCGATCTGGGCGTCGCTTTCCAGGACAGCGGCGATTCCACGCCGAAACAATGTTTCCCGGCCGACAATCAGCACGCGAATCACGTCGCTCATCTACTGTCCTTTCGGCGATCGGGACTCGATCCGATCGCGCTGGGCAGGATGCGCGCTCAATCATGCCCGGATTGTTGTGTTGCAAACCGGCGCCCCGCGACCATACCGGCCAGTCCCCGCGGTACGCACTTGATAAGCGCGATGACGTGCCGCCGACCTGCCGATAGCCCTTCCGCTTCGCGAGGAACCCCACCGTATTCCCGCTATTGTACTGTACCTCGCATCAAGATGAAAAAGCCCTGCCGCCGAAACCGCCGAACGGTCACGGAACCGTCGTCAAGTCGGCCATCGCGTACAGACCCGGCGGTCTGCCCGCCACGAAGCGTGCCGCGCGCAACGCCCCCATGGCAAAGGTGCGCCGGCTATAGGCGCGGTGGGCGACGCGGATCTCCTCTCCTTCGTCCGCGAGCAGGATGACGTGCTCGCCGCTGTTGCCGCCAGCGCGCACCGCGTGGATGCCAAGTTCGCCGGACGTGCGCGGCGCCACTCCCTGGCGGCCGTAAATGGCTCGCTCGGCCAGATTGGCGCCACGCGCCGAGAGGATCGCCTCCGCCAGGGCGAGGGCGGTGCCGGATGGGGCGTCCGCCTTGTGCCGGTGATGCGTCTCGACGATCTCCACGTCGTAACCGTCAAGCGCGCGGATCAGGCCGGGCAGGATGCCGAGGAGCGCGTTGAGTCCGACGCTCATGTTTCGGGCGTGGAAGACGGGAACGACAGCGGCGACGTCTCGCAGCGCCTCGGACTGATTGGCCGACAGACCGGTGACACCGCTGACGAAGGGCGTATTCGCGCCGGCACAGGCCCGCGCGTGCGCGACGGTCGCCTCCGGCGACGTGAAGTCGACCAGCACGTCGACTGCCGGCAAGATCTCTTCGACGTGCTCCACGAGTGGCACGTCCGGGCGGCCGCCATTCAGCCGCGCGAGGGCGCCCGGTCGAACCACACCGGCGACGATCTGCACCCCCTCGACGCTGTGACCGGCGACCGTGATTTCCTGTCCCATCCGGCCGAGAATGCCGGCGATGGCGATGTGTGTGGGCATGATGCGTTCTCCTCTGGCGCGGACGGCCCCCCCCGGCCCCCCAATCCTGGGGGGAGCACGACGGACGACGACGTGGCTTCGTCTCCCCTCAAACTTGGGGGGCCGGGGGGGCACGTGCCTACGCGGCCGCAACCCTTGTTAGGCCGAATGCGCGTAAGGCTGCCTCCAAACGCCGCCGGTTGGGATCAGACATCGCGGTCAAAGGCAGGCGGAGTTCGTCGGAGCAGAGACCAAGGATGCCGGCGGCGGTCTTGACGGCGGTCGGGTTGTTCTCGATGAACATCGCCCGGCAGAGATCGAAGAGACGGGCGTGGACGGTGCGGGCGGTTGCGAAATCGCCGCGCAGCGCCGCCGCGGTCAGGTCGGCCACTGGCCGCGGCACGATGTTGGAGACGACCGAGATCACGCCGCGACCGCCGACGCTCATGATCGGCAGCGTCAGCGAATCGTCGCCAGAGAGGAGGCCGAAGTGGTCCGGCGCGCCGATGACGATCTCGCTCACCTGATCGAGCGAACCGCTTGCCTCCTTGACGGCAACGATCGTCGGGATCTCCGCCAGGCGCAGAATCGTTTCCGGTTGCATGTTGATGCCGGTCCGCCCGGGCACGTTGTAAAGGACCAACGGGAGATCGGACGCCTCGGCGATGGCGGCATAGTGCCGGTAGAGTCCCTCTTGGGTCGGCTTGTTGTAGTACGGAACGACGACTAGGGCGGCATCGGCTCCCGCGGACCGCGCATGGCGGGTCTGCTCGATCGTGACCCGCGTGTTGTTCGTGCCCGTGCCGGCGATCACGGGAAGGCGCCCCGCCGCCTGGTCAATGACGACCTCGACGACGCGGGCGTGCTCGGCCGCGGTCATCGTCACCGACTCGCCGGTCGTGCCGCATGGGACGAGGCCGGAGGCGCCGTTGGCGATCTGAAAGTCGACGAGTCGGCGCAGCGCCGGCTCGTCGATCTCGCCATGGCGAAATGGGGTGATGAGAGCGGTGAAGCTGCCAGTGAAGGTTGGGGTCGTGGACAACGCGCGCATGATGCACTCCTTTTGGTCTGGCTGTGATGCCTATCGTCGTATGGGCACGACGACCTACCCCTACGAATCCGGGCGGTCTGGTTCGAGGTTCGCGGTTGGCGAAAGAAACGGTGAAGCGAGGGTTGGTTAGGCGAGGCGCCGCCGGCAAGGGGCCGGGACGCCTAGGGCTTGGTGCGTGAGCAGAGGGAGTGGTCGCGGCGCACATGGTGGCCGCGTGGTATTTGAGACAGATGGAGAAGCGATCGGACCGGGTGCATGGTCACCTCCCGCGATTGATGCGGAACGCGACACCCGCGGCGGCGACCGGCGACTTAAACAACAGCACCGCCGGCCCCCTGATGGGGACGAGCGGTGTCTGGCTCGTGGTACCACCCCACTTCGCCGCCGTTCAGGAGCGGCGGCCTTTTCCGCACGGCGCGTCGTCGCGCGATGCGTCGGCTCTGTAACGGGAGCCGATTGGTATCAGCCCGTTGCCGCCTACTAAGCCCGGTCGCCCGGATCGTTGGGGGCAAGGCTCCGAGGTCTTTTTCCCTGGCGTTCCCGGTCCCGCTTCGCAGCGACCGCGGTTCTCTGACCCGCTCCGGCCAGGTACTCGTCCTCATCATCGCCTGGTTCTTCGGTTGTCAGGAGAGAACCTATCAGCCCACGTTCGGGTTGTCAACGCCCAGCGAGGCGGTTTCGCAATGCGCGAGTCGGTGGGAGAATGCCGCGCGAGTCGAGTGAACGGGAAAGGGGGAAGGGTGAAGATCGGGTTTGCTTCGTTGATCGGCGTCGAGCCGACGCCGTTCGACGAGCTGGTGCGTCGTGCGGCCGCGCTCGACCTGACGTCGATTGAGGTCAACGTCGGGCCGGCCTACAGGCAGATCGGCGGCGCGTCATTTCCAGGCCATCTCGACGTCAAGGCGATCGTCGAAGACGGGCCAGGGCCGGTCCAAGAACTGCTCGACGCGCATGGCGTCGAAATCGCCTCGCTGGCCCCGATGCTCAACTTGTTGACCGCGAATCAATCGCTACGGGAGGAACGGATCGCCTACGTCCGGCTCACGATCGACGCCTGCGTCAAACTCGGTGTTGGCGCCCTGGTGACCTTTTGCGGTTCCGCCTACGGCATGCACTTCTGGGGGATGCCGGGGGTCGGGGATGGACATCCGTCGAGCCACGTCGCGGACAACCTCCTCGTCTTCCGCGAGGTCTACGGACCGGTGGCCGCGTACGCTGAGGAGCGGGGCGTCCGCATTGCCTTCGAGACGGCGGGGCGGGGTGGACCGGAGGGGAATCTCGCCCAGTGTCCCGAGCTGTGGGACGCAATGTTCGAGACGGTGCCGTCGCCCGCGCTTGGCCTTAGCTTCGACCCGTCGCACCTGATCTGGTTGCAGATCCCCGACGTGCCGGGCGTGATCCGCGCCTACGGCGACCGGATCTACCACGTCGACGGCAAAGACTGCGAAATCCTCCCCGCCCGGCTGGCGCGGCAGGGGATCCTCGGCAGTTCGTGGTGGCGGTATCGACTGCCCGGCCTTGGCGCGCTCGACTGGACGGCGATCTTCTCGGCCCTGCGCGAAGTCGGCTATGACGACATCGTCGCCATCGAAAACGAAGACCCGATCTTCCCCGGTCTCGATGCAGTCGCCTGGTCGGCCCGCTTCCTGCGAGACCGGCTGATGCCGACGGTTGGCTCGGCTGATCGACCGATTTAAGGCGTTAAGGCGTGTTTGATAAGTGCCGTCATGCTGAGGCATCGAAGCATCCCCGCGCGAAGCGCCGCGCCGGCAAGACGGGAAGCGGCTTCGCCGGGGGATGCTTCCCGGTGGTCAGCATGACGGTGTGCAAACACGGCCTAGGCGTTAGGCGTTAGGTGTTAGGAAGAATGATGACGTAGCCCCTAACGCCTAATCGCTCAGGAGGATTCGGATGTCATCACAGGCGATTCGGACGGCGATTGTCGGGTGCGGCAAGATCGCGGTGACGCACGCGGGGGCGCTTGCGGCGCTCGACGAGGCGGACTTCGTCGCCTGCTGCGACTCCGACGAGGGGCGGGCGCGGGCGATGGCGGAGCAGTACGGCGTGCCGCACGTCTTCACCGATGCCCGGCAGCTCTTCGCCAGTGGCCTGATCGAGGCTGTACTCGTCTGCGCGCCGCACCCCGCGCACTGTCCGTTGGTGACCGCCGCGGCGGCGGCGGGCGTCCACGTGCTCTGCGAAAAGCCGGTCAGCGTCAGTCTGGCCGAGGCCGACCAGATGGTCGAGGCGGCTGACAAGGCGGGCGTGACCTTCGGCGTCATCTTCCAGCGGCGCTTCTGGCCGTCGGCGCAACGCATGCGCCGGGCGATCGACGAGGGCAAGCTGGGTAAGCTCACCCTGGGCGAATGCTCGGTCCGTATTTGGCGAGCGGAGAGCTATTTCGCCTCTGACCCCTGGCGCGGCAAGTGGGCGACCGAGGGCGGCGGCGTACTGATGAACCAGGCGGTGCATGCCATTGACCAGTTCCAGTGGTTCATGGGACCGGCGATCGAGGTCGTCGGGCGCTTCGCGACGCTGAGGCACGGCGCCTACATCGACGTCGAGGACACCGCCGTCGCCACCGTCGTTTTCGCCAACGGCGCGCTGGGGGCCATCCAAGCCGCCTCAACCTTCGACCCTGGCTTCGGTTTTCGGGTGGCGATACACGGAGATGCCGGCACGGCGGTTAGCGTCTGGGAGAATCCGGAGGGACGGCAGGGCGTCAACGACGTCTGGACGATCCCCGGCGAGGAGGAGCAACGCATCGGCTGGGAACGGGAGGAGAACAACCGCCCAGGTTTCCCCGAGTTCCACGTCCTCCAGATCCAGGATTTCTTGCAATCCCTAATCGAGAACCGGCCGCCCGCCGTCACCGGCGCCGAGGCGCGCAAGTCGTTGGAGATCATCCTGGCGATCTACGAATCATCGCGCACCGGCCAGCCAATTCCGTTGCCGATGAATGCGGCCTGACGTGCCGCAACCAGGTATGGGCGCCGCTTTCCCGCGCACGCCGTTATGGAGAAGGTGCGTGGCAGGCGTAGGCGCGGAAAGCAGCGCTCTAACACGATTTCTCAATGGCAGTTGACGGCTATAGAGCGATCGCGGGCGTTTCCAGGGACGTTGCCATGCTGGCTCGGCATCGTTCTGTAATGCTGTCTGGGAACACGTTCCGCGCGGTCGGCGTTGATGTCAAGGGGAGAGAAGTTGGCCTCGAACCCGGCGTTGACACGCGTAAGGGCGACCACCATACTGGTTATGTCGGCTCGGCGCGGGAATGGTCGGAGAGCGGTATGTCAAGCGCAACCCCCGCCGGCGTTGCCGTGGCGCCGCCGGCACTCCTGACTCGCGCGAACCGGCGCGCCTTCGAGCCGGATGCTCGGTTTCCTGTTCCCCTCACCTCGCTGATTGGGCGGGAACGCGAATCGGCTGAGATTTCCTCACTGCTCCGGCAGGACCACATCCGTTTGCTCACACTAACTGGCCCCGGCGGTGTTGGGAAAACGCGGCTGGCGGTGCAGGTCGCGACCGCCCTCGCGCGCGATTTCGGCGAGGAGAGCTTCTTTGTGGCGCTCGCCGCGGTCGACGACGGCGACCTCGTCGCCACCGCTATTGCCCAGGCGCTGAATATACGCGAAGCGCGGGGGAGTTCTCCGGTGCGCCGGCTCAAGGCGGTGCTGCGCTCACGCGAACTCCTCTTGGTTCTGGACAACTTCGAACAGGTGGTGGAGGCCGCGCCGCTTTTGGTCGAGTTGCTGGGGGCTTGCTCGCGGCTGACGATGCTCGTGACCAGCCGCGCCATGCTTCACGTCTCCGGCGAATACGACTACCCGGTGCCGCCACTGTCGGAGGACGAGGCGGTCCACCTCTTTGAGGAACGGGCGCGGGCGGTCCAGTCCGAATTCGCCGTCACCGACGTCAATGCCGAGACGGTGGACGAGGTCTGCCGCCGGCTCGACCGGCTGCCGTTGGCCATCGAATTGGCGGCGGCGCGGATCAATTTGTTGCATCCGACCGCGTTGCTGAGCCGTCTGGATCAGCGGCTGCCGCTGCTGACCGGCGGACCGCGCGACCAACCCGCTCGCCTGCGCACGATGCGAGACGCGATCTCCTGGTCGTATGACCTGCTCTCACCCGAGGATCAGGCGCTCTTTCGGCGGTTGGCGGTCTTCGTTGGGGGGTTCTCGCTCGACGCGGCCGAGGCCGTGGCGAGGACCGAGTGCCCAGTGCCGAGTGCCCAGCCGGTAACAGCGATGCCCGATGGTACCAACCGGGCCGCATCGGAGGAGCAACGGCCTCCGCCCACTGACTGGGCACTCGGCACTGGGCACTCGGTCCTCGACGGCCTCTCGTCGCTGGTGGACAAGAGTCTGGTGCAGCAGGAAGACGGGGCGGAAGGCGAGCCGCGGTTTTCGATGCTGCAGGCGATCAGGGAATACGCGTTGCGGCGGCTCGAGGCGAGTGACCAGGAGGCCGCGACGCGGAACGCGCATGCCGCGCACTTCCTTGGTGTGGTGCGGGACGCGCGGGCGCGCGTTGAGGGTCCCGAGCGCCTGGCGGCGCACGGCCGGATTGAACTCGATCTGGACGATGTGCGCGCGGCACTGTCGTGGACGTTATCGCGCGGGGACGCCGAGACAGCTCAAGGGTTGGCAAACGAGTTGGCACGGTTCTGGGTAGACCTCGGGTTTATCGCCGAGGCGCGTGACTGGTTTGCACGCGTGCTGGCGATGCCGGGTGACTCCCTGCCGGCGACGCGCGCCGAGGCGCTCTATTGGGCGGCCGGGTTCGCGTCCTTTCAACACGAGCCGGCGCGGGCGATCGAGCTTGCCGAGGAGTCCCTCGGGTTGTCTCGCGCGCACGGCGATCGCCGGGGCGTCGGCATGGCGCTGACCCAGCTCGGGCGGGCTGCCGCGGCGCTGGGTGAGCTCGATCGGGCGACGGGACTCGTGGAGGAGGCGCTGGCGATCTTTCGGGACCGCGGAGAGCCGATTCGGGAGGGGATGGCGCTGCGCCAACTTGGGGCGTTCGCCTACCGGCGCGGTGATCACGACCAGGCCGTCGGCCACCACGAGGCGGCGCTGGCAATCTGGCGGCGGCTGGATCATCCGTGGGGGGTCCCGGCCGCGCTGCGCGAGCTTGCCGACGGGGCGCTGGCGCGCGGAGACGTGGAGACGGCGCGGGTGTACTACCAGGAGAGCCTCGCCCGGTGGCGGGCTCTCCGGGAGCGGCTGCACATGACCGGGTGTCTGACCGGGCTGGCGCGGGTGGCCCTGGCGTCGAAGCAGGCCGAACAGGCGGTGCGCCTCTTCGCTGCCGGGCAGGTGCTCGAAGAGGCGATGGATTGCGTGCCCCTGCCGGACGAGCGGAAGAAGACTGAACGCGCGCTCGCCGATGCGCGGAGCGCGATGGGAGGCGAAGCGTTCGCGGCCGTCTGGACCGCGGGTCGGGCGATGCCATTGGAGCAGGCGGTGGCCGAGGCGTTGGCCCTGGGCGACACGCCGGCGACGGCTCTGGTTCGTCGCGTTGCGCCGCGGTCAGCTGGAGACCATGGCCTGACGTCGCGCGAAATGGAGGTGTTGCGCCTGATTGCGGAAGGCCGGACTGACCAGGAGATTGCCGACGCGCTCTTCGTCGCTCGCCGCACGGTGACGACGCACGTTTCGAGCATCCTCGGCAAGCTCGGGGTCGAATCGCGGACGGGGGCCGCGGCTATCGCGGCGCGCGAGGGGATGATCTAGCCGCGGCCACGGTCACGTCACACGTCTCCAAGCGTGTTAGCCACCGCCTCACGGTATGCGCAACTACGCGGTTGGAGGACTTGGAGTGGTTGAGGCCAGCGGGGTGTTAGTCGCGATAGGCGGATCCGCGCGGAAGGACGCGAAGAACGTGGACGACATGTAATGCGTCGTCCCGCCTAACGCGAATGCGCACGTCACCGACCCGCGGGCGCCATTCGCGTTGTTTCCCGCGGAGTTTGCGGAGTTGTGGGGTAAACGGTTCTTCGACCAATCGATCGAGCGCGTCGAACACCCGAGCCCGCAACCGCGGATCGAGACGTTCCAAGTCGCGGATGGCACGCGCCGACAGTTGATACCGCCATGGTTCGCTCACCCTAGCAACAGTCTCTTCGCTTCCTCGGCAGAGTAGACCCGCCCGAGTCGCACGTCTTCCCGCGCCTCCTCAACGGCCCGTTCTTCATCCTCGGTGTTCGGCTCGTCATCCTCAGGGGCGTGATCGAAGGCCCATACGACAGGATCGTTCGCGCCGCTACGCAGATACGCCAGGTATCGCTCGGCGGTGCGCAACTCGGACTCGGTTAGCTGATCGACGAGGCGATGCACTTCTTCCCGCGCAACCATCCTCTTTGCTCCTTGAACTCACGAAAGCGAGGGTTGCTTGAACACGTCGACCGGAATGGCCTCGCCGCGTTGGTATTCCTGCCACGCTTCCTCGGCTAATCGGTCCTCTTCTGGTGTCGTCGGTTCGTCATCGTATGGAGCCTCCATCAGGAGGCGTTCCAGCGCATCGTCCTGGTCACGAGTTAACGACTCAAGAACGCGCCGCGCATTGTCCAGTTCTCTTGCCGGCAACGCGTCTACTAATGCATGAAGTTCGTCCCGTATGGCCATTTCAACCCTCGGCGATGTTGCGATTAGGCAAGCGGGAATCAGATGCAATCCACCCGTGCGACAGTGTACGAGGTGCGTTGGCTGATCGCTAGGAGGACGCCAGATCGAAGTCCAGGCTAATGTCGAGGGCGGGGGCGGAATGGGTAAGGGCGCCGACGGAGATGAAGTCGACGCCGGTCTCGGCGATGGCGCGGACGGTCTCGAGGCGGACGTTGCCGGAGGCTTCCAAGAGGGCGCGGCCGGCGACATACTCGACGGCGTGGCGCATGGTCGGGACGTCCATGTTGTCGAGGAGGATGACGTCGGCGCCGGCGGCGACCGCTTCCTCGACCTCGGCGAGGGTGGTGACCTCGACTTCGATCTTGAGCGTGTGTGGAGCGAGGGCGCGGGCCTGCTGGACGGCGCGAGTGACGCGGTCGGAGCCGCCGATGGCGGTGAGGTGGTTGTCCTTGATCAGGACGCCATCGGCGAGGCCGACGCGGTGGTTGTAGCCGCCGCCGTGGCGGACGGCCGCTTTTTCGAGGATGCGCAGGCCCGGCGTCGTCTTGCGGGTGTCGATGATGCGCGCGGTCGTGCCGGCAACCGCCGCGACGTAGCGGGCTGTCTCAGTGGCGACGCCGGAAAGGTGCTGCAGGAGGTTGAGTGCGACCCGCTCGGCGGTGAGGAGACTCCGGGCGTCGCCGGCGACTTCGGCGATGGTTGTGCCGTGGGTCACGCGGTCGCCGTCGTTGAGAAACGGACTGAAGGAGACAGTGGGGTCGACGCGGTAGAAGGTGTAGGCGGCGGCCTCGATGCCGGAGATGACGCCGTCGGCTTTGGCGAGGAGCGTGCCGCGCGCCGTCGTACCGGTCGGGACGGTAGCGAGGGTGGTGACGTCGCCGGTGCCGATGTCTTCGGCGAGGGCGAGGTCGACGATGGCTTCCCAGCCGGTGCGGCCTTGCCGCGGGGGGATTTCGCGGTGGGAAGGGCGTTGGTATTTCACCTTGGGTAGCATCGGTCAGGCTCCTCGGATGCTGTTGCCGTGTTGCTCATTGGTGATCGTGCGTGTTGTCGCCGGCACGGGGCTAAAACGCTTGGTGTGAGTTGGGGATCGTGTATGGGCGTCCTTTCACCAGTCAATCAGGTCTGCCGTCTGGAGCGGAGCGCGCCCGAACCGGCGGTTGAGCCAGCACGACCCATTGTGCAGCCCGATCGCCGCTGCCAGGCGGGCGTGCACCCCGTCCAGGGCGTGCGGGCGCTCCCGGTCGAGACCGCGGCGAACGAGCAAGCGGTCGTGGACGGCTTCGATGACCTGGCGGATGCTCGCCAGCCAGGTGCGCCGGGGCTTGGGCCAGGCGCGTGTGCTGTCCGCCTGCGGCGGGCTGACCACGACCGCGCCGTAGGCGCTCGCCCAGCGGGCCTGGCCCCGCTGGCCACTGCATCCCATATCGGCGACAGACCGGTCGCTGGTCGGGGCGCCGACACTGGGCAGCCGCGGGTGCGGTGTTGCCCGCGCCGCGAAGCAGGTCTCGGCCAGCACCCGGTCGTTGGTGGAGGCGGGACCGAAGCCCCACCCGGTCACCGCGCCGCTCGGGGTCACACTGACCAGCAGGCGCATCCCTTCGTACCAGCCGATCCGGGTCCACCAGCCGATCTCCGCCTGCCCGAACAGCCAGCCGGCGCCGCGCCGTTTGGCGTTGCGCACGACCAGCCCGGTGTCAGCGATCACCTCGAACGCCTGGTCATCGCCGGTGGCCAACGTCTGCCCGACGTGGAGCGCGCAGGTGGTGATCGTCGCCCCGGCCGCTCGGGTCAGCCGGTTGAAGCGATCACGACCCGGCAAGCCCGGAAAGCGCGCGCGCAGGTGTCGACTGGTACGACGATGGAAGACCCGTTCCGACGGGAAGCGGGTCTGCTGGGCGGAGATCGCCAGGGTGACGACTTCACTCGTCGTCAGACCACCGGCGGGACCGGGCGGGGACACCCGCCGCGCATGGACCTTGCAGAACTCCTCGACGACCACGGACCACTCCGTCAGGAAGGTCTCGGGATCGAGCATGAGCGGGGCTCCTGTCGCGTAGGCGGGGGGCAAGCACCCCAACCATACGCGACCGAGACCGCTCCGTTCATGCCCACCCAACTCACACCAAGCGTGAAAGCCGCCGTGCTGACTCCACTAACCCGGCTGAAGCCGGCTGGAAAACGCTCTACCACTTCAGCCTCCTTCAGGGGGCTTATGGGAGTCAGCCCGCGGTCTTTAGCCGCGGGCGGAGCCGTGGACGAGGTTCGCATCGACCATCATCCCTCGCGATCCGCGATCGGACGACGCAAGCCCGGCATGTGCCAACCGAGGCGGTAGCGCATGGTGCCGTCGGGCTGCTTGCGGCGACCGACGAGCTTGAAGCCGCACGCCTTGTAGAACGCAAGCGTATCGTCGTCCGCCTCCACGGTGAGCGGTCGGCGACCAGACCGGCGTAGTGCGTCTTGGAGGCAAGCGCGGCCGACGCCTTGCCGCCGGCGATCCTCGCGGACCGCGATGGCGGTAAGCTCGTTTGCCAACTCGATTTTCCGCAGGATGTAGACGGCGACGAGCTGGCCGCCGTCCGTTATGCCGTAGATAGACGCCTTGGGATCATTCCCGCTCTCAGTGAGGCGATTCCTCCCGGCATCGACCGTCCCGATGTCCGCGCAGGCGGCAAGGAGTTCGGCGGCCTCGTCGTGCCGCGCCAGGTCGAGCGGCTGGAGACTGGATGAACCTGGGACGACCGGATCGCTCATGGCAGGCGGAGCAGGTCGGCGAAGGGTTGCGGGTCGCTGTAGGGGCCGATCAGGGCGAGGTTGAGCCGGTCGGCGCGGAAGAGCTCCTGTGCCAGCTCCTGGACCTGCTCGACGGTGACGGCCTCGATGCGCGTCATGACTTCCTCCGGGGTTTTGATCTCGCCGTAGGTGAGTTCCTGGCTGCCGACCCAGGAGGCGACCGAACGGCTGTCCTCCAACCCCATCTGGAGCCGGCCCTTACGCAACTCCTTGGTCCTCCGCAACTCCTGCTCGGGCACAGGTTCGTCACGGAGCTTGCGGAGTTCCTTGACGATGGCGCCGACTGTCTCCTCGACCCGGTCCAGGTCGGTGCCGGCGTAGACGACGCCCTGGCCGACGTCGGCATAGGGGCGGAAATAACCGTAAACGGAGTAGACCAGGCCGCGCTTCTCGCGGATTTCCTGGAAGAGGCGCGAGCTCATGCCGGAGGAGAGGATGGCTTCGATGGTGCCCTGGACGTAGCGGCGTTCGGTGCTGTAGGGGAGGGCGGGCATCGCCAGGCAGAGGTGGGCCTGCTCGGTTTTGCGCTCGATGAGCCGAATGCGGGTCTCGGTTTGGTCGTCAGTGGTGGGCGGGTACTCGTCGGGCGCGCTTTCGGCCGCAAGGTCGCCGAAATAGCGCGTGGTGAGGGCGACGACCTCGTCGTGCGAGACGTCGC
>JBOGUF010000215.1:0-25076 GCA_050696075.1 Thermomicrobiales bacterium
GTGACGCTGCGGCTCGCCGGCGGCGCGACGCTGCGCACTGTCCGGGCATCGAGCACCGGCAGCTCGACCGCCTCCACGACCCCGTTCACCATCCCCGAGGATGCGGCGTCCGGTACACATCAAGTCGTCGCGACTGGCGGCTCCAGCGGCGGCAGCGCGTCGGCATCCCTGACGGTACGCGTCTCGTCCGTTGCCGAAGAGCCGACGCCAACTCCAACGCCAACGCGAGAGCCGACGGCCGCGCCGACCGAGACTCCCGATCCCACCGAGACGCCAACCGCGACGGCGACGCCAACGGAGACACCGACGACCGAGCCGACTCCATCGCCGACCTCGGAAGCCGGCACGCCTGAGGCGGCGGCGGAAGGTTAGCGAGGACCGTCTTGCCGCCGCGCCGCCTTTCCCCCATCATGCGCGGCGGGCGAATGGTTGTCATGTGTGAAGGACGGGGATGATGAGCGCGAATCCGGCGGGGCACGAAGCGACGATCGAAAAGTACCGGCAGTACGTCAACACCAGCTTTGTGGCAGCGGTCGAGCCGGTGGTGGTCGAGCGGGCTGAAGGGGCGCGCATTTGGGACGCCGACGGAACGGAATACGTCGATTGTTTCGCCGGCATCGCCGTCTGCAACGCGGGCCATCGCCATCCGCGCGTCCTCGCCGCCGTGCGCGACCAACTCAACAAGGTCGTCCACGCCGCCAGCTACGTCTACCACGTCCCGGTCGTCGCCGACCTCGCCGCGCGGCTGGCCGCGATCGCGCCGGGACAGCTCTCAAAGACCTTCTTCGGCAGTTCGGGCGCGGAGGGAATCGAGACGGCGATGCGCCTGGCGAAGGCGTACACCGGTCGTCACGAGTTCGTCTCCCTAACCCACTCCTTCCACGGGCGGACGAACGCGACCCTCTCCATCACTGGCAACAAGGCACGCAAGACGCGCGGCGGTCCGTACTTGCCCGGCGTTGCCTTCGCCCCGGCCCCCTACGTCTACCGCAACCCGTTCGGCACCGACGACCCGGAGGAGGTCGCCGCGCGCTGCGCCGAGATGGTCGACTGGGCGATCACCTGTCAAACCAGCGGCGACGTGGCCGCCTTCATCGCCGAGCCGGTGATGGGCGAGGGCGGCATCCTGGTCCCGCCCGCCAGCTATTTCCAACGGGTCAAGGAGATACTCGACCGGCACGGCATCCTCTTTATCGCCGACGAGGTGCAGAGCGGCTTTGGGCGCACCGGTGAACTGTTCGCCGTCGAGCACTTCGGGGTTGAACCGGACATTATGGTGCTGGCGAAGGGGATCGCCGACGGCTTCCCGCTCAGCGCCACCATCGCCCGGCCGGAGATCGCCGACGCCCTGCGCCCCGGCGAGCACCTCTCGACCTTCGGCGGCAACCCCGTCTCCTGCGCCGCCGCGCTGGCCAACATCGAGGTCATGATCGAGGACGACCTGGCCGGCGAGGCGGCCCGCAAGGGCGAGCGCACGATCGCGATATTGCGGCAACTGGCCGACCGGCACGAGCTGATCGGCGAGGTGCGCGGTCTCGGTTTGATGATCGGCGTCGAGTTGGTGACCGACCGCGCCACCAAGGAACCCGCCACCAAGCAGGCCGCCGAGGTCCGCCGCCTCTGCCGGCAGGCCGGCGTCCTCATCGGCGTCGGCGGTCAGGCCGGCAACGTCGTCCGCTTCCAGCCGCCCCTGATGATCCCCGACGCCGACCTCGACCGCGCCATCGACGAGCTGGACAGCGCGTTGGCTGTCGTGTCGGGGGTGCGGCAAGCAGCATTCGCCGGATAATCACCAAGCCGTTGGACGGTCGTCATTGCTTCGCAACCGGACCGGTCAGCGCGGCGTCACGGCCGGAATGATGACTCCTTCGATGACCGAGCGCGCCGGGGTGATCGGCGGTGGCGTCTCGAACCCCTTGGCGACCACGACGACCAGGTCGAGGGTCGGCACGACGTAGACGTACTGGCTGCCGAAGCCGAGCGCAAAGTAGGCAGGGTAGCCCGCGGTGTCGGTGACCCACCACTGGTAACCGTAGAGCGCGAGGCCCGTCGAGTCGCCGGCGCTCTGAACGGCTGTCGCCGCGCGCACGTAATCAACCGGAACGATCTGTTCACCATCCCACTGCCCCTCGTTCAGGAAGAGGTAGCCGAGTTTCGCCATGTCGCGCGGCGTCAGCTCCAACCCAAAGCCGCCGCTAATCTCCCCCTGCGGCGAGCGCAACCAAGTCGGCCGCGCGATCCCGAGCGGGTCGAAGAGTTTCTCCTGGGCGTAGTCGGCGGTATCTTCGCCCGTCGCCTCGGTGAGAATCACGGAGAGGAGATGCGAACCGCCGGTGTTGTAGGCGTAGAAGGCGCCAGGTTCGTAGATCACGGGCTGGCTGAGGGTGAGATCGACCCAATTCGGGCTGGCGATCAGACGCGGATAGTCGGTCCCGATGTCCCAGGCCCAGCCGCTGGTCATTGTCAGGAGTTGGCGGACGGTGATAACCGGCGTCCGCGGGTCGGCCCCGGCCGGGATGCGGTCCGGGATCAACTCGCCGATCGGTTGGTCGAGTCCGGTCAGCTTCCCTTCGTCGAGCGCAATCCCGATCAGCGCCGAGATGAAGCTCTTGGTGACCGACCGAATCTTGAGCGGATCGTCCTGCTCGTAGGCGCCCTGGTAGCGCTCGGCGACGATGTAGCCATCGCGCACCACGACGAAGCCGGTGACGTCCGGCATCTGGTCGCGCATGATCTGCTCGACGGTCTGCCCCAACCGGGCGTCGACTCCGTGCCGATCCGGCCGCCGCCGCCGCCACAGCTCCGTCGGCCAATAGGCCCGCTCCGGCGGTTGGGCGCGCACGGTCCGCGTCGAGGCCGCGATCGCCAGCGGCAGGGCAAGAAACGAACGGCGAGAGATCATCAGCGCCTCCTTTAGGTTGATATCGACGGCGGTATGGGTATCATGCCGAGCGGGCCGCGCCGGCACACCCAATGAAATCTACGTTCCTTGGGGCGAATTGGTGTGTTCCCTGACGGCGAATGCCAGATCGGACCGAAGCGGTCATTGCCGCGCGGGGCTGAAGACCCCGCGCTGATTCCACTAACCCGGCTGAAGCCGGCTGGACGCGAATGGGAGGGTGCGGTGCCCTTTTGGCGGCTCTATTACCATGTGGTTTGGACGACACACGATCGGGAGCCACTTATTGGATCGAAGGAGGAGCGCACCATTCGCTGGTCCCTGCGTGACACCTGCAATGACAATAAGGTCATTCCTCACGCTATCGGCGTGTGCCAGATCACATCCACGTCGCCGTCTCTATCCCGCCGAGCATTCTCATCTCCACCGTCGTCGGTCGTCTCAAAGGCGCTTCCGCCCACGCTGTCAACCACAACGGTCAATGGACCGTGTCATCCCCCTTTGCCTGGCAGGGCGAGTACGGCATCCATTCTTTCGGCGAAAACGCCCTCCCAACCGTCGTCGCCTACGTCCAAAATCAAGAGACCCACCACGCCGCCGACACCCTCTGGCCCGGCCTTGAACGCACCACCGACGAAAATCTATCACCGTCGTCCCAAGGCAGGAGTTGCCCAAGGCGCGGGATGTGACCCACGTCGCATTGCCAGCGTCAGCCGGTTTCAGCCGAGTTAGTGGAGTCAGCGCGGGGTCTTCAGCCCCGTGCGACGCTGGCCACAACGCCACATGGTGGACAACCCGCATCACCCGTTGCACCGCGGCGGTTCACGGGAGGAAACGCGCGGATGACGTCAACATCAGATCGCTCGCTCAAGATCGGCGTCCAACTCCCGGAGACGGAGCGCGTCGTCCGATGGGATGATTACCTGGCAATGGCGCGGTTGGCGGAGGAGGTCGGGTTCGACTCGCTCTGGTTGGGCGAGCACCTACTCTACCGGCTCCAGGACGGGTCGACGAAGGGGCCGTGGGAATGTTGGTCGCTGCTGGCGGCGCTGGCGGCGACGACGAGGCGTGTCGAGATCGGTCCGCTCGTCGCCTGCACCGCCTTTCACAACCCGGCATTGCTTGCCAAGATGGCCGACACGATCGACGAGATCAGCGGTGGTCGGCTGATCCTCGGGCTCGGCGCCGGGTGGCACGAACCGGAGTACCGCGCCTTCGGCTTCCCCTACGACCGCCGCGTCGCCCGATTCGAGGAGGCGTTCACGATCATCCGCACGTTGCTGCGAGAAGGGCAGATCGACTTCGACGGCGCCTACTACTCGGCTCGTGACTGCGAACTGCGCCCGCGCGGCCCCCGGCCGAACGGTCCGCCGCTGATGATCGGCTCATCCGGTCCGCGGATGCTCACCATTGCCGCGCCGCACGTCGACGCCTGGAACGTCTGGTTCGCCGACTACGGCAACCGCCCGAACGGGCTGCCACTGCACTTCGAGCTGGTCGACACCGCCTGCCGGGCGGCCGGGCGAGACCCCGGTGAGATCGAGCGGACGTGTGCCGTCCTGGTCGGTCTGCCCGGCGGCACCGGCCGGCCCAGCGTCAACCCGACCCTCTCGCCGGTCCCGCCGCTGGCCGGCACACCCGACGTGATCGCGAACGGCCTGCGCGCCTTCGCCGAGGCGGGCATCAGCCACGTCCAGTTAGTTCTCGACCCGATCACCGTGGAGTCGATCGCGGCGATGGCGCCGGTGCTGGAAATATTGGAACAGAGGTGATCAAGCTGATGTGCCCTCCGGCACGATCAGAAGCCACGGATAGCTGGAGAACGTCCGTTCCGCCAGAACATCGAACGTCTGGGCGTCAAGCCGGAGCAGAACCCACGAGAAATTGTCAGACGGCCCATAAACATCCGCGGCGGTCACGTAGAGGCTCTGACCATCCGGTGACGAGATCACTCGGTCGATGTAGACGTCATCAAGCGCCTCTCCTAAGACCTCGCCGCTCGTGACGTCGATCACGCGCAGTCCCAGGCTCGGAACGTCATCCGGGTCGTCCTCCGCCGTCCACTCGGTCCCGCTCACATAAAGCCTGTTGCCGTCTGGGCTGAAGACGGCCGCCTTGAAGGCCCCCTCTGCAACCTTGGCAGATGCGCTCTGTGGCGCCAGCAGCAACAGCCCGAGCAACCGCGACCTCCAGCTCTGTGGCATCGACAGCGCGACAGTCCGCTCAACAGTCAGATCTGCCGCCGCGCTGACTGTCATCGCGTCGCTGTCGGCGTGGACAATGGCAACGCTCTCCCCATCCGGCGAGAGCGCCAGCGCCGGTAAGACCTGTTTTAACCCTTCGCCGGTCGTCCAGGTCCCGATGTGAATCCCGGGCAGATCGAGTCGATCCAGCTCCTCTCCGGTCGTCAAGTCGTAGGCGATCAGCCGCGCCGGGAACGGACTGGTGTTCTCTGCCGCATGCTCCGGCCGGCCGACACCGACCAGCCGATAGAGGCGGGTCGCGCCGGCATCGACCACGACCGGGCCGAACACGTCCGCGCCACGCTGCACGGTGGCGATCAGTTCGCCGGTGCGGGTATCGAAGACCTTCCAGACCGGCTTGTACAGATCGCGATCCGGCACGAAGACATCGCCCCCGACAAGGAGACGCGTCCCGTCGGCGCTCAGCGCCTCTGGTACGTTGGACGCTTCCAGCGAGCCGGCGCCATCAACCGAGAAGTGGGACCGCACCGCGCCGTCGATGCCGTCGTGGACCGTGACCTCGCCGTCGTATCCCACAACGACTCGCGTCGATCCATCGGCGGAGATAAGCACGAAGTCTTCGTCGTCGATCGAGTCGAGCTCCACAGTGGGCCGGCTCATGTCATCCTGAAGCGTCATGGGATCGATCGGCGTGAAGCTGGCGAAAAATCGGCCGACGTAAAGTGTTATAGGTTCCCGGTTTGCCGTCGCCGACCCCGCGGAAAGCACCGGGAGGACGAGCGAGAGCAGCACCACAATGCAAACCGAAACCACACGGGACGACCGGGACAGGCGTTGAACGGTCATGTCGTCACCCCCTGGGAGTTGCGTGCTGGCCACACCCCCTATACCCCGTCCATCGGTGTTCGGTTCCCATCCACACGCCCGAATGCGCGCAATGCCTTTGGCGGCCCCAGGATCTCCTGCATCAGGATCGCCTGGCGGAGGCCGGCGCGGGTCGCGAGGATGGGCAGCAGACGTGCGGGGCGCGGGGTCCGGGTCACGAGCGGCGCTGGAACGCTTGCCGGTCGGGGAGCCGGGCTTTCGTCTCTCCTCGGCCGGACGGTAGGTGGCCGCGGCCGCGGTGGCGGCCTGACGGCCGCGCGGGGTTCCCTCACCGTGGGACCGGGGGGCACGAACGCTTCACTCACGCGGCGCAACGCATCGGCGACCTGCTTTCGCCGCGCCCACAGGGTCGGGACCACGAAGATGAGGAAGAGAAAGATCAACTCGCCGAGCGGGAAATTGCCCATCGCCGACTATGCTCCGGTCGTCGGGGAGACCGGCCCGCGCGGACCCTCGCCTTCGCCGGCCAGCGACGACCGCATGTTCGTGTCGGCCTGGATGTTCTCCATCCGATAGTAGTCGAGCACCCCCAGCCGGCCGTTGCGGAAAGCGTCCGCCAGCGCCAGCGGCACCTCGGCTTCGGCCTCGACGACGCGTGCCCGCATCTCTTGCTCGTTGGCGACCGCCATTGCCCGCCGTTCCTCGGCCTTCGCCTGGGCGATACGCTTGTCCGCCTCGGCCTGGTCAGTTTGCAACTCGGCGCCGATGTTTCGGCCGACGTCGACGTCGGCAATGTCGATCGAGAGGATCTCGTAGGCGGTCCCGGCGTCCAAGCCGCGCTCCAGCACCAACCGCGAGATTTGATCCGGGTTCTCCAGCACCGCCTTGTGGCTGTCGGCCGAACCGATCGAGGAGACGGTTCCCTCACCGACGCGGGCGATGATCGTTTCCTCCCCCGCGCCGCCGACGAGGCGGTCGATATTCGCCCGCACCGTGACCCGTGCCACCGCGATGAGCTGGATCCCGTCCTTCGCCACCGCCGAGACCCGCGGCGTCTCAATCACCTTCGGGTTGACGCTGACTTGCACCGCCTCCAGCACGTCCCGTCCGGCCAGGTCGATCGCGGTCGCCCGCTTCCAGGGCAGGTCGATATTCGCCCGGTTGGCCGAGATCAGCGCCGTGACCACGCGACCCACATTGCCGCCGGCCAGGTAATGCGCCTCCATCTGGCCCACGTCGAGATCGAGCCCGGCTTTCGAGGCGCTAATCAGCGGTCGGACGATTTCGGCCGGCGGCACCTTGCGCAGCCGCATCCCGATCAGCGTTCCGATCCCGACGCGCACGCCGGAGAAGATGGCCGTGATCCACAGCCCGATCGGCACGAAGTAAAAAAAGAAGATGAGGACGACGATGGCGACCGCCACGATCACCATCAACGAGATGATACCGGTTTCCATGGAACCTCCTTGTGATGAGGCGGAAGGCGGAAGGTGGAAAGCGTTCTCGGCACGTTGCGGCGTCTACCGCCCTCCGCCTTCCGCCTTCCGCCTTACGATCCGTCGGTAGCCCTCGTCGGCGACGATTTCAATCGGGTCGCCGGCGTTGATGAAGTCGCCGGCACTCACCACGTCGATTCGCCGACCCTCGATCTCAGCTGTGCCGCTCGGACGTAAATCGGTGAGCGCGTGGCCGGACGTCCCGACGAGCAAGCTCGGCGCGGTCTCCAATGCGGCCGGCCGCTGCTCGGCGGGGAGCACCAGCGAGCCACCCCCGAACAAGCGCAGCCAGCCGGCCGGCGCGCGGGCGGCGCTCACGTCCCCGCCCGACACCGACGAACCGAGCACCAAACTCCCTAATCGCTTGCTGCGGGGCAGGAAGAAGAGACTGGCCAGGAAGCCAGCCACGACCGCGACAAAGGCGACGCCGACGGTAATGCCGGCGCGTTCGGTTTGCTCCGGCGTGCGGATGTCGCGCCCGACCATCGCCAGAAACAGCCCGCCGAAGATCGCGACGAGTCCCAGGATGCCGGCCACGCCGAAGCCGGGGATAATGAGCAGTTCGACCGCGAGCAACGCCACGCCGAGGACGACCAGAGCGACGTCCTCCCAGCCGGCCAATCCGGCGAGTGTGTGTCCCCAGAAGAAGACCGCCAGCAGCGCGATGCCGGCCACGGCGCCAAACCCGAGCCCCTCGACGAAGAAGTCGCCGACGATCAGGAGCAAGCCACCGATGATCAGGAGCGTGGCAATGAGCGGATCGGTGATGAAGCGGACGACATCTTCCGCCAGCGACGGCGACGTCTCCACGACCGGCGCGCCGGCAAGCCCTTCGGCGGCCAGCACCTCGGCGCGGCTGGCGGCCACGCCGTCGGCGTAGCCCCACTGTTGCGCTTCTTGCGTCGTCAGGGTAAGCAGCTTGCCGCGCTCGTTGAGCCCGTCGATCACGACGTCGGGGTCGACCATCGCCTCGGCCACCAACGGGTCACGCCCGCGTGCCTCCGCGGTCGCCTTGAAGGTCTTGCGCACGGCAGAGATGACTTTCTCGCTGGCCGTATCGCCCGTTCCACCTTCGACCGGCGTCGCCGCGCCAAGTGCCGCCCCCGGCGCCATATAGATCCGCTCGCTGGCGATGGTGATCAGCGCCCCCGCCGAGAAGGCGTTGCGGTTGACGAAGGCGATGGTCGGCACCTCGGCCCCGAGCAGCGCATCCTGCATCTGCAAGACCGCGTCAAGCCGCCCGCCCGGCGTGTCGATCTCGAGCAGCACCGCCGCCGCATCGGCATCCGCCGCCTCACCCAGCACGCGCTCCAGATATGGGGCCAGCCCCAGGTCGATCGTGCCGGTAATCGGCACGACATAGACCTCGCCGGACGCATCCTGGGCCGCGGCGCGATAGTCGATAGTCAGAAGACTGAACAGGATGAGCGCGGGGAGGAGCAGCAGCGCGACGAGTCGCGCGGAACTCATGACGCTTTGCCGGCCCGGCCTGGGTCGGCGTGAGATGTCTCCACGGCGAGACATAGCGTTTTCCTTTTCCTTCCCACGATCATTCTATCATGTATAGAAGAGGCGCTGTCCTGCCGAGTCATTGCCTGGGTCGCGGCGCGAGCGGACTTCGTCAGTCTCCGCGGTAATGCTAGACTGCCGATCCAAGACGGCAGCGAGTGGTGCTCGTGGCGGGCGTGGCCTAGTGAATCCAAAGGACGACGAATCAATCGACGCAACAGAAACGTCGTCGCCGGCCGCGCTTCGTCTGATCATCGCCAATCCGCGCAAGTTCTCGCACTACGTCCTGGTCCCTGGACACGAACCCGGCAAGGACGCGATTTTTCTCGGTCGCTTCGGATACCGACCACGCAAATGGGGAGGATGCTCGCTCGCTTGCTGCCCTTTATGTCGCACAAGCCCAGGCAAAATTCGCCGCTGGCGACTACAAGACGCGCGAGGACGACGAGTTCGGTCGCAGATACATGATCGAGATCGAACTACACGACACCGTTATCCGATCGGTTTGGCTCTTGCGACCGGATGGCGCGCTCGACCTGATCACACCATTTAGCGGCTTCGTCCGCCGGCGTCGGTAAGGAGGCCCCCATGACTCTGCCGTTGTTATCAGTCATTCGGTTGCGGTCCGATCGCTTTCTTGAGGAGGGCGTGGGCGCTGGCGCAATCGGCACTATCGTCGAGGTCTACGACGACCGCGCCTACGAGGTCGAGTTCTCGAACCCGGAGACTGGGGAAACGATCGCGCTCTTTGCCCTCCCGCGGGATGACGTCGAACTGGTCCGCGCGCCGACGGATATCAGCTTGTCTCGTGCTGGCGACTAATCGTTGATCCTGGGTAGGCGATACCGCGGTAAGCGCCGCTACGTGCGCGTGGCGGCAGCGGATTCCGCCACCGCCTCCGCCCACGTCGGCAAGCCGCGGCCGTGCGGGTTGTAGACCGCCTCGCCGGCGCGCAGGGTCAGGGCGCAGCGCAGTCGCTGGCGACCATCCAGACGAACCCGGCCGCAGTCGACGAAGGAGAAATCGCCCTCGTCCAGCGCCAGAACCGCGACGTCAGCCTCCGCGCCGGCACTCAGCGTGCCCAACTCGGGATGGCCGATCTCACGGGCGGGGGCAACGGTCGAGCGGGCGATCACCTCTTCCAGGCTGACCCCCATGTTCAGCACCTTGTTCATCGTCGTCAGCATGTCTACCACCGGACCGTTCAGGTTGCCGGTGTGGAGATCGGTGCTGATCGAGTCGGGGAAAAAGCCCTGCTGGATGGCCGGAACCGCGTTGCGGAACCAGAAGCTAGCCGCGCCGTGGCCGAGGTCGAAGATGACGCCGCGCTCCCGCGCCTGCCACAGGTGCGCCTCGACCCTGCCCGCTTGGTCGATGATCGGGAACTGCTGGGCGAAGACGTGGGTGTGGATGTCGCCCCGGCGCAGCTTCTCCAGGATCAACGTCGGGTAGGGCCGCTCGGGTAGCCAGGGGAAGAAGTCGACCATCACCGGCATACCGCAGAGCTCACCCGCCTCGACGGCGGCGTCGACGGCCGCCCAGGCGGGATGCGCGGCGTCGAAGGGTTTCTTGGCCCAATAGTGCGCCGTCTTGATGCCGACCACGACGTCGGCGTACTCCACGGCCGCCGCCGCGGCCAGCTTCGGCCGCATCTCGCTAACGTCGTGCTCCCAGTCGCCGCCCATGCCCGAACCGACGATGTTGACGTAGGTCAACACCCGAATCTTCGACCGATCGATCACCTCGCACTTAAAGTCGGCCAGGTCGCGCCACCCCGCGGTGCCCGCATCGACCACCGTCGTCACGCCCGACGAGAAGGTATTCACCAGCGGGTGCAGCGAAAGGTCGGACCGCCGGTGCGTGTAGAAGACGTGGGCGTGCATGTCGATGATGCCCGGCGTCACGTAGTGCCCGGCCACGTCCAGCACCCGTTCGACCCCCTCGGTCGAGAGCCCCGGCCCCACCGCGACGATCTTCCCTTCGCCAATCGCCACGTCGGCCGGCCCGTTGATCCCATTCGCCGGGTCGATCACGTGACCACCCGCCAGGATCAGTTCGGCGCGCGTTCCTTCGTTCGCAATGGACACCTGCTCTCCCCCATTCCCCGGCCCAGCCGCATGCCTTGCCGCCCTGCCGCCCTGGCCGCCCTATTCCGGCGCACCGTCCCGCGGGTCGTACCCTAGCAGTTCGCGCGCGTGGGAAATGTCCCAGAACTGCCGGGGGTTGTTGGAGATGCCGTAGACGAGTGCCCAGGTGACGGCGGTGGCCTCCAGGCAGCGGACGATCAACTCGCAACAGTCGCGCTGGCTGAGCCAGGTGGCGCGCAGCCGCTCGTACTTCTGCTCCGGGGTGAGGTTGAGCCAGGTGGAGGAGGATTCGAGGATGGAAGGGGAGCGCGGGTCGTCGTCGGCGCGGACGGTGCCGATGCGCAGGCAATAGACGCGCAGGCCGAACCTGTCGTGGTAGTACCGGCCGAGCGCCTCCCCATACGCCTTCGAGACGCCGTAGAGACTGTCCGGCCGCACCTCGACCGTATGGTCGTAGACGCGGGGATCGTCGAGTTTGTAGAGGTCCGGCGCTCCGTCCAGCTCGTACATCCCGATGGCGTGGTTGGACGAGGCGAAGACGACCGTCTTCACGCCCTGCCGCCGCGCCGCCTCGAAGACGTTGTACGTGCCGATCAAGTTGTCGTTGAGCACCTGTTCCCAGGTCGAGCCGACCGCGCTCGAGGCCGCCATGTGGACGACGGCGTCGATCCCTTCGAACGCCGGTTCGATCGCGTCCAAGTCCGCAATGTCGGCGACGTGGCTCGGAAAATCGGCCGGCCGGTGCGTCAGGTACGAGAAGTTGTAGCGATCGGCCAGGTTCGCCCGCATCGCCGTCCCGATCACCCCGGTCGCCCCGGTCACCAGCACCCGCTGCTTCGCTGGCATGCCTCGGTGCCCTCCGCTGTGCGCTGTCGCGGCGTTCGCCGCGGACTGCTTCACCGAATGGCCCGCGTCTGCCGGGCCATTCTCCCAAGGAGTGTCGCATATCAGCGGGGACCGGTTCTGCTAGTCCGCGGCGGCCGAGGTCGTGGCCGCGCCTTGCAAGGTGAGTTGCTCGGAGAAGTGGCAGCTCGCGAGGTGACCTAGCTTGACTTCCCGCAAGCGCGGCGGCTCGATGCGGCAGCGGTCCTGCACGTACCGGCAACGCGTGTGAAACGGACAGCCTGACGGTGGGTTGGAGGGGTCCGGGACCTCACCCTCCAACATGATTCTGCTTGCCGAGGCGCGTAACCGTGGATCCGCGATGGGCACGGCCGAGAGCAACGCCTCCGTGTAGGGCATTTGCGGCGCGGCGAAGATCGCCGACGTTTCGGCCAATTCGACGATGCGGCCCAGATACATCACCGCGACCCGGTCGCAAATGTGCTGGACCACGCTGAGGTCGTGCGATACAAAGAGGTAAGTCAGGCCCATATCCCGCTGTAAATCCTTGAGCAGATTGATGATCTGCGCCCGGACCGAGACGTCGAGGGCGGAGACGGCTTCGTCGGCCACCAGCAGGCGAGGATTTGTCGCCAATGCGCGGGCGATGCTGACGCGCTGGCGCTCGCCGCCGCTGAACGCATGTGGATACCGGCGCATGTATTCCGGACGCAGTCCGACCTTGCGCAGCAGCGTCGCCACCTGCTCGTCGACCGCGCTGCCCTGGGCGATGCCGTGGGCCCGAAGCGGCTCGGCAATGATGTCGCGCAGCGTCATTCGCGCATTGAGCGAGGAATGGGGATCCTGAAAAACCATGCGCAACTCGCTACGGAGCCGCTTGAGCCGGCCGCCGTCCACCTCAGCAACGTCGACGACGTCGCCGTCGCGCGGCCGGTAGTTCATCTGTCCGCTGGTGGGTTCATACACCCGCAGGATGCAGCGTCCGATCGTCGTCTTGCCGCACCCGCTCTCGCCGACGAGGCCGAGCGTCTCGCCCCGGCGGAGATCAAAGCTCACGCCGTCGACGGCCTTGACCACGTCTGTTGCGCGGCGCAAGAAGCCCCGCCGCACCTCGAAGTGCATGCGCAGGTCGCTGACGGAGAGCAACTCGTCGTCGGTTGCAGCGGGTTGATGCCGCGGGACCGCCATCTCCCTCGCACCGCTGGTTGCCAATCTGTCGTCGGCGCGTGGACGGATGCGCGCGGGATCCGCGAGGTCCGTATGGAGCAGACACCTGGCCTCGTGGTTCTCGTCGAACGGGACCGGCGGCGGATCATGTTGGTCGCAAATGCCGGGCATGAACGAGTCGCAGCGCGTGTGATACGGGCAACCCGACGGACGGTTGAACGGACTCGGCACCGTGCCGCGAATCGCGAATAAGCGCTCATCCCCCTGATCGCCGACGCGCGGAATCGCCTGCAGCAGGGCGCGCGTGTAGGGGTGCTTCGGAGCATGGAAGATCTGGTCGACGGTCCCCGATTCCGCCACGATGCCCAGATACATCACCGCCACGTCGTCGGCCATCTCCGCGACGACGCCGAGGTCGTGGGTGATCATCAGCAGCGCCATGCCGAGTTCCTGCTGGAGTCCACGAATGAGGTCCAGGATCTGCGCCTGCGTGGTGACATCCAGCGCGGTCGTCGGCTCGTCCGCGATGAGCAGCTTCGGCCGGCAGGCGAGGGCCATGGCAATCATGGCGCGTTGTCGCATGCCGCCACTGAGCTGGAAGGGATAGCGATTGACCGCCGTGTCGGGGCGCGGGAACCCGACCAGCCGCAGATTCTCCAGCGCGCGGGCGTGTGCCTCCTCTTTGCTGACAGCGAAGTGCAGACTAATCGCCTCGCGGATCTGGTTGCCGATGGTATGGACCGGGCTCAGCGACGTCATCGGCTCCTGGAAGATCATCGCGATATTCCGGCCGCGGATCGCCCGCATTTTCCGGCTGTCGGCGGGCAGGGCGGCGAGATCGATCGTTTCATGCGCGACGTTGGCGTCTTCTTCAATCTGACGATGGAACAGCACCTGCCCATGCACGATGCGACCGGGCCGGTCGACGATTTGCAGAATCGACCGCGCGGTGATGCTCTTGCCGCAGCCGCTCTCGCCGACGATACAGAGCGTCTTGCCTCGGTGGACGGTCAGGTCCACGCCGTCGACGGCCTTGACCACGCCTTCCGAGGTGAAGAAGTGCGTCTTCAGCCCTTTGACTTCTAATATCAGGTCGTTCCTGGTCACATTTCGTCCCTTTAGGCGTTAGGCGTTAGGCGCGCGTCGTCGTCTTCCCTTCCGCCTTCCGCCTTCCGCCTACGACGTGTAGGGATCAGCGGCGTCGCGCAGGCCGTCGCCCAGGAAGTAGAGGCCCATCACGGCGAACATCACCGCGAGCGCGGGCGAGAGCAGCCACGGCGCGGTAGCGATTGCCCGGACGTTGTTGGCACTTTCGAGCAGGACGCCCCAGCTCACGATCGGCGCGCGCAGGCCGAGGCCGAGAAAGCTGAGCGCGGTTTCGGCGATGATCACGCCGGGGATCGCCAGCGTGAGCGTGGCGATGATGTGACTCGAGAAAGACGGCAGCATGTGGCGGAAGATGACGCGCAACTCACTGATGCCGTCCAGCCGCGCCGCGGTGACGAAGTCCTCCTCGCGCAATGAGAGGAACCGTCCCCGCACGACGCGGGCCAGCCCGGTCCAGCCGATGATCGAGAGGATGACCGTGATCGCGAAATAGACCTGCAGACCGGTCCAGCGTGGTGGCAGCGCGGCGGCGAGCCCCAACCACAACGGGATCGCCGGCAAGGCGCTGAGGAACTCAATCACGCGCTGAATGAAGAGATCAATCCGGCCTCCGTAATACCCCGAGAGGCCGCCGAACAGAATGCCGAGCACCACGCTCAGGCCGACGCTGACCAGACCGATGGTCATCGAGATCCGCGTGCCGTAGATGAGCCGGCTGAAGAGGTCGCGCCCATTCTGATCGGCGCCGAGCAGGAACATCGGTGCGTTCGGATCGGCAGGGCCGATCAGGTGACGAGTGGTCGGGATCAGCCCGAACAGCTTGTACTCCCGCCCGGTCGTGAAGAACTCGACGTCGATCTGTTGCGACGGATCGACCGTAAACTCGCGCCGCAGCGACTCCTGGTTGATTTCGACCGCGTAGCCGCTGACGTGGGGTGAGAGATCCCAGCCGTCTTTGAAGAGGTGGAGGCGCTGCGGCGGCGCGTAGGTATGCGTGGGACTGAACGCGCCCGTGGCGAACGGGGCGAGGAAATCCGCAAAAAGGGCCACCAGATAGATTGCGATGACCATGACTAAGCCGACGACAGCCAGCGGGCTCTTGCGGAACCGCCACCAGACCAGCTTCCACTGCGGCGCCACGTCGATCTCGCTCTCGGGATCGATGGGCGCGTCGACGCCGGCCGGCTCGTCCCGTGCCCAAGGCAACGCGATTGCTCCCGCGGCGGGCAGACGCGGGTCTGCTTCATCCGTGCCCGGCAGGTACCGGTTGAGGTCCACCGGCGGTTCATTCAGGCGACCGCGCGGCGTACCGGCGAAGGAGCCGGATGGGTGTCCACGGCGCCGGAGCCAGCTAGGGCGTTTCATCCTGCCTCCCGCTCATCACCGCGTGTAGCGAATCCGTGGATCGAACCACGCCAGGGCGATGTCTGAGAGGAGCACGCCAAACAACGTCAACACACTCAGCAGCATGATGAAGCTCGCCGCCAGATACATGTCCTGGGCGCGCAGGGCGCCCAGGAGGAGTGGTCCGGTCGTCGGCAAGCTGAGGACCGTGGCCACGATCACTTCACCAGAGATCAGCCCGGGCAGGATGGCGCCTGAGGTGCTGATCAGCGGGTTCACCGCGACGCGGACCGGGTACTTGAAGGTGAGCCGGCGCTCGGAGAACCCTTTGGCGCGGGCGGTGGTGACGTAGGGCTTGCGCAACTCGTCGAGCAGATTGGCCCGCATGATCCGGGTGAGGCCGGCGATGCCATTCGTGCCGAGAATGACAATCGGAATCCAAAGATGCTGGAGGAGGTCACTGAACTTGGCCCAGCTCCAGGCCGCCTCGACGAACTCGGGCGAAAAGAGCCCGCCAACGCTCTGATTGAACCCGGCGAACGCAACGTAAAGCAACAGCAGCGCCAGCAAGAAATCGGGCGTCGCCAAACCGATGAAGCCGAAGACGGCGGTCAGGTAATCGCCCCAGGAGTATTGGCGGACGGCCGAAAAGATCCCCAATGGGAACGCGACGAACCAGACCAGGATGAGCGAGAGGATGGAGATGGCAAAACTCCAACCAACGCGATCCCAGACCAGTTCGGCCACAGGCCGGTTGTGACCGAACGACCAACCGAAGTCGCCCTGCACGAACCCCCAGAGCCACTTCACGTACTGCACGTAGACCGGCTCATCGAGCCCGTAGCGAGCCTCCAACTGGGCCAGTTCCGCTTCGTCAATCGTTGCGCCCTGTGTGGCGGAGGTGGCGACCAGCGAGGTCAGATAGTCGCCCGGCGGCAATTGGATGATGATGAAGACGACCAGCGAGATCGCCAGCAGCGTCGGGATCATCAGGACCAACCGGCGCGCGACGTACCCGAGCATGCGGCCTCCTCCCGGCGGGCCAGGGCGGCAGCCGCCGCCCTGGCAGGACTCCTGCTAGGACGGCGGCCGCTCTGGTCGGACTACTGTGCTTCGAAGTACTGACAGGGGTTGGTCGAGGCGGGAACCAGCGCCAGCCAGCCGTACAGCATCGGCTCGAGCACGTTGTGGAACCCATTGCGGGTCGCGCCATAGCCGGGAGCGGGGAGGGTAATTCCCATCACGTAGAACTGATCCGCGGCGATCTCCAGGATCTGGTTCATCAGGGCCACCTGCTCTTCGGCATCGACCGTGACCTCGATTTGCTTATACAGCTCCATCTGTTGTTGCACGATCTCCGGCGGCGCCTCCATCGGGATGTCCACGCTCTCCAGGTCGAGCTCGCCTGCCAGCCCGCCTTGCTGGAACCAGTTGGCCCAGGGAACCGCGTAGTTCGACTCGCCGCTGAAGGGGAAGTACCAGCGGGGATCGAGCAGCGCTTCCAGCCCGCCTTCACCCTCCCAGACCGTCGCGTCCGGTTGGTTGCCTTCCTTCCGCTCGTAGAGTAGCGAGCGCTCCTCGGACTCCGGCCGCATTTCGATGCCGACCGCCTGCCAGTACTGTTGGACGAATTCCAGAATCGCGGCCCACTCGGCCCGGAACTCGGCCGCGAATTCGATCTGGAAGAAGAAGGGCTCGCCATCCGGCCCGAGCCGGATTCCATCGCCATTTTTCTCGGGCAGCACCCGGTCGAGATGCTCGTTGGCAAGGTCGACGTTGTATTCGGTGTACTGGGTGGCGAGCCGCTCGTTGTACATCGGCGACTCGGGCCGCGGTCCAATCTGGTACGGCGTGCCCTGTCCGACGTAAACGGCATCGATCAGCGCCTGCCGGTCGATCGCATGCGAGAGACCGATGCGAAAGTCCTTGTTGTTGAAGATCTCGCGCTTGATCGGATCCGTATGCGTCAGGTTCAGCGCGATCACCGTGCGGGCCTGTTGAGTGTAGGTCAGGTCGAAGATCTGGAAGTTTCCCGCCTCCTGGTTGTCGAAGAAGAGCGGCTTGTTCTGGAGCTCGTTGATGTAGTCGGTGACCAGATCGAGCTCACCGTTGAGCGCCCGCAGCAGCTGCACCTGCCCCTCGGTAACCACGTCAAAGACGACCCGATCGAGATAGGGGAGCTGGTTGCCATCGGTATCGACCTTCCAGTAGTACGGATTGCGGGTGGCGACGAACCGCGCGGGATCGTCCCCGATCGGCGTCGTGAACTGCCAGGCGAAGAGAACGGGCATCTCCGCGTTGTTCCGCCATGCGGCTTGTTGGAAGAAGAGCGCGACCCAGTCATCGAGCTCCTGCTCTTGGGCGAGTCGATCGACCTCCGGGTTGTGGGTCTTGTGGAACTGCCGCAGGTAGTGGGCCGGCATCGCCGTCATCTGCTCGCCGAAGATTGTGGCCAGCCGCTGCAAGAAGAGGCCGTTGGGAGCGGCAAACCGGAAGACGACGGTGTAGTCGTCCACCTTCTCCACCACGACCGGTTGATTCTCGACCACCAGCCACGAGGGGACGACGGGCGAGATCTCCTCGTTCAAGACGACGTCCTGATACCAGAACATGAGGTCGTCGGCGGTGAACGGCTGGCCGTCCGACCATTTCATGCCCCGACGCAGGTGAAAGGTGTACTCGGCGCCGTCCTGACCAATGTCAAAGCGCTCGGCCACGTTGGGGATCACGTCGTCGGCCGTGAACTGGATGATGCCGGGCCTCCAGCGCACCAGATGCTCATAGGCGACGGTCCGCGACTCGTAGCCGCTCCCCTGGCTGGGCGTCGCCGTGTTCCAGTCCCCGCCGTAGGTACCGATCTGCTCGACCGGCTCCAGTACCATCGGTGTCTCGGGCAGGCGCTCGGCGACCGGCGGGAGCGTTCCCTGCTCAACCATCTCCGCCAGGTCCGGGGACTCGTTGAACGTCTCTTGCGCGATCGCCGACATCCCCAGGGCGGACGGGATACCGGCGATGCCACCGGCAACGGCGGCCGAGCCAGAGACGAAACGACGCCGGCTCAGTGTCTGTTTCGCGGGCATGTCAACCTCCTCTGGGGCTAAGGTCTGCGCCGTCGACGGCCAGCGGCGCCTCAACAGTGGCCGGTTATCCTCGCGCCGCTTCTTCACGCACGGCTTGGAGATCCGCGAGCGCGGTCTTCAAATGGGCTTCCATCTCGTTCGCGGCCTCATCCGGACTTCGCCGTGCCAGCGCATCGAGGATGCGCTGGTGGGCTTCGATACTTTGGGCGGCGGGCAGGCCAAGCAGGGCGTGACCGCGGCGACTCTCCTCCCTACTTGCCCGCAGGAGATCGCCGAGCGCCTCGATGAGCAACCGGTGGAATCGGTTACCCGAGGCGGCGGCGACCCCCTCGTGAAACGCGACGTCGGCCGCGTCGTACGCCGCGGGCTGGCCGCGGTTTGCGCGCATCGCGTCGATCGCTTCCTGCATCTGCCGGAAGTCGTTCTCGGTCGCGCGTACGGCTGCCAGGCGCGCGTTCGCCACCTCCAGTGTCTGCCGCACCTCGATCAACTCGTTGATGGCGCTGGCGTCGCTGTGCAGCACCATGCGGAAGAACTCGCTCGGCATGCTGGCGGTCAAGCCGATGACGGTCGGGCGCTTTCCTTGAGATGCCTCCACGAGGCCGCGCGCCTCGAGCGTGCGGATTGCCTCGCGAATCACCACCCGGCTCACGCCGAAGCGCTCGACGAGCTCCCCCTCGGAGGGGAAGGACGAGCCGGGGCTAAAGCTGCCGTCGAGGATCTCGCCCAGAAGCCGCTCGGCGACCTGCGCCGACAGGGGAATCCGAATGAGTTCCGTCGATACCATGGCGGCCTCTTTCACGGGCGGACGCCAACTTGTATGATAAGCTGCTAAGCAGCGTACTAGACAAGACCATGGGCTGTCAAGAACGATAGCGGGTAGCATGAACGATGGGCGAGGCTCGTCGCCTTGGGCAGACAAGCCGGTCGCCGGAGCAAACGGAGCAATAAGGCCGGTTCGGGAGGCGATCGGTGAAAATCACGGCGCTGGAGCTGTTCAAAGTGCCGCCGCGGTGGCTCTTCCTCAAAGTGTCGACCGATGAGGGCGTGACGGGCTGGGGCGAGCCGATCGTCGAGGGCCGAGCCGACACGGTGCGCACCGCCGTCGAGGAGTTGTCGGAGTGCCTGATCGGCCGCGATCCGTTCCGCATCGAGGACCACTTCCAGGTGCTCTACCGCGGCGGCTTCTATCGCGGCGGCCCCATCCTGACGAGCGCCATCTCCGGTATCGAGCAGGCGTTGTGGGACATCAAGGGGCGGGCGCTCGATCTGCCCATCTTTGAGTTCCTCGGCGGCGCCGCCCGGGACCGGGTGCGCGTCTACAGTTGGATCGGCGGAGACCGGCCCGAGCAGATCGCCGACGGCGTGCGGGCACGCCTGGCGGAGGGCTTCACGGCGCTGAAGATGAACGCCATTTCGGAAACGCACTACATCGACTCGCATCGCAAAGTCGAGGAGACCGTGGCGCGATTGGCGATGGCCCGTGACATTGGCGGCGCCGACCTGGGCATTGCCATCGACTTTCACGGCCGGCTGCACAAGGGCATGGCGAAGATCCTGGCCCGCGAGCTGGAGCCGTTCCACCCCCTCTTCATCGAAGAACCGGTGCTTGCTGAGAACAGGGAGGCACTGCGCGAGATCGCGCGCCACACCACCGTCCCGATCGCCCTGGGTGAACGCCTCTACACCCGCTGGGGCTTCAAGGACGTGCTCGTGGACGGCTACGTCGACATCGTGCAACCCGACCTCTCGCACGCGGGCGGCATCCTCGAAACGCGGAAGATCGCGGCGATGGCCGAGGCCTTCGACGTCGCGGTCGCCCCCCATTGCCCGCTGGGCCCGATCGCCCTCGCCGCCTCGCTCCAGTTGGATGCCTGCACACCCAACGTCTTTATTCAGGAACAGAGCCTCGGCATCCACTACCACCGGCAACATGACCTCCTGCATTACCTCACGGATCCCAGTGTCTTCACCCACGAAGACGGCTACCTACCCATCCCCCGCGGGCCTGGGCTCGGGATCGAGATCGACGAGGAGCGGGTCAGAGAAGCGGCGCGGATCGGTCACAACTGGCGGAGCCCAATCTGGCGGAACGACGACGGGACGGTCGCGGAACGGTAGGGGGAGGAGACCACGGAATGTTGTTCGGGGCGTCGTACTACTACGAATACCAGCCGTACGAACGGCTGGCAGCAGATGTCCGCATGATGCAGGAGGCGGCCATCTCGTTCATGCGGGTCGGGGACTCGATCTGGGCGCGGTGCGAGCCCGACGAGGGATGCTTCGACGTCGAGTGGGTCGGTCCGGTCCTCGACGCCCTCCACGCCGGCGAAATCAACGTCATCTTCACCACACCGACCTATGCCATTCCCCCGTGGCTGCACCGGCGTCATCCAGAGGTAATGGCCCAACGCGCCGACGGCAGCCGCGCGCGGTACGGCGGCCGGCAGAACATGGACTTCACCCATCCGGCGTACCTTACGTATGCCGAGCGCATTACGCGCCTGCTCCTCGAACGGTATGCGTCGCACCCGGCCGTCGTCGGATTCCAGGTCGACAACGAAACCGGCACCGGGATGTTGCACAATCCCAACGTGGTGGACCGCTTCTTCGGATACCTCAAGGAGAAGTTCGGCGCCGTCGATCGGCTGAACGAGGTGTGGGGGCTGAACTACTGGTCCCATCGCCTGGGGTGTTGGGAGGATCTCTGGGCGCCGGGACTCGCGGGCAACCTCAACCCCGGCTACGACCTGGAGTGGCGGCGCTTCCAGGCATCGCTGACGACCGAGTTTCTGGCCTGGCAGACCCGCATCGTCAAGGAATACGCGCGACCCGACCAGTTTGTCACCCAAGACGTGGTCGGCGGACACGGCCGGGGCGACAGCGACATCTATCAGGTCGCGCAAGCCGTCGACATCCTCGCCATGAACTCGCAGCACGCGACCCAGGACGGCCTCGCCCTGCCCGCCGACGACGCCACGATCCCGCGCTTGCGGTATTGGTCGGAGGTGGGCGTCTGGGCGCTCACCTTCAAGTCCGATCTGGCGTGGGGCGCCCGGCGTTCGAACTTCTTGGTGACCGAGACAAACCCGCTCAGCGTCGGCGGCTCGTCGTGGAACTTCCCGGCCTACGACGGGCAGTGGCGCTTGGCGGCCTACACCTACATCTCCCGCGGCGCGAACTTGATCGCCTACTGGCATTGGCACTCGCTGCACTACGGCCACGAGATCTACTCCCACGGCATCCTCAACCACGATCTGGAGCCGAACCGGTGCTACCACGAGCTGAGCCGGATCGCCCACGAGCTGCGGCAGCACGACGAAACCCTCACCGACCTGACGCCGGACGCCGACGTTGCCTTCCTCTACTCGCAGGATAGTAAATACGCGCTCGAAAACCAGCCGTGTCTCCTGGAGCCGGGGAACGTAGGGCCGGACGGGCGGTCCTATCAGCGCATCTTCAACGCCTTCTACCGGGCGTTCTTCGATGCGCGCACCCAGGCGGCGATCATCTATCCGCCGCGGGCGTTCGATCAGTTCCCGGTACTGGTCGCGCCCGCGATCTACGCCGCCGACGACGCGCTCCTGACGCGACTGGTGCGGTACGCCGAGCAGGGCGGGCACCTGGTCCTCTCCTTCCGGAGCGGCTACGGCGACGAGTACGCCCGCGCCCGGTGGCAGCGGGCGCCGGGGCTGCTGCGTCCGGCAGTCGGGGCGGGCTACAGCGAATACTCCAATCTGGCGTACCCACTGCCGGTCCGCGCCAGCGACAACGGCTTGTCGCTGCCGGACGACGCGCGCGCCGAGGCCTGGGCGGACGGACTCGAGTTAGAAGGGGCGGAGCCACTCGCCTACTACGACCATCCTCACTTCGGCCGATATCCGGCGATCACGTCGCAAGCGTTCGGCAGGGGCCGCGTCACCTACGTCGGCACGCTGCCGAACCCGGCACTGGGCCAAGCCTTGGCCACCTGGGTGCTCGGTGCGACCGGCATCGAAGCGCTTGTCACGGACCTTCCGGCCTCGGTGCGTGCGACCACCGCCCGCGGCGCCGACGGCAAGAAGCTGTGGTTCCTGAGCAATTGGTCGGGCCATCCGGCGACGGTGCCCGCGCTGCCCGCGAGTGGCGCTGAGCTATTCAGTAGCGACCGGTTTGGAATGGGCGAGCCGCTGGAACTGGGGGCATGGGACATGAAGATCGTGGTGGAGGGCTGAGCAACGCTCCCTTCCCTCCCTCCTCCCGCGTGATCGGGCGAGCGCAAGATATTATGACAATACGGTCCGGCGTGCCTCCGCGATCCACACTTGCAGCGGTTGGCGGCGGGCCTGATAACCGTCCGACCACCGCGCCGCGAGGCGGTCAAAGGCAATAGCGCTTTGCTCGATGCTGTCGAGGATGCCGACCGGGGTGTGCGGGCGCCGGGTCGGCTCCAGCATGGCGACCGCGTCGTTGCCCACGCCGTCGCGGTGGTGGGTCGCGCCGGTCGCGCGGTCGCGGAGCATCATGGCAAGGACGCAGCAGTCCTCGATCAGGTCTAAGTTGAGATGGAGCGCGACAAGGAGGTCTCCCCGCACCACTTGTGGCACCGCCACGGTCGCCTTAAACCAGAATCGGCTCGCCATCGCATCGAACTCGCCGGCGGTCAGTCGCGGTGACGACGGTGGCGCAAACGGTCCGGCAAGAACCGCGTCGACGACCGCCGAGCGGGAGAAGATCACCCGGCTCCCGGTGGCGAACGGAATGCTCGGCCACTCGGCGTGGCGGGCCAGCGCGGCCTCGGTCGTGACGATCGTGTCGAACCGGCGCATGTCCCGCAAACAGACGCGTGAGACGGCGCTGAGTTCGCCCGGGTGCTGCTCGGAGGCGTAGATCTCGCCGAGCGGCGCGAGCCAGGCAAGGGAGGGAAAGAAGCGCCGGTACGCCTCCGGCGCGACGACGAGCAGGGCATCGACGTCGCTCCAGGCGTCGAACCGGCCGGACGCGCCGGAGCCGACGAGAACCATGGCTTTGACGGCAGCGTCGGGGAGCAGCAGCGCGCGCAGTTGTTGAATGAGGGTCTCTTGCCACATCTGGACCACCGCCATTGTCGTTCACGCCAGGTCGTGGATGACCAACCCGGCCGGCACTTTCGGCCAGAAGTAGGTCGACTTCGGCGGCATCGTCTCCCCCGCGTCGGCCACGGCCATCAACTCGTCGACCGTGCTGCCCCGGACCAGGAAGGCGGCCTGCGCCGCGCCCTGACCAACGGATGCGAGCGCCTCCCGCGCATCGTGCGCGTACAAGACGTGCGCGGGAAACCGGTCCGGTGTGATCCCGAGCACGCCTTCGAGCACCGCCGCGCTCAGGATCGCCACGCCCAACCTACGCCAGGCCGCGCTCCGCGCGGCCGGCATCAGCGCCTCATGCGCCGTATCCGGCCGTATGCGAATCGACCACACCCCATCCTCGCCGGTGAACCGGGCGAGGCAGACGACGCCCGGCTGCTCCACCAGCCGTTCGACCGAGCCCGGCTCCCCCGCGATGGGCGTGACGTCGAAGCGTTCCGCCAGCGTCGAGCGCACCATCGCCAGATCGAACTCCGGGAGCGCACGGATCAGCCGGTGCGTCGGCAGCACCAGCACCCCCGGATCCTCGGCGGGGCAGACCAGCGCCAGGATGTACTCCGCCGCGCCCGGACCGTCCGGCCCCGGCACGGCCGACGACGCCGCGCCGTCGCGCCGCTCGTTCCGGTAGGCGAGCGCGGCCTGGTAGCGATGGTGCCCATCGGCGACGTAGAGGCGTCGGTCGGAGAAGAAGCGTTCGATTGCGCGATTCCGCGCCGGGTCGGCGATGCGCGTCAGCCGATGCTCCTCCCCGTCAGGACCACACCCGTCGAGGTCCGGTCCATTGCTGAGCGTGGCGAGCAGGTCGCGCAACGCACCGTCCTGGTCGCGGCTGAGAAGGTAGATCGGACTCAGGTTTGCCCGTACCGCCCGCAGCCGTCGCAGGCGCTCGGCGCACGGTCCGGGAAAGGTCGCTTCGTGCGGCAAGATCACCCCCGCCGACCAATCGGCGAGGCGCAGCGCGGCCAACACTCCGCCGCGTACGCGCCGTTCACCGCCGGTGGCGAACCCGTGCTGATACAGGTAGTAAGCCGGGTTCGGGTCGCGCGCCAGAATGCCCCGGCGCAGCCAGTCGCGATAGAGGGTTGCCGCGTGGATGTGCGGATCCTCGCCGGGGTCCGGCTCGACGTGTTCCAGATGGACCATGTTTTCGGGATGGCGCGCCCGAAGCTGCCCGATCAGATGCGGATAGCTGACGTCGTAGGGCGGCGCCAGCAACGACCCGATCGCGGAGCGCAGCGCCCCGGCAAACCGCACCCCCCGAAACGCCCGCACCTCGGCCACACCCACCATCCCGCTCGTTCGACCGCGCCCCGCGCTCCGTTAGCGCCAGGGCGGTAGGGTATCCGATTTTGGGCCGTAGACGGGCTGCGCGAACGAGGAACGGTCAAGCCGAGCATCTGCTCGGCTTAC
>JBOGUF010000216.1:0-130466 GCA_050696075.1 Thermomicrobiales bacterium
GTGCTCAGCCATACCCTGGTGACCCTGATCAGTGCCACCCTGGGGCATCCCCCCTTGCAACACGCCCACCTCCTGACCTGAAATTACCTGCACACGGGGTTAGTTAGCACCACCTCATAGCGCTGCCGGGAGGGCGTTTCGTAGATCGAGTCGGTGTTGGAGATGTGCGGCTCCACCTGGTGCAGGTACAGGTTCATCAGGGCCAGGCGGCGCGGGCGCTCGTCGATCTCTTGACCGAAGTAGGTCGAGGTGCGGATGCGCTTAGCCAGATCCCGCTCAAAGGCGCCCCCGGTCTCCTGCAGCAGCCACTCGTAGGCGGCGACCAGAAAGCCGCCAGTGCCGACCGCCGGGTCATCGATAGCAAAGTCGCGCGAGGCACGGGGATCGGGCTTGATGCAGCGGACCATGGTCTGGATCAGCAGGCGCGGAGTGAAGAACTGGCCGGCCCCCTTCTTGCCCTCGCTGGCCGCCTTTTCCAACAACCCTTCAAAGGCCGCCGCCTTGACGTCCACCTCCAACTCGGTCCACTCCACCTCGTCGATCAGGGCGATCAGGCGCTTGAGGCTGGTGGGCTTGCGGATCTTGGCCTGGGCACCCGAGAAGATGTCGCCCAGGATGCCCGGCTGCCGGCCCAGTTCGGCCAGGACGCGATCGTAGTGCTCGACCAGGTCACTGCCGCTGAAGCGCTCCAGCGTCGGCCAGTCGCAGGCAACCTCGATCGGCTGCTCGGTCTTCCGGTCGAGCGTCTTGTAGCGGGGCAGCTCAATGGCCCGCTCATCGGCCATCTTCAAAAACAGCAGGTAGGTGATCTGCTCGATGTAATCGCCATAATTGACGCCGTCATGGCGCAGGGCGTGGCAGAACCCCCACAGCTTGCCAACGATGTCAGTCATGAGTCGTGACCCTCCATTGAGGTAAGGTCGACACCCTGGTTTTCCCAGTCGCCGAACGTCTGACCTGTTTCAGTCACCCATGACTTGCGACCATTGCAGGAACCGCCAACAACAATCGCCCCAGCCGTCGACGGCGAGGAGAAGACAGTGTCTTGAGCGAATGTCATCAGTCTGTCCGTAGGCACAAGAACGCTCGAATCGATCAACTTCTGATGCAGCGCCCGATAGGCGTTGTACGCGGCGGTCGTGCTCGGCGAGTGCTTGACGCTTTTCTTGACTTCCCGCGCCGCAGTTGAGCCGGTGAGCACAGTGAACTCGCCGTCGATCTGTTGAGCAGTCGCTCGAATCCCGACACTTTTTCGTTCCAGGACGAACACCGGCGAAATGATCGCGTCTTGGGATGCTTTCGGCGCCAGATGCTTCGCCGCATCCACGCCGCGGAGAATGTCGACCCCGAGCACGGGTAGGACGATTTGCAACTGGTCAACAAAATACTCCATGTCAGCTACATCCGCTTCCGGTAGCAGCACGGGATCAGGGCTGGTGTTATTGGCAAGCTCCACTCGATGAGCGGACTTGGCGATGGTGATCAATCTCGCTTCGAGGTAACGAGCGTGAGCCTTGGTGAGATTGGCATCCTTTGACGTCACCACAACCAGACGATCCCAAAAGTCCTTGTTCTTCAAATGTTGTTGGATGCGCGTGGAGATGTCGTCTCCTTCTCCGATGTAGGCAGAGGGCGCTGGGTTGTCCCCCAGCAGCACGTAGACTCCTGTTCGCTTCGCTTCAGGACGCTTGAGGAGTTCGCCCACCGAGGACCGCGGCGCAGCCACCAGGTGTCCAGTCCAGTTCATGACCTCGGCTGTTCGCATGCCCCCAGGTGTCCCGTCGACCAAGAAGAGTCGCACTTGCTTGCCAAGATTGGTCATGCTGCCACCAGCTCTCTTTGGACGCTCACCAAGAGCTCGGCCAGTTGGCCGTCAAACACCCGGTTGGCGCGACCCCAGCCCCCGCGGTTGGCTAGCACCGGCACCTCGTCGAAGTCCTGGTGATCGATGGACAGGTTCTGGACCAGGTGCGCTCTGATGTACTCCAGCCACTTGGCCTGATCAGGTGTGAGCGACCGTTGGTCCGATACCCGGGCAATCGCCACATTGACCCGCTCCTCGGCGGTCAAGAGCGGATAGATGTCATCCGCCGCCCGCTTGACCATCGAGATGATGTCGATCAGCGCTTTATGATGGGTGGCCTCGAAGGCTTTGCGCAAATTGGCCTCGGTGAACCGTTCCGGCGCCTTGGTCAAGGTCTCCCGAAGCTCTTTGAGCGCCTCGGTGCTCCACTCCTGGGGACGGGCTAAAAGGATCTGCAGAGCCTGGATGTGCTGGTCGTTCTCGCGCACGAAGCGCTCGAAGGCCTGAAGATAATCCTCCGGCTTGTACTCGCGCCCGTCGCCGCCGCGAATCAGCCAGCCCGACTCAACGGTGTCAGTCACCCCGTGGGCGACGTAGAACGCCCGGCCGGGTCGCTTGTAGTTGACCAGCAGGTCCTGGAAGCCCGGATCGCGCAGCAGCTTCATCGTCTCGGTGAACGAGTCTTTGAGCCGAGCTTTCAGCGTGGTTGCAAAAGCCCCCACGTCCCCGTCCGGCAGGTAGGCGGCAAAGTCGTCGCGCGCCTCCCCGGCCATCTGCTTGTCGATGCGCTGGAGCCGCTTGATGAGGCGGTTGACGCTGTACTCGCGGTCGCGGTTGGCCCAGATGTCCTCGATCACCTGGCCGATCGTCTTGGTGTCGGATTCGGGCGGCTCGGCGGTGATGCCGGTGGTGTTGCGGAAGTACTCCAACAGGGTGCCGTCGAAGCAGTCGAAGACCACGAAGTTGGCCTTGTCGGGATAGCGGTCGCCTCGTCTGGTGCCGCGGCCCAACATCTGCTCGAAGAGGATGCGGGATTTGACCGGGCGCAGGAAGACCAAAAACTCCAGGTCCGGGATGTCCACACCGGTGGTCAGCATGTCCACCGAGACGACGACCATCGGCTTGGGCCGGTTGCGAAACTCCCGGATGCGCTGCAGCGGTCGGTCCACCCGGCCGGTGATCTTGGCCACGAACTCCTCGCCCCGGTCGAACACCTGGCGGGCTCGCCGCACCAACTGGTCGGCGTGCGAGGTATGGGGCAGGTCATTCACCGCGAAAATCAGGGTCTTGGGAAAGCGGCCGTGCTGGGCCTCGTGCTCCTCGCAGTAGCGCTTGATCTCTTGCAGGATCTTGAGGTTGGAGTCGGGCGCGGTGATCTTGCGCTCGATCTCGGTGGTATCAAACACCCGCTCATCTTCTAAGTAATCGAACTGTTGCTGGCCGGACTCGGGGTCGATGCTGTCGATCGCGTCGCCCTCTTTGAGGAAGACCCCGTTCATCCGCACGTCGGATTTCAGCCGGACCACGTCGTAGTCGACCAGGTACCCCTCGCGCACCGCCCGCTCGTAGTCGTAGCGGTAGACCAGGTTCTCAAAATAGGCCATGGTGTGCTGGGCCGGCGTGGCCGTCAGCCCGATTTTGACCGCGTCGAAGTGATCGAGCGTCTTGCGCCAGAGGGCCGCTTCGCTGGCGGAGTAGCCACGGTGGCACTCGTCGGCCACGATCAGGTCAAAGGCATGGATCGGGATGTTGTCGATCTTGTCGGCATCGTCTTCGATCGCCTCCTCGTCGCCAAACACGGCCTGGCGACCGAAGAGGTTGATGGTCATCCGCTGGATGGTGCAGACATAGACGAAGGTGGTCCCCGGCGTGGGGTCCATCAGGTAGCTGGGTGGCAGGGCGGAAATGTCGAACTTCTCGTCCTCACCAAAATCCTCGCGCCGGAAGCGCTGGGAGTAGACCTCGTACAGGCTGTCGAACTTTCGGCCCGGCTCAGCCTCGAAGCTCTTGAAGGCCCGCACCGTCTGGGCGGCCAGCGCCTTGCGGTCGACCAGAAACAGCACCCGCCGGGCGGCTCCCGATTTCATCAGGCGATAGACCTGGTGCACCGTCATCAAGGTCTTACCCGTGCCGGTGGCCATAGTCACCAGCATCTTGCGCCGCCGTTGTGCCAGCGCCGCTTCGATGGCCTCGCTGGCCTCCACCTGATAGGGACGGATCCCCGCATGCATGGGGAGGCGGCGCAGCCGAACAAGGTCGGCCTCAGGATCGCGCCCGAGCATCTCGTCGAGCGCCTCGGGGGTGTGGAAGCCGAAGACCTCGCGCGACCGGTTGAGGGTATGGCGCACGTCGTGGAACATGATCCGCTCGCCGTTGGTTGAGTAGAGAAAGGGCACCCGGTGGCCGTCCGGCAGATCGAAGGACGATATGGCGTGCAGTCCTCGGGAGTAGCGAGCCGATTGGGTCAGGACGCCCTCCGGACCGACGGTCAGCTTCTTGGCTTCGACCACACTGAGCAGGCGACCGCGATCGCACAGCGCGTAGTCGGCTGGCCCGGCGTCGGTGGGGTACTCCTCCACCGCGCTGGCCTCAAGGGCGGAAAGGTCGAGGTTGCCGTCGAACGGGACGATATCCGCCCAGCCAGCCTGCCGCAGGCGCGGGTCAATCCTCTTCTTGCGGGTGCGGGGCTCGCTCTCGCTGGCGGTCATCGCATTTCCTTGGTCGGGTGTAGGTTGTTCATCCTGCATAGTGTAAATCGGTGATCCGCCCGCCAGGTGGCGCCGACGGTCCCCAGATCGTCACCATTGCGAACGCGATCATCCGTTCTGGTTGTGTGCTGGCATTATACCGGGGACGGGCTCTTGCCCGTCCCTGAGCCAGCTTCCCACCTAGGCGCGTTTATCAGGCGGCCGACGGCTCCTGTCGGGTGATACCCGGGACTCTGTCGAAATCCCGGTCGTAGCTCATGAGTCTCGTGATCCCCTGCCGCTCCATGTGGTCCAGCGACAAGGCGTCCTCAAAATCGAGAAAGGGCTGGGCGGCGTAGAGGTCTAGCGCCCGGGCGAAGTTGCCCTTGTGCGCCAGCTTCAGCCCCGCCACCGAGAGCAGCGGCTTGAGCCGGCCAGCCACTTCTGAGGGGGTCAGCCCGTAGCCCACACCGGAGCGGGCCGACAGGACGTAGACCACCTCGGCGATCACCGCTTCCGACGTCGTGGCCTGCTCCTCGCCTCGATCTAGTCGCTGGAACAGCGCCCGGCAGGCCTCGGCTTTGGCGGCCTCGTCGCGGGTCAGAAAGCGCAGGAAGATGTTGGTATCCAGAAAGGTCATGCGCGCTTGAGCTTGGCGAGGGTGCGCTTGGCCCGCTCCTCTTTGGCGCGCCTGGTCAGATCATCGAAGTTCTCGGGGTGGCTGGTCGGCTCGACTGAGCCGTAGGCCGACTCCAGGGTGAAGGCGACCGGCTGCAGCCGGACCTGGTTATCGTCGATGACAAAGGCCACCTGGTCGTGCTCCCCCACGCCGAGGTGGCGGCGGACTTCGGCCGGGATGGTGACTTGGCCTTTGGTGGTGATGGTTGACACGACGGTACGCATAGTAAGGAATCAATTCATTTGCAATGCAAGTATACATCATCATTACCCCAAAGAAAAGAGGGAGGATCGATCGCATCGGTGCGTCAGCGTCCTCCCCGTTCGCGCATCCGCGCGCGAAAGGCGTGCAGCCCTCCCTCACCGCAGCCGGCAAAACACCGCCAGAATCCACCCAGCACGCCGAAACTTGGGTGCCGGTCGTCGTGGAACGGGCAGCACCCGATGGCCCGCTCCGGCCCGTAGTAGCGGAGGCGCGTGTGGCGCTCCACCTCGGCCATGAGCTCATAATGATCGGTGCGGCTGCCGCTCCTGGCTGGCGGCGCTGATGGCAGATCAGGATCGAGCGGCAGGTCGGCCACGGGTCGCGGCCTCACCGCGGCGATTAGGGGCCACGGGTCGGCTGCGATCTCACCAGTAGTCAGATCAATCAAGGGATAGATCTGGCCGTCTTTGGGGTGCGGTGTTAGGGGAGCGCGCACGCCATTGAGACCCGGCCCCTTGGGGAAGATCTCAGTGCCTTCCAAACCAGCCCGTCTGGCAAGCTGCACCGCCCATTGCTGGACCGATTCCCACGGTGCGTGCTCAACAAACAGCCACACATGAAAGCCGCGTCTTGAGGCCTCCAAGAGCGCCTGGCGGGGATCAATCAGCTGATCGACGACCAGCGCTAACCGGTCTCCGCAGCTGGCATCATCCAGGTCGAGACACGCCCACCGGCTCAACCCATGCTCATCCACGCTGTAGAGACCCAAGGCCACCTCGCCGGCAAGCGCCGCGGAGAGATACCCGCGGGTCAGCGAGCGCTTCCGGCACACCCAGTGACCGGCGAGCGAGAGACTCAGGTAGGTGTCAGCCCGGTTGAGAAAGAGGGCCGCGAAGGCGGCCAGGTGGTCACTGGTTGGTGCGTCCGGCGGTCGGGTGGTCACCAGCCTCCTCCTTTCAGGCGCACCGCGCGGCTCCTCCTCCGCCATCACGCGGCGCAAGTGCACCTTCGCGCCTCGCGCCGCAGTGTGAAAGAGTCCGGCAGGCACGCCCCTCACCCCGAGCCGAGGCTCAACCGGATCGCCTGCGCGTCGATCGGGGTGATTTCCAGCCGCACCCGGCGCTCCTGCGCCACGGCATGGATGGCGGTGACTAATCGCAGCAGCTCACCGGTCTCGCGGTCCTGGGCGGTCACCTCGAGGGTGACGCTGCCCCCGGCCATCAGGGTGTCGATTAGGTGGCCGGCGGCCTCTTTGATGGTTGAAGTCTTGTGTTCAGTCATCATCTTCTCGTCCTCCTCTTCTTTAGATTTCGGCTGCGTGCTGTGGTCCACTGGTAGGCCTCCTCGTGCAGCACGAAAGTCCGGGGAGAGGTCATCCCCTCCCCGGTGGTGCGGCGGATCAGTCCGCCGCCAGTGGTGCCGCCGTCTCTTGGGGCAGCCGGTCAAGCTCCAGGAGCTTGGCCATCTGGCCGACCAGCCGGTGGATGACGCCTAAGGAGGCTTTGAGCCCCTCGACGTCGGCGTGGTACATGAGCAGATAGTCCCGCGCGGTCGGGTGCTCGAGCCCCACCATGGCGCACACCACGGCCGCGGCCGCCTCCGCCTCCAGCTCGCGCTGGTCGCGAGGGGATTCGGCCCGCTCCGGCTTGAAGTGCTCCAGCTGATGGGCCAGCTCGTGCAGCAGCGCCATGGTGCGGTTGCGCGAGTCCAGGCCCGTGGCCAGGGTGATCTGCCCTGCCATACTCGCCGTGCCCTGTCGGCCCGGCGGCAGGATCATCTCCCGCACCGGGTAGCCGGCCGCCTCGACCCGATGCTTGAGCCGCTGGTAGAGCGCGTCCACATCGTCGGGCAGCGTCGGCCACAGGGTGGGCAGCGGATTGGTCTCGATATCGACCAGATCCTCCGCCGCAAACACCGGGCAAGAGCTAAACCCCACGCATAGCTCGATCGGCATCCCGGTGTCGGGATCCTCGACCGACTTGATGATCGGGCACCAAATGCTGATGGCCTTGGCGCCGCGCTTCACCTGCCGGCCGACCCGCCGCCAGGTGCGGTACCCGGCCACCCGGGTGGCGTCCGGCCGCTGGCTCAAGATCAACACCACGTTGGCGTGGGAATAGCGGTGAAACCGCGCCCAGAACACCAGCAGCCGCTTGAACTCGGCAGTGTGGCCCTCGGCCAGCTGCTGGCTCAGGCGCGCCAGCGCCTCGTCGATCGTCTGCCGCAGCGCGGCCGCCCGCGCCTCTCGTCCCTTCTTTGGCTCCTCCACAACTGGTTGCTCCTTACCAAGGTGCTACCCGTCAAGGGACGGGCACCAACCCAGCAAGGAAAGGCGGGGCGGCGGATGCCGCCCCAGGGTGGTGTCTCACTCCTCGTGCGCGCGCCGAACGACAAACGCGCCGTCCAGCTCATAGGCGTGGGCCGGGCGCACCCAGCGCAGCCCGAAGGGGGCCAGATCCTGGTCGCGAATCCAGAGGGCCAGGTCGTAGAGCATCGCCTCGGTCTCCCCGTCGGTAAAGCAGGTACTCTCCGGCGCCCCCTGCTCGGCAAAGGCCTGGATGGCCGCAAAGAAGGCGGTCGCGGGGTCGTCCACGGATTGCGTCAGCTCCAGCACGAACGTGCCGTGGCGGTCCTCGTCCTCGTCATCGAGATGCACAAAGACGAGCGGACGCCCTGGGGCCACCGTGGCCACCTCGTCGGGATACCGGTCGTTGCCCAGCACCCGGTCGAGTTCCGCCTGATAGTCCTCGGGCAGGTCTTCAGCGCACCACCCGCAGAAATACCGGGTCGTGCTACTGCTCGACCAATCGACGTCGAAGCCGTCCCAGGAGGCCGCGGTGATCGCGCCGGTCTCCGAGAGGGTGAGCTTCGGGTAGCCGTAGCCGTACGTCTTCTCCTCGCTGCGCAGATCGAAGTCTTCCTCGCGGCAGCTCGGGCAGCGGCGAAAGTCGAGTACCTCCATCGCTACACCTCCAGAGCCTCAGCGCCGATCAGCGCCGCGACCTCCTCGGCCGTCAGCGGCTGCCAACTCGGCTCCCCGAGTTTGCGCCTCGCCACACCGCCCATAAAACAGCGCCGCAGCGTCCAGGAGGCGAAGCTCACCCGGTCGACCTCGGCCCGGCCGGTAATATTCCGGCGCGGATCGCGCCGTCCGGGATAGTGCTCCAGCCAGATCACCGTCTCGGCCGCTTCAAACCGATCCGGAAGCCAAGCGGCGATCACCGCGGCCGCCAGCACCTCGGCCAGGTTGGTGACGCTGGTATTGGTGTTCTCCTCCAGCTCGGTGCAGACGATGACGGGAATCAGCCCTGGCCCCTCGTAGAGGCGCAGGCGGCAGATCCCGCCCTCCGACCAGTAGCCGCGGAAGCGGTAGCAGATATCCCGGGTTTTCACCCGGGCGACCGTTCGGGTCGATGCAGGCTGATCGCTCATCGCGGCCACCGCGCATCATCCTGGTCGGCCAGCGCAAACGCCTGCTCGTCCAGCTCGGCTTCCCGGGCTGCGAGCCAGGCCTCCAATTCCTCGTCAGGGGTCACCTCGTACCCGGAGTCGTCAGCCGCCCACCCACCGGTTTGGGCGTCCTCATACGCCTGCTCCAGATGGCTATCCGGGGCCTCGTCGTCCTCTCCTTCCTCATCCTCAGGCTGTAGCGGGTCGCCTCGGTCGGATAACTCGTCCTGCATCCAGGCGGGATCAACGATCGGTAGCCCATCGCGGGTGTAGCGGATCAACGGCGTCTCCTTCCGGCTGCTGCCCGCGTTTCTCGCGGGCACCAGGAGAAGGAGGCGGCCTTCCAAGACTGGGCGAGGCGCCGAAGTTGCCGCCGACCCCTCGTCCAAGTCCTGTCCCCGCCCGCCACCAGCCGTCGGGAGTCCCTCGGAAGCGGTGCGCGCCCGTGTCCCGACGATGCCCGACGTACGAAGGGCACCGGAAACGTGGGTCCACGTTTCCCCGGCTGATCAACCGGCGAGACCGGGTCGTCCAGAGAGCATCCAGACGATCGGCGGCGCTGTTCCTTCGGGTTTTGTTTGGGTGTATGCATGATACACCCGCCAATGAACCGGCCTGCAAGAGGCAAGCGCCATCGGGGATGTCTTCCCCGTACGCCCCGTCCGCCCCGGACGGGCGCCTGGCAGAGGTTGCGTCGCAAAAGCAATACTTGACATAAGACGAGCAATCGTCATAGGCTGGAAGCATTAGACAAGGAATCGCCGGGAAAACCCTCATCAATACGCTTTCCGCGCGGTTGACGGATATGATTATTTCTATCGCCTCTCAGAAGGGTGGCACGGGCAAAACCACCACCTCCATCTCTTTAGCCGCCGGCCTCGCCCGCAAGGGCCGGCGGGTTCTTTTGATCGACACCGACTCCCAGGCCAATTCCTCCAAGGTCTTACTGCCCGACTACCAGGAGATCGACGCTGACCAGACGTTGCATGCGACGCTCTTGGAACGCCGGCCGCTGGTCGTCCATGCGACCTCAGTTCCCGGACTGGAGATCGTCCCCTCCCACATCCTGCTCTCCAACACGGATATCGAGCTGACCTCGGCCATCGATCACCGGGAGGCGCGCCTCAAGCGCCAGCTCGATCCGGTCAACGAGCAGTACGACTACGTGCTGATCGACTGTCCCCCCGCCCTCTCCTGGCTGACCATCAACGCCTTCACGGCCTCAGATCAGGTCCTGATCGTGGTCTCCCCCGGCTACTTCGAGCTGGACTCCACGGTGCAGCTGGGCAAGACCATCGCGCAGGTGCAGGAGAACTTCAATCCGGGGCTGAAGCTCGCCGGCTTCCTCTTCACCATGAGCGAGCCCACCATCAACTCGGCCACCAGTCTCAAGATTCTCAGGCAAACCTACACGGAGGATGTGCTCCAGACGGTCATCCCCAAGAACGTCGATTTGCGCGAGGCCCACTTCAACCAGCAGGACATCTTTGCCTACAACCCGAGCGCCAAGGCCGCCCGCGCCTATGCCAACCTGATCACGGAGCTCTTTAACCTATGACCAAGCAGCGCCCCGATCCGCACAAGATGGCCAACGAGCTGGCCGGCGCCTCGGCCTTCTTCAAGCGGCCGCAAGCCCAGCCAGTCCCTCTCCCTGCCCCGGCGGAGGCCTCATCAACCCCGACAGTTCCGACACCAACACCAACGCTTCCCAGTGAGCCGGTGCAGCCTCGCCGTACGGCCCGTACGCCCGTACGCCCCGAGCGCCGCCAGATGATCCGTCATCCCTTTGAGCTCTACATGGACCAGCTTGATTCCCTGCGTGAGCGCGCCGAGGCCCAGCGCCGGCGCGGCGAGCCGGCCAGTATGAGCCGGATGGTGCGGGAGGCCATTGATCGGTATCTGGATGCCCACCCCCTCGACGACGAATCCTGACTGGCACGCTACCCCTCCGCCCCGTACGGGTGTTGCCCCCTTCCAACCCAATCACCGTACGGCCGTACGCCCCGTACGGGTGACCAAAAGCCAGACTCATTCCAGAACCCGTCCGCCCCGGACGCCCGTCCGTCCCCTCCGCCCCGGACGCCGTCCGGGACTAGACACGCTGCCGGTGAGCCCGGCATGCTGGTGGTATGTCGCGTCCGCTCGATTTTGTCTTCGAGGGCTTCGCCAGCCCGTCCTATACCCAGGTTCCCGATGAGTTCTTCGACGTGCTGGTCACCCAGCTGTCTGATGCCGAACTGCGGGTGCTGCTCTACCTCATGCGCCGCACCTTTGGCTTCAAGCGCGAGGCGGACTCGATCTCCCTCTCCCAGCTCGTCTCCGGGATCACCACTCGGGACGGGCAGGTGCTCGATCGCGGCACCGGGCTCTCCAAAGCCACCGTCGCCCGCGGGCTCAAGGGCCTGCGCGAGAAAGGGGTGATCGAATCTCGGCGCAATCGCAGTGCCGAGCGGGGCGACGAGCCGACCACCTACCGCCTGCGCTTCAAGCAGGGCGCCTCCACGCCAGACACATCCACCCCCCTGTCTCACGGGCAAGACAGGCCCCCTGTCGCAGCCGCGAGACAGGCCGTGTCGCAGCCACGAGACACACAACAAACAGCAGACAGAAATACAGATTTCGAATACTCGAAAAGGGATGCCTTTGGGGATAAGACCGAAGTGGGGCAGGGGAGCATGCTAGCTCAGACGGTATCACACGACGATCAAACCCGATCATCTTCCGAGAGCCAACCCCTCGGCGCTATCCTGCGCCACCGGGTCCGGCGCGACGTGGGGCGGGATGACCGCGCCGCCATCAGCGTGGCCATGGAGCGCTTCGCCGAGGAACTGGGTGACCAGGCAGAGTTCAAGGTCTCCATCAGCCGGGCCCTCAACCTGTACCAGGCGGCCGGCGTCGGCCGCGACGTCTTCGTCGATCTGCTCTACCAGGCGAGAGGGGAGGTGCTCGATCGCCGGGCCTTTCCGGGCAGAGCCCCGGTGCCGCGCAACCGGATGGCCTACTTCTTCGCGCTGGTGGAGGATAAGTTGGGACTACGGCAGGAGGCCGAATAGGGGATCACGTCGGGGAGGTTGACGCCATCACCGATATGTGATTACGTGAAACGTGATATATGCAGAAATTTTCAGAAAAAGAAGCACACTTTCAGAATTTGCAGCCACCCAGCGATCGCACTGTTTCGGGTGGGACCTGGCGGCAATTGGCTGTTGGCACGGCAGCCATCGTGGTGCTCGCCGCGATCATTGGTATCGTCGGTTATTGGATGAATGCGACCAATGTGCTGACAGAGGACGCTGGTACCGCAACGACTGACGGATCATCGGTTTCCAGTCAGGTGACACCCGTACCGACGGTCTCCATGGCGCCACCGTCCAAAGTGGGGCACCTCAAGGCTATTCTGCAAGATGTTCCCAGTTCGCTGTACGTTTACCCGGACGGCAGGGACGAGGGGACGATTCCGCCCGACGACTACGACGGACCATTCTCCGTGATCGTGTCCGATACCCGACCAACAGATTGTGACGCAGCCAAGCGCCTGAGTTACTCCATGTTTGAAGCGATTTACACCGACCCTGTCCTCAAGGGATCGATCGAACGGGTCCTGATAACGGCGCCCAACTACCTGCGGTCGAGCTTAGGAAAAACAGACGGAGCAGGGCTGACGGCCAGCAATGCCTGGACCGGACCAACGAACTTTTTCCAGACCTTGTTCTCCAATTTTGAGGGGGAGCAATCTGGTGTCGCTGACGCCGACGCAACCTGGGTAGTGAGTATCAATGGGTGCCGATGATCGATATTGCTCGCATTATCCCTGAGGTCCACCAGCAACCGCTTGGGTTTCCTTGCCGACAATGATCGTACTCCATCACCAACAACCTGTGGCCGGCTAGACACCACAACGGGCCGCCAAACTCCGCCACCCATCATCCTGTGCCCTTTGCCAGCTTTGCGCCCAGAAGGGGGCGTGCAGGCCCGCAGACGGCGCGATTACCCGCCTGTCTGACTGGCTGATTCCACGCAAGCGGGGGAGGGTGGCAAACCAGAACCGGCCCCCACCGCCCAAGCGTTGCGTCGTGGCGCGTAAAGAGGCCAGCCGCCGCTCACTCTCGGCCACGATCAACACGATCGGCGGCGCATCAATCCCAAACTCCGTCCGGAACGGAGCGCCCAGGTAGGGGAGGTATCCCTCGATCTTGCGGGCGAAATCGGCTCGCCGGCGTGCCGTGGACATCACCGACTCGGTCCCCAGATCGAGCTCAACCAGGCAGGGATACTCCTTGCCCGTCTGCCGGTGGCGCACGACCAGCAAGGCATCCGGGATGGTGGGCAGCGACAGCAACCCTTTCCGCTTGCGCCCGGATAGCACCCGATCGTTCCACCAGTGGGTGATGGTCAGCGGCGCAGGTACCCCCTCTAGGGCCATGACCGCCAGCTCCACCAACCAGAAGTCGTGGGCGAGCACCGTTCGCTCTTTCGGAGACCGGGTGCGGCTCAAACGCGGATCAAACCCAATGGCCCGAGCTCCTGCGGGGGAGAGCACCTGGACAATCTGGCGGGAGAGGCGGCCGGATGCGGCCGATGGGGCAAAGACCGGCACCCGGCGAATCAGCCCCGCGTCAAAGAGGCGCCGCAGCGCCCGGGTGGAGGAGTAACGCGCCTGTCGCTCGGATGTCGCCTCGCGGGCAAACACCGCGCGCTGGAGCTGCATACCGGTGGCAAAGCGTAGGCTGGCCAGCAGCGTCAGAATTTCGCGACCATGCTCGATATCAGTGAGCGGATATTGGGTGCGGGGATGGCGCACCAAGGGTGAGCGGCGGGACGTTGGGGGCATATGCTTCGCTTGTACACTATCCACAGCAAGCAGCGCAACTGTTGCGTTTTGCTCCGCTTAGCCGGTCGTGAAAGCGGTCCAGCCCTCGGAAATGTGCCCGTTGGCTGAGCGCGCGGTTGTCGCCAACCAACCCGTAAACCAAAACCCGCACCTTGACAGCCTGCTTCCAGAGCATCGCCGGCGGGGGTGAATGAGATAATGGAAGGGCTCCCCATCCCTTCCATCCTCCCACAACGGATCGGTCCGGTCGCCCGGCCGTGGCACGATGCGGTCTTTCGGGTGACTGGCGCACCGGCAGCGCCTCCACGCGGCCAGCGGGCGCGGCCACTCCCACGGAACAATATGGAGGTGAGAGTGGGGTCCGGCCGATCAGGAGCGGGAAGGGCCGGGGAGCACGATGAGTCGCGCGATCTGCTCGCGGAAGCGCCCGGGGAGTGCCGATGGAGAAAAACACCCAAAACGCCAGACGCTTCCGTGAGCCGCCGAGCCGGTCAAGAGTCCCGTGGACCGCCCATCAGTCCGCCTCCAGCACCAGCCCATGCCAGCGGGCCAGCCGCGCCTTTCGCCACTTCGGCCAGGCGCGTCGCAGCTCCCGGCGGTACAACCAGGCCGTCTTGGCCAGCTCCAGCTTGGCGAGCCCGCGAGCGAGGGCATTCGGCGCCCGGCGCACCCGTCGCTGGTGATACCACCACTGCTTGAGCGCCACCCACTCCGCGTCCCGCCGGAGCCGCTCCTGCCATGCCGCACGCTGCGTTTGCTGTTGCTGGTGTGCTTCCATGACCGCCGATACGTTGATTTCTCCGTGCATCGTTCCTCCTATCCCTCATAGTGTCTCTCTCCCTTCGGCGCCCACCAGCCCCTACCAGCTGGAGGTGTACTCAAACTCGGCCGATTCGTCCCCCGCTAGCGCCTCGGCCAGTATCCGCCTCGTCTCCGCTAAGTCCTCAATGTAGTACTGGTCGTAGTCGGTTGAGCCGAAGAAGAAGCCATCAGTCGTCGGCAACAACGCGCGGGCTACGCCCGGGTCTTTGATGTACTGGCCATCTGCCAGAATGGGCGTCTCCTTGCCGTCCTTGAACGTGAATCCGTTGGCAATCTTGCCATCCACCAGCTCGCTCGCCTCAAGCACTCGCTCGACCACGGCCAGCAGGTGCTGGAGTTTCTCGCGGCTCACGTAATAGGTGCCGCAATTGTCGACGCCCTCTTGCACGTTGGCGACAAACCAGCGGTGAATGGCATTGGCCTTGCGCCAGTAGCCGGCATCTTCCACGATGTAGGTGACCCTCTCCGGGTTGACGGCGCTCTCATCCACCACCTTGCCGCCCCGTGTGACGGTGACTTCGTGTCTGTTCTCGGACGGCGTCTCGTCCCAGTTCTTGACGTAGGTCTTCTTGTACAGGTACATGTCTAATCCCATAGTCCTCCATCTTCTGCGCGTATCGCGCGTATCGCGTCTCTCCCCTCTATCCTCAGTAGTCGCTGGGGTAGAGCAAGGTGATGGCGGCGCCATCGTTGATCACCCAGACGTTTTGGCCGTTGCTGGCGGTAGCCGTAAACATACGCTCCGCATCAGGCAGTGAGGGGGCACTGTCCCGCTCCCACGTGAAAAAGCTGTCAAACAGGTTTCGCTGTTCCTCGGCGGGCAGGTCGGCCTTGATGGCGGCTGTCACCATCACAGGCAGGCCCTTGGCCCACCCCACGGGGTACAGGACACCATCAGCTATCGCTTCGGGTAGCGTGTAGGCGGCTATGATGTTCTCCATCTTCTCCATCGTCATCACCTCCATCCAGTGTGAAAATCCGGCAGGGGGATAGTCGGCGTGGGTGGCGTGTCACCCAGCCCCTCCTCCCGCACGCCGCTCCTGATTGCGTCGCCCGTCAAGATGGGGAAGGCCGCTCAATCAGGCGATGCTGGACTCCTTGCCTTGCTCTGGGGGCATGGCGACGGCGGCGTCCTGGGAGGTTGGGGGAACCAGGGTGCTGATCGGCGACAGGCCACCAGCGAGAGGCGTCCAGCATCACCCTGTTTCCCGCCCGCCAGGGCCTCGCGTCTTGACGGGCAGAGTGACCATGGAGCGCTGCGGGAGGAGGGGAGTTGGGCGCAATCCCTGCTCAGACGGACCCAAAGACGCGGGCTAAGACCGCCCCGATTCCCGCAGAAACGCGCGCATGGTGATCGGTCGGCCCGTCGCCCGCTGCCACTCGCTCTCCCAAAAGAGGGCCACGGGATCCCGGTCGCACAGGAGCGGCTGATACGTGGCGAACCAGAACCGGTCATCGGCCCCGGCTGCCGCTGCCGCCTCGCGCTGGTGGTCACGGCGGGTGATGGTTGCGGCCAGGGTCAGCACCTGCGGCGTTCGCACGATCCCCGTCCACAAGGGGTCGGCCCGCTGCGGCCCCGCCAGGTAGGTGAGGTACCGCTCGATCTTGGCCGTCCAGTCCTTGAGCGGCTGGCGCAGGCTGAAGACGGTCTCGGTGCCCCGGTCGAGCTCGAGCAGGAACGGAACATGGTCGTCTTTGGCCCCGTCTTTGCGCAAAGACAGCACAAAGACGGCGTCCGGGACCATGCCGGCAAAGAGCGTCGCGCCCTGCTGGGTCAGCTGCGCCAGGTCCCGATCGTCCCGCCAGCCGCGCAGGGTCAGCCGCTCGTCGACGGCCCGGCGCATGACGATGAACCAGTCGTTGAGGAGTGCCGCGTGCGCCTGGTTGGTGTTGTCGATCGCCAGCAAACCCCGGTGCCACTTGAGCTGCCGCCCGAGCTCCTCCGCCAGGTAGGCCTCGCGCACCAGCGCCGCGCCGGCGCTGGTGAGGACGTTGACCTCCTTGCGGGCCAGGGGCGTGGTCTCGCCGGTCAGAAACGGCCGGACGACGGTGACCAGCTCGGCGTCTTTGAGGGGGCGCAGGATGCGGCGGTTGACCTGGCGGTCGGCGGCGGCGAGGGCGCGCGCTCGCGCCTCGCGGTCGCCAATACCTTCCGCGCCGTGCCGCCAGAAGAGCCTAGAGATCTGGCGGGCCGTCAAGAAGCGACGCTGGTCGAGGGGCATCAGCACCGGCAGGGCGTGGGGGATCGTCTCGAGCGGCCGGGGCCGGGCCAGGTCGCGATTGAGACGGACCCGGCCTTGCCGGGGCTTGCTTGTCTTGTGGCTTCGGTGGCTTGGCGCGTCGCTCACGGGTCTCTCCGGCCTTACCAACCGCGCCCACGGCATCGAGGCGATCCCAGTAGCGCTGGTTGTTGACCTGCACCACCTCCCGCTTGGGAGGGGTGAGGGCCGCCGCCTGGAGCTTGAGCTCGTCCAGCTGGCCGTCAAGTGGCGGGCCCCACCAGTCGTCTAGCACCAGCGTCTCGGTCTGTCTGGTGCCCGCCAGGCCGTCCATGATCGACACCACGGCCTTGTAGCGATCAAGCCCCAGCAGCAGGTCGGCCTGGTCGCGCCCGTAGAGGGAGGCGAAGGCCACCCGGTCCTCGGGGGAGGAGGCCAGGTGCGCCCGCACGCCGGCGTGGCCCACCGCCGCTTTCAGACTCCGGCTCGGCATGCGCTCCAACTGCGAGCGGTCCTGGTGGGCGAGCACGGGGAAGACGTTGTAGGACCGCGCGTCGGTGATGATGGTGGTGAAGTTGTCCCCGACGAACTCGTGGAACTCGTCCACCACCAGCCGCCAGGTGCGAGCCTTGGCGGACGCGGATCGCAGGAACGTCTCGGTCACCAGCTGCGCCATGATGACGTTGCCGATGTCCACCCCCAGCCCGCGCGGCAGCGGCAGCCCCAGGTCGATCAGGATCATCCGGCCCGCATCGAGCCACTCCCGCAGGCGAAGCGTCGAGTGGTAGGCGCCGACGAACAGGTTGAGCTCCCGGTCCATCAAGAGCGCCTCGAGCCGGTTGCGCGTCGTGTTGAGCTGGTTTCTTCGCTCCCGCGCGGGGAGCTTCGGGTCGTCCAGGTCCTGCCAGAACCGTCTCGTCACGTGGTTGAGGTGTTTGGCCTCCCGCAGCAACTGCTGGCGGTAGGGTTGGTCCACCACGATCAGCAGCAGGTCGAGCAGGGTCGGCTCCCGGGTGGTCAGCGCCAGGCGGATGGCGTGGGCGAGGGTTTGCCGGATGTTGGCCATGATCGCCAGCTCGGTGCGGCCCATCCGGTCGAAGCTGTCCAGGACATTCGTGGCGATCTGCGACGGGGCGTACGGTTGGCCGCGGTGGCCCTCGAACGGGTTGAGCGTCCAGACGCGCTCGCCCGCAGGGGTCGTGATGACTCCGGGCTGGACGTAGACGATTTGCTCCGGCTGCCGGCTGCGCGCGGCGATGTCCCGGGCCAGATCCCCTTTGATGTCCAGCAGCACCACGCCATCGCCGGCGGCGCAGAACTGCTCGCAGAGGGTGCCCAGCAGCGTCGACTTGCCCATGCCGGGCGAGCCGGCGACATAGACGGCGGTGCGCAGCGCCTCGACCGGCTTCGCGAAGGGCACCCTCGTCGACGCATAGCGGCCGAGGCGGATTCTAGACGTCATGGGCGCGCAGGCTCCTCGTGCGTCGTTCCAGCGACTTGATCAGGATCTGGATTTGCAGGTGCTTGTCGTCGTCGGTCAGATGCGGATTGGCGCGGATGGCAGCGATTTCGTGGCCAATCTTGCGGGCCGAATCAATCATGTCATCCGTGGGGTTGGGGCCGATGGCCTCGACGATGGCCGCCGCGAACGCTGCAGTGATCTCCAGATCGACGTCATGGGTGCGCTCCTCCCGCCGCCGTCGCGAGGCGGCGTCCTCGGCCTGCTCGTGCAGCCCGTGCGCGCGCTGCAGCCGCGCCCGGTCGCGATCGAGATCGATGGCCGAGATCCGCTCGTGCTCATCGACCCGCAGCTGACTGTCGTGCCGAGCGGCCTCCTGGCGCCGCCGCTCGGCGTCGCGGGCACGGATATCCTCCTGTCGTCGCTCAATCTCGAACTCCAGCTCCTTGACCAGCGAGCTCATGATCGTGCCGCGCAGGTCGCGCCCGGTCGTCTGCACGACCTTGTCCCATTCCTGGTGGGCGCGCAGCCGGCGGTAGAGGTTCAGCGGCGCGCGGAGGGGGTCGTCGAGGTAGGCGATGTCGATCTGCTCGTGACCCCAGTCGATCACCCGCTGCAGTGCCTCGGGATCACTCAGGATCGAGGCCCGGTGCAGGAGCAACCCGGCCTCGGTCACGCGCGCGGGCAAATCGCTCATCGTCTCGTTGACTCCTTGCTAGAAGACCCGGCGCAGCAGCCGGTACCCAAGGTAGACAGCCACTACCGCCAGGCCGTGCCGGACGGCGGTGATCCAGACCAGCGTCCGGAACTCGGGATGCCGGTACCAGTGCCCCATGTAGGCCGGCCAGTCGTCGTGCTCGGTATTGCCGGTGACCTCGTAGATGGTGTGGAGCGCCCCCTGCCACCGCTCGTTGAAGATCCGGGGGATGTGGAGGGTGTCCAGGTAGCCATGCCACAGCGTATCCGAGACGAGCGTCAGAACGTCGTAGCGGTCCCAGTAGGTGGAGAAGCCAAACATCATGGCGAACAGGCCGGCCACCAGCAGCGCGGTCACCACAAAGAGCGCGATCGCCGTGGGGACGACGCTGCCTGCGGCGAGTCGCCGCAGGCCGACAGCCACCAGCGCGACCGGGATGGTGATGAGATACAGGGCGCCGGCGGGGGAGTGCACCGATGACGGGAGGGCGGCGTAGGACGATCGGCCCGTGGAGGTGGGGTAGGCGGAGAAGCCGGGCGAGGATGGGGCCAGGCGGCGGCTGAGCACCATCCACCAGCCCGCCACGAAGATCAGCGGCAGGGCGATTATCGTGGCCCAGATGACGATGAGGAGGAGAAAACCCGCCGCGGCGCGGGCAGCCTGGCCCTCATCCAGCCAGCGCCACGCCGGATCGGTGATGGGAGAAAGGATCAGCGGGAAGGCCAGCGTGTCGGCCAGCCAGTGCCAGGCAGAGGAAAACCAGTCTTCCCCGTGCCGGCTGGTGCGGTAGGCCACGCCCCAGAAGATGAGGCTAGGGACGAAGAACAGCAGCCAGACGGTCACGAATCCAGAAGCCAGGCGTCGCATCAAGCGCCCCGCACCACACGTCCAATTCGGTTCGGTCCCAAGGACGGTCCCAAGGACGGTAGTATCGCATGTCGTGGCGTGTTGGCAAGATCACCTCGCTCAACTCGTCTTCAATCTCCTCCTGCCGGCCGGGGGCGGCGGGTCAAGGTGGCTCTGGATGCGGTCGAAGGGGGAGGCGGTCTTGTGCCCCTCGCGCACGTCCTCGTCCGCCAACGCCAGGTAGCTCTCGGTGGTGGTGATGGAGGCGTGCCCGGCGATGCGTTGCACGAGTGCCAGCGGCATCCGGCCCCGCACCATCATGGTGAAGGCCGTGTGCCTGAACTGGTGGGCGTGCAGCACCGGTAGCCCCGTCTCGTCCTTGATCCGCTTGAGCAGCATCCTGACCCCATGATTGGTAAGCCAGAAGAGCGAGCCCTCCTCCTCACCGCGAATCGAGAGCCACCGGCGCAGCGCCTCGGCAGCGCCGGCCTGGAAGAAGACGATCCGCTGCTTGTCGCCCTTGCCGGTGACTTTGGCGCTGCCGTCTCGCAGGTTCACATCCTCATAGGTGAGCCCGGCGATCTCCGACAGGCGCATGCCCGTGTCAAGGAGCATGGCGACGAGCGCCCGGTTGCGGATCGCGATCTCGCTCCCATCCGCGAGCTGCTTGCAGGCAAAGACCTGGGCCAATTCGGCGTCGGTCAAGACCGGGAAGAGGCGCTTGGGAAGCGTCGGTACCGGGACTTTCGGCGCGCGCGCGATGTGCCCCTCCTCCGCCAGCCACTTGACGAAGATCTTGATATCCTTGAGCGCCCCGTGCACCCCCCAGATCGACCGCTGGGTCTGGCCCCGCCAGGGACGGATGGGTGTCGCCCGCAGCCATTCGGCAAAGGTGGCCATGGTGGCGTTCGTCAGGCTCTCGGTTGTTGCTGGGATGCCCGACTGCTCCAAACAGCGCAGGCACAGCCGGAGCGAGTCCTGGTAGTGCCGGATGGTGTCTGCCGACCGGTTGTGCGCCCGGTGGTGGTGCTCAAACAGCCGGATCAGTTCCCGTAGCTCCATCAACTGCCTCCGGCGGCTGGGGGTAGTGAGCAGCCGCCGGGAAGAGGTTGCCATCCGCCTGTCTCCTTGGTGAGAGTCCGGTGGGCACGGGCAAACCACTGACCGATGCAGGGTTGACCCGCTGACCGCAGCACGACTCGCTGACCGGGCAGACAGTGAGTGAACCGTAGGGAAGTTGAATCACTGAGTTGGGGAACGGGCGGGGGTTATGACAATAAGGTCAGCCAATCTTGGTTGACTGATTAAGAGTCAGCTGCTCTGCCAATTGAGCTAGCGGCCCATGTACGGGCGGAATTGTAGCCGGCGGCCCAACATAGTGTCAAAACCGGCTACCGTTTCGCGGTGCTGGATGCGATGTCAGGCCGCATCGTCGACCAAGTCTCGGCGCGCTCGTAGGCATGGGCGACGCGAAGGACGGTCGCCTCGTCGAATGCCTTGCCGAGCACCTGCAAGCTGACTGGCAGCCTCTCTGAGAAGCCGCAGGGCACCGCAATGCCCGGTATCCCGGCCATGTTCGCCGGAATCGTGAAGACGTCTGCCAGGTACATCTGATACGGGTCGTTGGTGCGCGCTCCGATCTTGAAGGCGACCGTCGGTGAGGTCGGTGCGACGATCGCGTCGACCTGTTCGAATGCCCGGTCGAAGTCCTGCTTGATCAGCGTGCGGACCTTCTGTGCCTTGACGTAATAGGCGTCGTAATAGCCGCTGCTGAGGGCATAGGTGCCGAGCATGATCCGGCGCTTGACTTCCGCGCCGAACCCCTGGCGGCGGGTCTGCTCGTACATCTCACGCAGCGACGACGCTTCCACCGACAGCCCGTACTTGACGCCATCGAAGCGAGCGAGGTTGGCGCTCGCCTCGGCCGGCGCCGTGATGTAGTAGGTGGGGAGCGCGTACTTCGTGTGCGGCAGGTTGACCGGCGTCAATTCCGCGCCGAGCTCGCCCAATCGCGCGATCGCGGTGTCGACGGCCGCCTCGACGCCTGGCTCCATGCCAGAGACGCTATACTCCTCGGCGACGCCGATGCGGACCCCAGAGAGATCATCGGTCAGCCCGGCCCGATAGTCCGGCACGTCGATTCGCATGGAGGTCGAGTCGTTTGGGTCGTGCCCGGCGATCGCGCCAAGCAACACGGCCGCATCCTCGACCGATCGCGCGAACGGGCCGATCTGGTCGAGACTGCTGGCGAAAGCGATCAGACCGAAGCGAGAGACGCGGCCGTAGGTCGGCTTGAGACCAACAACCCCGCAAAAACCGGCTGGCTGGCGGATCGATCCGCCGGTGTCGGAACCGAGCGATAGAAGCGCCTCACCGGCCGCGACCGCCGCGGCCGAGCCACCGGAGCTTCCGCCCGGCACCCGCGACGAATCCCACGGATTGCGGGTCGGTTCGAACGCCGAATGCTCGGTGGATGAACCCATCGCGAACTCGTCGGTGTTCGTCTTGCCCAGGAAGACAGCGCCCTGCTCGCGCAAGCGGCGAACGACCGTAGCGTCATAGGGCGAACGATAGCCTTCGAGTATGCGAGACGCCGCGGTCGTCGGGGCATCGACAGTGCAAAGGATGTCCTTCAGCGCAATCGGAATGCCGGTGAGCGGTTCGACGTCACCTTCCGCGATCCGGCTATCCGCCGCCTCGGCTTGCGCCCGCGCGACGTCGGCCATGACGTGGAGATAGCAGTGGAACCGGCCGTCCAGCGCATCGATTTTCGCGAGATGCGATTCAGCCAGTTCACCGGCTGAGACTTCCCGCGCGTCCAACAGGCGACGCGCTTCCACCGCCGAGAGCGTCGTCAGATCAGACGAGTTGGAACTGTTCATCCCTCGACCTCATCGCCGCCGGTCAGCACCGCGTCGACCTCAAAGAATCCGTCACGCTCTCGCGGCGCGTTGGCCAGCAGCGCATGGCGCGGCAGGGACGGTCGGACCTCGTCCTCGCGCAGAACATTTGCCAGCGGGATCACCTGCGCGGTGGGCGGAATGGCGGCGGTGTCGAGTTCGTCGAGCGCGGCGATGTGTTCGAGAATCGACGAGAGCTGGTCGCGCATGCGTTCGACCTCATCGTCGTCAAGTCCAAGCCGAGCAAGGGTCGCGACGTGTTTGACGTCGCTGGTCGTCAATCCCATGTGGCGCCTCATCAGCAGGTGAAGCCATCTCGGTCCAAGGGTATCGGGCCTTGGAAACAACGTCGGAGTCTAGCATAGCGTTTGACGTACGCTTGGCAGGTCTGTGGACGTCAAAGGGAGTCAAGTTTGGCGACTTGATTGACAGCGCAAGCGATCTCGTCGGCGGCGCTCCCGACGTAGGTCGCGCCGATCTTGTCGCGTGCCTGGGTGTCGTTGTCAAAGACTCTGCCGCCAAAACCGATCACCGGCGCGTAGTGGTCATTGGCGCCCATGGGGAAGGCTCGATTGAGGGAGTCGACGGTGGCGATGAGCCGCTCCGCGGCTTGCATGGTCGACGCGGAGAGCAGCACCATTGGCGGTCGAATTCGGCGCACGATCTCGATCAGATCGGGCATTGGCAGATTGGCGCCGAGGTAGACAATTCGGTAGCCACGGCGCGACAGAAACAAGCTTGCGAGGAGAAGGCCGATCTCGTGCTGCTCACCTTCGACGCAGCAAGCCACAATCGGTCCCGCGCCGAGATCGGGGCGCGACAGATTGAACAGCGCCTGAAGCTTGCGGAGCACGAACTCGCTGGCAAAGTGCTCGACGCTGACGACCCCGTCGCCGCGATGCCACTGCTCGCCCAACGTCTGAAGCGCGCGCCGCAAGACGTGCAGGCAGACATCCTCGACCGGCAACAGCGCCATCGCCTCTTCAACGACGATGTCCGCGCCTGCCGCATCGAACTCGAGGAATGCCGCCACGATTGCCTGGACGTAGCGCTCATATGCGGTCAGTCCGCCGCTCAGGTCGCTGGGAACCGGCGCAATCGAATGCTTGGTGGGGGCCGGGACAGGATCGGACCGCGTGGTGTCTGGCGTCGTCAACTCTGACCGGTACAAGGCTACGGCCTGGCTGATGGTGAGACCTACGTCTGTCTGATCTCGCAGCCAACGAATGACGGCGATGTCCTGCTCAGAGTAGAGTCGTTGATTGCCGGCCGACCTGGCCGGGGCAGGCAGACCGTAGCGTCGCTCCCAGGCGCGAAAGGTGTCTGCCGGGACACCCGTTCGCTGAACGACAGCGCGCGTGTTGTACACTGGCTCGGTGCGGAGCCGGTCGAACATGTTCACGGCGCGCGTTCCTCCCGCGGGACACTATAGGTTCGTGCCCAAGAAGTGTCAATGATTTGCACAGTTTTCGCGCTACGAACGCGTCGTGCGCACTTCCTGCCCACCTTTTGGCGTGGACGTCGGACCAGCCTGATGCGCGGCAAACCGCGGCGATGGTCGATCGCGCCAATGATGCTCTGTGCCCTTGCGCTCGCGTCGTGCGCGGACGACGCCACTGAACGCCGCTTCGCCAACGAGCCCCTCCCCACGGTGGACGTTGATCAGGAGTCGACCGCTCCGGCAGCGGCGATCGCATCACCGGTGTTACCACAGTCCGGTCCCGCCATCGTTTCTCCTGAGGCATTGCTCGTCGCTCGCGGCGCTCCAGGCTCATTCTTCGTGCCGACGGCAGATCGGTTACTCGTCTTCGCGGCGGACGGTTCGAGTTCAAGGGAACTCCTGGGAGCGGAAGACGGCGCGATTCGGGCTGTTTCCACTTCGCCGAATGGCGACCGGGTCGCCGTGTTGGTTGCCGTAGACGGCGAATATCGGGTACTCATTATTTCCATCTCCGGCGAGGAGCTTCACCGTTTCGACGCGCTGCAAGTCCTGCTTCCAGCCGGCGCGACACCGGTCGCGGATGCCTCCACGGGTGCGGATCTCGTCGATTGGTCGCCTCAGGGCGATCGCGTGTTGGCGGCATTTGCCACCGGCGGCATTCTCACGATTCCGCTCGACGGCGAGCCGGCCCTGGCAATTGCTCCTGATCAGGCCGTGGCGCCGATGGATGCCGAGTGGTCGCCAGCCGGCGATGCGATTGCTTACGTGAGCCGCCCGTCCGGCGCCAGCGGCGCGGGGCTGTTCCTCGTCCATCTTTCTGAGTCGGACGGCGAGCCGGTTGAACTCGTGCCGGCGACGACGAGCGGTGGTCCGGCAGTCGTGAAATTTGCGTGGCATCCGAATGGCCGCAGTATCCTCTACACCAGGACCGGTCCGACCGGGAATGCGACGCTCGGCGGCGACCTCTTCCAGTACACGCTTGGCGTCGGCTCGCGTCTGATTGCCTCGTCTGGCCGCGGCGGTCCAGTCGCGGGAATCACGACCTTTGCGCCGTCTCCGGACGGGCGCGCGGTTGCCTACGCAATTGCGATCCCGAGCGAAAGCGGGCCAGCGTTCCACAGTTTATGGGTGCGGCAGATCGGCACGGACAGTCAGTTGCGGCTGCCTACGCCGGAAGGAATGGCGGTCACCGACCTCTGGTGGACTTCCGCCGGCCTCGTGATGGAGGCGGCGCCGGGACGGGCGATCGTGAGCGAAGACGATGCGGACGCGTTCGGACTCTATCTGGCAGGCCCTAGCGACGTTACACCGATCTATGAGGAATTGCCTCCAGCGACACCGGAGGCGGGATCAGTTGCAAGCCCGGTCGCGTCTCCCGCGGCATCGCCGGCGACCGGCGACTGAATCGGCTCGCTTAACCGACGATCTCTTCCGCATCGAAGATATTCTTCGCCGCTTTGAGGCGCAGTTCGTCCGGGTCTTCCCCAGGCTCCGAGCCTGCTTCGCCTGAAGTCGGCGGCGTCGGTGGATCGACGTTGGACCCGTTGGGGGAAGCAGGAACGGGCGACGGCAAGGGCGCCACCACCGAGGGTTCGATCTTCGCGACCGGAGAAGCCGGTGCTTCCTCGCCTCGCAAGATGCAGGTAATGCGGACGCGGCCCTGCACGATCCGCGAGATCACGTTTTCCACGACCTCTCGAAACTCGTCGGTATTGAGCCGGTTCCGATGAAAGGGATACGGCGACGCCAGCGTTATGAGATCGCCCTGAACCGCGAATGGATCAGCGCACTGCAACACCGCCTCGATCTGGCGGTTCACGGCCTTGACGTCCCCCCGAATCCGCGGCCACAGATCGACGAGCTTCTCGACCGATATCTGGTCGCCGAAGGTTGTTGGCGTTTCACTTACAGTACGCGGCTCCTGTTGCGGCGCTGGCGCGGGCTGCTCCTGAGTCGTCTCAGGCGGTGAAGTCCGCGCTGGCTGGGCCGACTCGGAGGCTGGACGGCGAACTCGGTCGCGGAGCGTCGTCATGGCTACACGCTCCGGCGCCTTGACGTCCTGTTTGGCGGACGCCGGCTGGTCCGGTTGCGCTGTCGCACCCTTCGCCGCCCGATCTGACGGCGTATCGAGCACCGACTCCACGAGCGCGACCTCGAGCGGGAGTTGATTGTAGGACGAATGGCGGATCCGATAATCGATCTCGCTGAAGCGTCGCGCGAGCTGCGCCAGCTCGAGGAGATCGAATCGGCCAGCGAGCGCTTTCGCCTCGTCGTCGGCGTCGGGCGACCCACCCGCGCGCTCATGCAACAAGATCCGTAGATAGGCCACGAGCTGGCGATTAAGCTGACGAGGGTCTTCGCCCGCTTCAACTGCTGAGTTGACTGTTTCCAGGGCCAAGCGCGCGTCCCGGTCCGCTAGTGCGCGGGCGAGCGCCGTCACGCGGTCGTTTCGGCTGACGCCGAGTACGGCGCGGACCGCAACGGCGGTGATATTGACCGCCGTGCCGTCCGGCTCCACCTCGCGGTAGACGGCGAGTTGATCGAGCAAACCGAGGGCATCGCGCAGACTGCCAGTTGCCTGCCGAGCGATGACCGCCAACGCGTCGTCGTCGACTGAGAGTCCTTCGGCAGAAGCGACGGTGCGTAAGCGATCGGTCATCGACTCGAGATTGATCCGGCGAAAGTCGAACCGCTGGCACCGGGAGACGATGGTCGCGAGGAGTTCTTCCGGATCGGTCGTCGCCAGGACGAACTTCGTGTGAGGGGGCGGCTCCTCTAGCGTCTTGAGAAAGGCGTTCGCGGCAGCGCCAGTGATTTGGTGGGCTTCGTCGATAATGTAGAACTTGGTGGTAAGTTGAGTCGGGGCATACTTGACCCGCTCGCGCAGATCCCGGATGTCGTCGATGCCGCGATTGCTCGCGGCGTCGATTTCGATGACATCGGTGGTCGCGTTTCGGGCAATCGCTCGGCAGTTGTCGCAGGCATTGCATGGCCGATTCATTGGGTCGGGATCAAGACAATTGACGGCCTTGGCGAGGAGCCGCGCGGTCGTCGTCTTGCCCGTTCCCCGTGGACCGCAGAACAGATATGCGTGCGCTACCCGACCGAGCAGGATGGCGTTGCGCAACGTGCGGACGACGTGTTCTTGGCCGACGAGCTCTGTCGCGTCGAAGGATTGCGGGCGATACTTGCGGTAGAGCGACCGCGTTTGGGCCGCCGCCGCCATGAGGGACCCCGCCACGGCAGGACGCGCTTCACCGGCGGGCTCGCTGGGCGAGGGAGCGTCTCCATCCGCCGGTGGGCCGTCGTCCATATTGAAGAGTGAAGGCAGGCTCATGAAAAAGTTCCTCAGAGCTATGAAGCGGTTGCCCCGTCGACGGGATGTTCGTACAGGTCAGTATAGGGTTCCGCGTGTCCGTCGCTCAACCACGTTTGCCCGATAGCGGACGCGCGAGTGGGTACGCTCTACGTGGTCGCGACGCCGATTGGCAATCTGGAAGATCTGAGCCCACGCGCGATACGGGTGCTCGCGGATGTGGCGCTAATCGCGGCCGAAGACACGCGACATACTGGTCGGCTCTTGACCCGGTTCGGTATCAAGACGCCGATGGTCAGTTACCATGCCTTCAACGAACGTGCCAGGCGCGAAACGCTGCTGGATGCGCTTGCCGTTGGAGACGTCGCGCTGGTCAGCGATGCCGGCACGCCGGGGATCGCCGATCCAGGCCAGGACCTGGTCGATGCCGCGCTCGGGGCCGGACACACGGTATCAGCCGTGCCAGGACCTTCGTCGTTGACCGCCGCCGCATCTGTCTCAGGACTGATCAACGGGCCGTTCGTGGCCCTCGGATTCTTGCCCCGGAAGGGACCGGACCGCGCACGCGCGCTGGCCGTGGCCGCCACAACGCGACTACCCGTAACCCTGTTCGAAGCGCCGACGCGCCTGGTGGCGACGCTGCGGGAACTTGCCGATGTCATTGGCAACCGGCCAGCCGTTGTCGCGCGGGAGCTGACGAAGCTCCATGAGGAGGTCCGGCGCGACTCGCTCGTCAATCTCGCGGAACACTACGAGCGCACCGGCGTACGTGGAGAGATCGTGATCGTGGTTGACGGTTCGGCGACCGATCGACCCGACGATGCGATCGACGATGCCGCCGTCGTCGCGACACTCCTGCGATCGGGCCTCAAGCCGAGTGAGGCCGCGCGGGAGGCGGCGCGCATTACCGGCAGGCCGCGCTCCGAACTGTACGACGTCGCACGGTCGTTAGGCGGCTGGCAGGCAGATACTAAGCGTCAATCGGGTTGAAAGCCGAGCTTGCGCTGGCGCATGAGGATGCTCTGCATAATGCCTTCGGCGGCGAGGAAGGTCCAGAGCGACGAGACGCCGTAGCTGACGAACGGCAAGGTGATCCCGGTGACTGGCATCAAACCGACGTTCATGCCGATGTTGATGAAGGCCTGGAAGAAGAGGGCGCCGGTCACCCCGAGCGCCACGCATTGCCCAAACGAATCTCGGGCCGCCTCGGCCACCCGCAAACACCGCCAGAGCAGGATGACGATCGAGGCGAAGAGCGCGAGCATCCCCAGAAAGCCGAACATGCCGCTCGCGTGGGCGAAGATGAAGTCGGTTTCCCGCACGCGCAGCAGTTCGAGCTGGCTCTGGCTTCCGCCCTCCAGCCCATGACCGAGAAGTCCGCCGGAGCCGATGCTGATCCGGGCTTGGAAGATGTTGAATCCTTGACCGAGCGGATCGCGCTCCGGCTCGTACGAAATGAGCAGGCGCTCTTTCATGTAGGCGAAACGGGGGTCTAGGAACAAGACTTCCCAGGCGACGAGGAGCGCGGGTATCGCTACCGCGCCGATCATGGCGAAGTAGATCTTACGGGTGCGGGCGACCACCATCATCGAAGCCCAGATGACGGCGTAGACGGCGGTCGAACCAAGGTCCGGTTCGACGAAGACCAGCACCATCGGCACGGCGACGATGAGGATCGAAACGACAAAGTTCCCGAACTCGCTCATCGCCGAGCCGCGCGAGGAGACGAAGGCCGCCAGTGCCAAAATCGTCGCCAGCTTGCCGAACTCGGACGGCTGGAAGGAAAAGTACGGGCCAACGTCGATCCAGCGCTGGGAGCCGCCGATCGTGGTCCCAATCTGGGGCACCAGAACGAGGACGAGCACCGCCAAGCCACCAAGATAGATGAACCACGAGAATGAGGCAAAGAAGCGGTAGTCGATGCTCGCCATGAGGAACAACACGGCAATGCCGGCGACACCGAAGACTGCCTGGCGGACGCCAAGGTTCTCGAGTGCGAGGGCGTCCTCGCCAGTCGCGCTCCAGATCGCAACCACGCCGAAGCCCATCAGGACGATCGTCGTGACGAGCATGTAGACGTCGAAGTCTTTCCATTTGCCGAGGGAGAGCATCGTATCCCTTGCTCCGCGCTGCTAGAGCACGACGACTTCGTTGATCGTGATGTGGAACGCGCAGTCGAGCAACTCGGCCGCGTGCCGACTCATCAGCATGCGGGGCAGGAAGATCTCGAAGTATTGCATCACGGGCGCCATCGTGGAGTCGATCGTCAGCTCGAGCGTGATCGTCTTCTGGTCCGGCGAAACGCGCAAAAAGGAGGAGGTCGCCGCGTAGTTCACCCGGTCGTGCTGGTCGAACGTACTCGGGTCCGTATTGCGGACACGAGATCGATGCACGTCCGACTTGTCGGCGAGGATCAACGCGGCCGATACCGGGTGCACCGGTTCGCCGAGCCGGGCGCTGTCGTCCCCATGTGACCCGATGGCGCCCAGGACCACGGCGACATCCTCCGCCGCCATGCCAAGGCGATTGAGAATGGGGTAGGCGAGCATCGCGCCGGTCGCGGCGTGCCCATGCCGGCTGATGACGTTGCCGATGTCGTGCAAATACCCGGCGATGGCCGCCAGCTCCTGTTGGCGGTGGTCATAACCGAGCAGGCGCAGCACGTTCCGGGCGATATTCGCGACCAACCCGACGTGCCGGAAACCATGCTCAGTGAAACCTAGAACGCCGAGGGTCCGATTGGCTTGCCGGATATACGCCTGGACCTCTTCGTCGGCTTTGACGACGTCCAGGGGGAGGCTCGGCTCGACGGTCGCTGCCGCGGCGGCGGTCTCCGGCTCGACGCCGGCGGAGCCGACGCGAAGTTCGTCGCCCAGCGCCTCGAATATCTCCTCCTTTTCGACTGGAGAGGTTTCGTCACGCGGCGTGACGTCGATCTGTTCGATTCTAGCGGACATGGTTGATAACTCGCTCCATAGGTGAATCGCAAGCCAGTATACGGCGCGTTTGCAACGGTGGGCCAGCAGGCGAACGAAGCGCCGCACGCCGCGCGGAACTGAGAATTGCGTTTCGGCGTACACTTCCCAATGTGCGCTTGAAAAGCGCCTAGCGATCGACCACGGGTACGCGGGAGCGTGGGTACGGCTCGGTCGTCGTCACGTTCCGGCCGGCAATGCCGGCATAGGTCTCGCGAGGGAGGTTGGCGATGTTCGTCGTCAACGATCTGCTCGACGCGCTTTTGCTCGGGGCGTTCTTTTTCGGCCTTGTCTTTTCCGGGATCTCGCTCTTCCTCGGCGTGTCCGACCACGGCCTTGATCCTGACCATTCGGGACACGACGCGATCGGGCATGGTCACCACGCCCACGATGCCCTTGCGCCGATCAACGTCAGTACGGTTCTCGCCTTCCTAACTTGGTTCGGCGGCGTCGCCTACTTGGCCCGCAACGGGTTCGAGTGGTTGACCGGATTTAGCCTGGTTTTTGGCGTCTTGGCCGGGGTTGCCGGAGGCTGGGTCGTGTTGCAGGTTCTACGCCGGTTGCGGACGGTCGAAGGAACGCTCGACCCAGCCGAAAACCGGGTCGAGGGAACCGTGGCCAGGGTGACATCGTCTATCCGTGCGGGCGGCACGGGCGAGATCGTCTATCAGATCGGGGGACGACAGCAGATCCTGCCAGCCCGCGCCGTGGACGGCCTGGCGATTCCGCGGGATAGCGAGGTGGTCATCGTCGAGCGCTCGGGAGGGTTTGCCCTCGTGCAGTCGTGGGAATCGTTTTTAGGCGAGGAGCACGCCGACCTGGCGTCCCTCGCTTCGCGATCATCGCCCCGCCCGCCGCCCGCGGTGGAGGGGTGATCGATTACTGATCCTCGGGTTTGAGCGCCGCTGCTTCGGCATCGTTGCCGGAGCAGCGGCGAAGCGGAAAGGGAGCGCCGATGGGTGCTACAGCGGTCATCATCATCGTTGTCGGTTTGGCGTTGGTCTTGATCTTCCTCATCGGGCTTGCCGCCACGATGTTCCGCAAGGTCGGGCCGAACGAGGCGCTGATCGTCTACGGTTTCGGCGGCAAAGAGGTGGTGGTTGGCGGCGGTAAGGTCGTCTTGCCCTTCGTCCAGCAGGCCGAGCTGCTTTCGCTGGAGTTGATGAGCTTTGACGTCGCGCCAACGCAGGACCTCTACACCAGTCAAGGCGTGGCGGTCAACGTCGAGGCGGTCGCGCAGATCAAGGTGCAGTCCGACCAGGAGAGCATTCTGAAAGCCGCGGAGCAATTCCTGGCGAAACCGCCTCAGGAGCGGCAGGCGTTGATCCGGCTCGTCATGGAAGGGCATCTGCGAGGCATCGTCGGGCAGTTGACGGTCGAACAGATCGTCAAAGAACCAGAGATGGTTGCCGAGCGGATGCGGGCCAACGTGGCGGACGACATCCAGAAGATGGGGCTCGTCGTCGTCTCCTTCACGATCCGAGAAGTGAAGGACAAGAACGACTACATCCTGAACATGGGGAAGCCGGACGTCGCTTATGTGCAACGAACCGCCGACGTTGCGACCGCGGAGGCCGATCGCGACACGACGATCAAACGCGCCCAAGCGATGCGCGAAGCCAAAATCGCCGAAGCGATTGCTGAGCAGGAGAAGGTGATCGCTGAAACGGCGAGCCAGACGCGCCAGGCGGAAGCGATCCGCGACCTCGAGATCAAGAAGGCCGAGTACGCCTCGACCGTCAAGGCACAGCAGGCGCAGGCCGACAAGGCGTACGAAATCCAGACCAACATCGAGCAACAGCGCGCGATTGCCGAGGAAGTCAAGGTCGAGCAGGTTCGGAAACAGGGCGAGATCGCCGTTCAAGAAGCAGAAATCCTGCGGCGCGAGAAGGAACTGATCGCAACCGTTCTCCGCGCGGCGGAGATCGAGAAGCAGCGGATCGAGACGCTGGCGGAGGCGGATCGGCAGCGCCAGGTACTACACGCCACCGGTCAAGCGGATTCGGCGCGGCTGGAAGGGCAGGCCCAGGCCGAGGTGACCAGGCTCAACGGTATGGCCGAGGCCGAGATCATTCAGGCCAAGGGCAACGCCGAAGCGCGAGCGATGAATGTCCAAGCCGAGGCGTATCAGCTTTACAACCAGGCCGCGGTGCTCGACAAGTTACTAACGTCGTTGCCCGAGGTCGTCCGTGCCATCTCCGAACCGCTGACGAAGGTGGACAAGATCACCGTCGTTTCGACCGGCGGCGAGAACGGGCACGGCGCGGGCGTGAATCGCGTCACGTCGGATATGGCGACGATGATCGCGCAGGTGCCCGCGCTGCTTGAGTCGTTGACCGGTATCAAGATCAACGAGCTGATGCAACAGGTGCCGGCCATGCGCCAGCCCAGCGAGTCGACCAACGGACTCGCGGCAGCGGATGGCAAGACTGACGCGCATGCTGAAGACGACGAGGTATCGGCGGTCGTGCCCGCGCCGAGAGGAAGCGAACCCGAAGCATAGCGCCTGGGGTCGCCCTAAAGCGTTTGCGATTGCGGCATCGAGCCAGGGGCGGCAGACTTCTTATTGGATGTCTGCCGCCCCTGTCTGTGTTTGAAGCTAATCGCGGGGATTGGCAGTACTGAAGGTTGCGTCCCGCCCGCCAAACCGCGTGCTATCCTTCTGATCACGCATCCAGCGACGAAGCACAAGGTATTCGCTTGACGCCCAGGGGAGGGTAGTCAGTTCATGGCAGATCAACCGTTCGACGTGCGGACGGACGGCGACGCCCAGCGCATCGGCGCCGAGGCCTTGGGCGAACCGGGTCAACGGAGATTCCGCATCCTCGCGATCATCGACGGCGAAACCCACATTGTCTGGATGGAGAAGCAACAGGTCCAGGCGTTGGGACTCGCGCTCGAACAGGTCCTCGAACAGTTGGCCGACGAGGGACCCGAACTCTCAGAGCCGAACGCTCCGCTCCAGTTCGACCCAAACACGCGCTCGCAATTTCGCGCTGGGCGAATGGAGTTGGGCTTTGACGAGCAGCGAGACCGGCTGGTTATCATCGCCCACGACGTCGAGGACGAGAGCGACACCCCGCGATTTACCTGTCGAATCAGCCGCGAGCAAGCCAGGGAGTTCAGTGCCGAGGCGGCGGCGGTTGTGGCCGCCGGGCGACCGCGTTGCCCCCTTTGCGGCGCCTCAATGGACCCGGGTCATCATGCCTGCCCCCAGCAGAACGGGCACTTTCCGTTGCACGCGGAACCGGACGATGCCGCCGATACGCCGGCTGGCTAAAAGGCACCGTGAACTAATCGTTGTAGCGGTTGACACTCCGCGCGTTTTGCGCGTATCATCGCGGCATCGTTCAAAGCGTCACGAAGTTCGTGAGCACGAGAATCGAGCACAGACGCAGATGAAGACCCGCGCCAGCCTCTCCATTATCGGCCTCGTACTTATTTCGCTCCCGGTCGGGAGCGTATCGTGCTGTGGAGGCCACGACCCGGCGTAGGGTCCGACGAGAACGAACGAGACGCGGTTAGATGGCCTCCCCACCACGGGAGGCTTTTTGGATTGTCTGGAGCAACCAGAACGAACGAACGGTAGTCGGGCAGCGCAGCCATACCGGGACCGCGACGAAGCGAGTCGATGTGAACGAATTCGAAGTCAGTCGGCCGCGCCGGAAGCGCGAGAACGGAGCTGAGCGATGGCAAGTGCGAGCCCCTCGACCCTGCCACGGGCGCGTGAGCAACTTGACGGTCGTGATCAAGGTCCCACGCCTGAGAGCGAGCGGCCAGTCATGACCGGCTCCCAGATCACCTGTGCCAGCCTCGAAGCGGAGGGCGTCACGACCGTCTTCGGCTATCCCGGGGGTGCGGTAATCCCGCTCTACGACGCGCTGCCGCGCTCCAATCTACATCACGTCCTCGTCCGATTCGAGCAATGGGCAGCGCTCGCCGCGGATGGCTATGCCCGTGCCACCGGCAAAGTCGGCGTTTGCATGGCGACGTCCGGCCCCGGCGCGACCAATCTCATCACCGGTCTTGCCAACGCCCAGCTCGACTCGGTGCCGGTCGTCGCGATCACGGGTCAGGTCGTGCAGCCGCTGATCGGCCGTGACGCTTTCCAAGAGGTCGACATCACCGGCATCAGCTTACCGGTGACGAAGCACAATTACCTCGTCACCGATCCGGCCGATATTGCGTCCACGATCAAGGAGGCATTCTTCCTGGCGCGTACCGGCCGGCCCGGCCCGGTACTGGTCGATATCTCGAAGAGTGCGTTCATCGCCTCGGCTCCGTTTCAGTATCCGGCGTCCGTCGGCCGCCGCGGTTACCAGCCAAGCATGCTGCCGAATATGCGCCAGGTTCGTCTGGCGGCAGAGTTGATCAATCAGGCGAAGAAACCGCTGATTATGGCCGGCCACGGCATCATGTTGAGTGGCGGGGAAGAGATCTTCGCTCGCTTCGTCGAGCGGACCGGCATCCCGGTCATGTTCACGCTGTTGGGACAGGGCTCGTTCCCGGAGTCGCATCCGCTGGCGTTGGGCCTAATGGGCATGCACGGGCACCGCCATGTGAACGAAGCGCTCGCCGAATCCGACCTCCTGGTCAACATCGGCGCGCGCTTTGACGACCGGGCGACGGGCAAAATCGACGGCTTTGCGTCGAAGGCGCGGGTAGTCCACGTCGATATCGACCCGGCTGAGATCGGCAAAAACGTGAAGACCGACGTGCCGGTGGTGGGCGATGCCCGCGAAGTGCTCAAAGTGCTGATCCACGAGGTCGAGCACCGGCGGCATGACGACTGGTTGGCCTGGATCGACAGCCAGCGCAACCGCGTGCTGGAACGGGCGCTCGAAGATCGGCCCGACTGGCCTGAACCGTACGGGATCATCAAGGCGATCGCCGCCGCGACGAACGGCGCGGCGATCTATACGACCGACGTCGGCCAGCACCAGATGTGGGCGGCGCAGCATCTCGGGCTCGACCATCCGAATCGGTGGCTGACCTCTGGCGGGCTCGGCACCATGGGCTACGGCCTGCCGGCAGCGGTCGGCGCCAAGATCGGCCGGCCCGACATGGAAGTTTGGGCGATCGTCGGCGACGGCGGCTTCCAGATGTCCTTCAATGAGCTAGCGACCGCCGCCCAAGAGGGACTTGACATCAACGTGGCGGTGATCAACAACGGATATCTTGGGATGGTCCGGCAGTGGCAGGACCTCTTCCATGCCAAGAACTATTCGGAGGTCGAGATTTCGGCGCCCGACTTCGTGAAACTGGCGGAGGCGTTCGGCATTACCGGCATCCGCGTTCGCAAGGATGAGGAGATCATGCCGGCGATTGAGCAGGCGCGACGCACGAAGGGTCCAGTGGTCATCGACTTCGTGATCGAGCCGGAAGCGAATGTCTGGCCGATCGTGCCGCCGGGTGCGAGCAACTCCGACATGATGCACAATCGGTATCAGGATCCGGACGCATAGGAAGGCGTGGCGACGATGAGAGCCCCACACACGCTGGTCGTGCTGGTCGAAGACCATCCGGGTGTCTTAAACCGGGTCGTGTCGCTGCTGCGGCGGCGATCATTCAACATTGACTCGATCACCGTTGGTCACTCCGAGCAACCCGGCGTTTCTCGGATGACGCTCGTGGTCAACGGTGAAGATTTGGAGGTCGAGCAGGCCGGCAAGCAACTCTACAAGCTGATGGAGGTGCTGAAGGTCACGGATCTGACTGGCAGCAACTGCCTCGCGCACGAGATGGCGATGATCAAGGTGGCGGCCAAACCGCAGCACCGTGCGGAGATCATGCTCATCACCCAGATTTTCGACGCGAAGGTGATCGACGCGAGTCCGACCACACTCTTGATCGAAGCGGTTGCCTCGGAAGAAAAAATCGGCTCGCTCTTGGCGATGCTGCGGCCATTCGGCATCCGCGAGCTGGTGCGCACCGGGCCGGTGGCGATGATGCGGGGAGGGGGATCGCTGAGCCCGAAGCATCGGGGCCTCGAACGAGACGGTTCGATTGCCGCTGACTGACGAATGCAGGCGTTAGGTGTCAGGCGTTAGGGGAACGGCCGCATGTAGGGGAAGCCATCGCCCAAAGGGCACCCAGCCTGCCCCTATAATCATTCTAGTGCCTAACGTCTAACGCCTAAGCATAGAAACGGGGGGAAAACACGTGCCCGCGACGATCTATTACGACAAGGATGCCAACCTTGATCTGTTGCTTGGCAAGACGATTGCGGTCATTGGATATGGCAGCCAAGGGCATGCCCACGCGCTCAACCTGCGCGACTCGGGGCTGAACGTCGTCGTGGGGTTGCACGAGGGGAGTAAGAGTCGCGCCCGCGCCGAAGCGGACGGTCTGCGCGTCGCGTCGGTTGCCGACGCCGCGCGCGAAGCGGACGTAATCATGGTTCTGGTTCCAGACCAAACGCAAGGCAAGGTCTTCAAGGAGTCGATCGAGCCCAATCTTGGTGCTGGTAAAACGCTGATGTTTGCGCATGGATTCAACATCCACTTTGGCGAGGTCGTGCCGTCGCCGGATGTGGACGTGTCGATGATCGCGCCGAAGAGTCCGGGGCACCGGCTGCGCGAGCTCTACCAGGAGGGCGTCGGAGTGCCGGCCTTGGTGGCGGTGCATCAAGACACGAGTGGCAAGGCAAAGGAAGTGGCGCTGGCGTATGCGAAGGGCCTCGGCTCGACGCGCGCCGGTGTCCTTGAGACGACCTTCAAGGAAGAGACCGAAACTGATCTCTTCGGCGAGCAGGCGGTCCTATGCGGCGGCGTCTCGAACCTGATCGAAGCCGGGTTCAATACCCTGGTCGAGGCCGGGTATCAGCCGGAGGTCGCCTACTTCGAATGCCTGCACGAAATGAAGCTGATCGTCGATCTCTTCTACGAGGGCGGCCTCTCGTACATGCGATACTCGGTCAGCGACACCGCGGAGTACGGCGACTACTACGCCGGCCCGCAAATCGTCGACGACCATACGCGGCAGAAGATGAAGGAACTCCTCGCGCGCGTGCAGGACGGCACCTTCGCGAAGGACTGGATCGCGGAGAATGAGGCCGGCCGCCAAAAGTTCCTCGGCATGCGCGAGGAGCACGCCAAGACGACCATCGAGACGGTCGGCAAGGAGCTGCGGGCGATGATGCCCTGGTTGCGGAAGGGCCGACCGGCGCCCACGACCGCCGCGGGCAGCTCCCAAGGGGACTAGCCATGGAAAGCGTAAGTACCGGGGAGGCTGACGTACGTCGCCAGATTTTGGTCTTCGACACGACGCTGCGCGACGGTGAGCAATCGCCAGGCGCGACAATGACCGAAGACGAAAAGCTGGAGGTCGCGGACGCGCTCGTCGCGCTCGGAGTGGACGTCATCGAGGCTGGCTTTCCGGCCGCCTCTCCTGGCGACTTCGAGGCAGTCCGCCAAATCGCGCAGCGCGTCAAGGGCTCGGTGGTGGCGGGACTCGCCCGTACGAACCGAGGCGACATCGAACGGGCGGCGCAGGCGATTCGCGGCGCGGAAGCGGCACGCATCCACACCTTCATCGCCACGTCCGACATCCATCTCAACCATAAGTTGCGAATGAGCCGCGACGAGGTGTTGGATCGCGTCACCGAGATGGTCGGGCTGGCGAAGGGGTTCACCAGCGACGTCGAGTTCTCGGCCGAAGATGCGACCCGGTCCGATTGGAACTTTCTGGTCGAGGTCTTCTCCCGCGCGATTGGGGCCGGGGCGACGACGCTCAACGTGCCCGACACCGTCGGCTACACGACGCCGCGCGAATACCAGGCACTGATGGAGCATCTCCGCGAGAAAGTGCCGGGAATTGAAGACGTCGTCATCTCCGTGCATTGCCACAACGATCTCGGCATGGCGACCGCCAACACGTTGGCCGCGGTTGCCGCCGGGGCTCGGCAGGTCGAGGTCACGGTCAACGGCATCGGTGAACGCGCGGGCAATACGGCCTTAGAAGAGGTCGTCATGGCCCTTTCGACGCGTGGCGAGCAATTTGGCGACGTACATACCCGGATCCGCAAGGAACGCATCGTCCCGACGAGCCGGCTCGTCAGCGGCATCACCGGGTTGCAGGTGCAGGTCAACAAGGCGATTGTTGGCGCCAATGCCTTCGCCCACGAGGCCGGCATCCACCAGGACGGGATGCTGAAGGAGCGCACAACCTACGAAATCATGAATCCGGAGGACGTCGGCTGGGAAGGGACTAAACTGGTCCTCGGCAAGCACTCGGGCCGGGCCGGTTTCCGTAACGCGCTCAACGAACTGGGAATCCGATTGGAGGAGGAGCGGTTGCAGGAAGCGTATTTGCGGTTCCTGGGACTTGCCGACCGCAAGAAGCGAGTGACGGCCGCTGACCTCGTCGCGTTAGTGCAAGATCAGCTTCAAGCCGAGCACGACACCTACCGGCTCGTGCAGTGGCGCGTCGATATCGCGAGCGGTGAGCCGGCGAACGCGTCGGTCGTACTCGCGCATGGTAACAACCAGGTCGTCGGGGATGGCGAAGGGAATGGCCCGGTCGATGCGCTCTTCGCGGCGATCGACGCCGCGACTGGATTGACCGCGGAACTGGAGTACTATCACGTCGAAGCGGTGACGCCCGGCGAAGATGCCCAGGGGCAGGTCCACGTCCGCATCCGCGTCAATGGCGAGCTGTACACGGGCCACGGTCTCGCCACCGACATTGTCGAGGCGAGCGCCCGTGCCTATCTGGCGGCGCTCAGCCGTGTCGAACTCTCCCAGCCGTCGACGGTGATTGCTGGCTCCTCCACGTCGAGGTGGACATAATTTAGCGTACCGCGCCGCTCGTCGTAGGGGAGGGACCCGCGCCGCAGTTCCGCTCCCCATCGCCCGCGGGGCGATAACCGTCGAAGCGGCCGGCACGCTGGCATGTCGCGCGCGGCGCGACGGGCGGGCGCGGGTCCCGCCCCTTCGACTGGGGTGCAAGCGACAATGACCTCAATAGGCAAGACGCTAAGCGAGAAGGTCTGGAAACGGCACGTCGTCCATTCGGCCGAGGGCGAGCCTGACCTGCTCTTCATCGACCTTCACCTCGTACATGAGGTGACGTCGCCGCAAGCCTTTGACGGGCTGCGCTTGGCCGGACGGCCGGTGCGGCGACCAGACTTGACAGTGGCGACCGCTGACCACAACGTGCCAACGATCGATATCGACCGGCCGATTGTCGATCCAATCTCCGCCATACAGGTTTCGACGCTGACGAAGAACTGCCGTGAGTTCGGCATTCGCCTCTATCCGATAGGCGACATCGGGCAGGGCATCGTCCACGTCATCGGCCCGGAGCAGGGACTGACCCTACCGGGGATGACGGTCGTCTGCGGCGACAGTCACACCTCGACGCACGGTGCATTCGGCGCGCTCGCCTTCGGCATCGGCACGAGCGAGGTCGAGCACGTTCTCGCGACGCAGACGCTGCCGCAGGTGAAACCGAAGAAGATGGCGATCACGGTCGACGGAGCATTGCAGGAGGGCGTCACCGCGAAGGACGTCATCCTGGCGATCATCGGTAAGATCGGCACCGGCGGCGGGATCGGATCGATCGTCGAGTACCGCGGTTCCGCCATCCGCTCCCTCTCGATGGAAGGGCGGATGACGGTCTGCAACATGTCAATCGAGGCAGGCGCCAAGGCCGGACTGATCGCGCCGGACGACACCACGTTCGCCTACGTCGAGGGGCGGCCACACGCGCCACGCGGCGTCGAGTGGGAACGGGCGCTGGACGAATGGCGCTCGCTTTCGACCGACCAAGCCGCGGCCTTTGACCACGAAGTCGAACTGGATGCGGAGCGGATCGCGCCACACGTATCGTGGGGGACCAATCCTGGGCAGGTGATCGCGATCGACGGTGCGGTGCCGGATCCGACCGGGTTTGACGATCCGACCGCGCGGTCGGCGGCGGAACGGGCACTGGCGTATATGGGTCTCGCTCCCGGTACGCCCATGCGCGAGATCGCGGTCGACACGGTCTTTATCGGGTCGTGCACCAATAGCCGCATCGAAGACTTGCGCCTAGCCGCGTCGGTCGTGTCGGGGCGGCGCGTGCGCACCGGACTGCGGGCGATGGTCGTCCCCGGTTCCATGCGCGTGCGGGCGCAGGCCGAGGCCGAAGGACTCGACCGGGTCTTCAGAGATGCCGGATTCGAGTGGCGAGCGGCCGGCTGTTCGATGTGTTTGGGCATGAATCCGGATCAGCTCAGCCCCGGCGAACGCTGCGCCTCGACTAGCAATCGCAACTTCGAGGGCCGGCAAGGCAAGGGCGGGCGCACGCACCTCGTTTCGCCTGCGGTCGCCGCCGCGACCGCCGTTGTCGGAACCTTCGCGACTCCCGCCGATCTACGATGAGCCGTCAGGCGTCAGGCGTCAGAAGTTCGTTCATTTTCCTGTCGCCTGTCGCCCGTCGCCTGTCGCCTGGAGAAGTGCCATGCAACCTGTGCGCGTTATCACCGGGACCGCCGTCCCGCTCGATCAAGGTGACGTTGATACCGACCAGATCATCCCTGCCGTTTGGCTTAAGCGCATTAGTCGCGAGGGATTCGGGGAGGGGCTCTTTTCGACCTGGCGCGAACGCGATCCCGACTTCGTGCTCAACCGTCCCGAATTCCAAGGGGGATCGATCCTAATCGCCGGGCCGAACTTTGGCATCGGCTCTTCCCGTGAGCATGCGGTCTGGGCGCTGATGGCCTACGGATTCAATGCCGTCATCTCGCCGCGCTTCGGCGATATTTTCCGCAACAACGCGACGAAGTCGGGATTGGTGCCGGTGGTCGTAGACCCCGAGGTAGGCGAGTTATTGCTCCGCGCGGCGGCGGACGAGCCCGGCTTGCAAATCACGGTCGACGTCGAGCGTCGAGTCCTTTCCGTGCCGGAAATCGGCGTCGAGGTCCCCTTCCCACTCGACGACTTCACCCAGTACCGGCTCGTCGAGGGATTGGACGACATCGGCCTGACCATGCGCCACGCGGATGCCATTACCGCCTTTGAGGCGCGGCGTCCGTCCTGGATGCCAGTCGTCCAAGCCGTGGGGGCTTGAGGTTCGACATGATGAACGCGGCCTATGCGCGGCGTTTCAACCTGGGGACCACTTGAGGAGGGGCATGGGAATCACCGCGACAATTGCGTTCTTGCCGGGCGATGGGGTCGGTCCGGAGATTATGGTCGAAGCGGGGAAGGTGATTGATGCCGTGGCAGAACGCTTTGGTCATCGCTTTGAGCGGCCGGAGGTCCTGATCGGCGGCGCGGCGATTGACGCTTATGGCTTACCGCTTCGCGAAGAGGACGTGGAGCGGTGCCGCAAAGCGGACGCGGTGCTCCTTGGGGCAATTGGCGGGCCAAGGTGGGACGATCCCCACGGGAATGTGCGACCGGAACAGGGATTGTTGCGCTTACGCAAGTCGCTTGGACTGTATGCCAACCTGCGGCCGGTGGCGGTGACGCCGGCGCTGGCCGACGCTTCGCCGGTGAAGGCTGACATCGTGCGCGACGTCGATATGATCGTGGTGAGGGAATTGACCGGCGGTTTGTACTTCGGTCGGCCGTCGCGCCAGTGGCGGGAACGGCGCGGACGTGTCGCCATCGACACCTTGACTTACCGCGAGCACGAGATCGAGCGGGTTACGCGGTTGGCGTTTGGTCTCGCCCGCGGCCGGCGGCGGAAGGTGGCGAGCGTCGATAAAGCCAACGTGCTTTCGACGTCGCGGCTCTGGCGTAGCATCGTCACTGAGGTCGCGCGGGATTTCCCGGACGTCGAGCTTGAGCACGTATTAGTCGACGCGATGACGATGCGATTGATCCGTCAGCCGGCTCGCTTCGACGTCGTCGTCACCGAGAACATGTTCGGTGACATCTTAACCGATGAGGCGTCGGTCCTTGCCGGCTCGATCGGGCTCCTGCCCTCGGCCAGTATCGGCGCGGCGAAGGTCGGTTCTGGCCGCCTGCTGGGGCTCTACGAGCCGATTCACGGCAGCGCGCCGCACATGACCGGCCAAGGTCGGGCCAATCCGACGGGCACGATCCTCTCGGCCGCGCTGATGCTGCGCCTCTCCCTTGGATTAGAGGAAGAAGCGGCGACCATTGAGCGTGCTGTAAACGCGACCATTGATGCGGGCATTCGCACGCCGGACATCGCGGCCGAGGGGTTGATGCCAGTGACGACTGGCGAGTTCGGGAGCGCGGTCGCCGAGCGCGTCGCCCACGAACAGGAAGATGCTGACTAAACCGCGTTTGGTGCCCTATCCGAACAGTGGGAAGACCGCATACGTTTCCAACTCCGGGTAAGGTACGTCGAGGCGCAGGGTGACAAGTTCGATCTCCGTGACGTCGAAGGTGCCGAACCGGCGATCTCGCCATCGGGCGATGGTCGCCGGAAGGCGGTCGATTGGCGACTCCGCCGTAAAGTGGGCCAAGGTTGAGTGCGGGAGATAGGCGAATCGCGGTACGGTCGGGACCGCTGCCAACTCTCGTAGTCGCTGATGAAGCTGGGCGCAATGACCGCGGTCGTGGACGTCGAGGAAGACGGCGTCCTGGAAGGCGTTGGCGCCGCCGAGGCGGAGGTCGAAGGCGGGCGCATCTTCGAAGGCAGGCATGGCAGCCGCGACGAACTCGTCGAGGCGTTCGGGCTGAATCTCGTCGCGGCGGCTTGGTCGTTCGCGGACGAACCCCAGTTCCTGCAACATGACGTGCAGAAAGTGATCGGGGTGAATCCGAGCGAACTGGTATTCGCCAAGCGCCAGCCGGAGTTCGTCGAGCGCGGGTTGGAGGGCGGAGGCGGGAACACGCACCACACACCCGGCGTAGACGCCGGCATGTGATCGCCAATCGGCCATGTCGTGGCGACCGTCCAGGACGTGGTCGTAGCTGCGAAAGGCCTGCCAAATCCGCCGGTAGGCGGCGTCTTGCTGCCGGGACGCTTGCAAATCGCGCCAGCGGGTGCGAAAGAATCCGGCCAGAGTGACACCCCGTCTCGGCGAGTGGGCGCTGCCGACCTAGCGTTCGATTCGCCGAATAGTGATCCGGGCCGTGCCGCCGGGCGTCATGACGGTCGCCTTGTCGCCCGCGCGCTTCCCCATCAGCGCCTTGCCGATCGGCGACTCGTTGGAGATAAGACCGTCCTTCGGCTTTGCTTCGATGGCGCCGACGATGGTATAGCGCTCCTCGTCGCCGTCGATGTCGACGATGACGACGCTGCCGACACCGACGACGTCACCCTTGCCCGGACGATCGTCAGGATCGATCACATCGGCGCTTCGGATCATCGTCTCAATGTCGCTGATGCGCTTTTCGTTCATCGTATGGTCGTGGCGGGCGGCGTCGTAGGCGGCGTTCTCGCGCAGATCGCCGTGCGAGCGTGCCTCCGCGATTGCCCGCGAGATCGCATCACGCCGCACTGTCTTCAACTCTTCGAGCTCGGCCTTGACCCGCTCGAGCCCTTCCTTCGTCACCGGAACACGCTTTTGTTCGATCATGAGACCCTCATACGAGGCGTAACGGCCTGGGCGTTAGGGATGACGACGCGACGTGCTCCTAACGCCTAGCGCCTAACACCTAACGCCTACTCCACTTCCAACGTACACTCGATCTCCACGGCGATCCGCATCGGGAGGGCGCCCATGCCGACGGCGGAGCGAGTGTGGCGCCCGGCGTCGCCGAAAACCTCCACGAAGAGATCCGAGCAGCCGTTGATCACCTTGGGCTGGTCGCCAAAGTCGGGCGCCGAGTTGACCATGCCGAGAACCTTGACGACGCGCTTGACGCGGTCGAGGTCGCCCAAAGCGGCTTGAGCCGTGGCGATGATCTGGAGTCCGACTTCGCGGGCGACCTGATACGCCTCCTCGACGCTGACGTCGGTCGGGACTTTTCCTTTCGGTGCATTGTCCGTCGGCCCGGTGCCGGCGATAAAAAGGAGATTGCCGGTTTGGACGTAGCGCACATAGGTTGCCACCGGCTGGACCGGCGGCGGCAGTTCGATACCGAGTTCCTTCAGTCGTTCTTCGACGCGCACCGTACCCTCCCTAAGCTGAATACGACTGATCGGTTGTGTGGGCTAATTTTGTCCCAGGTAGTCGCCGATGCGCTGCACGGCGCGCTCCAGTAAGTCGTCGCTGGTTGCGAAGGAAAGGCGGAGATGCCCTTCACCGGCCGCGCCGAATGCGACGCCGGGCGTAACCGCGACGTGCGCTTCCTGGAGCAACTTGTCGCTCAACGTCAATGACTCCATGCCGGTGCCTCGGGCGTCCGCGAAGGCGTAGAACGCGCCTTCGACTAGGGGGCAATGGATCCCCTTAACCGCGCTCAAACCGGCCGCGACCATCTGCCGGCGCCGATCCCAGGCCGTCACCATCTCGCCGATGAAGTCCTGCGGTCCGGTCAGCGCGGCGACGCCGCCGAATTGGGCGAAGGAGGTGGCACAAGTGACGGAGTGGCTATGGACCTTGGCGATCTCGTCCAGGTAGACTCGCGGACCCGCGACGTAACCGAGGCGCCAGCCCGTCATCGCGTACGCTTTCGACAGTCCGTTGAAGGTGAGCGTCCGCTCCTGCATGCCGGGAAGTGCGGCGAGGCTGACATGCTGGTGGCCGTCGTAGATGATCTTCTCGTACATCTCGTCGGTAAAGACGAGGAGATCGTAGGACTTGGCGATCATGCAGATAGCGTCGAGCTCGTCCTGATCGAGCACCCGGCCGGTCGGGTTGTTCGGTGAGTTGACGAGGATGCCCCGCGTTTGCGGCGTGACGGCGGCCTCGAGACTAGCGTGAGTCACGCGCCAGTTGTCGTCGGGGTCGAGGCCAACCGGAACGGCTCGACCGCCCGCCATTTCGATCATGGGAACGTACGAAACCCAGGCTGGTTCGAGGACGAGCACGTCGACGCCGGGCTCGACCAGCGCCAGCATCGCTTGGAAGAGCGATGCCTTGCCGCCAGGTGTGACGATCACCTCGGACTTCCAATCGACTTCGATGCCGTTGTCGTGTCGCAGCTTGGCGGCAATTGCCTGGCGCAAGGCCGGGATGCCGGCGCTTGCCACGTAGTGCGTCTCGCCCGCGTTCATCGCGTCGGAGGCCGCTTGCCGCACATGCGCCGGCGTAATAAAGTCAGGGTCGCCGCCGCCGAGGTCGATGACGTCAACGCCCTGCGACTTGAGAACGCGAGCTTTGTCGGAAACCGCCAGTGTCGGCGACGGCGCCATCTCGCGGACCCGCGCGGCGACGAATTCGCCCGGCGGACGCTGTGTTTGCACGAAGCCCTCCTCGTCCTCGATCCTTACTCATGCCGGGCAAACGCCGGGCTCATTCGTCGGCCAAGACCGGTCCGAATCGTCGTGGAGCGCATGCGGACACCGGCATTGCCGGCAAACGATACGCGCCAATTCTAACGCACTCTCCCGTCCGACCGTCCATCACCCATCTCCCATTCCCCGTTTCCCCCATCACCCCGTTAGCACTCCCCCTTGAAGAGTGCTAACGACCATGCTAGGATACTTGTCGCAACGAAATGGATGCCGCGCGCCCGTTTGAGGCCGCGGCGAAGAGGGATAGCCGCGGAGGAGGTTTGGAAACCGATGGCGACAGAAACGAATGGGGCGACCGCGACCGCGACGACGTTGCGGCCGCTGGGGGATCGTGTGGTCGTCAGGCCGCTGAGCCGCGAGGAGACGACCAAGAGCGGCATTGTTCTGCCGGACACCGCGAAGGAGAAACCGCAGCGCGGCACCGTCATTGCTGCCGGCGCCGGGCGCCTGGACGATGATGGGGATCGGATTCCGATGGACGTCACCGTCGGCGATCAAATCCTGTTCGCGAAATACGCGGGCACGGAGTTCAAGCTCGACGACGACGAACTGCTCATCCTGTCCGAAAAGGACATCCTGGCCATCGTCGAAGGTTAATCGCCAGCTAGCAACGAGACGCTAGCCGCTTCTAGAGGAGGAACTGAAGCCGTGCCGAAGATGCTGGAGTTCAACGAAACCGCGAGGAGGTCCCTCAAGGAGGGCGTTGACGTCCTCGCCAACGCGGTCAAGACCACGCTCGGCCCGAAGGGCCGCAACGTCGCGCTCGACAAGAAGTTCGGCGCCCCGACCGTCACCCACGACGGCGTCACGGTCGCTAAGGAGATCGAGCTCGACAATCACTTCGCCAACATGGGCGCGCAGCTCCTGAAGGAAGCCGCGACAAAGACCAACGATGTCGCCGGTGACGGCACCACGACCGCCACGGTCCTGGCCCAGGCGATCGTCCACGAGGGAATGCGCAATATCGCCGCCGGCGCCAACGCGATGCTCCTCAAGCAGGGCATCGAGCTGGCCACCAACGCGATTGTCGGCGCGATCGGCGATTCGGCAGTCGAAGTCAAGGGTCGCGAAGAGATCGCGCAAGTCGCGGCTAACTCCGCGGCCGATCCTGAGATCGGCGAGTTGATCGCCGAGGTCATGGAGAAGGTCGGCAAGGACGGCGTGATCACGGTCGAGGAGTCCAAGGGGCTCGCCTACGAGACCGAGTATACCGAGGGTATGCAGATCGACCGCGGCTACATCTCCCCCTACTTCGTGACCAACACGGAGCGGATGGAGGCGGAGCTCGACGAACCATTCATCCTGATCACCGACAAGAAGGTTTCCTCGATTCAGGACATTCTGCCGGTGCTAGAGAAGGTCGCAACGGCGCGCGCTCCGTTTGTGATCGTGGCCGAGGATGTCGACGGCGAGGCGTTGGCGACCCTGGTCGTCAACAAGCTGCGCGGCACCCTGAACGTGCTGGCGGTGAAGGCGCCGGGCTTCGGTGACCGCCGCAAGGAGATGCTGCGCGACATCGCCATCCTGACCGGCGGCCAAGTGATCTCGGAAGAGGTCGGCCGCAAGATCGATAGCGCCGGCATCGAGGACCTGGGTCGCGCCCGCCGCATCGTCGCCACCAAAGACGAGACGACTTTCATCGAGGGGCACGGCGACGCGGACGCGATCAAGGGCCGGACCGAGCAGATCCGCGCCCAGATCGAGACCACGACCTCCGACTTCGACCGCGAGAAACTGCAGGAGCGGCTTGCGAAGCTGGCCGGCGGTGTGGCAGTGGTCAAGGTCGGCGCCGCCACTGAGACTGAACTCAAGGAGAAGAAGCACCGGGTCGAGGACGCGCTGAGCGCGACCCGCGCCGCGGTCGAGGAAGGGATCGTGCCGGGCGGTGGCGTGGCGCTGATCAACGCCATTTCCTCGCTCGATTCGGTTGAGGCCGAAGGCGACATCAAGACCGGCGTCAACATCCTGCGCCGTGCTCTTGAGGAGCCGATGCGAGGCATCGCCGCCAACGCGGGCAAGGACGGCTCGGTCGTGATCGAGATGGTCCGCCGCCAGCAGACCGAGCAGAAGAACCCGAACGTCGCCTACAACGTGCTGACCGACGAGTACGTTGACATGTTCACCGCCGGCATCATCGATCCGGCGAAGGTCACCCGCTCGGCGGTCGAGAATGCGACCTCGATCGCGAGCATGATCCTGACGACCGAGGCCCTCATCACCGACAAGCCGGAGGATAAGGCCCCCGCGATGCCGCCGGGCGGCATGGGCGGCATGGACTACTAGTCTGGGTAGTCATTCGCGAGTTGCCAGTTGTCAACAGACCAATCGAGGCCCGGCCGTTTGGCCGGGCCTCGCCTTGTCGTGCGTGAATACGAGCATTCGATCCGCGAACCGACTCGTACGCAAACCCCCGTCGGTCACCCGTCTTCGGCTTTCTCCCCAAACATCGGCGTCAGGATGCGCGGGAAAACTCGGCGGCCGTATTGCTCGATGATAATGGCCTGGGTGGGGCAGGCGCGCGCACCGGCGAAGAGTTGTTCCACCGTGGCCTGGTCTTCGTTCTCGATGACAGCGATGCCGGTTTCTTCGTCGAGGACGTAGATGCCTGGCGCGGCGGTCGTGCACTTGGCGTTCGCGATGCACCGGTTTGGGTCGATGAAGACGCGGAGCCCGCGTTTCTGAGATTCTTGGGATTGGTCGCTCATTCTGACGTTTCCTTGCCGGTTCAGGCCGCTGGCGTCGCCGAAGTGCTGGGGCGGAACCCAAGTTGCAAGGCGAAAACGTCGTCGTGGTCGGTCCGCTTGATGCGCACTTCCAAGACGGCGCCGTCGATCATTGTACCTGGCGGCGGGTTGAAGAGTTGCGCCATGCCGGCGCTCGATAACCAGCCCTTCCACCAGAGCAAGCCCGGTTCGGTTTCGACCGGGTTGCCGTCAAAGGGAATACCGTTTGACCGCGCATCTGTTTCCATCTCTTTGTCCTCTTCCTCGAATCGTCCAAGGCGTCCAATCGCTACCCATTGCCGACGAAAGACCGGTGCGTCAATTGACATATGGCAAGCCGCGTGCCGTTGTAGTATGAGTACCAGAACAGTTTGGCTGCCGGCCGTCGATTGGAATGGTGCGGACGGCGGGATTCGAACCCGCACGGGTTGCCCCAGCGGTGTTTAAGACCGCAGCGTCTGCCGTTCCGCCACGTCCGCACGAACGCCACACAAACAACGAACGGACCCGCGGGCCCGCCCTGACCGTCACCTCTTGGAGCGGAAGACGGGATTCGAACCCGCGACCTTCTCCTTGGCAAGGAGATGCTCTACCACTGAGCCACTTCCGCGTCGCCGCCGCCCTGTCGTCGGCCTGAGAATTGTAGACAGCTACCCTGTGCCTGTCAACCCGCTTTGACGCCGCGATTATGGTAGAACGGTCTGCAATTGCACCTTCCCGTTCGTCACCGACAGGACATACTTCGAAGGGGTGGAACATGACGTACACGGACGTTCGGTCGATCCTCCCGGACCTCATTGTCTCGACCGACTGGCTTGCCAAGCATCTTGAAACGGACCAACTTCGCGTCGTCGACATTCGTGGCTATGTGAGGTCGACTGACCTCGGCAACGGGCGCCAAGCGGCGGAGTACGTGGGTGCGCGTGACGAGTACGACGCGGGCCACATACCCGGAGCCGTATACGTCGATTGGACCGAGGACATCGTCGATCCCGACGCACAGGTCAAGGCCCAGATTGCGCCCCCTACGCTCTTCAAGCAGGCAATGGAGGAACGGGGCATTGGCGATGGCGCCGACGTCGTCATCGTTGACCACACTGGTGGGCACTTTGCGACCCGGCTATGGTGGGCGCTGCGCTATTACGGCCATGATCGCGCGGCGGTCCTCGACGGTGGGTTCAACAAGTGGCAGGCTGAGGGCCGGCCGATTACCCAAGAGACTTCGGAACGGGCGCCGGCGACATTCACGCCTCGGGTGCGGCCAGAATTGCGCGTGGAACCCGAGGAAATCCTTGCGGCGAGTTCGGCAACTACACACGTCGTCGACGCGCGTGATGCCCCGACGTATCGGGGTGAGGTCTACCGAGGATCGCGGGCGGGACATATTCCGGGGGCGGTCAACATCCCCGCGAAGTCGTTCGTGAACGACGACGGGACGTGGAAGTCACTGGACGAGCAACGCCGCATCCTAACCGATGGCGGGGTCGAACGCGGAGAACGCGTCGTTGCTTACTGCAACGGCGGCGTGACGGCCACGGCCGTTCTCTTTGCGCTGCACCGCACAGGACATAAGGCGTACGCCAACTACGACGGCTCGTGGAACGAGTGGGGCGAGCGGGCCGACTTGCCCGTTGAGACTGGGGAACCAGTGGGCAAGGGCTAGGGACGGGGAACAGGTACAGCATGTCGACACGCCGCTGGCGGACCAGCGGCGCGTGTCATGAGTTCCTGGTTGGTGCCAAGGGGCGGACTCGAACCGCCGACCGCACGATTTTCAGTCGTGAGCTCTACCAGCTGAGCTACCTTGGCAAACGTTCATCATCGGGGGCGGCTGGTGGGCGATAGAGGACTCGAACCTCTGACATCCACGGTGTAAACGTGGCGCTCTCCCAGCTGAGCTAATCGCCCCCGGCGAAGTTCGGCGTGCGGCGTTCGAGGCTCGCCGAAGTACGCCAAACCTCAAACGCCCGTGGTGCCCAGGAAGGGATTTGAACCCCCACGCCCTAAACGGGCACTAGCCCCTCAAGCTAGCGCGTCTGCCGATTCCGCCACCTGGGCAGGCGCCATTTCGGCACGCGGAATTATAGGCTGCCGGCCCTCAAGCGTCAATCGAAATCGAGCCTTGCGACCGATTGTGGATGAGCATCTTGTCCACCCCACTTTAGGTGGGCAAGGTGGGCAAGGTGGGCAACTAGCACATGTCTCAGAGACTGTGACGTGGATCAGCCGACGATCGCCGGCGCCTGTACGATCGGCAAGGTCAGCAACGCGTGCGGCACCACCAGGGCGGTCGCCGGTATCCCCACGTGAGCTTTTGCAATCGCCAGGGCTTCGTCGACGCTCGCGGCGGAGACACACCCTACCGCCCGCACCTGCGCCGGGTCGTCGGCCCCGGCGACGATGACCGTTACGTCCTGAAGCACCCTCGCCATGATGTACGCGCGCTGTTCTCCCGGCCGAATGCCATGGGCAAGGGCGCGAGCGATGACCGCCCCTGGCCCACCTGGTTGACTCATCGCTGCCTTGAACCGCTGTTCTCCCGCACCCGTGCCCGCGCCCTCTGGGCACGCGGCCGGAATGATGATGACCCCGCCCGGTCGCACGACGGGCGTTGGCGCGTATTGCAGATAGCTCGCGGCACGACTCGCCTGATACAGGTTCGCGTCTTTGGGGTAGCCGACACCGGCGACGGCGATGTCCACCTGGTTGGAGATCGGAACCGTGTACATCGCGGACGCCTCGGCGGCGAGGCGATCCTGCACCGGTTCCGGCGCACCGTAGGCGATGCCAACGAGGCGCCCATCGTCGTCCAGCACGACGTTGCCGACGAATGCGACGCGCGCGCTGCGAGCAACCCGCCGCACGGCCTCTTGAAATGGATTGCCGTCGAGCTTACCAAGGCGAGTGCCCGGCAGATCGAGCAACGCCGGGCCATGGGTATAGGCGATGATCTCCTCGCCCGCGCACCCGATGGCAACCGTTTTTCCGCCGCCGCTGTAGCCGGCGTACTGATGGGGCTCGACACGCCCGGTCGCCATGAGCAGGTCTGCCTCGATGGCGATCCGATTGATGAGAAAGGGCACGCCTTCCGGTCCTTCGGCGACGCGCACGAGGTTACGCTGATCGCTCGCATCGTGGTCGACGACGCGAAATCGGTCCACGATCTCGCTCCCCAGCTTCTCTCGCTTTTCGGCATCGGTACTGGCGCGATGGGCGCCGACGGCAACGAGAACGGTGATGGCTTCGTCCGGTACGCCGGCGGCGGCGAGTTCTTCCAGTATCGGAGGCACAATGAGATGGTCGGGGCAGGCGCGCGTGGCGTCGGTCACCGCGATGCAGATCCGGCGTTTGCCGCGCGCTAACTCTCGCAAGGATTCTGCACCGAAGGGACGCTTGATTGCCGCGGCGGCGGCTTCCAATGGGTTGGCAATAGTTGGCACGGTCCGTGACGTCGCGACGTGTCCGGTCACGCCGGGTGGCAGCGTGAACTCGACGTTGCCGCGGCCGAACGGCACGGAGTAGACGATTGATCGGTCGGTCATCGGCGCTCCATGGGCGAGATCTGGGCTGTCGGGCTGATTGGATGAAACGGGGCCTATGCTATCATCCTGGCCCGGTCCGTTCCCGGTGGTTTCCGGGATAACTCGATGACACATACCGCGCGCTAAGCACGGCGAGAGAGGATGGATGATGGAGGCGATGCCGGCGAGGAAGCGTGTCCGCCCGAAGGTGACCGTCGTCGGCGCGGGCATGGTCGGTGGGACAGTTGCCCACATGCTCGCGCTCCGCGACTACGCGGATGTGATGCTGGTCGACATCGTCGAGGGATTGCCTCAAGGCAAGGCGCTGGACTTGATGCAGGTCGGCCCCTTGTTGGGATTCGACACGCAACTGACCGGCTCCAATGTCTATGACGAAACCGCTGGTTCGGACGTCGTCGTCATCACCTCGGGCATCGCGCGGAAGCCGGGCATGAGCCGTGACGATCTGTTACGGACCAATATGGGCATCGTCAAGTCGGTGACGGAACAGATCGTGCCCGACTCGCCAAACGCCGTCATCATCGTCGTTTCCAACCCTCTCGATGCGATGTGCCACGTCGCCTTCGAGGCCGCGGGTTTTCCGCGAGAGCGCGTCATCGGCCAGGCCGGCGTGCTCGACTCGGCCCGGTTTCGCGCGTTCATTGCGATGGAGCTGGACGTCTCGGTCGAAGACGTGACGGCGTTCGTCCTCGGCGGCCACGGCGACACGATGGTGCCCCTCTCGCGCTACTCTACCGTCGCCGGCATCCCGATCACCGAGTTGCTCCCGTCCGGCCGCGTCAAGGCGATCGAGGAACGCACCGCCAACGGTGGGGCGGAGATTGTCGGTCTGCTCAAGTCCGGCAGCGCCTACTACGCGCCGGGCGCCTCCGTTACGGAGATGGTCGACGCGATCCTGCTCGATAAGCGACGCATCCTGCCGTGTAGCGTCTATCTGCAAGGCGAATACGGGGTGAACGACCTCTTCGTCGGTGTCCCGATCAAGCTCGCCGCCGGTGGCATGCGGGACATTATCGAGATTGAATTGAGCAGCGCCGAACAGGCCGCATTTGAGAAGTCGGCCGGGGCGGTCAAGGAACTGGTCGACGCCATGGCGGCGCTCAAGGCGAGCGACGCCTGAGCGAACCCTGGCCGGCGCCGTGGGAGTCGTCTATGCCCGAGCCGCAAACACCGTTGTCCGAGCGGCCATGGGAAGACGTCGAGCAGATGGTCGGCGTAGACGATGCCCGTGAGCGAATTCTCGCCGCGTTTTGCCCATTACCCGCCGTCTCTGTCTCGATTCTCGATGCGCTCGACCTGACGCTGGCCGAAGACGTGGTCGCCGACCGCGATATCCCGCCGTTTCGTAACTCGGCGATGGACGGCTATGCGGTGCGGGCGGCTGATACGAGGGCCGCGGCGGCCGACGCACCTGTCTCGCTTCGCATCGTCGCGCATCTGGCGGCGGGCTATCCCGCGAATGTCGAGGTGACGGCGGGAACCGCGGCGCGGATTATGACCGGCGCCCCGGTGCCGAAGGGCGCCGATGCGGTCGTTCGCTTCGAAGAGACAGACGAGCCGACCTACGGCACTCGTTCCGATGGCGATCGCCGCGCCGCGGTCAGGGTGACGCGACCAGCCAAAGCGTGGGACAACGTTCGCGAAGCGGGGGAGGATATTCGCGCCGGAGCGCCCACACTGCGCGCGGGCGCTCGTGTCAGGCCAGCGGAGATCGGCGTCTTAGCGTCACTCAACCGAGCGACCGTCCCCGTGCACCGGCGGCCCGTCGTCGCGATCCTTTCCACGGGTGACGAGGTAATCGATCTCGGCCCAGAACTGCAACCGGGGCAGATCAGAAACAGCAACAGCTACCTGTTAGCGGCGATGGTCCGCCGGCTCGGCGCGGAACCCCGTATGCTTGGCATCGCGCGAGACGCGATAGACGACCTGACTGACCGCTTGCGCTTCGCCCAGCAGGCCGACTTCGTTGTCACATCCGGGGGCGTTTCGCTCGGCGACTACGATATGGTCAAAGACGTGCTGCGCGCCCGGGGAGAAATCGCTATCTGGCAGGTTCGGATGAAGCCGGGCAAGCCACTTGCGTTTGGCTGGCTTAGTGGCGTGCCCTTGCTGGGCTTGCCCGGCAACCCGGTAGCGGCGGCGGTCAGTTTCGAACAGTTCGGCCGACCGGCGATCTTGAAGATGATGGGATATCAGAACTTGGATCTGCCGACAATCGAGGCAACGCTGACCGAACCGGTCGACAATCGCGGACACCGGCGCCACTACGTGCGGGCATGGGTGGAGCGGACCGCGGAGGGATATTCAGTGCGGCCTGCAGGCGATCAAGGAGCTGGGGTCTTGACCTCGCTGGCGCGGGCGAACGGGCTTCTGGTCGTTCCGGAAGCGATCGAGTCGGCCACACCTGGCATGCAACTACCCGTCCAGATGATTGACTGGCGAGTTGACTGAGTCCGAAGGAGTGATGATGCCGTCCTTGCGCGGAACGCCAATGAGGGGTCTGGGAGCGATCGGGACTGTTCGCAGTTTTGCGAATGTCCTACGTGAGCTCAGCTTCGATGAGATCCGGGACGAGGCGTTACGGACTCCCCGCCTCTTGATTCTTACTCCCGATGAGCAATCCGCGGCGGACCTCGTACGCGGTTTGACCGGCACGGAGTTTCCGACCGGCGTCGTCTTTCATCCCATAAGTGAGCACATTGCCGATCCTGATTCCTACGACGCGATAGTGATCGATGATCCATCAGGCCAGGGCGCCGCCCGCCGGCTGCGCGAACGTTTGGGCGGCGGCGGCCGCACGGCGATTGTCGAACTTGCATCGGGCAATAGCGATTCGGCGGAGCAGCTTGCTCGGACTCGAGAAGCGATCATCTCGCGCAATCTTGACCGGGCGCCGGCGATCGCGCGTGCCTACCCGGCCTTCCGCGACGCGGCGGTAAAGAAGCTGATCGACGAAGCCGCGATTGCCAATGCTCAGTTTGCGCTGGTCTCGAACATCCCGGCCGTGATTCCAATTGTCGGCTCGCTGGCCGCGGCCGGTGCGGACTTCCTGATCCTGACGAAGAACCAGCTCATGCTGATCTACAAGGTTGCGGCGACGCATGACCGAGATCTCAGCGATCAGATGGCGATCATGCGGGAAATGGTGCCGGTGGTCGGAGCGGGTCTGCTCTGGCGCACGGTGGCGCGGGAAACGGCCTCTTTCTTCCCGTTCCTGGCCGGTACGGTGCCGAAGGTGGTCATTGCCTTCACCGGCACGGTTGCGGCCGGCCGCGGGATGGATTTCTATTACCGCCAGGGTCGAAAACCGAGCCGGGAGCAGATGCGGAAGTACTACGTGCAAGCCGTAGAGTCCGCGCGCAGCCTCCCCATTCTCCGCGCCGGTAAGAACGGGCGCGATCCGGAAGCTTAATCCCGACGCGCCCACGAGCGGCTTCGTGCGACGGCCTCCCGCCAGCGGTCGTAACGATCACTTCGTTCACGTTCGTTAAGGTGAGGGTCGAAACGGCGATCTTCGATCCAATGACCGCGAATGTCCTCGGTTGAATTCCAGACGCCAGTGGCCAGGCCGGCGAGGTAGGCCGCGCCCAGCGCGGTCGTTTCAGTTGTCCGCGGTCGGACGACCGGCACGCCCAGGACGTCGGCCTGGATCTGCATCAGCAGATCGTTCGCCGCCGCGCCGCCATCCACCCGCAACTCGGTGAGCTCGACGCCGGAGTCTGCCCGCATCGCGTCGACGACGTCGCGGGTTTGGAACGCGATCGCCTCCAGCGTGGCGCGGGCGATGTGCGCCGCTGTCGTGCCGCGGGTGATGCCGACGATGGCGCCGCGGGCATCCTGGTCCCAATGGGGCGCGCCGAGACCGCTCAAGGCGGGGACGAAGACGACGTCACCGCTATCATCGACTGCATTGGCTAGGGCTTCGGCGTCGGCGACGTGCTCGATGATACCGAGTCCGTCCCGCAGCCACTGGACCGCCGCGCCGGTGACAAATATGGCGCCTTCGAGAGCGTAGGAAACCGCGCCGTCCAAGCCCCAGGCGATTGTGGTCAGGAGGCGGTGCCGGGACGGAACGGGCGTAGCGCCAGTTTGCAGGAGCAAGAAGGAACCGGTGCCGTAGGTGTTCTTCGCTTCGCCGGCATCGAAACAGGCTTGGCCGAAGAGCGCGGCCTGTTGATCACCGGCTACTCCGGCTACCGGCAGCGTCGCGCCGAATAGGCCGGCGTCGGCTTCGAAGTGGACGACGCTATTCGGGACCACGGCGGGTAGCAGGCTTCGGGGAATGTTGAGGTCCGACAGCAGCTCGTTCGACCAGTTGAGCGTGCGTAGATCAAACAGCATCGTGCGCGAGGCGTTGGCATAATCGGTGACGTGGCGTTGCCCGCCCGAGAGGTTCCACATCAGCCACGAGTCGACCGTGCCGAAGCGAAGCTCGCCCGCGTCGGCCCGCTGTCGCAGCGCGTCGTCATGGTCCAGTAACCAGGCAATCTTAGTCGCGGAGAAGTACGCGTCGGGCACCAATCCTGTGATGCGCTGATAGATCTCGGCCATGCCGCGGCCCACGATCTGATCGACGAGGGCAGCGGATTGACGGCTTTGCCAGACAATCGCCGGAGCGACTGGCTCGCCGGACTCTGCATCCCAAAGGAGCGTCGTCTCGCGCTGGTTGGCGATTCCGATGGCGGCGAGCCGTCGTGAGCTATCGCCGAGTTGCTGAATGGCCTCGACGGCGACACGACGGGTCACGTCCCAGATCTCGCGACCGTCCTGGTTGACCCAGCCCGGGTGGGGATAGTGTTGGGTAATGGGTGCTTGGGCGACGCCGATTACGCGGCCATGCTGATCGAAGACGATCGCTCGGCTGGACGTTGTGCCTTGGTCGATGGACAACACCAGACGATCCACGATGAACTCCTTAACGCGTGGCTCGCGCGTTCCTCGCTTGCAGCGTCTGCCATATGAAGGTCAGGTCACAGTCCGAACGCGGCCAAGCGCTTGCGCAACTCATTGACGGTGAAGCCGAGGAGCGAAGCGGCGGCAACGCGGTCGCCATCGGTCTGCGAGATCGCTTCCGACAGCGCCAAGCGTTCGACGTCGTGGAGGAGATCTTCGAGCTTGGTGCCCCGGCGAATACGCTGAGCAACGTCGACGAAGCGGCGATTGTCGGTCCCGGAGAAGGAGATGTGGTCCTCGGTGATGACGCCGCCTCCGGACAGCACCGCCGCGCGCTCCATGATGTTTTCGAGCTCCCGCACATTGCCCGGCCACTCGTAGTCGGTCAGCATGTGCATCGCGCCCTGACTCAGCTTGGCCGGACCCGAACCGGGCAAATAGCGGTGCTTGTGCAGGAAGTGCTCGACGAGGAGCGGGATGTCGTCGCGGCGCTCGCGCAGTGGCGGCAGATGGATCGAGATGACGTTGAGCCGGTAGTAGAGGTCTTCGCGGAATCTCCCTTCCTCGGTCTCTTGGGTCAACACTTTGTTGGTTGCGGCGATCACTCGGACGTCGACCTTGACCGAGACCGAGCCGCCAACTCGTTCGAACTCCCGCTCTTGCAGGACGCGTAGAAGTTTTTTCTGAGTGGAGAGGGTCATCTCGCCCACTTCGTCGAGGAAGATGGTCCCCTTGTTGGCCATCTCGAACCGGCCTTTGCGCTGCGCCAGCGCTCCGGTGAAGGACCCTTTTTCGTGGCCGAAGAGTTCGCTTTCGAGCAGGGTTTCGGGAAGGGCGGCGCAGTTGACTTTGATCAGCGGGCCGCGGGCGTAGCTCGACCTGTTGTGGAGGATGGACGCGACCAGTTCTTTGCCGGTGCCGGTTTCGCCGCTGACCAGTACCGTCGCATCTGATCCCGCGACGCGCCCGATGGTCTTGTAGACCTCTTGCATGACCTGACTGTTGCCGACCATTACTTCGCTCGGGTCGCGCTCGCCTAGGCGGCTCGAGAGTTCGAGCACTTGGTCGCTCAGGGTTTGGCGATCGAAGAATCGTTGGACGGTGAGGAGCACGTCTTCGAGGTCGAACGGTTTGGTGATGTAGTCGTAGGCGCCGTGCTGCATCGCCTCGATAGCGACGTTCGGCGTGCCGAAAGCGGTCATGATGATGATCGGCAATTGTTCGCCGCGCCCGGAACGGGCCGCGCGTAAGACCTCCAGTCCGGTTTGTTCGGGCATCCGGACGTCCATGATGACGAGGTCCGGGCGTTGCTCGGCGCCATTTTGCAAGGCAGAGAGAACCTGCGGGCCGTTTTCCGCCTCGTCGATGTCGTACCCTTCGTCCTGGAGCAGATCGCGCAAGACGCCGCGAATCGACGCATCGTCGTCGGCGATGAGGATTCGCTGCATAGAACCAGACGTCCTTTCGGGCAAACGGGTGCGGGAATACCGCGAATTCAGGCGTGATTTCGCCTCGTGATAGCAGGTAGAGTATACACAGGGGCTTGATTCGAGTACGTCTTCAATCGACTGGATTCGGCATGGCGCGACCCACCGGCGGGATGTGAGCATGGCATCTGAACGGATCGTTCTGATCGGATTCAGTGGCACCGGCAAAAGCACGGTGGCACGGCTCCTCGCGGATCGTCTTGGGTGGTCAATCGTCGACACTGACGACGAGATTGTCCGGGAGGTCGGGCAGGACATTCCCGCAATCTTTGCGGATCTGGGGGAGCCGGCGTTTCGGGCAATCGAGCGACGGCATCTGCTTGCCGCGGTTGCACGCAAGCGCGTCGTGGTGGCCACGGGCGGTGGCGCGGTCGTCGATCCGGTCGTTTGGGATCACAACCTTCTCGGAGCGAACGATACGCTGGTCGTTGCGCTCGACGCGGCGCCTGAAACGACGCTTGCGAGGTTGCGCGAGCAAGAGTCCCAGGACGGTGCGGCGGTCTCTCGCCCTTTGCTGCAAGGCGACGATCCTCAGGCTCGGATCGCTTCGTTGAAGGCACGACGCCAGCATGCTTACGATCGGGCCGACATTACGCTCATCGTCGATAGCGTTCCGTCGGCGCGGGTCGCTGAAGAGATCGAGTGTTTGCTTAGATCGGAGAGCAACCTGGAGCCGCCTCTGACGCTCGACGCCCCTGGCGGAAGCTCAAAGATCTATATAGCGCCCGGTTTATCGTCGGCGATTGGTGATCTCATACGTCGCCGCTGGCCGACGACGAGGCGATGTTGGGTCGTTACCGACGCGAATGTCAGCATGTTTCATCTTGAACCACTCGCGGATAAGTTGCGAGAAGTTGGACTAAGGGTGGAGAGCCGTGCGGTGCCGCCGGGTGAGCACAGCAAAAGCCTTACGGTAGTCGAATCGCTCTATGACTGGCTGCTCGATGCGGGCATCGAACGGTCGGACGTAGTGATCGCTCTGGGCGGCGGCGTTATCGGGGATTTGGCAGGATTCGTTGCCGCCACCTGTTTGCGCGGGGTTGGTCTCGTGCAGATGCCGACCAGTCTGTTGGCGATGGTCGACAGCAGCGTCGGCGGCAAGACCGGAGTCAATCATCGGGCCGGCAAGAACCTCATCGGCGCCTTCTATCAGCCGCCGCTCGTCGTGGTCGATCCCGCGCTGCTCGGTACGCTGCCCAAGCGGGAGCTGGACTCGGGCTGGGCAGAAGTGCTGAAGCACGGCGTCATTCAGCCATCGACGCCCCAAGGTGAGTGCGGCGATCTTCTCAGTTTCTACGAGCGCAACGCCGAGCGCCTTATCCACCTCGGCGAACCGGCCCTGACCTACGCGATCCGCCGGAACGTCGCCCTCAAGGCCGCCGTGGTCGAGGCCGATGAACGCGAGTCAGGCATCCGTGCCTATCTCAATTTCGGCCATACCCTGGGACACGCGATCGAGGCGGCCGAGTACCGCTATTTGCATGGCGAGGCGATTGCCGCCGGCATGCGTGCCGCCTTCCGCATCGGGCAGGAGTTGGGCACGGTGAATTCGGCGGCTGCCGACCGCATTGAAGCACTCATCGCGCGGTATGGTCTGCCGACCGAGGTCGAAGTCGATGAGGAGCGGGTCCTGAGCTTGGTCGGCAGTGACAAGAAACGGGCGGCGGGGAATATCCGTTGGGTGCTGCCGCTCGACGAGGGAGGTGTCACGATACGCGACAATGTTCCAGACGCGATCGTGCGCGCTGCCCTGGCGGTGGTCGCGCGGCGTAAGCCGGCCGTCAACGCTTTGCCAAGTTAGCGCACCGGACGACTCGCGTGCTATCCTCACCATCGACCGCGCTGGCGTTCCGCCGGCGTCTTTTTGATGAATCGAACAAGGAGCTGTCGGTCCGAGCATGCCTGTGCCCGCCACGACACACGGCGACCCGGATGTCGTTCTCAGCGCGTCCATCGCCTACGACTACATCATGTCTTTTCCGGGGTCGTTTAGCGACCACATTCTCCCGGAGAAAACCCACGTTCTGTCGTTGAGCTTCCTGGTCGATTCCTTACGCAGACTGCGAGGGGGAGTCGCCGGCAATATTGCCTATAACCTGGCGCTGCTCGGCGTGAACTGCTCGCTCGTTGGAGCCGTCGGTTCGGACTTCGGGCCATACCGGTCGGCATTCAACGAACTCGGCATCGACATGACTTACGTCGCTGACGCGCCGGACGAGTTGACCGCGTCCGCGTTCATGATGTCCGATCTGCGGAGCAATCAGATCGCTGCCTTTTACCCCGGCGCCTCGATCCACGCCACGGCCATTTCGATCTCAGAGGTGGCTCGGCGCTCGCCGTATGGCCTGGTGGGCGCGGCCGCGCCGGAAACGATGCGCCGCCATGCGGCTGAGATCGCCGGCGCCGGCAGTCGGTTGATTTACGATCCGTCGCAGCAAGTCGTGGCGCTTTCGGCCGACGATCTGATCGCCGGCATCGACGACGCGTGGGCGGTGATCGGCAACGACTACGAATACGCGATGATCGAGCAGAAAACCAGTCTCTCGGTGGACCTTCTGACCGAGAAGGTCGATTTGTTTGTCATCACCTATGGCGAACAAGGTTCTGAGTTGCGGCAAGATGGACGCCGGGTGCGGGTGCCGGCGGCGAAGGCAAAGCGAGTCGAAGACCCGACGGGTGCGGGCGATGCGTATCGCGCGGGGCTGATCAAAGGACTGTTGCTCGGTGCTGACCTCGACATCACCGGCCGCATCGCTGGCCTGGCGGCAAGCTACGCGGTCGAGCACAAAGGCACCCAGGAACACGCCTTCACGCCGGAGGAGTTCGTCACTCGCTTCGACTCGGCCTTTCCGGATTGTGCGGGCGCTGTAGCGGTCGACCAGTTGCGGTCGATCGCCGCCGGAGTATCGTAGTTGTCATGATCGTATGCCGCGGTCACGCGGACGGATAGCAGCGTAGCAGGGAGGAACGAACCAGATGGTGGCCACCGCGCCAGGAGCTCGAAACTTTGACATCAAGGATCCGTCGCTCGCGTCTGATGGTCGGCGGCGCATCGACTGGGCCCGTCGTGAGATGCCGGTGCTGCAGCAGATTCGGGAGAGCTTCGCCAAAGAACGGCCCCTGGCTGGTATCCGGATGCTTTGCTGCGCCCACATCACGACCGAAACGGCGAACCTGGCGCTGACGCTGAAGGCCGGCGGGGCCGATGCCGTCCTGTGCGCGAGCAACCCGCTCTCGACGCAGGACGACGTCGCCGCGGCCTTGGTGGAGGATGGCATTTCGGTCTTCGCGATTAAAGGCGAGGACGGCGAGACCTACGTGCGGCACATCCGTAGCGCGCTCGAACACCGGCCGAACCTGATCGTGGACGACGGCGCCGACGTCGTAACAATGGTCCACCGCGAGTACCAAGACCTCCTGCCGGAGATCATCGGCGCGACCGAAGAGACGACGACGGGTGTCATCCGCGAGAAGGCGATGGAAAAGGATGGGGTGCTTAAGTTCCCCATCATTGCCGTGAACGACGCCGACACGAAGCATTTCTTCGACAATCGCTATGGCACCGGCCAAAGCACCATCGACGGCATCCTCCGGGCGACGAACATCCTGCTGGCGGGCAAGGCGGTCGTCGTCGCCGGCTACGGCTGGTGCGGCAAGGGGATCGCGATGCGTCTGCGCGGCATGGGCGCGCGGGTGATCGTGACCGAAATCGACCCGGTGAAGGCGCTAGAAGCGGCCATGGACGGCTTTGCCGTGATGACCATGGATCGTGCGGCGGCGCAGGGAGACCTCTTCATCACGGCGACTGGCAACATCAACGTCGTCGACCGCCAGCACTTCGCGCAGATGAAGGATGGCGCGATCATGGCGAATTCCGGTCATTTCAACGCCGAGGTCAATCTGGGGGCGCTGGAGGAGATGGCGGGCGAGGGACGGCGCACACTACGGCCCTTCGTCGAGGAGTTCCAGCTTGCCACGGATCATCGCGTCATTGTCCTGGGCGAAGGCAGGCTGATCAATCTTGCCGCGGCCGAAGGACACCCAGCCAGCGTCATGGATATGAGCTTCGCCAATCAGGCGCTTGCGGCCGGATATCTGGTCCGTGAGGGCCGGTCACTCGAACCGCGGGTGTACCGCGTGCCCGAGGAGATCGACAAAGAGATCGCGCGGCTTAAGCTCGTCAGCATGGACATCGAGATTGACGAACTCACGCCGGAGCAGGACCATTATCTCAGTTCGTGGGAGTCGGGAACGTAGCAGCCAGCCGTCGTGATCGCGGAACAGAGGTGACGCTGGGGGAATGGGAGCGATGAGTTCGACGTTTGGCGCCGCGGAGCGGACGTACTTCACATCGGAGTCGGTGACCGAAGGGCATCCTGACAAGGTATGCGATCAGATATCGGATGCGGTGCTCGACGCCGTATTGGCCGAGGATCCCTTGGGTCGCGTTGCCTGCGAGACGGCGACGACCACGGGGATGGTCATCGTCTTCGGCGAGATAACGACCAGCACGTACGTCGACGTGCAGTCGCTCGTGCGGGAAGTGATTCGCGACATCGGTTATACGAGTTCCGACCAGGGATTTGACGCCGCGACCTGCGGCGTCGTGGTGTCGATCAAGGAACAAAGCGTCGAGATTGCCCAAGGGGTTTCCCACGCGCTCGAAACGCGTGGTGTCGCCACTTCCGACATCTATGACCTGACCGGCGCCGGCGACCAGGGCATGATGATCGGCTTCGCCTGCCGGGAGACGCCGGAACTCATGCCGCTGCCCATCGCGCTTGCCCACGCGATCTGCCGCCAACTCTCCGTCGCGCGGCGAGCAGACGATTTGCCCTATTTGCGGCCCGACGGCAAGAGCCAAGTTACCGTCGAGTATCGACGCGGTCAACCTTACCGCGTCGATACGGTTGTCGTTTCGACCCAACACGCGGCGACGGTCTCGAACGAAGTGATCCGCCGTGATGTCATCGATGAAGTTGTGCGCCGCGTTGTGCCGGCGGACCTGCTTGACGGCGATACGAAGTTTTTCGTCAATCCGAGCGGTCGATTCGTGCTCGGTGGACCGATGGCAGACGCTGGACTGACCGGGCGCAAGATTATCGTCGATACCTACGGCGGGATGGCTCGTCACGGCGGTGGTGCTTTTTCCGGTAAGGATGCAACGAAGGTCGATCGCTCGGGTGCATATGCGGCGCGATACGTCGCCAAGAACGTCGTCGCGGCCGGATTAGCCGACCGGTTTGAACTGCAAGTGTCGTATGCGATTGGCGTTGCGCATCCGGTGTCGCTCTTCTGCGAGACCTTTGGCACCGGCCGGGTAGCGGATGACGTGATCGAGCGGCTGATTCGCGAGTACTTCGATTTGCGGCCGGCAGCGATCATCGACACATTGGGACTTCGCCGCCCGATCTATCGCCAGACCGCGGCCTTCGGGCACTTTGGTCGCTCCGATCTCGATCTGCCGTGGGAACAGACCGACAAGGCGGACGCCTTGGCAGCCGCGGCGGGCATCACGCCGTTGGTCGCGGCGATCAGCTAACGCCTAATCTGAGACGAACCAGATACGCCGAGCTCCCATCGTGGGCTCGGCGTCTTGGTGTTCGCGGCACTATTCAGGTTTGTCTCTGTCTGTACCTTGAGAGCACGTGACGATACGACGCCATGCTACGGGGAACCAGTATCTAGTCCCTTGCGGCACCGCTTCGACCGTGAGACGACCCCGCAATCCATCCAGCGCCGTCCAAACTGAGTGCGAAGCCGTATTGACGATGGGGCCTCGAGAGCCTGGGCAAGGAACGGAAGCTGGGGCTGTGCTATAACCGCGTGTGAGCGGAGCGGTTGCGAGGCAGGCGTTAGGCATGAAATTGATCGTGGCGATCGTACAGGACTACGATTGCGACCGGTTGCTCCAGGCGGTTAGCGGCGCGGGACTAGGCGCAACCCGAATCGCCAGCACGGGGGGCTTCTTGCGTACCGGCAACACGACCGTTTTGATGGGTGTCGACGATGATAGCGTGGAATCCTGCCTCGATCTTATCCGGGGCGCCTGTCAAGCACGGGTTGAACGCCCACCCGATGAGCTTGTCTTGGACCTCGTCGAGTGGGGATCCGCCGGAGTTGCCGAGGTGACCATCGGCGGCGCGGTCGTCTTTGTGGTGCGCGTCGGCCAGTTTGTCCGACTAGACATTCCTGACCATCCGACAATGCGGGTCGACGCGGAGGGAGGAGGCTGACGTGCTCACGCGAAAGCCACTTGAGACGGCGCGGGCAGCACTGACGCTCTTGCCGCTGGCGATGGCCATCTTGGGTCAGTTGCCAACGGTCAGGCCGCGTGCGCCCCACGCGATCGTGCGGCCCTTTGAGGACGAACTCCAACCTATGTACGACCCGCGTGAAGTCGTGCACGGGCGGATCGTGTTGACGCTCCCGTTCGACGCGGCTGATGAGCGGCCCCGCCCGCGCGCCACGAAGATATCGGCTAACTGACGGGGTGGCGGCGAGGACGTCACCCGCGTCAATTTGGCGTCAGGATGCGGCGGCCAACTCGGCTCCATAGAACCGGGCATCGTCGGTGATCATGGCCGACAGCATCTGTTGCATGGCCATGACGTGGCTACAGGTGCCGACGACGTGGGTTTCGAAGGTGTGACAAGTGCAAGTCCAGACGCCATCGTCAAGACGAACAGTGTAATCATCGTGTCCGCCACGGAAGGCCGCCTCAAAGTGTTGGAAACGGACGCGCTCCGGCTCGCGGGCATACCGATGCGCTTTTTCGATCTTGCCGATCATACTGGAGTTCATGCGTCACTCCTTATCAGCAACCGTTTGCCGGTCAACAGACCTCGACGCTGGCGACGAATTCGACCTCCAGAAACGAATCAGCACCGCGATGCGCGAGCATCCGGTGCTGGATCGAGGGAGTATTCTTGGCAGTGAAACCGGCTCATGGCCGACGCCTCCGCGTTGCTGCCGTCGTGGGCCGTCGCCTGATCGAACCCTGTCTTGGTGACGGAGTATATCAACTTTGTGTGAATCGAGCTAGGCCCTCTTCGGTTGCCGCCGGCGTCGCTTGATCAGGTACCTGCTGAAACGGAGGTGCATCATCGGTCGCATCGAGGAAACCCCACTGAGCGCCGCCATCCTCGCCGGTGGCAAGAGCAGCCGGATGGGAATGGACAAGGCGTTGCTGTCGCTTGGGCTTGAACAGCCGCCCTTACTTGAGCAGACGCGAGATCACGCCCGCGCAATTGCGGACGACGTGTTTGTCGTGGCGACGGATCGGCCGTCCTACGAGCGGTTCGGGATGCGCATCGTGCCAGACGCGTTTCCAGAAGGAGGAACGCTCGGTGCGATCGCGACAGCGCTGCGCCACGCGCGCTCAGACTACTGTCTGGTCCTCGCCTGTGACCTTCCGTTCCTCAATCTGGCGCTGCTCCGCTGGATGGTTCAATTCCCGCGCACGTACGACGTACTTGTGCCGAGGACGATCGGAGATAGCCGACAAGGCGCTGGACTGATCCACCATACGCTGCACGCCATCTACAGCCGTCGGTGTCAGCCCGCGATCGTCGACCAACTCGAATCCGGTCGGCGCCAGATCATCGGCTTTTTCGACAAAGTGCGAGTCCAGGCGATTGACGAGCCGGAACTCCGCCAGTTCGATCCAGATTTGCGATCCTTCTTCAACGCGAACACGCCTGAGGCGCTCGAACAAGCACGATTTTGGGCAGCGGAACTCGAAGCCTAGACGAGGCGTCGGATATACTCGCGGGGCAAGATGCCGGTACGCGGCGGTTGTTTCCGCGCAGACGGTAGGTCGACCAAGGTTTGGTGGACGGGCACCCCAACAGATTGCTTAGTCGGATGTGAGGAGTTTCGTGAGTTCAGGACCTCGGGCGCCGCAATCCGCGCGCAAATCAGGACGCCGAACTAGCCGAGGCGCGAGTTCACGTGTCAATCGATCTCAACAGCGCGCGATGGAGGTCCGCGCGGCAGCGACGCGATCGCGCGAGCTCAGCAAGAGTGACGCGACGGAAGCGCTGGACACGCCAACCGCGGTCGCAAGTGCCGGCGCCGTCCTGGCCGCGGGGAGTCGCCGGGCACGGCGACCGTCCGTCCGCGCGAGGGTGATGAACCGGGAAGACGAGTATCGCTATATTCGGGATGACATGATTCGTCTTGTGCTGACGGCGTCAGTTCTCCTCGTGTTGATGCTGGTGGTTCTCTTTATCGTCGAAGCCTGATCTCTCAACGATCCGACGTAACGAGGGCGCTGGCGTGACTTTAGGCCGCCAGCGCCCTCGTTTACGAGAAAACGGCAACTTGTGTTACACCCGTGAGCCGTCCTCGTCGACGGAGACGGTCTCTTCGATAAATGACTCCGTCTCGCTTTCGCCGTTCTCTTCGTCGGTGGCCTCGACGCCGGTTTCTTCCTCTTCCAACTCTTCGTCATCCTCATCGAGGAGCAGAAAGTCGGATTCGTCCCGTTGGCGGAGCATGTCCCGCTCACGCAGATACGCGCGGGTCGCGGAAATCTGACGAGGAAATGAGACCGTGCGGCCGACCGACGGATCGCGGAAGACCTCGCGCAGAATCACGCGGAGGCTACGCGGAGATACGCCGAGGGCGTAGACCTCATAGCGGTTGCCCTTTTCCATTAGGTCGATCACGCGTTCGGCCGTCTTTGCTTCGATCTCGCCCAGTCGCTCTCCAGTGGCGCGGGTGACGACGAGTCGCGAGCCGTCGACGACGATCTGCAGCTGCTCGCCCGAAGATACGTCGGCCAGGTCTTCGCGGGGGATCGGATTGACGAGCTCATCCACCCAGGTCTTGCCGACCTCTTCGATGAAGACTGAGGTGCGCGGAATCGCGATGCCGTTCCCAGCCCCTTCCTGCACGTCGACGATGGCGCCCTTCTGATGCAGTAGTTCGAGACGCTGTAGATTGCGACGGGCGATCATGTTCGCGGGGTCGATCTTCAGCGCCGCGGTATACGCCTCTAGGGCCGACGAAAATTGGTGGAGCTCGAGATACGCGTGGCCAAGTCGATTCTGCGCTTCCGCGTCGCGCGGAAAGCGCTCGATGATCGACTGGTTGAGCGTAATCGCTTCCGACCAGTTTCCGCTGAGCGCTGTGTTGCGTGCGTCTTCTGCCAATTGGCGGCGGGTCTTCTGTTTCGTGTCGCTCACTGATCCCTCTCGTTCTTTGGCTATGGAGGCGGGCATACCCCGGCATTCTCGCTCATGAGTGGTAGTTGCTTGCTCGAATCGGCGTTCGTTACCGTGGCGCGCCCACGGCCTCACCGAGGAAGTACCAGGGACCGGTCTCGGTGATGCGCACGTCGACGAGCCGTCCGAGTAGATCGCGGTCGTCGGCGAAGTGGACGAGCTGATTGCCGCGCGTGCGGCCAGTCCACCGGCCCTTCGCTTTGCTGTCGACGAGGACCGGGACGGTCTCACCAAGCCGCCGCGCGTTGCGCTGTGTGCAGACGCGCTCTTGCAGAACCTCTATCGCCTGGTGGCGGCGGTGTTTTTCTTCGTGGGGAATGTCATCTTCCCATCGTGCCGACAGGGTGCCAGGGCGAGGCGAATACATCGCGACGTGGACCTTGTCGCAGTCGACCTCCGCGAGGAGGTCGTACGTGTTCTGAAACTGCTCGTCGGTTTCGCCGGGGAAGCCAACGATGATATCGGTGGCAACGGTGACGTCAGGCATTTGCGCGCGGGTGAACGCGATCCGTTCGCGCCAGTGATCAGCCGTATAGGTCCGGCGCATTCGCCGGAGCACCTCGTTGTCCCCGGCTTGCACCGGCAGATTCATGTGCTCACAGACGGTCCGGAGCTCGGCCATCGTCTGAATGATCTCGTCCGTCATGTACTTCGGGTGGGACGTGAGGAAGCGCAGTCGATCCAAGCCGGGGATCGCATCAACGGTCCGCAGGAGATCGGCCAGAGAGGGTTGCTCGGCGAGATCGTGGCCGTAGGCATTGACCGTCTGCCCGAGCAAGGTCACTTCGCGGACGCCGCGCGCAACCAGGCGTTCCACTTCCCGGACAATGTCAGCGAGCGGGCGACTGCGCTCTTTGCCACGACGATAGGGAACGATGCAATAGGAGCAGAGGAAGTTGCAGCCGTAGATGATCGGCACGTGCGCTGTTACCCGCGAGTCGCTCGCTTCGTCGGCATAGTAATGCGGAAGCTGCACGAGATCGTCTTCCAGATCGGCGAGTTCAGGCACGACGCGCTGCATCTTGTCGAAGTCGGACGGATCAAAGAAGAGATCAACGTGCGGGAAGCGTTCGCGCAACTTCTCTTGCTGGTTCGTAACCATGCATCCGGTGAGGACAATCGGCACCTCCGGACGCGCTCGCTTCAGCCGCACGAGCGAATTGAGCTTACCGGCGACTTTATCTTCCGCGGCTTGCCGCACGACGCAGGAGTTGAGGACCACGATGTCCGCGTCGTCTTCGCTTTCGGTCGGCTGATAGCCGACCTCTTGCAGCATTGCCGCTACCTTCGCGCTGTCGGCCTCGTTCATCTGGCACCCGATGGTCCAGATGAAGAAGCGCTTGCCGTTCGGCGCGAGGCGCGGAGGAGAGGGCGGCGGAGCCGGACGCAACGAGATGACGGGAGAAGATGTCACCCTGGGACCTCATGCATACTTGGCGATCGGCGACGAGCGCCGAGCAATCGTGGCAGGTGGCCCACGACCACAAACAGATAGTATACCGTCAAGTCGGCCGTCATGCGCCTGTGACAGAGAAACACGAACGATGGCTTCACCGCCATTCGGTCACTCGACCGATGATCGGCGACATAAGGCCATGGCAGGCGGGCTGATGTGACCGGCGGGAACAACTGTGACGGGAGCCACAGCCGGCGCACGGCCAGGATGTACGTTCGTCGTGCCACGAATCGACACACGGATGTGTACGGACAGTCAAAGGGTACTACGGACGCGGGTGTCTCGTAGACAAGCTTCGAGCCGGTTGTTACAATGGCGGCGCAGCGGGCAAGTAACTACCAAAGCTTCTTCGTTGGTTGCTCGGATGTGACGTGGGGTCCACGGGGCTATCCGGCGTCGGCTTTGGGGTGCATGCGCTTCGGTCCGGTGGGGCGGGCCGGTGGGGGCCAGGGTGAAGAAGCGCACGTGCAACACCTGCGGGTTCTTTGAAGAAGGCGAACTCTCGGGCACCGGATGGTGTAAGCATCCGCAACGGCAAATCTCGGCCGATCTGAGGATTATGGTCCGAAAGGGCGAGCTTGCCTGCCGAGACGGCTGGTCCAGGGATCTCTGGGCGCCACGAGGTGACGCCGAAGCGTCCGGTCCGGAGTATGACGCTTCGCGGCAGGAGCCGTTGCCCCCAATCTCGCCGGAGGACATGTCCGTCTTGGTAGACAATGGACAGGTCGATTTCGGCGCGTCGTGGCAACCGCCCCCGCCCGCGCCGGTGGACGTTGTCGTTGGTGAAACGCCAGTGATGCCTCAGTTGGACGACCAAGCGACGCTCCTTTCCCACGACCCGCGCTCCGCGATCGACGCTGCTCGCAAACGGCATGCAGCGAAGGCATCGGCAGGTCAAACTGAGGAGACTCAAGCCGCCGAGATGGGCGACGCCGACCCCGCGAAAGAAGGACGCACCGCGTCGGGGGCGACGATCGTCTGGCGACCCAATCCGATTCGACCCGCGCGGGAGTCGACGCCCGCCGCGCCGAATCAGGATGCGCGCGCTGGGACGCCGGCGACGACCCGCGGCGGAGAGCCTGAGCATTTCACAACGGTGCCAAAACGGGTGGCAGGCGTTGATCTGCCGCTCGCGAAAGCGCCGCTAATCGCGCCGCCGGTCGCGGGCGCGGCGCAAGACCTGCCGGAAGACCCGCGTCGACTGTCACTGGAACGGCTCCGCGAGCGGCAGTCGCGCTCGGGCGTTTTGCCCGCTCCTCCGCGGCGCAATCCAAGGTTAGCGCGCACACGGGATCACGTCGACCAAGCATTCGATGACCGCGCGGAGCATACGCGCTCATGGCGCGGAGGGCGTGGTCGAAGCGCACGCACGGTTCAGGTCGTCGACGAAGCGGACGAGCGGAATTGGGGCGAGGTGGACCCCGATGCCTACGAGGTTGCTTCGACGGCAATGGAGACCGGGCTGGAGCCGGCAATTGACAGCGTTCTCTTCGAGCACGAGATTGACGCGCCCGGTGCAGAGGACGACTTCGCACTCGCCTTAGCCGGTGGATTCGACGATGATTACGACATTGGCGACACGGCAGTTCGGGTGGCGCCCGACGTCCCGCGAATGTGCAGGACGTGTCGCGACTTTCGACCTGCCGATAGTGGCGAGCGGGGCTGGTGCAATAACAACTGGGCGTTTAGCCACCGGCGAATGGTCGATGCCGACGAATTGCCGTGTGAGTCGTCACTCGGCTGTTGGTGGCTGCCGCACGACGACGTTTGGCTGTCGACGGCGGATGCGGCGGCGCACGGCGAGCCGACCCCGCTCGTCGATCTATGGTTGAACCGGCGGGACGCCGCGGTGCGACGACGAGACGGGTCGTAACTTTGGTACCATACGCCGGTCATGCTGAGGAATGGCCGGGAGGGACGGCCTGACCCATTTCGCGCACGACGCCGATCCAACAGAAGTTGGTTGGCGGAAGCGAAGTGACGTGGCACGACGTTGAGCAGTCGCTCGGCGAATGGGGGGCAGAGCACGAGCTCATGGCTGTATTTGGTGACACGCTCCGGCAGGCGAGGGCGTACAAGGGCGTCACCCTGCGCGAAGCAGAACGCACGACGCGCATCAACCGCTATCACTTGGCGGCGCTGGAGGAGGAGAACTTCTCTTCGCTGCCGCCGTTGATTTATCAGCGCGGCATCGTTCGCAACTATGCGACCTATCTCGATCTCGACGCGAACAAGCTCCTGAGCATGTTCGACGAGGCGCGAGGTGGGAATGAGCAGCCGGACGTCAACGTCGTCGTCAAGCCGCTCGACATGCCGAGCCACTGGGCGCCGAATTTCGCGATCATTGCATTTATGGTTGTGATGAGCGCGATTGTCTTCGCCTGGCTCTATAGTGCCTACTTCGCGCCGACGCAGGCAGTCTCGACGCCGGCCGAAGTGATTGCGACCGTCACGCCTGTCGATGCCGAGGCACTCTTTATTCCGTCGCCGACGCCGCCCCCACCGACCTCGACGCCGGCGCCGACGGCGACCGCTTCTCCCACCGAAGAGCCGACGGCCACACCGACTGAGGAGGCCACCGAGCCCACCGAGGAAGAGACCTTCGCTCCCATCAGCGACGACGAGGCCGCCAGCACTACCACGGAAAGCTCGCCGCCGGAATCCCAGGAAGGCCTGGCGTCGATCATGATCACTGCCGAAAGCGCCATCTACGTTGAGATCTCGATTGACGGCGTCCCTCAATTTGCGGGGGAGTTGGCCGCGGGCCAGACGACCGAATGGTATTCGGCCAGCGTCTTCGAAGTCTTTACCACCGATGGCAGCCAGACGCTCTTCACAAACGGGGACGGCGTGACTTTTTACATGGGGTACGGTGCAAACGAGTACTATACCCTGGACGCCGGCTTCGAGTAGCATCGGCAGTCATATTCTGATGCCCTGCCGCTGAACGGCGTTCGTGGAACACATGGCTTCGAGGCGTGGCCAGTCGGCCGCGCCTCGTGCTTATTTGCAGACAATGGTGGCGGCTTAGGATCGAGGAACGATCATGCGCAGGGCGCCGGGTGCGACAGAGAACTCGGCGGGCGTTTGAGTTACGACGTCGCCGTCGAGTTCGACGGGCAGGGATGGATCGGCGGAGATGCGCGCGGTTCGGGTAGGAATGCGGGTGACGTAGGAGGATCGGTCGAGCGACCTCGTGGCGAACCGGCCCAGCGCGCTGGCGATGGGCAGCGGACGTATCGCCGTGAAGACAAGGACGTCGAGTAGTCCGTCGTCCGGCCGGATGGTGCGAAAGGTCGGGAAGAACGGCTTCAGAATCGATGTTCCGTTAGCGACGAGGACGAGCGGCGAGACGACTTCGACGACGATGTCGTCAGTCTCGATGGTGAATCGTGATGGGGCAGTGCGCAGGCTGCGTAGCGCGGGACCAAGATAGGCGATCCATCCGCGCTTTCTCTTTGCCGCCGGGTCGGTTGCAAGAAAGAGGCGGCTGTCGATCCCCGCGCCAGCCATGTGCAGGAAGCGGCGATCCCCGCAGATTCCGGCGTCCATTCGTCGATAGGTGTGCGCGCCGAAGATTAAGCGCGCCGCGATCACCGCGTTGTGGGGAATGCCCTGCTCCCGTGCAATGACGTTCGTCGACCCGACTGGAATGATGCCGAGCGGCACACCGGAGTCGCCTAACGCTGTCGCGACGGCCGCGACCGTGCCGTCGCCGCCCGCGGCGATCACCGCGTCGACGTCAAGCATGCCGGGGCTGAGGAGTTCCTGGACCGCGACGCCGGCGACGGTCTGCCGGATCTCGACGCCAGTGCCGGCCGGCGCCGCGTGGGCAACGATCTCCGCGATGCGATCCGGATTGCGCCGGGTCGCCGGATTGACGACGACGATCACCCGCTTGAACACGGTTCGACTTGGCACGTTCGCGAGTTCTCTACTGCTCATCCGCGTCGCCTAGCTGCCAGACGCGGCTCCTTCCTCAGGGCCGAATATGCGCTCGACGATCATATTCGCGAGCCAGGTCGCCACGGCCGTCAGCGCCAGCGCCAGGATGCCACGTACGGTGTTTCGCAGCATAGTTTGCTCGGTCCTTTCCGTTTCCGGTCTCGCCCGCCCTACGTTACCAATCTTCGTGCCAAGCCACCTCAGACGCCGGGTCGGTCGCTATCGCGCGCGCTGTCGCTTGCCGCCTCTGGCATAGAGACCCAGCGGAAAGAGGACGATTCCGGCGGCGAGCGTGACGTCGGCGATGGTGAGTGAGCGATAGATCGCGTTGGTTGCACCCGGCAGCACATTGAGCGGCGCAACTAACAGGTCGGTCCACTGATAAACGAACTGGCCAAGCCAAAGGCGCTCGCTGACGCCGAGCCCCAAAAGCAGACAGCGCAGCAGGACGCTCGTCCCAATAACCGCGTAGGCATTGAGCAGGATCTCCAGCGCGACCTGGGATCTGATTTCTTGGCTCGATCCGCGTGTTCGAGGCGGCTGGATGACGTTGCTCATCGAGGTCCTTCCGCGAGCAACGAAACAAGTCGGGTGACGATCGCCTGGGCAACGGCCCCCTTCGTCTGGTGGGGCAAATGCTCAGGCGGGGCATCTGGCGCAATCAGGATGGCTGTGATCGCGTCGCTCCCGATAGTGGCGACCGCGTCGTTGGCGACGATCAACGATAGGCCTTTGGCGCGGAGCTTGGCGCGCGCATGTTCGATCAGGTCGTCAGTTTCGGCGGCGAAGCCAATCTTGACCAAGCCTGGTCGATCGATACCGGCGACGATATCGGGGTTCCTGACGAGTGGAATGCTCACCGGTTCGCCGTGCGCGCCCTTCTTGATCTTCTGTGAATGGGACTCGCGCGGGCGAAAGTCGGCCACGGCGGCAGCCATCACGAGCGCATCCGCGTCCTGCACCGCGGCCTCAACCGCGCGCTGCATCTCTATTGCGGCGCCGACGGGAATAAGGTCCACTCCGATTGGCGGCGGGATGACGGTCGGTCCGGTAATCAGGGTGACGCGAGCGCCGTGGTCGATCGCCGCCTGGGCGATGGCGTACCCCATACGGCCGCTCGAGCGGTTACCGAGGTAACGCACCGGGTCGAGCGGTTCTTTCGTTCCCCCGGCGGTGACCACCACATGCCGGTCGGCGAGGGGGCCGTTGCGTCCCAATACCTTCCGGATCGAACCCACGATGGCATCGACTGTCGCGAGACGGCCGTCGCCTTCGTAACCCGAAGCCAACCGACCGGTTTCGGGGCCTACCATGACGGCGCCACGCTCACAAAGAAGAGCGATGTTCGCTCGCGTGGCAGGATGATGGTACATGCCATGCTCCATCGCGGGCGCGACAAGGAGCGGCGCCGTCGTCGCAAGAGCGACTGCCGTCAGCATGTCGTCCGCCAAACCGTGGGCGATGCGGGCGATGGTGTTGGCGGTTGCCGGGGCAATTAGGACAATCCGCGCGTCGCGGGCGAGAGAGACGTGACCGAACGACGTCTCGGTCCACGGCTCGAATGCGTCGAGGTGGACCGGTCGCTTGGTGATCGCCTCGAACGTGAGCGGGGCGATGAAGCGCCGCGCCGCGTCGGTCATCACCACATCGACAATTGCGCCTGCTTGGACGAGCTTGCTCGCTAAGTCGGCCGCTTTATAGGCAGCGATTCCGCCGGAGACACCGAGGACGACCTTCGCCGAATCGAGCACACTCACATGTTTGCTCCGGGCTGTCCCGACGGCGGTCGTCGGTTCGCCAAGTTTGGGGATCGCATTCCGGCCCCAATGGGCGATTTCATCACGTCGCATGCTCCAGCGTCAACCGAACTGGTTTCGTGTTGCCAGCGCCCTGACGTTCAAATCAAACGGCCCGCCGCGAAGGCGCGGAGGGCCGCTAGCATTTGCAGAGATGTCTTGCTACAGGGCGATGCTGCTGACGATGGCGACGAGCAAAAAGACCGCGGCGACGCCGATCGTGAACTGGAAGAGCGTCTTTTCGATGCCCCGGCGTGTCTTGTGGATCGAGCCAGTATCGCCACCGAATGATCCGCTGAAGGATGAGCCCTTCGTTTGCAGCAAGATCAGCAGCAATAAGACTGTCGAGATGATGAGCATGACGAGGTTGATTGCGGTGTCCACGAGTCGCTCCGTCCGTAATTCGCCGCCCGAACCGCTTTCCGCCGCGTAGCCTACCACCCGCGCGGCGTCGGATCAACGCGAAGCGGTTCGCGCGATCGCGAGGAACGAATCCGCATGTAGGCTGGCGCCACCGACCAAGGCGCCGCCTACGTTTGCACCGCCGAGCAGCTCCCCGGCGTTATCTGGTGTCACACTGCCACCATAGAGGATGCGAATGCCGTCCGCGACGTCGCCGGCGACGTCACGGATTGTGGCGCGAATCGTTTGGGACATTTGCTCGGCGTCGTCGGGCGTCGCCGCGACGCCGGTGCCGATCGCCCAAATCGGCTCGTAGGCGACGACCCATTGCCCGATCTCGTCACCGGTCCGGTTGCCGATGGCGCGCCTGACTTGGTCACGGACGTATCGATCGGGACTTCCCGTTTGCCGAGTGTCGAGCGACTCGCCGACGCAGACGATCGGCGTGAGCCCGGCCGCCTGAACCGCGGTCGCCTTGTCGTGAACGATCTCGTCGGTTTCGCCGAAGGTTTGACGGCGCTCGGAGTGTCCGACGATCACGAAGCGACAGAGATCCTTCAACATCGACGCCGCGACTTCGCCGGTGAACGCGCCGGCAGGCTCGGACCAGCAGTTCTGCGCTCCCACAGAGATGCCGCTGTCCTGGACCGCCTCGGCGACCGGAACGAGCCAAGGAAACGGCGGGCAGACCACAATTTCGGCGCCTTGGGAAACGCCCGCCGCGATCGCTCGTGCCAACGCCACGGCCTCGTCGCGAGAGCTGTTCATTTTCCAGTTGCCGACGATAAGGGGAATCCGGCTCACGTTGTCGTCTCCTTCGCATCGAGCAGCGCGGCGACGCCCGGTAGCTCCTTGCCCTCGATGAACTCCAACGAGGCTCCGCCTCCGGTTGAGATGTGGGAGATGCGGTCCGAAGGTCCTGCCTGTTCGACCGCGGCAACCGAGTCGCCGCCCCCGATAACCGTGAAGCCTGGGTTGGCGGCGACCGCTTCGGCGATTCCTCGCGTGCCGGCGGCGAATCGATCTCGCTCGAAGACGCCCATTGGGCCGTTCCAAAAAACCGTGCGCGCCCGCGCAATTTCGGTGGCGAAGTGTTCGACTGTGCGGGGACCGATGTCGAAGATGGCGTGATCGGTCGGAACCGCGGTCGCCTCGATCACCTCACCGGCGCCGTCGATGTCTCTGGCAACGACCACGTCGTTCGGCAGCAAAAACGTCACGCCGCGTTCGCGGGCCGAGACGAGGAGGTCCTGGGCCTGTTGGCCAAAGTCACGCTCCGCCAGTGAGGATCCGATCTCATTCCCGGCGGCGGACAAGAAGGTGTTGGCCATTCCGCCACCGACCAGGATGACGTCGACCCGTTCGAGGAGGTTGGCGATGACGCCGATCTTGTCCGACACCTTGGCGCCGCCAAGGATCGCGATGAATGGCCGGTCCGGCTGTTCAAGCAAGGAACTGAGCGCGCGAATCTCGGCTTCCATGAGCAAACCCGCGTAGGCGGGAAGGTAGTCCGCCACCCCAACCGTTGACGCATGCGCGCGATGGGCACTACCGAAGGCGTCGTTCACGTAGATTTCCCCGAGCGAGGCAAGTTCCCACGCCAGCGACGGGTCGTTCTTCTCTTCGCCAGGCTCGAAGCGGACATTTTCCAGCAGCAGCAAGTCTCCGGGTTGCAAGGTGTCGGCGGCTTCGCGCACCGCCGAACCCGTGACTTCAGTTGTCGTTTTAGTCGGGCGGTCGAGGAGTTGGGAGAGACGGTCGGCGATCGGGTGCAGCCGAAATCCATCGACCGGTTTGCCTTTCGGCCGCCCTAAGTGGCTCATCAAGATCACGGCGGCGCCGCGATCAAGGAGATTGATGATTGTCGGTAGTGAGGCGCGGATTCGCGTGTCGTCGCCAATGACCCCTGCCTCGATCGGCACGTTGAAATCGACGCGCACCAGGACGCGCTTGCCGTCAACGTTGGCATCGCGAATCGTCTGCTTTGGCATCGCGGGAACACCCCCTTGGACCCGCGGACGGGCGGCCACGTGGCCGCCTGTCCCAGGTCGTCGAGCGAGGTCGTCGTGATTAGGCGGTGCCGGGGATGCCGGCTTCGCAAACGAGGGCCGCCAGGTCGGCGATGCGGCAGGCATATCCCCACTCGTTGTCGTACCAGGCGATGACCTTGACCATCGTATCGCCGATCACCATCGTAGAGAGCCCGTCGACGATGGATGACCGCGAGTCTTGCTGGAGGTCGGTCGAGACAAGCGGCTCCTCGGAATATCCGAGGATACCGGTCAAGGCGTCGCCCTGCGCCGCGCACTTGAAGGCGTCGTTGACGGCATCGACCGTGATCGGCTTGTCGGTTTCCGCCACGAAGTCGATGATCGAGACGGTCGGTGTCGGCACGCGTAGCGAGAAACCGTCGAACTTGCCTTTAAGCTGGGGCAGGACGAGGGCAAGCGCCTTCGCCGCTCCGGTTGTCGTCGGTATGATGTTGATTGCAGCGGAGCGGGCGCGCCGGAGGTCGCTATGCGGGCCGTCGAGGATCACCTGGTCGTTGGTGTAGGAGTGGACGGTTGTCATCAACCCGCGCCGGATGCCGAATTGATCCAGCACCACTTTGGCCACGGGTGCCAGGCAGTTGGTCGTGCATGATGCATTCGAGATGATGTCGTGATTGTCGGCGTCGTACTTTTCCTCGTTGACGCCGAGGACAATCGTGATGTCCTCCCCTTTCGCTGGTGCGCTGATGATGACCTTCTTGGCTCCGGCCTCGATGTGGCCGCGAGCTTTCTCGGCGTCGGTGAAGCGACCGGTCGATTCGACGACGAGGTCGACGCCTTCCTTGCCCCATGGCAGCGCCGACGGTTCTCGTTCGGCGAAGACGTTGACCGTCTTGTCGTCCACGCGGATCGCGCCTTCGGCGGCGCTAATCTCAGCATCGAACCGACCATAGGTGGAGTCGTATTTGAGCAGATGAGCGAGTGCTTCCGGGCTCGTCAGGTCGTTGACCGCCACGATCTCGAAGAGGTCACTGAAGCCGCCTTCGTGAACCGCCTTGTAGACCTGGCGGCCGATGCGGCCGAATCCGTTGATGCCGACGCGAATAGCCATGCACCCTCCTTTGCGGGTCGTTTCCTGAGATCGATCCGTTTTACCGGGGATTCCACTGTGCGAATCGACTCGCTTAGTCGCCGGCGGCCACGAGCTCTGACGGCTGCGTGCGCGCCCCCCCGTTTAGCATTGGTAATCGTGAAACATCGAGCAATGCTTGTGCCAGCTTATTCGGGTCGTGCCGCAACGGATTCGCGTCGTTGACGACGTCCCGCGAGATGACGGTGACTTTGCCGACGACCGATTCGAGATGATCGTCGGTGACGGCGTCAACGGGCAGGTCGGGCGTAATGGCCTGCACGACCGCCCGGTTGTTGTTGACCAGGGCGTAGCTCAGCACGCCGTCCCCGACGTAGTCGATGACCGCCTGGATGTGCTCCGCGGCGCCAAAATGGTCGGTTTCGCCGGGCTGGGTCGCGACGTTGCAGACGTAGACGATCTTGGCGCGCGACGATCGAATCGCTTGGATGACCCCGTCGACGAGCAGGTTTGGCAGGACGCTCGTATAGAGGCTGCCAGGGCCGAGCACGATGAGGTCGGCGTTCATGATTGCGGCCAAAGCCGGGTCGTACGCGTCGGGCTTCTCTGGCACCATGAAAACGCGCCGAATCGGCGGCTTGTCGCGCGAGATCGTCGATTCGCCATGCACGATGGTGCCGTCGACGAGTTCGGCGCAAAGAGTCACGTTTTCGAGGGTGGAGGGCAGCACGCGCCCGCGCACGGCGAGGACGCGCGCTGACTCGATGACCGCCTGCTCGAAGCTGCCGGTGAGCTGCGTCAGCGCCGTGATGAAGAGGTTGCCAAATGAGTGGCCGGCGAGGGCCGATCCTTCACGATCGAAGCGGTACTGGAACAAGCGGCCGACGCTCGATTCGTCGTCGGCCAGGGCGACGATGCAGTTGCGGATGTCGCCCGGCGCCGGGATGTCGAACTCCTGTCGGATGCGCCCCGTGCTGCCGCCGTCGTCCGCCACGGTGACGATGGCGGTGATGTTGAGGTCGAGGTGTTTGAGGCCGCGCAAAAGCGTCGACATGCCGGTGCCGCCGCCGATTGTCACCACGTTCAGGGCCGGTCGGACGCGGCCGAACCGATGCTCGGCCACGATCTGGGCCAGCGGTTGCCGTCCGGTAGTTTGTGCCAGGAGCGGCGTGAGGATCGAGTGGGTCAAGCGAGTGAGCGCATAGGCGGCGGCGATCGCGCCCACCGCGAAGAGCAGCATCTCCCGCCAGGGATGCGGGATGAATTGGAGGGTGACGCTTTGGACGACGTCAGTGATGAGTTCGGGCACCGCGTAGTTGCGATAAAGCCACGCCAGGCCCATCGCCACGGCGAGGCTTGTCAGCACGATACCGAGCATGAAGAGAGCGACCCAGCGTTTGATCAACATACCGGGTCGGAGCCAGGTGCGCCAGCTTCGCAGGGTCGTCCCTCCCACGAGGTGTATTGCCGTGGTCCGCCTGTACGGGGCGTCGATGCCGAGTATAGCACCCGGTCCTGTGCGCCGATGAGCCAGTGGGGCCATGCCTTGAGCGTCGGAACGGACGAGCGGGACGAGTGAGCGTCGGAGCGCCTAGGGGAAGGCGTACGTGGGGGTGAATCGACATGACGTAATGTTCGCGCGCCTTGTTTTGGGGTGCACCGGGCTGGTATACTTTGGCCACGGAACCAATGCTCTGTGGGGAACGTGGGTCTCCGGCCCACGTTCTTTGTTGTTCCGCCACCGGTGGCCCCGAGTACGCAGGGCGGCATACAAACCTCGCGGCCCTCGTTACCGTTGGACTATTGAAGGAGTTACGCGGGATGAAGAGCGACTTCTATACCGCGATCGCTCAAATTGCCGCTGAACGGGGAATTCCTCGGGACGCGGTCCTCTCTTCCGTTGAGCACGCGCTGAAGACCGTCTATAAGAAGATGGCGAACACGGAAGAGGAGGTTGAGGTCACCATCGATCCTGGCACGGGGTCGATGCACGTTTACGTGATTAAGCGGGTCGTCACCGAAATCGAGGATCCGCTCAACGACCTGCTGCTCGCCGAGGCCCAGCAAGCCGCACCGGACGCGCAGCTGGGCGATCAGATTCGGATCGAACGAACGCCCGACAATTTCGGGCGCATTGCCGCACAAACCGCGAAGCAAGTCGTGCTTCAGCGTATCCGCGACTACGAACGCGACAGTGTTTACGAAGAGTTCCAGGACAAGCAAGGCGAAGTCCTGAATGGCTTAGTGCAGCGAGCCGATTCCCGGGCCGTCATTGTGGAGCTGGCCAAGGCCGAGGCCGTGATGCCCGTTCGCGAGCAGGTCGGAACGGAGCGCTACCGGCCGGGACAGCGGATCAAGGTGTACCTCGTCGAAGTCAACAAGGATCAGCGCGGACCGCAGTTGATCGTGTCGCGCTCACACCCGAACTTGATACGTCGCCTCTTCGAGATGGAAGTGCCGGAGATCTTCAGCGGAGCCGTGGAGATCATGGAGGTCGCGCGAGAGCCGGGATTGCGATCGAAGGTGGCCGTCGCGGCGCGACAAGAAAAGGTCGATCCCGTCGGCTCGTGCGTCGGCATTCGTGGCGTGCGGATCCAGAACATCGTCAACGAGCTTTACGGAGAGAAGATTGACGTCATCGAATGGTCGCCCGACACGGCGTCCTTTATCGCAAACGCGCTCAGCCCGGCCAAGCCGACAAACGTCTCGCTCAACGAGGCGGAGAAGATCGCGACGGTCATCGTGCCGACCGACCAAATGTCGCTCGCTATCGGCAAAGAAGGGCAAAACGCGCGGCTGGCGTTCAAACTGACCGGCTGGCGGATCGATATCAAAGATCCCGAATCGCTCCGTGGCCAGGATCTTGATCTGTTCCGGCAGGCGCGCGCTGAGGTTCCCGATGACTTCGGATGGCAAGGCCGCCAGCCGCGGCTCGTTCGTGCCGACGGGACGATCAGCGTGCGCGAGCAGGAGTTCGGTCCACTTGCGTCTGAACTGGTCGGCATGAGCGTCGACGTCGAGGTGCGTGGTGACGTGCTGGAGGTCTATTACAACCGGGAACTTCGAGCTCGTTTCGAGACTGCCAGCGGCAGAGAGTTGTCCCTCGACGATGTGAGCAACCCGGCGGAGACCTCGCTTTCCGGCGTCGCTCCGAGCGAGTAGCGTTGGCAAAGAGAGGCATTGATGGCGGGTACGGCGGCTGTCGCGCGGCGCGCTTCGCGCAAGGGTCCACGACCGAAACACGTGCCGCAACGCATGTGTGTCTCGTGTCGCGAGCGGTCGGCGAAGCGCGCGTTGATCCGGCTCGTGCGGACGCCGGAGGGATCGGTTGAGGTCGATCCGACCGGAAAGCGGAATGGGCGCGGCGCGTACTTGTGCGACGATCCGGCCTGCTGGGAACGGGCGTTGTCGTCCGGCCGGCTTGCGCAGGCGCTGAAAACGACCATCGATGGGGAGACATTGCAAACATTACGGCGATTCGCGGCCGAGCTGCCGCCAAAGGCGGATGCGGAAAGCGAATCGGCGCGGGAAGGATCAGATGGATGAGTAGCACGTACTACGAAAGCGAAACCGCGCGCCGGGGACGTTCGGGCGGCCGTGGCCGACGGGGCAAGTCGGCTCGCGGCAGTGGCGCTCGTACGGTAACGCTGCGGCGCGCGGTGCCGGTGGTGCGAGAACCGGTGTCCCTGCCGCAAATCGTGACGGTCGCCGAGCTTGCGGAAAAACTCGAGACCAGCGGCGTCGAGGTGATCAAGGAGTTGATGAAGCTCGGCATCATGGCGAGCCTGAATCAACAGATCGACTACGAGACGGCCGCGAAGGTCGCGACGACGCTTGGCTGGGAAACCAACGCGCTCGTTTCCGAGATCGTGCAGCAGGCGGCGGCCGACTTTGAGAGCAGGCGTGCCGAGGCGGAGACGGACCCGCGGGCCGTCGCGCGACCGCCGGTCGTCACAATCATGGGTCACGTCGATCACGGGAAGACGAAGCTGCTCGACGCGATTCGGTCGACGAACGTGGCCGAGGGCGAGGCAGGCGGCATCACCCAGCACATTGGCGCCTACCAGATTGAAACACAAGGACGGAAGATTACCTTCCTCGATACGCCGGGACACGAGGCCTTCACGGCGATGCGCGCGCGCGGAGCGCAAGCGACCGACATCGCGATTCTCGTGGTCGCCGCCGACGACGGCGTCATGCCGACGACGCGCGAGGCGATCGCGCACATCAAGTCGGCAAACGTGCCGTTGGTCGTGGCAGTCAACAAGATCGATTTGCCGGCTGCCAATCCGGATCGTGTCAAGCAACAACTGAGCGAGCTTGGCGTGATGCCCGAAGAGTGGGGCGGTGACGTGCCATTTGTCGAGGTTTCCGCCAAGGAAGTGCTCGGCCTCGACGATTTGCTTGAAGTGCTTCTTCTCGTTGCAGACGTTACTGAGTTGAAGGCGAACCCGCATAAACTGGCCAGTGGCGTCGTGATCGAAGCGAAGGTCGATCGCACGCGCGGACCGGTGGCCACGGTGCTTATTCAGAGCGGTACGCTTAACATGCGGGATGTGGTCGTGGCCGGGGCGACCTGGGGCCGGCTCAAGGCGATGTTCGACGACCGAGGCAAGCGTGTTCGGCGCGCGGAACCGAGCGCGCCGGTCGAGATCCTGGGGCTGTTCGACGTGCCGCGGGCCGGCGATACCGTGCAGATCTTCGCGGACGACCGGGAGGCTCGCCAGCTCGTCGAACAGCGACAAATGCAGCGCCGGGTCGAGGCCCTGATGGGAGACCGCGCCGTCAAACTGCAAGACCTCTACAGCCAGGTGCAGGCCGGCGATACAGCCGAACTACGGGTAATCGTCAAGGCCGACGTTCAAGGATCCCTCGGCGCGATTCAGTCCGCCCTGTTGAAATTGAACGAAGGGTCAGACCAGAAGGTCCTGCTCAGCATTCCGTACGCCGGGACCGGCGCGATCAGCGAATCGGACGTTAGCTTGGCCGTGGCAACGCGCAGCATCATCATTGGCTTCAACGTCCGACCGGACGTGGCGGCGAAACGCGCGGCCGATAGTAACGGCATCGACATCCGCTTCTACACGATCATTTACAACCTGATCGACGAAGTGAAGGCCGCGATGACCGGCCTCCTTGCGCCCGAGTATCAGGATGTGACGGACGGCTACGCCGAAGTGCGCGAGACCTTCAAGCTACCAGGCGGCGACGTCGTCGCGGGACTCTACGTACTGGATGGCAAGGTGACCCGCAACTCCAAGGCGCGCGTCTTGCGGGACGGTACGATGGTTAATGAAGGCAACATCCGCTCGCTGAAGCGCTTCAAGGACGACGTGCGCGACGTTGCGGCGGGTTACGAGTGTGGGTTGGGTTTGGAAGGCTTTAATGACCTCCAGATCAAGGACCAGATCGAGTTCTACCACCGCGAGGAAGTTGCGCGGTAGTGGTAGCAGGGAGGGTGTGCTCGGCTGGTCGCGAAGGACCCGTCCTCGCGCCCCCTCTGAAAGGCTCGCTCTTGAGTAGACGCACCCGCCAAGTCGGCGAGTTTCTCCGCGAGCAGCTCTCCGACATCATCCGAACCGAGGTCAAGGATCCGCGCATCGGATTCTTCAGTGTCACGCACGTCGAGATGACGCCCGATCTGCGCCTGGCGCGGGTCTACATTAGCGTCCTTGGATCGGAGGACGAGCGGACGGCGACGTTGACGGCACTCCGGTCTGCCGCCGGTTTTATCCGGCACCATCTCAAGCCGCGTCTTCGGATGAGGCAAATCCCGGAGCTCGAGTTCCGGGATGATCGCTCGATGGAGCATGCCGAACAGATCGCGCAGGCGCTGCGTAATCTGGGCGAGCCGTCGCCACCTACGCCGTACGCACGAGACGCCGGGAGCAAGCGGTGACATCGCCGGGGTGGCGCATCGATCCCGTCGCGGCGGATGAGGCGATGCGGCGCTTCCGCTCAGCGCGGACGATCCTGATGCCGACGCACCAAAATGTCGATGCCGATGGTCTTGCTTCGGCGTTAGCGTTGATGCACGCGTTGAGCGAACTTGGGATGACCGTCGTGCCGCTCATCAGCGACGGGACTCTGCCACAGAGTTTGCGATTCTTGCCTGGTATCGAGCAGGTCCGCGTCTACGGCGTCGATTCGCTGCCGGACTATGACTTGCTCTGCCTTGCCGACTGCTCTGACAGGCGTCGTCTGGGCGCGTTCTTCGAGGACGACCACAGCCGGGTCGACGGCAGTGTCCCGATTGTCAACATCGACCACCATGTGACGAACGATCACTTCGGGGTGGTCAATCTGGTTGAACCGGAGGCGTCCTCGACGGCTGAGCTTGTCGCGGAGTTGTTGCGGCACTGGGAGTCGACGTTGACACCGCCCTTGGCGCAGTGCCTCCTGGCTGGTATCTATGGCGACACGCTTGGCTTGCGGACCGAATCGACGACGTCGCGGACGATGAGAACGGTCGCGGATCTGGTCGACGCGGGGGCGGATCCCGTGCCGATCGTCGATGCGCTCTTCCGCATTAAGCCGATGTCGACGGTTTGTCTGTGGGAACACGCGCTACGTGGTGTGCAATGGACAGGACCGCTGATTTGGACCGAAGTGACCAAGGAAACCCTCGCAAACTGCGGCGCCACGGCGTCTGAAGCCGAAGGACTCGTCAACTTCCTTGCCGGCACAGAGGGCTCACGAGCAGCCGCCATCTTGTACCAGACGGAGACGGGCTGGCGCGTGAGCCTGCGCAGCCTTCCAGTCGACGTGGACGTGGCCGCAATCGCTTCGGAGTTTGGCGGCGGTGGGCACCCCCGGGCAGCCGGGTGTACCGTCACGGGCGGCGAAGAGGAGAAGCAAGTCTTTCTCCGCCGCGTCGCTGAGCTTGCGCGGCCGCTCTCTACCGCGCACTCTTAGATTATGCCGAGACGCCCCAGCGGTCCGCCGCGCTTCAATGGGATATTGGTCATCGACAAACCGGCCGGTTGGACGAGCCACGACGTCGTGGCTCGCGTCCGCCGGTTGGTGGGCGAGCGGCAAGTCGGGCACGCCGGCACGCTCGATCCGGCGGCTACCGGGGTCTTGCCCGTTGCGGTCGGTTCCGCGACTCGGGTGGTCGAGTATCTTGCCGATGCGTCGAAGACCTACCTGGCTGAGGTCACATTCGGCGTGGAGACGGACAGCCACGACATTGACGGCCAGGTCAACCGCTGGGCAGATGTATCACATGTGCCGGTTGGCGACGTCGAAGTCGCCCTGTCAGCTTGGCGGGGTCCGATCGAACAGATTCCACCAATGCATGCGGCGATCAAGATTGGCGGGCGACCGCTTTACGAACGCGCTCGCCGGGGCGAGGAGATCGATCGACCCCCGCGCCGCGTTGCCATCCATCACTTGGAACTCACTGAATGGCAGCCACCAGTGGCGACGCTAGTCGTCGATTGTTCGAAGGGGACGTACATTCGCGCCTTGGCGCGCGATCTTGGAAGCGACCTGGGCGTCGGCGCCTACCTCTCGAACCTCGTCCGAGTGCGAACTGGTCCGTTCGATCTATCTCACGCCTGGACACTGGCGGAACTGGCGGAGCTTGACCTGGAGGCCGAATGGCCGACAATCGCCGTGCATCCGGACGCGGCGGTTGAGCATCTTGACGCGCTCATATTGGACGATGATGCGACGCGACGCTGGGCGACCGGCCAGGCCATTGGATCTACATCTGAGACACTCGGCGTCATACGGGTCTATGACTCGGCCGGTGAGTGGCTCGGCATCGCCGTAGGACAGCCGGATTCGCATACATGGAAGCCCGCAAAAGTGATAGTGAGCGCGTCGTGATGGAACAGGTTGAGAGACGGCTGGACGACGTCGCGGTGTTGACGCCAGCGGATCGCGTGGTGACGATCGGGTCTTTCGATGGGATACACCGTGGGCATCACCTTCTCTTAGTGAGGACAGTCGAGCGGGCGCGAGAGCTCGACATGGCGTCGCTCGCCGTCACCTTCGAGCCGATCCCGGCTATGGTGCTCCGACCGGACCGCTTTCCCGGCCGCATCTGCCCGGCTGGAGAGAAGCAAGAGCGGCTGGTGGATGCCGGCTTCAACCACGTGTTGACGCTGGCCTTTGACCTACCTTTCTCCCGTCAGTCGCCGGAATCGTTCATGGAATGGTTGGCGGCGGAAACCGGACTGAAGGAGTTGTGGGTCGGCGAGGCCTTCGCCCTAGGCCGGGACCGTGCCGGCAACGTTGAACGCCTGCGTGCAATTGGTGAGATGCTGGGATTCTCAGTCGCGTCGTTGCCGCGATTAATGGACGACGGTAACGTCATAAGCAGCAGCGCCATTCGGACAGCGATTCAGGCCGGCAACGCGTCGTTGGCGCGCCGGCTGCTCGGCCGGCCGTTTCGGGTGGCCGGCGAAGTGATCCATGGCGCGCATTTGGGGCGTACAATCGGGTATCCAACGGCGAACGTCGAACCGCCGAGCGAACTGGTTCGCCTGCCGGACGGCATCTACGTCTCGTGCGCCCAAGTCGCCGGTGAATCGGCGCCGCGGCAATCGATGACGTACGTCGGAACGCGCCCCACGGTCAATTCCGGCATGCGCATGGTCGAGACACACATTCTCGACTTCGATGGTGATCTTTACGGGCAAACGCTGGCGGTGGACGTGCTCGAACGGATTCGAGGTGACGAGCTGTTCGATTCATTGGAGGCGCTGATCGCACAGTTGAAGCGCGATGAAACGTCAACCCGGGCGTATTTCGCCGCGTCGACATAAAATGAGCGCAATTGACCTGTTTCGAGCGTGCGTGCTAGAATCTTTCGGGTCTGCCGCTCAACGCACGCGGTGTTCTTGCCGCGGCGTTTCTGCGTTTTAACGGTTGAGTCCGAAGCGGTAGACTAAGAGGAGGAGAACCCTGACCAGACCAATTCAAACTCGCGTGAATGAGCGTATTCGGATCCGGGAAGTTCGTCTGATCGACGAGGAGGGGAACCAGGTCGGCATCATTCCGACGCGCGATGCCATGGACATGGCTCGCGAGCGAGGACTCGACCTCGTCGAGGTTGCGCCAAATGCCGTCCCTCCGGTCTGCCGGCTGATGGACTACGGAAAGTTCCGGTACGAACAGAGCCGCAAGGAACGCGAGTCGCGCCGGCACCAACATGTGATCAGATTGAAGGAAGTTCGCATCCGACCCAAGATCGACGATCACGATCTGGAAACACGAGGTCGTCAGGCGGCGAAGTTCCTGGATGCTGGCGATAAGGTGAAACTCACCGTCCTCTTTCGGGGACGGGAGATGGCCCATCCGGACATCGGCCGGGGTCTTCTGGATCAACTCGCCGATCAGTTACGGCCGCACGGCGCGGTCGAACAGACGCCCCGGATGGAGGGGCGGACGATGACGATGATTCTGAATCCGCTACGCCAGAAGCAGAGTCAACATGAAAAGGAGGGTGGGCAGCGTCGTGTCGAAGCTCAAGCTCAAGACGCACAAGGGAGCGAAGCGCCGGTTTAAGATCACGGCAACCGGTAAGATCTTGCGCACCAAAGGGATGAAGAGCCACAATCGCCGGAAGAAGGCGCCCCGCGTGAAGCGCCAGTTCGATCGGATGCTTCCCTTGCACAGCGCCGACACGAAGCGCGTCAAGCGGATGCTGCCGTACGGCGAGTAGCGCGTTCGAGCTGCTTAGGACCAGGTAAACGAGGGGAAAGCAAAACCATGGCCCGCGTAAAGCGTGGTGTCGTCTCGCATCGACGGCACAAGAGGGTACTAGCCCAGGTCAAGGGTCATTACGGGACCAATAACCGGCTGTTCAAGCGCGCCCACGAGTCGCTCATGCGCTCCCTGGCGTATGCCTACCGCGATCGCCGCACGCGCAAGCGCGACTTTCGCCGGTTGTGGATCATTCGGATCAATGCGGCTAGCCGCATGCATGGATTGCCTTACAGTCGACTCATTCAGGGTTTGAAGCTGGCCGGAGTGGAGGTCGATCGCAAGATGCTGGCCGACCTTGCGGTGCGGGACGAAGCAGCGTTCGCGGCGATCGTCAACGTCGCCAAGCAACACGTGCCCGCGAGCCAGCCGACAGCCTGATGGCCGCCGGATTGCCGGGGCAATCGACATCAGTCATTCGAAGTCCTGACAATCGCATCGTGAAGTACGTGCGCTCGCTCCGTCGCCGCTCTAATCGGCAGGCGGAGCGAGCGTTCGTCGTTGAGGGAATGCGCGCGGTCGAGGATGCATTAGACGCCGGTGCCGGCATTCGCCAGATTCTCGTCCGGGACGGAGACACAGTCGCGAAGGACATTGTCCTACTCTATCGCATTGAAGCGGATGTCCTCTCGGTCGATTCCAAGCTGTTCAACTTCCTGACGGAGACGGTGGCGCCGCAGGGTGTGCTCGCGGTCGTGGACATGCCAACTGTGGCGATTGAGGCATCGCAAGTGCCATTGATCCTGGTGCTCGATCGGCCGCGTGATCCGGGCAATCTGGGCACGCTCCTGCGCACGGCTGCCGCCGCCGGCGTGACGCTGGTCGCGCTCACCGACGAGAGCGTTGATCCGTACAATCCCAAGGTCGTGCGGGCGGCGATGGGTGCGCATTTTCGCGTGGCGATTCGGGACTGGACCGAAGAAGTTGAACGGTCGGTCTTGCGGACTTGTCCGACCCGCCTAGCTGCCGTCTCAGGCGCCAAGAGAGCGTACGACGCCGTCGATTGGCTGGGCGGCACGGCGCTTATCATCGGATCCGAAGCACACGGCGTTTCGGCCGAGATGGCGGCGCTGGCAACCGATCATGTCAGCATCCCGCTTGCGGCCAACGTGGAGTCGCTCAATGCGGCCGTTGCGGGGGGCGTGCTCCTTTTCGAGGCGGCTCGACAGCGTCGGAACCAGGCGTCGGCGCCCGCCTAGGCGCGGCCATACATCCAGGGCTCTTTGCCAAAACGTAGGCCAATACAGCACTTTCCGGGCGATCGATGGAAAGGGGTCGGCTCCGGCGACGTGCTAGACTGGCCGGACCGCTGCCCGCCAGGGCGAGCGGTCGAGCATCACGTAGACGAGGTAAAAAGGGGGACCTGATGCGAAAGCAGGATCTGATCCGCGCGGTCGCGCGCCAGACCTCCCAGTCCGAATCCCAGGTGACGTCGACTGTCAACGCGGTCTTCGACCAGATCCAGCGGACACTTGCCGATGGTGACGAGGTCGTGATTAGCGGCTTCGGTGCTTTTCGGGTCGTGGAGCGCTCCGCCCGGCAGGGTCGGAGTCCACGGACCGGCCAACCGATGACCATTCCCGCGCGCAAGAGCCCCGCCTTTCGCCCAGGCGCCGAGCTTAAGCGAACCGTCGGTGGCGGCTAAGCTGGCGCGTCCTCCGGTACCGCGGCGCGAATCAGTTCGATAAGCTGGCTCTCGGCAACCCGCCGCCCGACCCCGACGGCGTTCGCTATTGCGCGTTCGTTGGAGCGTCCGTGGGCGATGATCACGGCGCCGTTGACGCCAAGCAACGGCGCACCGCCAAACCGCGCATAGTCGAGCCGTGACCTCACCGCTTGCAATGCTGGCCGTAGCGCCATCGCCGCGAGCTTGCGTGGCAGCGTCTTGGTGACCTCCGCCCGAAGCTCTTCCATGAGCGCCGTCGCCGTGCCTTGCGCGACTTTCAAGGCAATGTTGCCGGTGAAGCCGTCGGCGACGATGACGTCGACTTGGCCGGAGAGGATCTCTGTGCCCTCTATATTGCCGGCAAAGGTGATGGATGGTTCGGATTCAAGGAGCGGAAACGCGGCCTGAACGAGCTGGTTTCCTTTGGTCGGTTCTTCGCCGTTCGAAAGCAGCCCAACGGTTGGATTGGCCACAGCTCGCTCTAGCCGGGTGTAGATCGTGCCCATCAGCGCCATTTGGACAAGGTGCTCCGGCTTCGGATCGGTTACCGCGCCCAGATCGAGGAGGAGCGTCGGGTTCCCGCGCGTGGGGATGAACGCGCCGATGGCCGGTCGGTCGATGCCAGGGACTCTGCCCAACGTGAGCAGCGCGCAGGCCATGACGGCGCCGCTATTTCCCGCCGAGACCAGTGCGTCCGCCTCGCCGTCGCGGAGCAGCTCGAGTCCAACCCCGATGCTAGACCGCGGCTTTCGGCGAATTGCCTGAGCCGGATGTTCGTGCATCTCGATAGTGTCCGGCGCGTCGACGATGCGTAGGTCCACGCCCGACAGGTCGATGGCCTGAACGATCGGATCGATCTCGGAACGACGTCCCACGAGGGCGAGATCGACGCCGAAGGCGCGAGCGCCCTCGATGGCGCCAGGCACGATGACGCTGACGCCGCGATCCCCACCCATGGCGTCTACGGCGATCCGCATTCCCGCCTCCCGCGGTGACCGCGAAGAACAAGGGGCGGAACCAATCGGTTCCGCCCCTGGCATGACGTCCGATGCAACTACACTACAAGTCGAGGTTTTGGACCTCGCGGGCGTGGGTCTGGATGAATTTCTTGCGAGGTGGCACGGCGCTGCCCATCAGCATGTCGAAGGTCTCATCGGCCGTGATGCCGTCATCGATCGTCACCTGCATCAGTGTGCGGCGGGCTGGGTCCATGGTCGTTTCCCAGAGCTGGTCCGGGTTCATCTCGCCCAGCCCCTTGTAGCGCTGCACCTCGGCCCGTTCGCCGAGTTCCTTCTGCGCGTGTTCGCGTTGCTCCTCGGTGTAGACCCAGCGCTCCTCTTTGCCGGCTTTGACGCGATACAGCGGCGGTTGGGCGATAAAGAGCCGGCCGTCGAGGATCAGCTGCTCAAGGTGCCGGAAGAAAAAGGTCAGCAAGAGCGTGCGGATGTGCGACCCGTCGACGTCGGCGTCGGTCATGATGATGACGCGATGGTAGCGCAGGTTGTCGATGTTGAACTGATCGCCGATCGAGGTCCCCAGGGCAGTTATCAGGGTTCGGATTTCGTTGTTTTGGAGCATCTTGTCGAGGCGTGCCTTCTCGACGTTGAGGATCTTGCCCCGCAACGGCAGGATTGCCTGGAACCGGCGATCGCGCCCCTGCTTGGCCGAGCCGCCGGCCGAGTCGCCCTCGACGATGTGCAACTCCGCTCGACTCGGGTCGCGCTCCGAGCAGTCCGCCAGCTTGCCAGGTAGGCTGAAGCTGTCCAGCCCGCCTTTGCGCTGCACCAGCTCACGGGCCTTGCGTGCTGCTTCACGCGCACGCGCGGCATTGACGCACTTCTCGATGACGCGGCGCGCGATCTGCGGATTCTCTTCGAGAAACGCGCCGAGCGATTCGTTGACGACTGTTTGGACCGCACCGGCCAAGTCGGCGTTGCCGAGCTTGCCCTTGGTCTGACCTTCGAACTGCGGCTCGGCCAGTTTCACCGAGACGATCGCGGTCAAACCCTCGCGCACGTCTTCGCCGGCAAGCGTCTCGTCGCCCTTGAGGAAGCCGTTGCGCTTGGCGAAGTCGTTGATCGTCCGGGTCAATGCGGACTTGAAGCCCGAAAGGTGGGTGCCGCCGTCGATCGTGTTGATGTTGTTGGCGAACGTGTGCGTCGATTCGCCATAGCTGTCGTTGTACTGAAGAGCGACCTCGATCATGCCGGCCGGCGTTTCGCGCTGGACGTAAAAGGGTCGGTCGTGGACGACGTTGCGATTCCGGTTGAGGTGGCGCACGAACGAGACGATGCCGCCCTCGAAATAGAAGGTCGCCTCGCGTTCGGTTCGCTCGTCGATGAGGGTGATCCGTAGACCTTTAGTGAGATAGGCGGTCTCGCGGAACCACTGTGCCATCGCCTCGTACCCGTAGTCGATGCCGTCGGTGAAGACGGTCGAATCGGCGAGAAAGCGGGTCGTCGTGCCGTGATTGCCGGGATCAGATTCGCCGACTTTCTTGACCGGTCCGGTGGGAACGCCACGTTTGTAGTCCTGCCGGTAGAGCTTACCATCGCGCCGGACTTCGACTCGACACCACTCTGAAAGGGCATTGACGACCGAGGCGCCGACGCCATGAAGACCGCCCGACACCTTGTAGCCGCCGCCGCCGAACTTGCCGCCCGCGTGGAGGACGGTCATGATGACCTCCAGGGCTGACTTGTTCATCTTTGCGTGCTTGTCGACCGGGATGCCGCGGCCGTTGTCGATCACCTCGACGACGTCGTCGGCGCCGATGCGGACGACAATTGTGTCGCAGTATCCGCCGAGCGCCTCGTCGACCGAGTTGTCGACGATTTCGCGCACCAAATGGTGCAAGCCGCGCTGGTCGGTGCTGCCGATGTACATGCCGGGCCGTCGGCGGACGGCCTCGAGGCCTTCCAAGACTTGAATGCTTTGCGCGTTGTAGGACGATGTCCGCGTTGCCGTTGTTGCTGCCACGAGTGCTGCGCTCCTTTGTCCCGCGCGTCAGGGCGCTAGGACGATGCCGTCGGCTGGATTGCCACGTCGGGCCGCCACAGCCGAAGCCGATCGTTGAAGAAGATCATGCTCGCCATCGCCAATCCGCCGGCGAAGAACGCGTGGGCGATGACAGCGAGAAAGAGACCCGCGGGCGAGTCGACGAGGCGCGCCCAGATCTCAGGCAAACCAAGCGTGATCACCAGTGCTGCCATGATAAAGCCAACCGTCGGCCAGAAGTTTCGCCGGACGACGTTGAAGCTGTAATAGACCGCTCGCAGCGGACCAACTTCCAAGACGACGATCGCGTCGAACATGAAATAGAGAAAGATGGCGGCGGCAATCCCCAGCGGGAACGCGATTGCGCCGAGTAAGGGCGCCAGATTGATCCCCATCGCCAGGAATATCCCCGTGGCGATCAACACCGGCCCGCCGACCAAAACGACCAGTCCGATCAACAGCACGAGAAGCCCGAGAAACCGAAACCAGGCGGCGAGTACCGCTCGCGCGATTTGGCCAACCGTGCGGGCACGTCCCACTGCCGCGTCGGCCAACGGCACCGCGTAGGCCATAAACGCGCCGCCGGCGACGACAATCATCGCGAACCCGACCAGGCAGACGAGCCACCATTGGTCGGGCGTCACAGCCGGTCGACTCCACACCTCGTAGAGGGCGCCACGGTCGAGTCCGCCAAGCATCGACGGCACGAACATGGCGATGAGGTACGTCAGGTCCCAGCCGCCCGCGTCGTGCAACGAATCGATGATCTGTTGCCTGTCGGCTGGATCCGCGTCGACGACGATCTCCTGCAAGCGATCGGTCAATGCGATCGGCGCGAGACGCCAACCGATCCAGTAGTAGAGATCGAGCAGCATCGGGACAGCCATGAGCAACGGATGCGCAAGCGCCACCGAAAGACCGGCCGCGATGGTGTCGATAATGCCGGGCGTTGCCGACTTCTGTGACGTAGCCAACGGTCGTTGCATCTGTCTCCGCGCCGGTTCGCTTCTGTGCGGCGCTGCCTATTGCCAGCCGAGCTCTTCGAGTCGATCTTCGTCGATGCCGAGATGGTGAGCCAGTTCGTGAATCACCGTGATCCGCACCTCGTCTTCGATCTGTTGCGGCGTGGAGCAGGCATCCTCAATCGGTCGGCGGAAGACCGTAATCTTGTCCGGGAGGACCATCGAGTAGCCGCTGCCGCGCTCCGTCAAAGGAACGCCTTGGTACAGCCCGAAGAGCGTATCGCCGTCCATCTCCAAAAGTTGATCGGACGAAGGTTCGTCCTCAACGACGACCGCAACGTTATCGAGCATCCGCTGGACGCCGTTCGGGAGATCCCGTAGCGCGCGCGCCACGAGGCGCTCGAACCGCCGGCGCCTGATTCGCTCCACGCGAGATGCCCGAACGTCGCGCATGCCTAATTGTACCACTTTTCGCCCGTCTCGACTAGGCAGAATGGGGTAAATCTCCCGCGTACGTACGCAACGTTCAATGGAGAATGTTCAGTCTTCGGACATAGCCGCCGCAAGCATCTCCCGCCCAATTGTGACGGACTGCGCCGTGCCGACGCCGCCGTGCTCCAAAACGACGGCTACCGCGTACTTGGGTTCCGAGTCACCAATGAAGCCGATGAACCACGAATGCGGTTCGTCCTGGCTCGTTTCGGCGGTGCCTGTCTTGCCACCGACGACAAAGCCGGGCACGGCAGCACCGCCGACGGAACCATTCACGACGGCGTTCACCATCATACCCTCGACCTGATCCGCGCTTTCGGCCGAGATGGGTCGATTCCAGACTTCGGGGTCATGTTGCTCATGCGTTTCCCCATCTGGATCTGTGACCCGTTCGACGATGTACGGCTCCATCAACGTGCCTGCATTGGCAACGGCGCCAACGACCATCGCCATCAAGAGGGGCGCCACCTGGAGCTGACCTTGCCCAAATGCAGTGTCTGCCAGCGCCGGACTGGATTCGAGGAAGTCGTCCGAGGAAGCGACACGGCTGGTTGCAACTGGCAACTCAAACGGGACGTTCTTGTCAAAGCCGAAGCGCCGCGCATAGTCGCGCAGTCTGTCCGCCCCGAGGTCGAGGCCGACTTGCGCCAAGACGACGTTGAGCGAGAAGGCGATGCCGTCGGCGAGGGTCCATTCATCGATCGAATCGTCGGGCCGATTCGGTTCGACGATGATGTGCCCGTCGACGTTGAGCGATCCGTCGTCGCGGTACACGGTGTCCGGCCCAGCATGGCCTACATCGACCGCTGCTGCCGCGGTTACCACCTTGAAGGTCGAGCCCGGCGTAAAGAGCCCCTGTGTGGCGCGGAGTAGGAGCGGTCGCGACGGGTCGTCCGTCAAAATTGCCCAGTAGGCTTCGGCCGCGTCGCGGTCGCCCTCGGTGAGCACGTCGAGTTGGTTTGGGTCGTAGTTCGGGTTGCTGGCCAAGGTGATCACCGCGCCGGTCTGCACGTTGATGACGACGACGGCGCCGGGGCGGCCGGCGAGCAAATTGTGGGCGAGTTCTTGAAGGGTTGCGTCGAGCGTGAGGACGAGGTCGTTGCCCTCCGCTTCCCGGCCGAGTAGGTCGTCGAGCGTTTCTTCAATCGGGTTGCCGCCAGCAGCGCCCCGAAGTTCGTCGTCGTGGCTTGCTTCGAGACCGGACTTGCCATAGAGCAGCGGCGAGTAATACCCGGCGACATAGGCGGTCGCGGGATTGGGGTAGATTCGTTCGATGGAACCGACTGCCGAGTTGGACTCGGCGATGACCTCACCGTCGCGGTCGAGAATGGCGCCGCGGCTGCTCGTGAGGTCCGCGCGCACCAAGCGCGGATTGCCGAGCGTCTCGTCGGACGCTTCATCGCGACCAATGCGATGGGTGATGTCGTCGCTGCTGAAGACCTGAACGCGCGCGAGTTGCAGGGTGAGGAGCGCAAAGATCGTGGTGAGAACGAAGGCGGCGTTGACAATCCCGCGGCTCGTCGCCGACGCGGGTTTCGGTAAATGAGGCAGCGTTCCGACGACGAACAAGAGCCACGCGGCGCTCAAGAGCGCGATCCATTCGCCGTCGCTGAGGCTGTCCCACGCATAGATCGCGAATCCCGTCACCGCGGCAAAGCCGAGCATCGACAACGCGGAAACAACGCGACTGAAAACCGTGTCTTGCTGGTCCATCACCGTCCATTCCCTTTAGGTGCGGCGGAACTGGCGAGCAAAAGGCCGACGAGGAGGAAGTTGGTCAAGAGCGAGCTGCCTCCGTAAGAGATGAAGGGGAGCGTGATGCCAGTCAAGGGGATGATCCGCAGCACGCCGCCCAGGATGATCAGCGTTTGCACGCCGAGCGTCGTCGCCAGCCCGACCGCCAGAAGGCGTGCGAATCCGTCTCCGGCGACCAGGCCGATCATGAAGCCACGCATGACGAGCAGGAACGTGATGACAATCACGGCCATGGCGCCGAGCAGACCCAACTCTTCCGCGATGGCGGAGAAAACAAAGTCGGTGTGGACCTCTGGGATGTACCAGGGTTGGCCGCGCCCGAGTCCGGACCCAAGGACACCCCCACTGGCGATCGCATACTCGGACTGGATCTGTTGCAAGCCGCCGACGAGCGGGTCCTGCCACGGGTCGAGCCAATTTTGGACCCGAACGCCGATGCGGTCGAAGAGTTGATAGGCGAGGACCGAGCCGGCGGCAAACGCCACGAGGCCGACCACGACGTAGACGACGCGGTTGCTGGCGACGTAGAGCATCGCCATGAAGATGCCGAAAAAGAGCAAGGCCGAGCCGAGATCATTCTGGACCACGAGCACCATCAGCGAGGCGACCCACATCAACGCCATCGGCAAGAGATAAGGAATCGGCGGCAAGCGGAGGAAGCCGAGTCGCCAGGTCGAGCCGATCAGATCACGCTTTTCGTCGAGGTAACCGGCCAGAAAGACGACCAGCGAGATCTTGGCAAGCTCGGAGGGCTGCGCTTGAATCGGGCCGACCTGAATCCAGAGTCGAGCGCCGTTGATCTCTTCGCCGAAGATGAACGTGGCGACCATGATCCCGAGGCTGAGCAGCAGCGCCGTATATTTGTAGCGGCGCAAGAGATCGAGATGTCGGCGAAAGAAGACCGCCGATGCCCAAAGGATCGCGAATCCGCCGAAGAGGAAAAGGACGTGCTTGTCCGGCAACGTGGCATAGCCCGGTCCTCGTTCTTCGAGGGCAGGACGCAGGCGCTGAATCATCAGCAGTCCGAGGCCGGAGAGCATGGCCGTCAGCGGCACGAGCACCTGGTCGCCCTTGACGCCAAACAGGCTCAAAGCGACGCTGGTCGCGGCAACGACGCCAATGAACATCAGGCTGACGCGCAACTCGCCCCACGACCATTCAAGCCGTCCGCGCGGGACGAGCAGGATGGTCAGGAGACCGACGACGGTAATCAACGACGGGAGGAGGAGGAGTTCAATCTCCGTCGCGCGTGGCACAGGGCGGGTAAAGGCGCGCACGGTTAGGCGCCGATTCCCAAGTAGCGGTCCGCGACGACACCGAGTCGTTGCCTCGTCGCGGCGGATATCTGCCCAGGCCCGGTGATGATGGCGTCTTTGAGGGCAACCCCACAGGTGCAATTGCGATCGGGCAGACCAGCCTTGGCGACAGCGTGAACGATGCCGCGACCTGCCTCGGTGTTGGCGATCAAATTGGCAATCACCAATTCGACCGTGACCGCGGCTTCGCTCTCATGCCAGACATCGTAGTCGGTGACCATTGCGAGGGTGGCATAACAGATCTCGGCTTCACGAACCAGTCGGGCCTCTGGCATCGCGGTCATGCCGATGACTGAGGCGCCCCAGCTTCGGTAGAGGTTCGATTCGGCGCGGGTCGAGAACTGCGGACCTTCGATGCAGACATAGATTCCACCGTCGACGACCGTATAGCCGGCGGCCGAAGCCGCGAATTGGACCGAACCGCGGAAGACGTCACAGAAGGGATCGGCGATCCCGACGTGGGCCACGACGCCGTCGCCAAAGAAGCTTCGCTCACGGGAGACCGTGCGGTCGATGATCTGGTCGGGCAAGAGGATGGTCAGGGGCGGCAACTCTTCCTTGAGCGAGCCGACGGCGCTGACACTGAGCAGATGGGTAACGCCAAGTTCTTTCAGTGCATAGACGTTCGCACGGTAGGGCAACTCGGTTGGAGTGAGACGATGCCCAGCGCCGTGGCGAGGAAGGAAGACGACCTCGACGTTGGCAAGTCGGCCGATCGTCAGTTTGTCGCTCGGCTTGCCAAACGGCGTCTCCACGGCGAGTTGATCCGACGCCTCGAGCTCTGGCAAGTTGTCGAGCCCGCTGCCGCCGATGACGCCCAGTTTCATTCACGCATCCTCCTTGTCTGATCCGTCCTCCGCCAATCTTAGCCCGCGGGCGACAGACGCGGCGAGGCGCGGGCGAGTCTTGGGACCGCTTCCAGGCGCGTGGTATACTCTGTCCGATTTTGTTCGGTTTCTGGCGCTTTCGTGCGAGAGGCAGCGGAGCGCCGGAGTGAGGAGGCCCGGCCCAAAAATGGCGTTGCAAAAGGCACACAAAGACGAGATTATCGGGGGCTTCCGAGTCCACGAGACGGACACTGGATCACCGGAAGTGCAGATTGCCCTATTGACCGAACGGATCAATGGGCTGACCGATCACCTCCGCGAGCACAAGCATGACCACCACTCGCGGCGCGGACTATTGAAGTTGGTCGGCCGGCGCCGGCGCCTGCTGGCGTACCTGAGCGAGAAGGACGTCGAGCGCTACCGCGCGACGATCACGCGCCTCGGGCTGCGGAAGTAACCGTCGACAAAGCGAGACCACGACTGAACGGCTGTCAACGACGAACTCGAGCAACAGAGACACGGACAAGCCGGGCAAACGCGGACCGCATGCCGGCCCAGGGCCACGCGCCCTGGGCTTTCGGCGTTTCGGCGCAAATGAATTTGCTTGAAAGGAGGTCAGCGAGAGGACGGAATCGTTAGCTCGGCGGCCGTCGGGGGATGAGTGAGGAATTGGAGCGTGCCGGGGTAGGCGCCAGGCACGTGCCGGCACGCTCCAGTCCCTCATTTCTCCCCAGGCCGCCGGCCTCGAAGGAGCGGTTGGACGGTGCGAAGGTCGCGCTGTTTCAGACCGGCAGATCTCACTAGGAGGAACACGCAACATGGCAGTAGATGCTGCACGACGAGTGAGTACGGTCTCGCTCGAACTCGGTGGGCGCACTCTGACCCTCGAAACGGGTTTGCTCGCCGAACTGGCGCATGGCGCCGTCGTCGTCAGGTATGGCGAGACGATGATTCTGGCGACGGTGGTTGGCGAAAAAGAGCCCCGTGAGCACATGGACTTCTTTCCCCTCACGGTGGACTACGAAGAGAAAATGTACGCCGCGGGGAAGATTCCCGGTGGATTTATTAAGCGCGAAGGGCGGCCGACTGAAGCGGCGATTCTCGCCGCGCGACTGACCGACCGCCCACTTCGCCCGCTCTTCCCAAAGGGCTATCGCGCCGAAGTCCAGGTGATCAACACCGTGATTTCGGCGGATCAGGAAAACGATCCGGATATCCTCTCGATCATCGGCGCTTCGGCAGCGCTCACCCTTTCGCCAATTCCCTTCGAGGGGCCGGTCGGCGCGGTGCGCGTTGGCCTAATCGACGGCGAGATCGTGATCAATCCGGCTGTTTCGATCCAGGCTGAAAGCACGCTCGACATGGTGGTCGCCGGTACCGCAGACGCGATCATGATGGTCGAAGGCGAATCTGCAGAAGTTTCGGAAGAGACGCTGCTCGAGGCAATCGTGCGCGCGCATGATGAGATCAAGCGCATCACGGCGATCCAGAGGGAGCTGGGGGAACAGGCGGGCAACGAGAAGTGGGAGTTCCAGGCGCCCGCGCGCGACGAGGAACTCTTCGATGCGCTGCGCTCGATCGTCGGTGAGCGCTTGAGCGACGCCGTCAACAACCCCGACAAAGTGCTCCGGCTCGAGGGCACGGACGAGTTGAAGCGCGACGTCGTTGGTCAACTTTCCGCCGCCCAGGAGGGCGACGAACCCCAGTTCGCTTCGAAGGCGGTTGGCGATGCCTTTGAATCGCTGCTGAAGGAGGCAGTCCGCGGCAGCATCTTGCGGGACGGCACACGGCCTGACGGTCGTCGTCCGGACGAGATTCGGCCCATCTGGAGTCAGGTTGGATATTTGCCGCGTGCGCACGGTTCGGCCATCTTCACTCGTGGGCAGACGCAGGTCTTGACCACTGTGACGTTGGGTTCGACGGCGGAAGAGCAACGACTCGACTCGATCGGCCCTGAGGGGAGCAAGCGGTATATCCATCACTATAACTTCCCGCCGTTCAGCGTTGGCGAAGTGCGGCGACTGCGTGGGGCGAGCCGGCGCGATATCGGTCACGGCGCCCTTGCCGAGCGCGCGCTTCTGGCAATGATTCCGAGCGAGGACGACTTTCCCTACACACTCCGGCTTGTATCGGAGGTCGTGAGTTCCAATGGGTCGACTTCGATGGCCAGCGTCTGTGGGAGCACATTGGCGCTGATGGACGCCGGCGTGCCGATTGCGTCCCCGGTGGCCGGCGTCGCGATGGGTCTGGTCACCGATAGCGAGTCGGACCGCTTTACCGTCCTGACCGACATCCAGGGGATCGAGGATGCCCTCGGCGACATGGACTTCAAGGTCGCGGGGACGACGAACGGAGTCACCGCGATCCAGATGGACATCAAGGTCAAGGGGATCACGCCGGAAGTGATGCGCCAGGCGTTGCAGCAGGCGCACGCCGGACGGCAGTTCATCCTCGGCAAGATGCTCGAAACGATCGCCCAACCGCGCGAAAGTCTCTCGCAGTACGCGCCACGGGTGATAAGGATCAAGATCAACCCAGAGAAGATCGGCGCGGTCATCGGGCCGGGCGGCAAGATGATCCGGTCGATCCAGGAAGAGACTACGACCAAGATCGATATCGAAGATGACGGCTCGGTTTCGATCAGCTCGACCGACCCGAAGGGCGCCGACGAAGCGGTGCGCCGCATCCAGCAGCTCACGCAAGAGATCAAGATCGAACGTGGCGATATCTACACGGGAAAGATCGTCAGCATCATGCCCTATGGCGCCTTCGTCGAGCTGGTGCCTGGCAAAGATGGATTAGCCCACATCTCTGAGCTGTCGGACGACCCGGCGGTCCGATTGAACCGGGTCGAGGACTTGTTCAACGTCGGCGACGAGATCACCGTGATGGTGATAGAGGTGGCGCCGAACGGCAAGGTGAGCCTATCCCGGCGGGCGGCCTTGACTGGCGAGTTGCCGGAACAGCGACCGGAGCGCGGTCCGCGGCGCGACAGTGATCGTGGACCGCGTCGCGACGACCGGCCGCGCGGCGGCGACCGAGAGCGTGGAGGTTTCGGCGATCGTGGGCGAGACGGTTTCGGCAGCCGACCCGGCGATAGCCGTCCGCGCCCACCTCGCGAGCCGCAATCGTAACGAGCCGTCAGCCGTCAGCCATCAGCCATAAGCATGGCCCGCTCATAGCGGTTCCCACTCTCTCGCGCGCATCGGGAGAGGGGGTCAGGGGGCGAGGGTTGCTGACGGCTGACGGCTGACGGCTGACGGCTACTCGGCCACTTGGGTCTGTTCCTCGGCGACGCGGGTCTCGATGTCGTGCCACCAGTCTTCGCCGATGGTGTTGATATAGACGAAGAATATGCAGCAACAAAGCAGGATAGCGGCGATAAAGCCGATGACGATCCAGAGCCACGTGCGGCGACGTTTCGGCTCTGGCAGTGGTCCGGGATCAGACATCTTCCAATTCGGGTCCGTGGGAGGAAGCTCCGTGGGCAGCCGTGGCCGGTCCTGCCAACGGGGCGGCGGCTCATCGTCGGTGCTCGGAGGTGGCGGTGGCGGCGTCGGAGAACGGTCCGGTTGGGGAGCTGTTGGATCGGCCGGCGCGGTGTGCCTCGATGAGGTCAACGAGCTGAGGTCTGCTCCACACTCCAGGCAGAAGCGACTATTCGGCTCGTTGGCCGTCCCGCAGTTGGGACAGGTGATCACAGGTTCCCTCCATCACATCCAAAACGAACGCCCCGACCGCTTGCCGGGCCTGTCTAGCCGCTCTCCTCATTTTGGTAGCCCTTCAGCAGAAGGTGATCTTACCGCGTTGAGACGCGGAATGGTGCGACGTTCAAGCACGACAACCGCGATCATCCCGATCAGCACGGCAAACCACAAGGTAGCGAACCGGATGATGAGCGTCGCGGCCACCGCCACCGTGCGGCTCATGGCCTCGTCGTCGACAAGCAACAGCAACATGCCGGCAACGCTCGCATCGGCGACGCCGATCCCGCCCGGTAACATCGACGCACCGCCGGCCAGAGTAGAAACGGCCAGGACAAAGGTCGCCGTGAGGAGCACGTGCCAGCCACTCTCCATTCCCAATCCGGTCAGCACAAGATAGAACGCCAGGCACTCGCCCATTCACGAGATGAGCCCGAGCCCAACCGCGCGCGTCAGTGGACGTGGATTGAACAAGACGGAACACGCCCGGACGAACGCGATAGCGTGATCGACCATCGTCCCAACCACTTCCCAGTGTTCCACGCGCGCGAGGCATCGGGGACATGGGCGGATGGCTCCTTCCCGTGGCTCAGCAGTGTTCCACGCGCGCGAGGCATCGGGCAAGGAAGTCGGGTCGTTGGAGCGCGGCGAGCGCGAGAACGCAGAGAACGGCGATAAAGGCGAGGAAGGGACGGCCGTAGGTGAAGGAACTCAAGCCCGCGGCCGCGAGGAGGAGAAGAGCGAAGGCGTCCGTAATCCGCTCGGCGGCGATAATGGCGCTGGTGCGATTGACCGCCACGCCGGTCAGTCGCCGCAGGTAGACTGACTTGATGAGTTCTCCAACCTTGCCGGGGGTGAGCGACATCGAGAAACCGGCGAGGAAGACGAGTAAGCTGGTTGTCGCTGGCAGGCGTGGGACGGAGAGGCAACGGAGATACATCTCCCACTTAACAAAGCGCCACCCGTAGTTCCAAAGCGTCAAGGCGACGATCGGCGGCGCCAGCCACCAGTTGAAGTGTCCGAGCGCGGAGGCGATGTCTCGCGCGTCTCCGATCAGCACGAGTGTGGTCAAGACAAACGCCGCGAGTATCGCGCCGGCGCCGATGCGCCGCGCGGTCACTCTCTCGGGCGCGGCCGCGGATTTCGGATCGGTTTGGGCGCGGTCAGCCGCCGAGCCGGGGGTCGAGGGCATCGCGCAGTCCGTTTCCAACCAGATTGATCGACAGCACGGTGATGTAGATCAAGAGTCCCGGGAAGAAGACGTTTGTCCAGTTTTGGCGGTAGAACTGGTTTGCCTCTTCGAGCATATTGCCCCACGACGGCGTCGGAATCCGCACGCCCAGCCCGATGAAACTGAGCACGGCTTCGGTCAGAATGAAGCCGGGGATCACCAGCGAGATCCAGACGACGATCGTTGGGACCACGTTCGGCAGGATGTGGCGGAAGAGGACGCGCCAGTTCGACGCGCCCAAGAGACGGGCGGCTTCGACGAACTCCCGGTGGCGCAGGGCCATGACCTCACCGCGAATCAGCCGGGCGACGCCGGGCCAGCTTACCGTCGCGATTACGAAGGCCAGGGCGATGTACCCCGGACGATAGAGCGCTGCAATCAGGATGAGCAGGGCCAACGACGGGATGCTGAGCAGCACGTCGACCAGTCGCATCAGGATCGCATCGGTCGCACGGCCGAAGTAGCCAGCGGTCGCGCCGATCGTCCCGCCAATCACCAAGGTAGCGAGCGACGTTAGGACAGCCACGAGCAGTGAGACGCGTCCACCGTAGGCGAGACGGGTGAGGATGTCTCGGCCGTTGCCATCGCTGCCGAGGATGTACCCCTGTTCGCCCGGCTTGGCCAGCGCGCCCTCAAGCTGATTCTCCGCATATGAGAAACCGGTCACGTACTTGGAGATGAGTCCAGCGCCGAGAACGAAGATGAGGATCGCCGCTACGACAAAAAGGGCCGCCAGCGAAACCTTATTGCGGCGAAACCGTCGCCAAGCACGCGCCGTGGGTTTTGACGTGTGAAGTGCATCCAGGCCAGGAGCAGTGTCGGAGACAGATCGACTTGTCTTGGCTGTGGCGCGGTCATTCATAGTGGATGCGAGGATCGAGAACGCGATAAAGCACGTCGGCGAGCAGGTTGCCGATCATCGTTAGCAGGGCGAAGATGAGCGTGGCGCCCATGATAAGGGTGTAATCGCTCCGCTGTACCGCCTGCAATGTGAGGCGCCCCATCCCGTTCCACGCGAAGATCTGTTCGACTAAGAACGCGCCCCCGAACAGTTCGGGAATGGTCAATCCGACCAACGTGATGAGCGGAATCATAGCGTTGCGGAATGCGTGGCTGTAGACCACCGCGCGATCGCGGAGACCCTTGGCGCGCGCGGTCAGAATGTAGTCTTGGCGGATCACCTCGAGCATGGACGAGCGAACATAGCGCGTCCAGCTCGCTATCTGGACCAGCGCCAGCGAGAGGACCGGCAGGACCATATGCTCGATACGGTCCAATATGCCGGCATCGGTCCGCAAGTCTCGCATGCCGCCGATCGGGAGGGCCGGTAGCCCCCACTCTTGGAACTTGACCGCGAAGAGAATGATGAGCAGGAGCGCGAGCCAAAAGGAAGGCAAGGCATAGGCGGCGACCGAGCCGATGGTCGTGAGGTGGTCGAAGAGCGAATTGTGCCGAGTTGCGGAGAGGACGCCAAGCGGCACGGCGAGCGCTAGTGCGACAAGGAGTGCGGCGCCTGTCAAGAGGAGGGTATTCGGCAACACGCCCAGGATCCGGTCGAGGACCGGCGTCGAGTTGGTCATGGAGATGCCGAGGTCACCGCGTAAGACGTGGCCGAGCCAGATCACGTATCGCTCGGGCCACGGCTCGTCCAGGCCCAGGTTGCGCTTGATGCGTTCGATGTCCTCTGGGCGCATACGAGGATTGAATTGGTAGCCCGTGACCGGGCTACCTGGCACGAGATTGACGATCGCGAAGGTGAGGAAGGTGATGCCGAGCAGGAGCGGCGGAATCTGAAGCAGGCGAAGGAGAATCAGGCGGCCCATCCGATTGACTGCCGGTCTTACTGGTTGAGGCGCGGATCGAGCGCGTCCCGGAGGCCGGTGCCGACGAGGTTGATCGAGAGCACGGTGATGTAGATGGCGAACCCCGGGATGAAAATGAGAGTCCAGGACTGCCGCAAAAATTGCTTAGCGTCCTGAAGCATGTTGCCCCAAGATGGCGTTGGGGTGCGGACGCCGAGACCAAGATAGCTGAGCGCGGCCTCGGTCAGAATGAGGGCCGGAACAACGATTGACGCCCAGACGACGATGATCGGGATCACATTGGGGAAGAGGTGCTTGAGTAAGATGCGGCTGTTCGACGAGCCGATGACCCGTGCCGCGTCAATATAGTCCCGGTTCTTGAGCGACAGCACTTCAGCGCGGATCAGGCGCGCGATTCCGGCCCAGCTGAGTAGCGCGATGAAGAGCGCCAATACCAGCGGGCTCGGCTGGTAGAAGGACGACAGGACGATAAGCAGAACAAGCGATGGAATTGAGAGAAGGACGTCGGCAAGCCGCATTGCAATAGAGTCGATGATGCCACCGAAGTAGCCAGCCGCGGCGCCGATGGTGCCCCCAATGACGAGGATAGATGCGGTCGCCAGGACAGCGATCATCAGCGAGATGCGTCCGCCATAGGCAAGTCGAGTCAGCACGTCACGGCCGTTGCCGTCCGCGCCGAGGATGTAGTCACCTGTAAATGGCGGTGTCAGTTTTTCGGCAAGGTGATTTTCGGTGAAGGTAAAGTGGGTCACGTATCGGCTGAGCAGATCGGCACTCAGAATGAAGAGGATGATCAGCACCACCATGGCTAGCGCGGCGACTGAGACGCTGTTCTGGCGATATCGACGCCAGGCACGGCGCCAGAAGCCCGGTGCGCTGGAGAGTTTCGAGCGCCGAAGCCCGTCTATGATAGGAGCGGTCGGACGGATGGCGGCGCCCTCTACGGTTGCCATGAGCTGGTCGGTTTGTTGCGCCATGCCGAGCGTCTCCCGCGAACAAAGTGGCACGAGCCCGCGCCGGATGAGACCGCGTTAGTCGAAACGAATCCGTGGATCAAACATGACGTACATGATATCCGCTAAGAGGTTGCCGATCATGACGAGCGCCGCAAAGAGGAGTGTCGTGCCCATCACCACGGTGAAGTCCTTGTCGTTGATCGCGGTGATGACAAGCCTACCCATTCCAGGATAGGCGAACACATTTTCGACGACGAGCGATCCGGCGAACAACTCGGGAATGCTCAGGCCGACCAAGGTAATCAACGGCAGCAGCGCATTCCGGAAGCCATGGCTGTAAAGGACCACGCGCTCCCTGAGACCCTTGGCCGACGCGGTGCGCATGTAATCCTGGCGGATCACTTCGAGCATCGACGATCGAATATAGACAACCCACCCCGCCAGTTGCGGCAAAGCAAGGGCCGTTACCGGGAGAACCAGGTGTTTGGCACGGTCGAGCACATCGCCGTCTCCTCGGAGATCACGGACGCCGCCTACGGGCAACGAGGGAAGACCCCATTCCCTAAATTTCACCGAGAAGAGGATGATCAGCAATAGGCCAAGCCAGACGGTCGGCACGGCGAATCCGGCGACCGCGGAGACAGTCGCAAACCGGTCAAAGAGCGAGTTGCGACGGACCGCCGCATAGATACCGATCGGGACGGCGATAAAGAAGGCGACGATGACCGATAGTCCGGAGAGCAATAAGGTATTCGGAAGCACCGCGAGGACGCGATCTCGCACCGGGGCGTAGGTGATCATCGATACGCCGAGATCGCCCTGCACGACGTTCCCGACCCAAACGAAATACCGCTTGTAGAGCGGTTCATCGAGGCCAAGGTTTGACCTTAGCCGCTGGATGTCCTCGGGCTTGACACGGCTGTCGAATTCAAGATTGGCGAGAGGACTGCCCGAGGCATTGATGATCACGAACGAGATCAGCGTCACCCCGAACAGGAGCGGGATCAATTGCATCAGACGGCGGAAGATGAATGCAGTCATGGCAGGGATCCTTCATCTCTCCGCGCTGCCGACGCTGGTTTGGCGAGCAATGAGCGGGGGAACTGAGATCGAAGTGCGCCGGGGACGAAGCTGTCCCCGGCGCAAGTGGCGCGTTGCCTATTCCTCAACCCAGAGGAAGGGCAGCGGCCACAGGAAACCGGCCTGTGCGTTCGGCGCGTAGTTATGCACGCGAACGTTGTAGCCGGTGCGATCCTTGCGGAACCAGAGGATACCGACTGGAAGGTCCTCGTTGACGATGTTGCTCGCCTCGATGAGCAACTGGCGGCGGGCCTCTGGATCGATTTCGCGGCTTGCCCGCGCGGCGAGTTCGTCATAGTCCGGATTGGAGTACTTCATCGCGTTGAAGCCCTGCTTGTAGTTGTTCGTGGCGAACATTGCCGTTTGGTCGCCGGTGGCGTCCCAATTGAAGCCGAGGAAGCAGACGGCGTAGTCGAAGTTCTCGACCAGGGCCGGAACCAGGACCGTGTCGAAGTCGACCGGGTTCGGCGTCACCGCCGCGCCGACCGCGCCCCATGCTTCTTGGACATAAGCGATGATCTGGTCGGAAGTCGCGGAGCCGCTGCCGTACATGATCTCGAACTCGAGCTTGTTGCCGTCGAGCTCCAGGACGCCGTCGCCGTCTTCATCTACCCAGCCTGCCTCGGCAAGCAACGCCATGGCCTGTTCCGGATCGTAGTTGTAGACGGTCGTGATCTGATCAGGCGCGTAGGCCAGCGAGAGGATCGGCTGCGTGCCGTTGGCGACCTCGGCATAGCCGAGCATGACGTTGTCGACCAAAGACTGCCGGTCGAGCGCATAGAAGAGCGCCTGGCGGGTGCGGGCATCCTGGAAGAGCGGCGTCTTCTCCGGGTCCAGGTTGTAGCCGTACCAACTGAAGCTATAGGTATCGTAGAGCGCAACCTCAAGCGAGTCCTCGGACTGAACCGATTCGACGTCCGCCGGCGGCACGCCGTCGTAGATGTCGATGTTGCCAGCGCGCAACGCCTCGATCGCGGACGTTTCGTCCGGCCAGGTCTGGAAGATGAAGGTGTCGATCGTTGGCGCCTGGCTGGCGACCGTGTCCCAGTAGTTCTCGTTGCGAACAAAGGTCGCGGTGCCCTCGCCTTCGTTCAGCTCCTGGAAGACGAACGGGCCGCTGCCGATGACCCGCGCCGGATCGGCGCCGGTGCTACCAGCATCGGTCTGCCACTGATCAAACGGGACACTTTCCCAGATGTGCTTGGCGACGATCGGGCAGTAGAAGTTGCCGAGGAAGACCACTTGGGCCAGAACGTCGCTTGACACGACCTGAACCGTTTGGTCGTCCACCTTGGTGTACGAGGCGACCGTATCGTTGAAACTCCCCGTGTAGGAACTGCCGGTGAGCGGATCGGACTGCGCGTCCATGCTGAAGATCACGTCGTCGGCGGTCAGTGGAGTGCCATCGTGCCAGACGGCGTTCGAGTTGAGGTGGAAGGTATAGGTCTTGCCGTCCTCGGCGATCTCCCAGAAGTCAGCGAGACCCGGCACGTATTGGCCGTCGATCGGACTTGAGGCGACGAGTGTCTCGTAAACCAACGCCAGCACCGGGTTAGTCGGGCTGTTGTTGGAGATCATCATGTTCGTCGTGGTTAGATTCGACGACGCGATTTCGCCAAGGATCACGGTGCCGCCTTGACTGGCCGGCTCCTCCTTCGCCGTCCACCACTCGTTGAGCTGCGCCGCCCATTCCTCGCGATTGATCGAGGTGAATGCGGACGCGGCGCCGGGGGTCGCATCCTGCGCGGAAGCGGGCACCGCCCGGAGAAAGATCGAAAGCGACGCGGCCGAGATACCGAGCGCGCCGGCTCGGCGGACGAGCTCCCGGCGCGAGATCGCGCCGTGGCAGAACTGCCGATAGAGCTCGTTCAGTTGGCTGACGGAATTCACAGACATCCTCTCCTTTTGCTTCGTACATCGACCAGGCATGAGAACGGCGTTTTCCTACCAACCTGGCAGAAGTCGGCCGCGTTGTCTTGAACAAAAGCGACGCTCATCTCCTCCATGCCACGACGTTGTGTCCTGTGAACGCACCGGGCGTTCAAACCTGGATGCGTCCCACAAACCAAAGATGCCTCGGTCGCGAGCGCACTTTGACCATCGGGCCCCTTGTGTTGCACGCCCCCCGTATCCGACTGCAACAACCACCGTTCCTCGGTCATGTGACGCGTCGAGCCGAAGGAGATCGGCGCAGACTCGAGGAAGAGATCCCTGTCCAGAACTCTTGTCGTGGCGTGGTTGTCATCGTCTTGAGCGCCGGCGACACGGCCAGGGACTATAGGCACTACTGACGTTTAGTGTCAAGTCCGATAATTGCAGTGGCGGCTACCGTGGTTGCCTCTCCCTTCCACCGCTGGTAGCATCAACGCCAAGAGCGGGCCACTCGTCGGACCGTTATCGGCCGGTGCCTTCTACAGGAGACCCTTCGTGCAAGAACTCGCGGCCACCAAGTACGGGCTCCTGCGTGACGCCGTCACGGGGATGGAATCGGTGCTGATCGCCTTTTCGGGAGGCGTGGACAGTACCCTGCTTCTCAAGGTGGCCCATGACGCACTGGGCGATCGAGCCGTTGCTGCCAGCGGGCTTTCACAGACCTATGCGCCCGAGGAAATGGCCGAAGCGGAGCAAATTGCAGAGGAAATCGGCGTCCGCCACGTCGTCGTCTCGACGATGGAGTTGACCGATTCCCGGTATGCCGACAACACGCACCAGCGCTGTTTTTTCTGCAAGACCGAGCTCTACACGAAGCTGGCGGAACGCGCGAAGGAGCTGGGATGTGCCTTCGTTGCCGACGGCACAAACGCCGACGATGCGAGGGACTTTCGCCCCGGAATGCGGGCGGCGCATCAACTCGGCGTCCGCAGCCCTCTGCTAGAGGTTGGTTTGACAAAGGCCGAGATCCGCGAGATCTCGCTGGAGCTGGGATTGCCGACCTGGGACAAACCGGCGGCGGCGTGCCTTTCTTCTCGTTTCGCCTATGGGGACCCGATCACTGTGGAGAAGTTGCGTCAGGTGGCGGCTGCCGAGTCGTTTCTCCGTGGCCTCGGTTATCGAGGGTTTCGGGTGCGTCACGAGGGATTGACGGCCCGCCTCGAGTTTCCGCCTGAGGTAATGGCGGAGGTCCTGTCGCGCGGTGGGGAAATCGCTACGGGTGTGAGGGCAGCCGGATATCAATACGTCGCCTTGGATCTAGAAGGCTATCGGGCGGGCAGCTTGAACGAGGTGCTGAATGCGCGTCTCCAGTCGCGCGGATTACGGCGCGCGGGCGCTCTTTGATCTCGCGCTCCACTTTGGGCAAGGCCCGGTGCAAAGCCGCGACATCGCGGTCAGGCAACGGGTGCCCGAGGCGTATCTGCATCAGGTGTTGGGTGCGCTGAATCGCGCCGGACTGGTGCGCAGTACGCGTGGTCCGCTGGGCGGGCACGAGCTCGCGCGCGATCCGAGCCAAATCACTCTCTGGGACGTGCTTCGCGTGCTCGATGGTCCGGACCGCCGCGCTCACCCGCACATCGACGAGACTCCGCAAGACGATCCGGTGCATGAAACGTGGCACGAGCTGCAAAGCAGGTCTGTCGAGTTTCTCCGGTCGATCTCGCTCGATACGCTGGTCGAGCGATACCGAGCGCGCACTCTGGTGCCGGATTACAGCATTTGATCGAAGTGTGTTTCCGAGCGGCCCCGAACGCGTCAATCGGTGATCCGCGGATCAAACGCATCGCGCAGGCCGATTCCCGCCAGATTGATCGCCAGCACCGTGATGTAGATCATGAAGCCGGGCAGGAAGACGTTCCACCATGACTGGGCATAATGTCCGGCCCCCTCATCGAGCATATTCCCCCAGGACGGGATGGGGATTGGTACCCCGAATCCAAGGAAGCTCAATGCCGCCTCGGCGAGAATAAGGCCGGGCAGCGCCAGCGACGTCCAGACTATGACGATCGGCATGACGTTCGGAAAGATGTGCCGAAAGATGATGCGGCGATCGGGCGCGCCGACGACCCTGGCCGCCTCGATGTAATCGCGATTCCGTAGTGAGAGCACCTCGCCGCGGACCAGGCGCGCAATGCCGGTCCAGCCGTAGGAGGCGATGATGAGCGCGAGGCCGTCCGGGCCGGGAGTGAATATGGTCGAAATCAGCAGCAGGATGGCTAGCCCAGGCAGGCAAATCAAGACGTCGACCAAGCGCATCAAGATACTATCGATCTTGCCGCCGAAATAACCGGCGACCGCGCCCGCCGTGCAGCCAATCGTCAACGTCGCAGCGGCCGCGAGAAACGCCACGCGGAGTGAGACGCGACCGCCGTACGCAATGCGCGTCAAGAGATCCCGGCCGTTCGGATCCGTACCGAGCGCGTGATTATCCGTGAATGGCCCGGCGAGCCGGTTTCGGAGGTTATTCCGCGCGTAGTCATGGCCGGTTATATACTCTGAGACGAGACCCGCCGACAGCGAAAAGATGACGATGAAGAGGGTGATTGCCAGCGCCACGACGGCCACTTTGTTCCGCTTGAATCGCCCCCAGGCGAGCCGGTAGAAGCCAGGCGTCGAGCGCAACTGCGAGCGAAGGAGCGCATTTTCGCGGCTCCGCGCCGCATCAGGTGATGCGCCGCGATCGCCGGAAAGCGTTTCGGATTGATGCGCTTGTACCATCGTCGTGCCTTGGTCTCCTGCCCAACCGCCCACGCCGCAGTGCTTTTCGTTGAGTGCGACGCGAATGACGTCGCGGTTAGTACCGAATACGCGGGTCGATGACGGCGTACAGTACATCCGCTAAGAGGTTACCGACCAAGGTGAGGACGGCGAGTAACGTGAAGATGCCCATCACCACCGTGTAGTCACGCTGATCGAGTGCTTGGAGTGTCAGTAGCCCTAGACCGGGGTAGGCGAAGATCCGTTCGATGAAAAAGGCGCCGCCGATGAGGCCCGGTAACGTCAGGCCGATGAGGGTGATCAACGGCAGAATGGCGTTGCGGAACGCATGCACGTACAAGACGGTGTGTTGACGAAGCCCCTTGGCTTCCGCGGTGCGAACGTAGTCCTGGCGGATGACTTCGAGCATGGACGACCGGATGTAGCGCATCCAGGCGGCGAGCTCGACGATGCCCAGGGCGAACGCGGGCATGATCAGATGCTCGACCCGGTCGAAGAAGCCACCACCACCGCGGTAGTCGTGCGTGCCGCTGACCGGCATTGCCGGCAATCCCCATTCCTGGAACTTGACCGCGAAGAGGATGATTAGCAAGAGGCCGAGCCAGAAGGTGGGAATCGAGAAGGCGGCGGTTGAACCGATCGTGGTGACGTGGTCGAAGAGTGAATTGCGCTTGACGGCCGCGTAGATTCCAAGTGGGATCGAGATCAGCAGTGCAAAGAATAGGGACGTGATAGTCAAGAGCAGCGTGTTTGGCAGCGCATTCAAAATCCGGTCCGCGACCGGCGTGCCGTTGATCAGGGAATACCCGAGATCACCCTGCACGACGTCGCTGAGCCAGTAGAAGTAGCGGAACGGCCACGGTTCGTCGAGACCAAGGTTTGCCCGGATGCGTTCGATGTCCTGAGGACGGGCGCGCGGGTTGAACTCGATAGCCGACGTCGGGCTACCTGGAATCAGGTTAATGAGCGCAAAGGTCAAGAAGGTGATCCCCAGCATCAAGGGGATCATTTGCACCACTCGTCGAATGATGAAGGCTGCCACGGCCGTCACCTCGTGCCGCATAGGGCATGGACCGGCCTAGTCTAATGGCCGAGTCCAGGGGGAAGGGGGCGCCAGGGTGGCGCCCCCCTTTCGTCTAGGCACGGGTCACTATTGCTCCTCAACCCATGCGAACTGGAACGACCACATGAATCCGAACCCGCCCGGGTTGAAGTTGTTGACGCGCTCGGAGTACCCCGACATCTCCTGCCGGAAGACGAGGATGCCGTTCGCCGCGTCATTGTTCGCGATGTTCGATTGCTGGACCAGCAGCTGAATGCGCGCCTCCGGATCGAGTTCGCGCTGCGCCTGATCGTCAAGCGCGTCGTACTCCTCGTTGCAGTAGCGCATCGAGTTGAAGCCGTTCGGCGGCATTGAATCGCAGCGGAACATGATCCCCTGACCGCCGTCGGCCGACCAACTGAAGCCGAAGAGCGCGACGTCGTAGTCGCCGGTGTCGACCCGTTCCTGTAGCGTCGTGAACGGAATCGCTTGCGGCAGCATGTCGATGCCGACCTCGGCCCATGCTTCCTGCATGTACGGGACCTGTTGATCGTAGGTGGCGACGCCGCGGGTGAAGATGAAGTCGAACCGAAGAACCTCGTCTTCGGTGATCGAACCGTCACCATTCAAGTCCTTGTCGCGGAAGCCGTCACCGTCGCTGTCGGTCCAGCCGGCTTCCTCGAGCACCTGCATCGCCATTTCGGGGTCGTAGTTGTAGATGACGTCGATCTGGTCCGGGGCATAGGCGGGAGAGAGCACGGGCTGGGTGCCGTTCGCCTGCTCGGCGAAGCCCAGGTAGATCTCCTCAGCCATCAGCTCGCGGTCCAGCGCATACAGCATCGCCTGCCGCACCGCCAAATCCTGGAACATCGGCTGCTCGAGGTTGGCAGCGTACCAATTGAAACGGAGCGTATCGTAGATCGCAACCTCGACGCCCTCCGCTTGCTGTACCTGCTCGACCTGCGCCGGCGGGATGCCCTCGTAGATGTCGATTTCACCGGCGAGCAGCGCCTGAATCGCGGTGTTTTCCTCCGGGAAGACGCGGAAGATCACCTCATCGACATAGGGCATCGCCTCGGTGTCCCAGTAGTTCTCGTTGCGGACGACCGTGACGCTCTCGCCTTGGACCCACTCTTGGAAGATGAACGGGCCGGTGCCAACGACGCTCTCCGGAACCTGCCCGGTGCTGATCGGGTCGTTCACCCAGTCGGCATTCGGAATGCCGCTCCAGATGTGCTCCGGGATGACAAACATCGTTCCCGGTACATCGTAAAGGAACGTTGCGAGTTGGTCCTTTGCGATCAGCCGAATGGTATTGTCGTCGATCACTTCATAGGATTCGAGCGCCAGGTCGATCGTCGACGTGTAGGCGCTATTGCTCTCGGGATTGAGGTAGGCGTCGATGGTGAACGCCACATCGTCAGCGGTGAAGGGTTCACCGTCGTGCCAGGTCGCGTTCGGGTTCAGGTTGAAGGTGTAGGTTATGCCGTCCTCGGCGATTTCGTAGCTATCAGCCAAGCCCGGCACGATCGTTCCGTCGATTGGACTGGTCCCGACCAGGCCCTCGTAGAAGAGCGCCAGCACGTAGTTGGTCGGAATGTCGTCGCCGAGGACGCCGTTGAGGGTGTCGATGTCGGAGATGTCTCCGAAGATCAGTTGGCCGCCTTGTTGGCCCTCTTCAAGCCCGAAGTGTTCGCGGAGTGCCGCGTAATAGTCCGCGCGGGGAACGGAAGTAATCACTTCACCGGTGCCGGCTGGGCCGGCTCCAGGAGTCGCTTCCTGAGCGATTGCAGCCGGCGCTACCAAACCGGTCGCCAAGAGAAGCGCCATAAGCAGCAGAGCCGGGATCGACCGCGGTCGACGCATGGTCCGTACCTCCATCCTTTAAACCTGTCCGTCCGCGAAGCCCCGTTGCATCGCGGGCCTAACGAGGTTCACCCCGTTCTATGTGTGCTGGTTGCGTTGAGACTAACGCACTGTTGGCGTGTTATGCAAATCCTCCTTTCACTCGCATCAGTGAACTTCCAGTTGACATCCTGTCGTGTGAGGGAATCACTGTGAGCCCGTGACATGTCGCGTTGCGCAAGATACAAGCCAGCACTGATCGCCGCCGGTGAATCGGCTCCTGACCTCGCATCACCCGACGGTGACAACTTCGTCGATCTGGGCGCGCTGGAGCTTGCCGCTGAAGTCGACGTAGATGCTCTGCCACTCAGTGAAGAAGTCGAGGGCGGCGGTTCCGGCCTCACGATGGCCGTTGCCCGTCGCTTTGGTGCCGCCAAAGGGCAGGTGGATCTCGGCGCCGATGGTGCCGGCGTTGACGTAGAGGATGCCTGTGTCGATGTCCTGCATCGCGCGAAAGGCGCGATTGACGTCGGCGGTGAAGATCGAAGCGGAGAGGCCGAACTTGACGCCGTTGACGACGTCGATCGCCTCGTCGAGGGAATCGACCGGGATGATCGCGGTGACCGGGCCGAAGATCTCCTCCTGGGCGATCCGCATCCGCGGTTCGACCTCGTCGAAGATCGTCGGGACGTGAAAATGCCCCTTGCCAAGTACGCCCTCGCTGGCAATACGACCACCGACAGCGAGCGTCGCCCCTTCTTGCTGCCCGACCGCGACGTAGTCGTGGATGCGAGTGAGCTGACCTTCGCTCACGACCGGACCGATCTCGACCGACTCGTCGAGACCGTTGCCCAAACGCATGCCGCCGGCGCGGCCAATTAGCCGGTCAAGCAGCGATTGTTGCACCGCGCGATGGACGACGACCCGGCTGGCAGCGGTGCAGCGCTGGCCGGAGGTGCCAAAGGCACTCCAGAGGATGCCGTCGCTGGCGAGATCGAGGTCGGCGTCGTCCATGACGATCACCGCGTTCTTGCCGCCCATTTCGAGGGAGAGCCGCTTGTTGTGCGTCGCGGCGCGGATGGCGACGTCGATGCCGGTCTCGTTCGAGCCGGTGAAGGAGATCAGGGGCACCCGCGGGTGGTCGATGATTGCGTTTCCGACGTCTTGGCCGTTGCCGAGGACCAGATTCACGACGCCGGCCGGCAACCCTGCCTCTTCGAGGACTTCGATCAGACGAATGCCCATGCGTGGCGTGTAGGTCGCTGGCTTGAAGACAACCGTGTTGCCGGCGATGAGGGCGGGCATGATCTTCCACGATGGGATGGCCATCGGGAAGTTCCAGGGCGTGATGACGCCGCAGACGCCGAAGGGCTTGCGGACCGACATGTTAAATTTCTCGCGCAATTCGGACGGCGTCGTCTGCCCGTACATGCGTCGTCCCTCGCCGGCCATGTAGAAAGTCATGTCGATCGCCTCTTGGACGTCGCCGCGAGCCTCGGCGATGACCTTGCCCATCTCTTCGGTCATTTCGCGCGCGAACTGCTCTTTGCGGTCGAGCAAGATCTGAGCGGCGCGAAACAGGATCTCGCCGCGCTTCGGGGCGGGATAGAGGCGCCAGCTCTTGAACGCCGTCGCCGCCGCATGGACGGCGGCATCAACGTCGGCAGGACCACTCTTGGTAAAGGCGCCGACGAGATCACCATTCGCAGGGTTTAGACGTTCGAACGTCGCCCCGGTTGCCGACTCGACCCAATGACCGCCGATGTAGTTCTTGAAGAGGTCAGACATCGCCTCGCACCTTTCATTGCCATGTGGTTGCACTGGCGGCTGAGTCTAGCAGCGAGCGTGATTGACGACCAAAGCGTCGGCTCAGTGGAGGCGGTGCCGGAGCGGGTCCTCGATGTATTGCCCGAGTTGCAGGGAGCGGAGGACTTCTCGCCAGATCGGATCGAGACGGGTGTAGTCTTCCGGCCAAAAGTAAAAGCTCATCAAGGTTGTGACGTCGGAGCCGCGGGCGACGCAGGTACGGGCGCACGCCTCGCGCTTCTCGCGCTTGTCGATGAACCGCGTTTCGATCCAGGCGTATTCGAGGTCGCCCCGCTTGCGACGCTTGATCTCGCCTCGCCCGATTTCATCGGTTTCCGGTGCGCCCATGGCGTCGACGAGTAGTTTGTCGAGAGGCAGATCAGTCCAGTCGATGCCGGGTGGCAATCGCCAAAAGGAGACTTCCAAGGTGCACTGATCGTCGGGCGGCTTAAGGTCAAAGAACTTGGCGGAACTGGTTCCGGGCTCGAAGATCCAGTTTTCGGGGAAGTCGAAGCGCACCGCTCCACGATCCGCGACGAAAATCCGGTTGCCGGCCTTTGCCCGCCAGCCATGGTTGTCGGGCAGCCGAAAGCTCCGATCTTCCCATTTTGCCATGCTGTTATTACCTCGCTGATTCGGCTAGTAACAAAAGACTGGAGGAGCGAACCCGCCGCCTCCAGTCTCTTCGTGGCTCCCCGACTAGGATTCGAACCTAGAACCTACCGGTTAACAGCCGGCCGCTCTACCGTTGAGCTATCGGGGATCGAGCGCATCCTCAACGGCGCGATTGTAGCACGGGACTATTTCTGAGGTACAAGTCGATTGTCCTTGCGCAGATCGCCTGCCCGATTCGACCTCGGCGCGAGTCGGTCCGGACTTGCGCGGATGGCACGGTGGTCTCTACCATCACAGGAACAACTCCGACGATGGATTGCCTGTCTTGCCGAATGCGCGCGAGGCATGGCAAGGATCAGGTCCGTGGATTACGACGTGTTGGTCGTCGGTCGACCATCGTTCGACCTCATCTTTACTGGCGTGTCGTCCTGGCCCGTGGTTGGACAGGAGGTCTTCGCTCGCAACCTCACCACCTCGGCGGGGGGCACATTCAACGTCGTGGCGGCGTTGCATCGCCTTGGCGTGGGGGTGGGGATGGTCGGCAGCGTCGGCAACGACGTCTGGAGTCGCCAGGCATTTGCCGCGATGGAGGCGGAAGGGGTCTGCACCACGCTCATGCAAGTGCTCGATCATCCGCTGCCGGCCCTCAGCATTTGTGTGAGTCACGAAGGGGATCGCGGATTCCTGACCCACGAGCACGTTGACCCTGAGGTGGGGACCCATTGCGCCGCCCACGTTCTTGAGGTTCTTCACCGAGAGTCGGCGCAATACGTTCAGGCATGCCTCAATCCGGACCTGGCCGCGTTTGCTCATCTTGCCCGCGACCGCGGGATGCGGGTGATCGTCGACTGCGGATGGGACGAACCCTGGCTGACATCCCGGCAGATCCGCACGCTGATGCCGCTGGCTGACATCGTCTTCGCCAACGAACCGGAGGCATGCGCCATTGCGGGGGAGGCGGACCCGCGCGCCGCTGTGCGGCGTCTCGGGGAGATTGTCCCCTTCGTCGTCGTGAAGCGAGGCGCGGCGGGGGCATCGGCGGTCGTGGAGGGCCGCGAGTTCCATGCCCCGACCGAACCCGTCGAGGTCGTCGATGCTACCGGCGCCGGCGATTGCTTTAACGCCGGCTTCCTGTACGGCCTGCTTCGCGGTCGTTCGATCGCCGACAGTTTGCACATCGGCAATGTGTGTGGCGGCATGAGCGTCGCTGTGCCAGGTGGCCACGCGGGTGCGCCGACCGAAGCGGACCTGCTTGCGCGGCTGCGGCCTATGGGCGCCACGCCGAGGTCGTCCCCGCTATAGCTCGAAGTCGTCTTGACCGTCATGCTGAGCCGCATTCGCTTCCTTGTCATGCCTTGGCAAGGCCGGCATGACGGCAGGAAGTTCGGAATGACGGGATGAGTAGCCACGCGACTCTTGTTACGATGCAAAAATTTCAGACAACGAGTCTTGACATGGGCACTCGTGAGCGGTATCCTATTCGTTCGCGGTAGCGGCGGGTGGCGCACCCGTCAGCCGCGGGCCAGGACCAAACGGACGGCGCGTGCAAAGACGAGCCCAGCGATCAGTCGGAATTCGGGAGGGGAAGATTTTGCCCTCCCGCTTTGGCGTTGTTTGGATTCCATCAGCACGATAGAGCGATCCCGACGGAAGCCGGCGCGTAAAGGTGGCTTCGGTCTGGACCTGTGCTGTGTACCGCGAGTGCACCTCACATTGCAAGCCCGCATCGATATCCCGCCCGAGTGTTGCGCTGCTCCTTGACCAGGAGCTGGCGCGAATTGGGTCGGGTCCGAACCGTTGATCTGGCGCCCACGCCAGTACTTGTGGGACGGAGGAACGTTACATGGTCGACACCAGGGCGAAGACGAGCACGACCGTTGAATCGGGACCGCGGCAGGTGCTCTCGAACCAGGGGATTGATCGGCGGACCTTCTCGCGGATCCCCACCGTTCTGGAAATGCCCAATCTCGTCCAGGTGCAATTGGAGTCGTTCGATTGGTTTCGGCGCGAAGGGTTGAAGGAACTGCTCGAAGAGATCTCTCCGATTACCGACCACCACAAGAAGATGGAACTCTCCATCTTCGAGCCAAAGTTTGAAGATCCGTGGAACCGCCTGCCAAAGGACCTGCACGATGCCGCGCGCAAGGATCCGCGCATCGCGGAGCAGTATTGCCGCGAGCGGGACATCACTTACGCGGCGCCGCTCCGGGTCAAGGCGCGCTTGCATATCAGCGAGACCGGGGAGATCAAAGAGACCGGCGACGACGGCATCTTCCTCGGTGACTTTCCGATGATGACCTCGGATGGTACGTTCATCATCAACGGCGCCGAGCGTGTCGTCGTCTCTCAGCTCGTGCGTTCGCCTGGCGTCTACTTTGAGCGCGACCCAGACCCTGGGACCGGCAAGCTGCTCTCCACAGCCAAGTTGATCCCGAACCGGGGAGCTTGGTTGGAGTTCGAGACCTCCAACCGCGACGTCCTGTCGGTAAAGGTCGACCGGAAGCGCAAGATGCCGGTCACTATTCTGCTGCGGGCGATCGGCATCGAGAGTGACGAGCAGTTGCTCGAAACGTTCGCCGACGTCGACACGAATCCGGATCGCCGCTATATCGCGACGACGCTTGACAAGGAGCCGACGAAGGCCCGTGAAGAGGCGCTAATCGAGCTGTACCGCCGCTTGCGACCGGGCGACCCGCCGACCCGTGACAATGCCAACTCGCTGCTGGAGAACCTCTTCTTCAACGAGCGGCGCTACGATCTCGCGCGCGTCGGCCGATACAAGCTGAACGGGAGGCTGCACCCGGAGCGCCAGGGGACCGAGAACGTCATCGAGAGCCGCATCCTAACCAAAGAGGATCTCGTCGAGATCATACGCGAGATGATCCGACTCAATAACGAGTTGGGTGAGCCGGACGATATCGACCATCTCGGCAACCGGCGCATTCGCGCGGTTGGCGAGTTGATCCAGATGCACGTCCGCACCGGTTTCCAACGGTTGGAGCGCGGCATCCGAGAGCGGATGACGATCCAGGATCCGGAAACGATCACGCCGCAAGGACTGATCAGCACGACCCGGCCGGTGATGGCGGCGGTTCGCGAGTTCTTTGGTGGTAGCCAGCTCTCCCAGTTCATGGATCAGACCAATCCGCTGGCCGAACTGACGCATAAACGCCGCCTTTCGGCGCTCGGACCCGGCGGTCTGAGCCGCGATCGGGCGGGATTCGACGTGCGCGACGTGCACTCGTCCCACTACGGACGCATCTGCCCGATCGAGACGCCGGAAGGGCCGAACATCGGCCTGATCGGTTCACTCGCAACCTACGGCAAGATCAACAAGTACGGGTTTATCGAGACGCCGTACCGTCGTGTTGTGTCGACGATTCACGTCGAGAATCCGGAGATATCGCCGGTTGGTCAGATTCTGCGGATGGACGCGGTGAATCCGGACACCGGCAAGGTCGTCCTCGCCGCCGGAGAAACGGTGACTGAGGCGAGCCTGCACAAGATCACCAAGGCGGGCGTGCGCCAACTCTACGTCAAACCGGTCGCCACGGATATCATCCAATACCTCTCCGCGGACCTCGAGGAGCGATTCAACGTCGCTCAAGCCAACACCGAGCTTGATGACGCGATGCGCATCGTGCCCGAGCACGTGACCGTGCGGGTCAGCGGTGGCCACAGTTTCCCAGTCGTGCCTGCCGATCAGGTCCATTACATGGATGTGTCGCCGAAGCAAGTTGTTTCGGTTGGCACCGCGCTGATCCCATTCCTCGAGCACGACGACGCCAACCGCGCGCTGATGGGCGCGAACATGCAGAAGCAGGCCGTGCCGCTGATCCAACCGAAGGCGCCGATCATTGGCACCGGCGTGGAGTACCAGGCCGCGAAGGATTCGGGCCAGGTCGTGGTCTCTCGCCACGATGGGGAGGTGTCCAAGGTCAGTGCGCGCGACATCGTCGTCCGCGATGACGATGACGTTGAGCATACGTATTACTTGCGAAAGTTTGTCCGCTCGAACCAGGACACCTGCATCAACCAGCGGCCAATCGTGCGCAAAGGGGATCGGGTGCATGTCGGCAAGATCATAGCCGACTCGTCGTCGACGGAGCAGGGTGAGCTGGCTCTCGGGCAGAACGTGCTCGTTGCGTTTATGCCGTGGGAAGGCGGAAACTTCGAGGACGCGATCCTTATCAGCGAACGGCTGGTGCGAGATGACGTCTACACGTCGATCCACATCGAGAAATACGAAACCGAGGCGCGGGACACGAAGCTGGGTCCCGAAGAGATCACGCGCGACATTCCGAACGTGGGCGAGGACAGCCTGGCGAACCTCGACGAAAACGGCATCATCCGCATAGGCGCTGAGGTTCGACCGAACGACATTCTGGTCGGCAAGGTGACGCCCCGTGGCGAAACCGAGCTCAGCGCGGAGGAGCGGCTACTACGTGCGATCTTCGGTGAGAAGGCGCGCGAGGTGAAGGACACCTCGTTACGGGTGCCGCACGGCGTCCACGGCAAGGTGATCGACGTCAAACAGTTCCGCCGGGACGAGAGCACTGATCACGAGTTGCCGGCGGGCGTCAACGAGATGGTTCGCGTCAGCATCGCTCAGAAGCGAAAGATTTCTGAGGGCGACAAGATGGCCGGTCGGCACGGCAACAAGGGCGTCATCAGCCGAATTCTGCCGATGGAGGATATGCCTTATCTGCCTGACGGGCAGTCGGTCGACATTATCCTCAACCCGATCGGCGTGCCATCGCGGATGAATCTCGGTCAGGTCCTCGAGACCCATCTGGGTTGGGCCGCGGAACGTCTCGGATTCCGCGTGGCGACGCCGGTTTTCGACGGGGCGAAGGAAGAGGAGATCAAATCGTTGCTGCGGGAGGCGGGTCTGCCGGGGGACGGTAAGGTCGACCTCTACGATGGGCGGACCGGCGAAAAGTTCGACCGCCCGGTGACGGTCGGAGTGATCTACATGCTGAAGTTAGCGCACCTGGTCGAGGACAAAATCCACGCCCGCTCCACCGGACCGTACTCGCTGGTGACGCAGCAGCCGCTGGGCGGCAAGGCGCAGTTCGGCGGCCAGCGGTTCGGCGAGATGGAAGTGTGGGCGCTCGAGGCTTACGGCGCGGCGCACACGCTCCAGGAGATGCTGACGGTTAAGTCGGACGACATTGTCGGTCGGGTCAAGACCTACGAAGCGATCGTCAAGGGAGACGAAATCGTCGAAGCGGGCGTGCCCGAGTCGTTCAAGGTCCTGGTCAAGGAGTTGCGCAGCCTTGGCCTGTCGATCGAGGTCATCAACGAAAACGAACAAACGGTGGAGTTCACCGAGGACACCTCGCGCGATCTCCTCTCGAATCTCGACCGGATCAATCTGCAAGGTTTCGAACGCACGGAGGACTAGTCTAGAGGCGTCAGGGGTTAGCCGTTAGGCCTTGGGGGAACGACGACGTTGCTCCAAACGCCTAACCTCTAACGCCTTACGGCTCGTCGGGAGGAGCAATGTCGGACTTCACAATGCGCAAGTTTACTGGTGAGGATTCCTCCGCTCGTGCGTTCGGTGGCGGAGATGGAAATCGCTCCCCGCGGGGCGGGTCGGGCGGATATTCTCGCGGTGACCGCGGTGATCGCGGGCGCGTGTTAGACGTCAACAACTTCGACGCCATCAAGATCGGTTTGGCCTCGCCGGAAGCGATCCGCGCGTGGTCGTACGGCGAAGTGACCAAGCCCGAGACGATCAACTACCGGACACTGAAGCCCGAGCACGGCGGGCTGTTCTGCGAGCGCATTTTCGGTCCGACCAAGGACTGGGAGTGCTATTGCGGCAAGTACAAGCGGATTCGCCATGCCGGGACCATTTGCGACAAGTGCGGCGTCGAGGTGACGCGCTCGAAGGTGCGCCGGGAGCGGATGGGCCACATCGAGTTGGCCGCGCCGGTGGCGCACATTTGGTATGTCAAGGGGACGCCGAGCCGGTTGGGCTTGCTGCTCGACATTTCGCCGCGAAATCTCGAGCGCGTGCTCTACTTCGCCTCCTACCTGGTCACGCACGTCGACGACGAGAAGAAGCAAGAGGCCGTCAAGGCGATTGAAGAAACGCATGAAGAAGAAGTAGCGGAATTACGTGCACGCGCGCAAGAGCGGCTCGACGAACTCGGCGGGCGGCTGGGCGTGCAGATGGCCAACTTGAATCAGGGCGAAAAAAGTCTTGCCGCCTCGATTCAAGAGCGCCAAGACGAGTTGGCAACCGCTCTCCAGACCGAGTACGAGCAAGTCAGTGCGCGCCTAACCGAACTGAAAGGCGAATCGGCGCCCGAAACGATTACCTTCCGCGGTCGGACCGTGGTCGAGGAGGGCGAGGCGGTTAGCGACGATCGCATTGCCGAGTTCGAAGAAGGGCATCGCGAAGAGACCGAGAAGATCGAGTCCTCTGCCACGTCCGAAGCGTCTGGTAATGAGGCGCTCGCGGGGGCGGAACGCGATCAGATCACCTACGAAGCCGAGGAAGAGCGCGGCCGGGTCGAAGGACAGCTCAAGGAGCAGATTCACGAGGCCGAGAAGGATCGCGACGAGACGATCAAGGCGCTCAACGATCTGAAGCCATTGCAGATTCTTACCGAGACGCAGTATCGCGAGCTGAACGAGCTCGTTCAGTTGCTCGTTCCTGGCGTTTTTCGGGCGGCGATGGGCGCCGAGGCGGTCCACGAGTTCGTGTCGCAGCGGATCGACCTGGATCAGCTCGCGCTCGATCTCCGCAATCAGATGCAGACCGACTCGGAGGTCAAGCGCAAGAAGGCGGTCAAGCGGCTGCGCGTCGTCGAGGCGCTGCGCAAGAGTGGCAACAAACCGCATTGGATGATCTTCACGTCGCTTCCGGTGATTCCACCGGAGCTGCGGCCAATGGTGCAGCTCGACGGTGGTCGCTTTGCCACCTCCGACCTGAACGACCTGTACCGGCGCGTAATCAACCGCAACAATCGTCTGAAGCGATTGTTGGAACTCGGCGCCCCCGACATCATCGTCCGCAACGAGAAGCGGATGCTGCAAGAAGCGGTGGATGCGCTGATCGACAATGGCCGGCGCGGTCGAGTCGTTTCCGGTTCGGGCAAGCACAAGCTCAAGAGCTTGTCCGACATGTTGAAGGGCAAGCAGGGGCGGTTCCGGCAGAATCTGCTGGGCAAGCGCGTCGACTACTCCGGGCGTTCGGTGATCGTGGTTGGACCCGATCTCGCGCTCGACGAGTGCGGCCTGCCGAAGCGGATGGCGCTGGAGCTCTTCAAGCCATTCGTGATGCGCCGGCTGGTCGATCACGGTCACGCCCACAACATCAAGGCCGCGAAGCGGCTCGTTGAACGCGTCGATCCGCGGGTGTGGGAAGTGCTGGAAGAGGTCATCCAGGACTATCTGGTGCTCCTCAACCGCGCGCCGACGCTGCACCGCCTCGGCATTCAAGCCTTCCGCGTCCGGCTGATCGAGGGTTCGGCGATCCAAATTCACCCGCTCGTCTGCCAGGCGTTCAACGCCGACTTCGACGGTGACCAGATGGCCGTACACGTGCCACTATCGAAGGCGGCGCAGCAGGAGGCGCGCAATCGCATGCTGTCGGTGCGCAATCTGCTCGCCCCGTCGAACGGCGAGCCGATCGTCTCGCCGACGCAGGACATCGTGCTCGGCTGCTACTACATGACGAGCGAGCGAAACTATGAAGAGGACCTCGAGCGGGGCTCGCTGCCGCGTGGATGGGGCAAAATCTTCTCGTCCCTCGAGGAAGTCAAGCTAGCCTACGATTCGGGTGCAATCGACTTGCAGGCGCAGATCGTGGTCCGCACCGACCGCGACGGCGGCGAGGTGAAGCGGATCAAGACGACGGTCGGACGCGCCTTGTTCAACCTGGCGCTGCCCGCCGAGTTGGGCACGTACTACAACGAGACGATGGACCGCAAGCAGCTTCGGCGTGTGGTCGCCGACTGTTACCGGCAGTTCAAGGATCCGCTGGAGACGGCGCGGATTGTCAACGATATCAAGAAGATCGGTTTCGAGTTCTCCACCCGCGGCGGCATGAGCATCGCGGTCGACGACGTCGTGATGTCGGAGACGAAATCGGAGCTGCTGCAATCGGCTGACGACGAGGCGGACAAGATCGAACGCCAGTACCGACGCGGTCTCGTGACTGAAGACGAGCGTCTCCGTGAGTTGGAGCTCATTTGGAACGGCGCGCGGGACCAACTGGCGAAGGACGTCGAAGACCGACTTCGTGGCCAGAACTCCGTCTACATGATGGCGGACTCGGGCGCGAAGGGAAACATGAACCAGATCAGCCAGATGGCGGGCATGCGCGGTCTGGTGCTCGACCCGGAAGGGCGGATCATCGACATTCCGATTCGGTCGAACTTCCGCGAGGGCCTGACAGTGCTCGAATACTTCCTGTCGACGCATGGCGCCCGCAAGGGACTTGCCGATACGGCATTGCGAACGGCCGACTCGGGATATCTGACCCGGCGCCTGGTCGACGTCGCACAGGACGTGATTGTCACCATCGAGGATTGCGGCACCGCGCAAGGCATGTGGGCCGAGAGAATCGGCAGCGACGGGCGGCCGATCTCCGAGGAGGAGTTTCGGGCGCGTATTACTGGCCGCAATCTGGCCTCGCCGGTCTATGATGCGGAGTCCGGCGAGGTGATCGCCGAGCGCGGCCAAGAGCTCTCGGACCGGATCGAACTCGAAGACGGCACCGTGCAAGACCTCGTCGGCGAGGTCATGGCGGCGGGCGTCGACAAGATACACATCCGGAGCGTGATGGCCTGCGAGGCGGTCCACGGCATCTGCCGCGTTTGCTACGGCCGGGACCTGGCAACAGGCAATCTGGTCGAGTTAGGAGAAGCGGTTGGGACGATTGCCGCTCAGTCGATCGGTGAGCCGGGAACCCAGCTCACTATGCGGACGTTCCACACGGGAGGTGTGAACCGCGCGGATATCACAACCGGTTTGCCACGGGTCGAAGAGCTCTTCGAGGCCCGCCAACCGAAGGGTGCGGCGGTGCTGGCCCTCAAGGAAGGCACGGTTTCGATCGAGCAGACGGATGCTGGGCGAGTTCTGGTGATTACGAGCGCCGAGGAAGATTCGCGGGCGTACATCCTCGAAGGGGGCTGGGAGCCGGCGTTGAACACCGGCGATCTGGTGATCAAGGACAAGACGCCGATCGCGCTCGGACCGGACGACGCCAAGAAGTTTGCGGAGATCAACGGCACCTTCCTGCTCGACGGCCGGACGATTTACGTCCGCGACGAGCGCGAGGAGCGCGAAGAGCACCCGGTGCAGATCGGCTATCAAATCCTAGTCGAGGACGATGATCGCGTGGCGCCCGGCCAGCAGTTGACCGATGGGGCGAAGGATCCGCAGCAGATTCTGCTGACGTTGGGTCGCGACGCGGTTCAACGGTACATCATCGACGAGGTCCAGAAGGTGTACCGCTCGCAGGGCGTGAACACCAACGATAAGCACATCGAAGTGATTTGCCGGCAGATGCTGCGAAAGGTCAGCATCGTCTACCCTGGCGACACTGATTACCTCGCCGATGAGCGGATTGACCGGTTCGAGTTCAACCAGATTAACGAAGATATCCTGGCACAAGGCGGCGAACCAGCAACGGCGATGCCAGTCTTGCTCGGAATTACCAAGGCGTCCTTAGAGACCGATTCGTTCCTCTCGGCCGCCTCTTTCCAGGAGACGACGCGGGTCCTAACCGAGGCCGCGATCAACGGCAAGGTTGACCACCTGCGTGGCTTGAAAGAGAACGTCATCATCGGCAAGCTGATCCCGGCTGGTTCCGGATTTGGAGTCGATCCGCATGCGCTGCCCGAGCCGAGCGCGCTCGAAGCAGTGACGCTCTCGGCGATGACGGAGGAGGGTCGCACGGCGACGGCTACGATCGAGCGAGCAGACCCAGCGACCGAAGAAGACCTCCGCGAACTGATGGAGGCCGGCCTCGTGCCGGAGGATTCTGTCGACGGCGATGCCGAGGCGAACGGAAGCTGGAAAGGCGACGAGGAAGAGTAGTTCACGAGGCGGCGGTGGGCGGTGCGGATCGCGAAATGGGACGCGGCGCCCGCCGCCTGTTCTTTGCCTTGACGTAGGCGTCGTGAGCGCGTACAATCCGCCCTTGTGGCTTCCGCAAGGGGCCGCATGGGTGAGGTTTGTCCGCCGGTCTAACCGAAGAGGAACAACCTTCACACGGCAGGTGGCGCCGCAGCTGCGCACGGCCGCGCTGAGTCGAGGCTGAGATGCAGAGCACGGTTCGCTTTCCGCCCCCTGTCTGATCAGGAGTAAGTCGTGCCGACAATTAATCAGTTGGTTCGTAAGGGCCGCAAGAGCGTCCAGAAGAAGACCAAGGCGCCGGCGCTGGGCTTTACCAATAATGCCCTGGGTCGGTATTCCGGTCGCCTGCGTAAGAGTCAGTCCGCGCCGCAAAAGCGTGGCGTCTGTACGCAGGTCAAGACGATGACGCCCAAGAAGCCCAATTCGGCACTGCGCAAGATCGCCCGCGTTCGCCTTTCCAACGGTATGGAGGTGACGGCGTACATCCCGGGCGAAGGGCACAACCTCCAGGAGCACTCAGTGGTGCTGGTTCGCGGCGGGAAGGTGAAAGACCTTCCCGGCGTCCGCTACCACATCGTTCGCGGCACCCTGGACGCCCGCGGTGTAGACAACCGCAAAAAAGCGCGGTCGAAGTACGGAACCAAGGCTCCTAAGAAGGGATAATCCCTTTCCGGCTGGCCTGATCGCCGAGCCGGCGAGTGGGAGCCGACCGCTCCGGCGGAACTGAGTTCGCACGACGAGAAAGCGGCCCGACGTCTTTAGGGCGTTGACCGCTTTTTCGTGTGTCTAGCGACGAGCCACGAGCTGCTCGTCGCGAGCGAGATCGAACCGAAGTGCGCAGATGGGGCTTTGGGACGCGAGCAGTGGCCGGAGCCAGAGACGGAGGCAAAGAAACGTCATGCCGCGACGCGCCAAGATCGTTCGCCGGGTGCCGGCGCCAGATCCGAAGTACAACAACGAACTGGTCAGCCGCTTCATCAACAAGATCATGCAGCGGGGCAAGAAAGGTCTCGCCGAGCGGATCATGTACGACGCCCTGGAGTCGATCCAGCAACGGACCGGACGCGATCCGATCGAAGTCTTCGAGCAGGCGGTCTACAACGCGACGCCGGTGCTTGAGGTCAAGCCGCGACGGGTCGGCGGCGCGACATATCAAGTGCCGGTCCAGATCGAAGGTGGCCGGCGACAGTCGCTTGCAATTCGTTGGCTGCTGACGTCGGCACGTGGACGCGCCGGCAAGTCGATGCAAGAAAAGCTGGCTAACGAGCTGCTCGATGCGTTCAACAACACTGGCGCCACGATCAAGCGACGTGAGGACGTGCACCGCATGGCGGAAGCAAACCGCGCCTTCGCGCACTATCGGTACTAGCAAGTTTTCAGGGGAATCAATGAGCACGGGAACGGCGACCAAACCCATAGCAAACGATGTCGAGACCGCGTTGGCGCGGACTCGCAACATCGGTATTATCGCGCACATCGACGCGGGGAAGACGACAACGACCGAGCGCATCTTGTTCTACGCCGGTCGTATCCACCGCATCGGCGAAGTGCATGAAGGCGCCGCGACGATGGACTGGATGGTCCAGGAGCGCGAGCGCGGCATCACCATTACATCAGCGGCGACGACCTGTGCCTGGCTCGACCACCGCATTAACATCATCGACACGCCTGGTCACGTCGACTTCACGGTCGAGGTCGAGCGCTCGCTGCGCGTGCTCGACGGCGGCGTCGTCGTCTTCGACGCTGTTGCGGGCGTCGAGCCACAGTCGGAGACAGTCTGGCGCCAGGCCGACAAGTACGCCGTGCCGCGCATCTGCTTTGTCAACAAGATGGACAGAACCGGTGCGTCGTTCCAGCGAACAATCGACATGATCGTGGATCGGCTCAAAGCAAAGCCGTGTCCGATCCAGTTGCCCATCGGCGCTGAGTCGGAATTCCGGGGCCTCATCGACTTGATCGACAATTGTGCTTATTTCTATCACGATGAACTGGGTCAGAATATCGAGCGCACCAGCATTCCAGACGAGTTTGCCGAGGAATCCGCCGCCGCCCGTTTCCACATCGTCGAAATGATCGCTGAGCAGGACGATGGGCTCATGCTCCGTTACCTGGATGGCGAGGAACTCAGCCCTGAAGACCTGCGGGCCGGATTGCGAGCCGCGACGATTAGTGGCGATCTAGTGCCCGTCCTGTGCGGTAGCTCCCTGAAGAACAAGGGCGTCCAGCGGATGCTCGACGCGATCGTTTACTACCTGCCGTCGCCGATGGACGTGCCCCCGGTGACCGGTATCAACCCGAGGACAGAGGTCGAGGAGATCCGCGGTGTCGAGCCTGGCCAGCCGTTTTCGGCGCTGGCGTTCAAGATTCAGGCGGACCCACATGTCGGCAAGCTGGCCTACATTCGCGTCTACTCCGGCACCTTGGAATCAGGAAGCTACGCGCTGAACTCGACTAAGGGCGAGCGCGAGCGCATTGGTCGTCTCCTCAGAATGCACGCCAACCATCGCGAAGAGGTGCAAGCGGTCCACGCCGGCGATATCTGCGCTGTGATCGGACTCAAGACAACGTTTACGGGTGACACCCTTTGCGATCCTAGTCATCCGGTCGTGCTAGAGTCGATCACATTCCCCGAGCCGGTGATCTCTGTCTCAATCGAACCGAAAACGCGACCGGACCAGGACAAGATGGGCTCGGCATTAGCCCGGCTAGCCGAGGAAGACCCGACGTTCCGCGTGCGGACGATCGAGGACACCGGCCAGACGGTCATCGACGGCATGGGTGAGCTTCACCTCGAGGTCATCGTCGACCGGATGATGCGGGAGTTCCGCGTGGACGCGAACGTGGGTCGGCCCCAGGTTGCGTACAAGGAAACGATCACAATCCCGCTCAAGGCTGAGGGCCGGCACGTTCGCCAGTCCGGCGGTAAGGGCCAGTACGGCCATGCCGTGCTTGAGTTCACGCCTCAAGAGCGAGGCGTTGGCTACGAGTTTGAAGACAAGATCGTCGGCGGGTCGATTCCGCGGGAGTTCATTCCGGCGATCGACGCCGGCATCCGTGAGGCGATGGAGACCGGCGGAAACGCCGGGTATCCGGTCGTCGACCTCAAGGCGACGCTGATCGACGGTTCATACCACGAAGTCGACTCGTCCGAAATGGCATTCAAGATCGCCGGTTCTCTGGCGCTGAAGGAAGCCATCCGGCGCGGTAAGCCCGTCATCCTTGAACCGATCATGGCGGTTGAGGTCACGACGCCGGACGACTTCATGGGTGACGTCATTGGTGACCTCAACGCGCGGCGCGGCCATATCCAGGGGATGGAGATGCGCGCCGGCGCCCAGGTCGTCCGGTCGTTCGTACCTCTGGCCTCGATGTTCGGCTATGCGACCGATCTGCGATCGGCAACGCAGGGCCGGGCAACGTATTCCATGCAGTTCGACCACTACGCACCGGTACCAGCCGGCATCGCGGACGAGATGATGGCCAAGGCACGGCGAGACTAACCGAGGAATTGGACACCGCCTCGTCGATTCGCCCTGCATGCGCGGGGAGTGCACGAAAGGAACAGAGAGAGTGGGCAAGCAGAAGTTTGAGCGGACCAAGCCGCATGTCAACGTGGGGACGATCGGGCACGTCGATCATGGGAAGACGACCTTGACGGCGGCGATCACCAAGACCTTGGCCTTGCGGGGCGGGGCC
>JBOGUF010000217.1:0-6460 GCA_050696075.1 Thermomicrobiales bacterium
TCGGCTCCCGACGGAACGCTGGCTGTTCCTCGATCTCGGCGCCACCTACGTCGCGCTCTATCCGCTGGCGCTGACTTCTCTCGGCGACGATCTGGAGACGCCGATCTCGCTCCACCAGGAAGATGACTCGCTCCGAATAGCGATTGCCAACTACGACGGGCCGGCGAGGCACTTCTGGAAATACGCTGTCATCCCCTGGGAGCATCCCGAACCGGGCATCGCGCCCTTCTTCAACGGGAATCTCCGCGCTGGGTTGGTCGTCGAGACCGCCGATGCTGACGCCTGGGACGATTTTGCGGCGTTCCGGCGGGCGATCGCCGGTACGCAGGTCGCGGACACCGTTGACGATACCGTGCGCCGGGTCTCCGTCGCCCGCGACGGCAGGAGGCTCGACCTAGCGGTCGATCTGATGACCTTCGCACCGATCGAACGCCGGATCGACGGCGAGCCGGAAGCTTACGTCTTTCTCGACGCCCCCCATGCGGTCCAACTCGGCGAGAAAGCGATGCGTACCGGTGATCGCACGGTCCAGGCAAGTCGACCAGGACCGTGGGCCGTCGTCGATGGGGAAACATTTCAACTCACAAATCCAACTCCTGAGACTATCACCGTGCAGATCGACGAGACCGCGCTGGAGATCCCGCCGTTCGGGCGAACCACCTGTGAGGGATTAAGGGGGGCAGTGTGACGGCGGTATCTGATCAAGCGAACAATCCCGATTTCCTCACCGCGGTGCAGCGTGCGGTGGTGCGGCCCGACGAGATCGCCCTCTGGTATACTGGCGGCGCCGGCTACGTCATCCGCACCGCCGGGGCAACGCTATTGATTGATCCCTTCGTCGGACCGTCGACCCCGCCAGATTGGATCCGCGCCATCCCGCCGGCGTTCGATCTGGCGGACATCGCCGACCTTGCCAGGCTCGACGCCGTCGTCCTCACCCACGAGCACGGCGACCACGCCGATCCCGACGCCCTCGGCCCGCTCGGCCGGCTGACCGACGCGCCGATGCTCGGTCCTGCCGCCTGCATTGATGTGGCCCGCCGCGCCGGTGTGCCGGAGGCGCGTCTCCGTATCCTTACCCACGACGGTTCGGCGATCTTCGGCGATCTCCAGGTGACCGCCGTCCCGATGAACGACCCCGGTGCGCCGGGCTGCAACGGCTACGTGCTGGAGACCGGAAGCGTCGCCGTCCTCCACTGCGGCGACAGTCTCCACTTTCCTGGCTTTCTGGAACTCGGGAAGCGGTGGTCTTTCGACGCGATCTGTCTCAGCGTCGGCGCCAACCCGCCCGGCCGCGACTTCTACCTCGACGAGGCGGGGGCCGCGCGGGCCGCGCGCGATGCGGGAGCGCGGCTGCTGATCGTGCAACACCACGATCTCTGGCAGGGGATCACCCTCGACCCGCGTCGGGTCGCCGTTGCCGTCCGCTGGTATTGCTCGGAGACACGGGTAGTGCCGGCACGGTTCGGGCGGCGGATCAGGGTGCGGGCATCTGAGGTCAAGCGAGTGTGAAGCCGCGAATGGGTGTCACCCCTGATCTAGGGGAAGGTTCAGGCCGTGGTTGACGTTTCCCGTCGCGACGCGTCCGCCGTCCCACGACCCCGTGAAACGCCGTGAAAACGGTCCGCTGCCTCCGCCCGGGCGGCCCCGCTGCCGGCCTCCGCGCGCCCAGGTCTGGCGCAGGTCCCTCCTCTACGGAACGTCGACGATGACATCAACACAGATCGACATCCAACTGATCGCGGTCGTCACGGCGGCGGCGTGCGCGCTGCCGGGGGTCTTCCTGGTGCTGCGGCGGATGGCGATGATGAGCGACGCCATCAGTCACGCGATCCTGCTCGGCATCGTCGCCGCCTTCTTCGTCGTCGAGGATTTGGCGTCGCCGCTGCTGATCGTCGGGGCGGCGGCGATGGGGGTGATCACCGTCACCCTGGTCGAACTGCTGTTTCGCACCGGGCGGGTGAAGGAGGACGCCGCGACCGGGTTGGTCTTTCCGCTCCTCTTCTCGCTCGGCGTGATCCTGATCTCGCGTTTCGCCGGGGACGTCCACCTCGACACCGATGCGGTGCTGCTCGGCGAAATCGCCTTCGCCCCGTTCGACCGCTTCGTCGTCGCCGATTGGGACCTGGGGCCGCAAGGACTGGTCCTGATGAGCGCCATCTTGGTCCTGAACGCTCTCTTCATTCTCTGCTTCTATAAGGAATTGAAGCTGGCGACTTTCGACGCCGGGTTGGCGGCCGCGCTCGGGTTCGCCCCAGGGCTGCTCCACTACGCGCTGATGACGTCGGTCTCGGTGACGGCGGTCGGCGCGTTCGAGGTGGTCGGGTCGATCCTGGTCGTGGCGCTGATGATCGGTCCGGCAGCGACCGCCTACCTGCTGACCGACCGGCTGCCGACGATGATTGGACTGAGTATGGGCATCGGCGCGGCCGCGGCGATTCTCGGCTACTGGCTGGCCCACTGGCTCGACGCCTCGATCGCCGGCTCGATGGCGACCATGGTCGGCGCCCTCTTCACCACCGGCCTGCTGTTGGCGCCGGACCGCGGCCTGATCGCCGTCGCCCGCCGCCGCGCCCGCCAGCGCCTCGAGTTCGCCCAAACGATGCTCACCATCCACCTCCTCAACCACGAGGGGCTCCCCGAAGCCGCCGAAGAAAGCCGCCTCGACCATCTCGACCGCCACCTGCGCTGGGACCCCGTTTTCATCGCTCGCATCGTCCGCCTCGCCGAACGCGAGGGCTTACTCGACGAGTCAGGCGGCCTGCTCCGCTTGACCGAGGATGGGCGGGATCGGGCGCGGGCGGCGATGGTGACGACGTAGGCGTTAGGCGTTAGGCGTTAGGGGCTAGGCGTTAGGCGTTAATCGGTCGATGGTGACGGGTGAGTCTGGGCACTGGGCACTCGGTACGCGGTACTCGGTACGCGGTACTCAGCACTCGGCCCGCGGTACTCGGCGTTGACGGTGGCGATCCGCTAAGCCAATGTCTCGGCGCAATCGGGCAACCTCTTCTAAAGTGATCCCGCGCAACTCCGCCACTTCTAGCGCATTCAGCAGATGCGGATAGCGCGGCACCAGATGCACCATCAACGTATCGCTCTCGCGGTTATAGCTCAAGAATGCCGTCAAGAGATCGAAATCCTTCATCGAGATCGGTGGGAGTTCGAATGTCTGTGTTGTGTTTACCGGCTGCATTCGGCCCGTGCGTTCCTCGCCGTCTATGACATGCTTCTTGTCACGGCGACTACGTGCAATGCGAACGTCGCTAAAGTGGCGCAACTTACGGCGCGACGGCATCCTTGATCGGCTTTCCGTTCGTGGCGTTCGCTTGCGCCGCGCTTGATCTGATCAACCCGCTCTGGGGTGAGATCAATCAGATCACCGCGGGCGATCTGTTCGTCGCCGATGGCGATCTCGGCGCGGAGCCAATGGAGGCGCCGGTCGCGTTCTTCGAGTAAGCGCAAGGCTTCGCGGACGACCTCACTCGCGTTGTTGTAGCGACCCGATTCAACCTTCTGCCGAACCAAAGATTCCAGGTGAGGCGTCAAAGATACGTTCATCGGCATTCCTCCTGGCGGCCACGATAGCAGAGATCGGCATCACCGGAATGCAGTGCGGACTCGGCGCCCGCATTAGAGCCGTGCGGTCGAGTCATGCTCCGGTCGACGGAACGGGGGACGCCGACCCTGAACGCCGATCTTTCGCCTGTATACAGTTCTTGACAACCAGTCACTAACACGCGATAGTACCGCCGTTGACCCTGGGAAACTTCTCTCTTGGCACTCGTCTCTGACGCGTTGGCGCGCTGGGCAAGACCGGGCGGCCTGGCTCCGGATTGCTTTGCCTGGCGCGCCCGCTCGCGTGCATCGGCGCCGGTCGGTTGCGCGTTCACCCCGCCGGCGCCCGGCAGGTCACCGCAAAGATGTGAACGGAAAGGAGGGTGTGGCGGCGACGATTGAGGACCCCGTCACCGGGTGGTGGTCTTTCCGTGTCTCACCGACGAGCGGCTCGATTCACCGAGGAAGGGAGAAAATACCCATGTCGCAATTGCAATCGCCATCGCACGAATCGTCCGATCAGGATCAGCGGCAGGACAACGCGTTCGGGCGTCGCTCGTTCCTCAAAACGGCCGCCGCCCTGGCCGGCGCGGCGGCCCTGGCGCCCCTCGCCGCCAACGCTCAGGCGGATCGTGACTACGGCCCGGACGCGCCGCCGGTGCATTACCCCGACCAGGACGTCGTCGCCGTCACCGACGCCTTCGGTCCCTACATCCAGGGCAATTCGGCCATTCAGCGCCTCTGGACCGGCGGCTTGTGGGTCGAGGGGCCTGCCTGGAACGCGGTTGGCCGCTTCCTCCTCTGGAGCGACATCCCCAACGACCGGCAGCACCGCTGGCTGGAGGAGGACGGCCACGTCAGCGTCTTCCGCGGTCCGTCCGGCAACAGCAACGGCAACACCTTCGACTGGGAGGGGCGCCAGGTATCCTGTCAGCACGGCGAGCGACGCGTGGTGCGCTACGAGCACAGCGGCGCGGTCACCGTCCTGGCCGACACCTATGAGGGACAGCCCTTCAACTCGCCCAACGACGCGGTCGTCCACCCCAACGGCAGCATCTGGTTCACCGACCCGCCCTATGGCACCCAGGCCGCTGGCGGCTACGAGGGGAACACCGGGGAGCTCTTCCACCCGAACGCCGTCTATCGCATCGACCCCACCGGCACGGTCGAGCGGGTGACCGACGAGCTGGGCGCCCCCAATGGCCTCTGCTTCTCCCACGACTACGCGAAGATGTACATCGCCGACACCGGCAGCGGGGAAGCCAACATCAAGGTCTTCGACGTGGTCGATGAGCAGAGCCTGGCGAATCCCCAACTCTTCACCGACATGATGGTGGACGGCGAAAGAGTGGGGCCGGACGGGGTGCGCGCCGACGTCGACGGCAACATCTGGGCGACCGGCGGCTGGACCGGTTACGGCTTTGACGGCGTCCACTGCTTCACCCCGGAGGGCGAGCGCATCGGCCACATCAAACTGCCGGAGACGACCAGCAACCTCGTCTTCGGCGGCCCCAAGCGCAACCGCCTGATGATCACCGCCAGCCAGTCGATCTACGCCGTCTACGTCAACACCCGCGGCGCGCATATCACCTAGACGCATGACTGCCGGGCGGAGAAAACGGTCGAACTGCCCCCGCGGCGCGGGGGCAGCTCGCTACCTACGTGCCGCGAATCTGTTGCACCAGCGCGTCCAGCGACAGATACATGCGTAGCGCCGTGATGGCGCTCGCGTCCCCATCGAGGTCGTAGGCGACGGCGTAGGGGAGACGGACCTCACGGCCGGTCGGGGCGATGCCGGCGAACTCGCCGGTGTGTTTGCCGATGAAGACGGCCTCGATCATCGCCCGCCGTTCGTCGACGACCAGCGATATGATCTCCATCGTGGCGGCGAACGCGCGCGCATGCATGCAGGCGATCAGGTCGGCGACCGCGTCGCGGCCGCGCGTGACCTCGCCAGATTCCATCATGGTCAGCGTCGCATCGGGCGCCAGCAACGCCCCGTACGCTCCATTGCCGACCAGTGCTTCCAGATAGGCCGTCATCGTGGCCCGCGTCCGCTCGACCGTCATCCATCTCACCCACACCCGTCCATGTCCCGCTCTTGTCCCTCGCGATCATCCTCCGTTGGGTCAGGCCGCGGACACACGCCGCATCCCATCTGCAATCTAGCAACGAGACGTTCCAAAAAGGTTCCACGCGCCCTATTGATCTAAACTGCCGGCGACACGGCCGGCCGCTGCAAGCGTTCCCGCCGGCGAGCAAGCAGGGTGGCGAGCACGATGCCAACGACGTTGACGCCGATTTCGCTGAACGAGGTCACCTCGCCATTGACGGTGGTCCGCGACGAGGCGGTGATCGGGAACGCGATGAACTGCTCGGTCGGGCTGCCTTCGGTGTTCCAGGCGTAGAATGGGATCTGGATCACCGCCCAGACCATGCAGAGCATCCAGCCGAGGCCGACCGGCTGCCGCGGCCAGAGCAGGACGCCTCCGGCCAGACCGAGCAGCCCCAGGAAGGCGCGCGCCACCGCCGGCACTTCTCCGTCTACCGCCGGCCCGATCGAGACGACGACGCTAACGAGACCGACGATCGCACAGTATGCCGCCAGCAGCGCACCCGATCGACCGAGGCGGCTCTCCCCCGCATTCCACCATTCCATCGCTATCCTCCCTTGCCCGTGGACGGTCCAAGCGACGCGACACCCTTGGATGAATACGACCCTACCACGCCTATGTTCCAGGAAGGTTCCAACGGCAAGATCAGTCTGAATCCGGCGGCAGCGCCTCGGCAATGGCCTGCCCGGCCGTCATCAATCGGCCCTCGGCCCAGGCGGCGGCGGCTGGTGCTTCATCGAGAGCGCTCCTGGCCGGAGCCAAGAGATGATCGAGATCGGCCTGCCAATCCG
>JBOGUF010000218.1:0-15942 GCA_050696075.1 Thermomicrobiales bacterium
CGTCCGGGGCGACGTTCGTTCCTTTCTCGCGGTCATCGAGCTTTGGAAAAGCTGGAGCGACCTCTAATTTCCTAGGAGTTTGCGTAATTGCTGCCGGAACCGTTCCCAGTCATCGCCCACTCTTGACAGGACCTGCGCGGTGTCAAACCATGCGTTTGTCGTGGGAGAGCCTCGCTTCAACTTCTCCACGTCGACGCTCTTCATCCCAATGACGGTCCAGCACTGTTCATAGCCCATTTCTTTCGCGCTTTGGTGCGACTTCTCTGCTTCGCCACCGCGGTTGTAAACGTTTGATCTGTCCGTCCCGCCCTTTATCTCGATGGATAGAAGATTGCCGACGTCGCCGTTGGGGAGCACTTTTTGCAGCCGCACGTCCGGATCACTCCCAAGGGAAACAAGAAAGGTTCCCCCATCCGGCGAACCGACGCGAAGTTCGGAGGCTGTTTCATGGACGACGAGCGATCTTACTACTTCAGCCAACGCGAGAAATACGCCCTTTGTTGCCGCTTGGCCAATGACGTTATTGTTGCCGCCCTGAAACTGTGAGCCCAGCGTTAACAGCGGCAACTCGGCAACGTCTCGCGGCGTTACGGTTGGGGAGAGTTGACGCACAAGTTCAGCTAACGCCGCACTCATTGCGCGACAGTACTCCGTCAACGCCTCCCGTTGGGTAGATCCGAGCGGCCGTCCCGCTTCCAGGCTTCGAAATATCCCCATGCCCGTCTCCGTACCATAAAATGTCTTCTGTGGGACGCCAAGCAACAATCGATAGTAACTAACAAGCGTCGGTTGAGTCTCGATGACGATGGGCGTAGGAAAAACATGTTCGTCGCGGATCCCGGCCGCCGCTAGGATCTGCTGCACGTCGGTCGGAACCAAAGCGGAGAGTTGCGCTTTCAGCAGATTTGGATCGACGCGAGCGAGTGCCTCGCTCAGCGCGTCCGTCAGCCACATCGCGCGCGACGACCAAGCGTTCATGAAAACGCACTTGGCGAGAAGCATCGGGAGGAGGAATCGGCGCTGGCTTCACCGAACAATCGCCCCGTTAAGTCGCTTCTCTGCTCCCCGTACATAGGCCGGATTCAACTCAATGCCGATGAACCGACGCTTCATCTTAAGCGCGACGATTCCGGCCGTTCCCGAGCCGATAAATGGGTCGAGGATCAGATCACCTGGTCGACTCGTTAGCGAAAGACACGGCTCGACCAAGGCGGATGGGAACATTGCTTCGTGGGCTTCCTTATTCGGCCGCGTGTTGATATTCCAGACCGTTCGCAGATTGCGATTGTTTGGACCGCGTTCGGCCAAATGATCGTAGTGATACCGATCGCTCTTGGAGAAGAGAAAGAGGTACTCGTGACAGCGGGTTGGGCGATCTCTAACACTTTCCGGCTGACAGTTGGGTTTGTTCCATATGCAGTCGGCGCGCAGATACCATCCAGCAGCCTGTAAGGCAAAGGCAATGCGCCAGGGCACGCCGATCAAATCTTTGGGCTTGAGCCCATCAGGGGTCGGGGGGCGAACGTTCATGGCCCTCGCCGGATTCTTCTTGTCAGGAGCGCGCCACGTGCGCCCGCCAGATGTATAGGAGTCGCCAATATTGAGCCACAGAGTGCCGTCATCCGATAGCGTGCGCCGCACGTGCTCAAAAACCACGATCAGGCTCTCGATATAGGCATCCAGGGAGGACTCTAAGCCGATCTGTCCCTCAATCTCATGATTGCGTAGCGACCAGTAGGGCGGGGAGGTCACGCACGTCTGAAACGCGCCACTTGGAACAGATGCCAGCACCCGTCGAGCGTCTCCGAGAAGGATTGCCGATTCGGTCGCGTCTCCCTCGAAAAGGAATCGGTATTGCTCTGGCGATATCTCGGGCCATACGATGTGAACTCGGCGTTCAAGGGGTAGCAAAGGCGCCTGCATCAGCAGTTCGACGCTCACGGGTGTCCCCCTGGCTATCTGTACGTATAGATCATAGGTTCCAGTTTACCGAGCGGAGCCCAGCTTGTCTAGGGGAGCGAATATGGCACAACAAAAGAGGTAAGCGTACCTGCTGATACTGGGAGTTGCGCCTGATCCTTCTGGGATCCGCTCGACCGTGTGTCATAGTTCCTCGGACGGCCGCGGAATGGATGAAAGGAAATACGGGGTTCCGTTCGGCGCGTCGATTCGGTAGAATGGACGCGTACGTATAGAACACGTGAGCGAAGAGAGGTTGGAGACGAATGTCCAGGGCCGCGCGGACGAAAGAGAAACGGACCGGTTGGGACGTGACGGCGAACGGGACATCGTCGTCCAACGGCGCAATCCACGAAGTTCCGCGCGTGCCGACCTATCCGTCGTCTCACCGCATCGCGCTGGCAGATGCGCGCGACCTTTCGTTCATCCCCGACGAGTCAGTTCATCTCGTCGTCACGAGCCCGCCCTACTTCGACCTCAAACAATACGCGGCGGACGCGCCGGGTCAACTCGGCGAGATCCATGAATACGAACGATTTCTCGAGGAGTTGGACAAGGTTTGGCGCGAGTGCCATCGGGTGCTCGTGCCGGGTGGCCGGGTCTGCTGCGTGGTCGGCGCGGTGACGATCTCGCGCCGCGCGGGGGGGCGGCACTACGTGCTGCCGTTGCCGTCCGATATCCAGGCGCGTAGCCGCGCCATCGGGCTCGATAACCTGACGCCGATCATCTGGCTCAAAGTCAGTAACATCGTGCTCGAGGCGTCGATCAGTTCGCGCTTCCTCGGCAAACCGAATCTGCCCAACGGCGTGATCAAGAACGACTTCGAGACGATCGTCATGTTGCGCAAGCCCGGCGGCTATCGCAAGCCGACGCCGGAGATGGAAGCGCGGAGCCGGATCAACAACGACGAATATTTCAAGTGGTTTGTGCCGATCTGGTCGGACATCACCGGGGCCAGCACGCGGGAGCATCCGGCGCCGTATCCGGTGGCCCTGGCGTACCGGCTGATTCGCATGTTCAGTTTCGTCGGCGATACGGTGCTCGATCCGTTCCTTGGCACCGGCACCACGACGCGCGCGGCGATGCTCGCGGGTCGGAACAGCATCGGAGTCGAGGTCGAACCCACATACTTCGAGTTGACGCAGCAGAAACTGGCCCATCGGCCATTCGGCGTCGAATATGCGTTCGATGCCGATCCGCATCGTGTGAAGCAACCGGCAAGAGGTGACTGACTACTTTGGCACGCGCCCTGATAGAGTTCACGCGTTGGGCCGCCGGTCGCTCTCATGTCGATCGCGCGGGCAAGCTCCCGCCAGGGCTCCAAATTAGCCTCCACTCGCGCAGCGACGTACACTCGGTCAGACTCTCCGAACTCATCGTGTCTGATCTGCTCGAAACGTGCGAACCCATCCGTCAGCAGGCAGCGTGCGGGGAGATTGCCTGCGGTATCAACTACGGGTTTGGTTGGAAGAATGGGAAGCGCAAAACGCTCGATCTGGCTATTGGCATTCCGCTCGTTCCCCACGATCCTCCGACAGATGGATCGATCCTGCGTTTCAAGAGTCGCGGGAGCAAGGGAAGCACGACGCCGCCGGACCAGCAGTTCTCTCGACTGTTGATCGCCTGTGAGGCCAAGTCCGTGCTCACGGAACATAGCAAGAGTCAGCCGCGCGTCTTTGACGAACTCAACGGCTCGCATGCCATCGTGCATGGCGGGAGCCGCGATACGATCGCGGCCGGAGTTACATTGATCAACATCGCTGAAACGGTTGTGTCGCCGCTTCGGCAGCGTCACAACCGTCCGGAGATCGAGATATCGCAGCACCACCAGCCCGAGGATGCCGCTGCAATGGTGCGGCACCTGCGCGACCTGCCGCACCGGTCGTCGAACGATGAAGTCGGCTTTGACGCCTACTGCTCATTCATCATGGACGTGAACAATCAAGGTCGCGTTGAACTTTGGTCTGATCCGCCTGCTCCTCAACCGGACGACCGTGACCACTACGAGACGTTCCTGGCAAACATCTGCCGTGCCTACGCCGAGCACTACATCGATCTTCGCCACCTGCCCGATCCTGCCGGCCTGTCGGTCGAGGAAGCGTTGAGCGCCCTGGCACGTCAATATCCTGGATTACTGGACGCAACCGGGCAGTTAGCAGTGGACGCCGATCTGTCGGGTGCCCCCGAGTTGCACGCCATCTTAAGTGCGATTGAGCTGCAAGCGAAGACGGATACGGATTGAGCATGACGCTGACTGGAGATAACAAGGTCCGCTGTGCCTGGTCCGTAGGTGATCCACTCTACGAGGCGTATCACGACGAGGAGTGGGGCGTGTCGGTGCATGACGACCGGGAGCTGTTCGAGCGGTTGATGTTGGAGGGGTTTCAGGCAGGGCTGGCCTGGATCACGATCCTCCGTAAGCGCGAGCACTTCTTCCGCGCTTTCGACGGCTGGGACGCCGACAAGATTGCCGGGTACGGCCCGGCCGACGTCGCGCGGCTGCTCGTTGATCCCGGCATCGTCCGCAACCGGCTGAAGGTGAAGGGTGCGGTGCAGAACGCGAACGCCTATTTGCGGGTGCGCGAGGAGTTTGGCTCCTTCGACTCCTACATCTGGTCATTCACCGGGGGTGGTCCGCTCGTCCGCCCCGCGCCGGCGACGCTGGCCGACGTCCCGGTGACGACTCCCGAGTCGGACGCGATGTCGAAAGACCTCAAGCGCCGCGGGTTTACCTTCGTCGGCTCGACGATCTGCTACGCCTTCATGCAGAGTGCTGGTTTGGTGAACGATCACATCGTCGGGTGTTTCCGGGCGGCATCATGACCGGGAAGCGGTCGCGAGTGTACCTGCTCACGATCAATCCCCACGGCAACTACGTCCGCGTTCGATTTGCCACCGAGGCGGGCCGCCTATTCGAGTTCGTGGTGCAGTATGAAACGACGGTGGAGGAACGGGACTATCCGGTGGTGCGCTATGATACGGCGCACGGTCGCCCGCATCGGGTCCTACTTGATTGGAGCGGCGCCACAATTCGCAGGGATCCTCTACCGGAACACCTGAGTCTGAGTCAGGCACTTGATCTGGCACGAAGAGACATCCTTGAGACCTGGGCCAACTATCGCGCCGACTTTCTCAGGAGACGCCTATGAGCGCGCGATCAACCAAACCGAGTGCCACTCTCGAACCGCTGGATGATGCAACCCACGCCGAACGCAACATCACGATGGGCTTTGCCTTCACGCGGCAGATACTGGACGATCCATCGCTGCTCGACGCCATCCCCGATGGCGCGACGCTGATCCTCATCCCCGGGGACGACCCCGCGCTGGCAGAAGCTAATCTGGCAATGGCTATCGGGGAAGTGCGCAAGGGCCGTAACGTCTACATCCGCCACGTTCGGCTCGCGGATCTGCCCACCTAGCGGTTTGTTCATGCTCGACCCAATTGATGAACGCTGAGCCCGTTCACCCCGCGGTTTCGATCGCGGCCCGCACGTCAGGCAGCGGGCCGGCGAGGGCGGCGAGGCGGTCGTCGGTGGCGCCGGCGGCTCGGCCAGGTTCGACGACGTCGCGGATCAGGTAGGGTACCCAGGCGCGGAGGAGGATGGAGGGCGAGAGGGCGCGCATCTGGGCGGGGAACGACGAAGCGAGGAGCGCGGCGGTGCTGCCGGCGCGCACCGTCCGCTCGGATCCGTCGGCGAAGACATTGACCGCGCCGCGCAGGCAGGTGACGGCTTGCGGGCTGCCGGGCGCGGCGATCGGCATCGACTTGCCCGCGCCGAGGGCGATCCACTCCAGCGCGAAGTAGCGGCAGGCGGCGAAGAGGTGGCGGCGGCCGACCTTGCTATGCAAGGCGACGGGTGTGATCGGCTCGGGGCGGTAGTCGGGGTTGGTTACCGCCAGCGCCCGTTCAATGTGCAGCTCGCGCGGGTTGCCGGCGGCATCGACGCGGCCCCAATCGTCGAGGCGATAGGTGATGGCCGAGGGTTGCTGGACCTCGTAGACGAGGACGCCGGCACCGAGGGAGTGGACCGTGCCGGCCGGGATCAGGACCGTCGTGTTCGTCTCGGCCGGGAGGGCGCGCATCAGGTGGGCGGTGCGTTCGCCCGCCCGGGCGACGGCAGCCAGGTCGTCGGTGTCGACGCCGTGGTCAAGGCCAAGGTAGAGCGCGCTCCCCGGCTCGGCGGCGAGAACGTGCCAAACCTCCGTCTTGCCGAGGCTATCGTCCTCGCCCGCCGCTGCCTCGTCGGTCGGGTGGACCTGGATCGAGAGGTCCGCTGTCGCGTCGATGAGCTTGATCAAGAGGGGGAAGAGGGGCCGACCACCGGTCGCGGCCATGCCGAGCGGACCGAGTGCGGCCAGCGGGTTGTCCGCGACCACGTCGCCCAGGGTCCGGCCGGCGTGCCGTCCCTCGCGCACGAGCGCGTCCGGCCCGGTGACGATTGCCTCGCCGATTGGCACGTCCGGCGGCAGCGCGAACCCGAACCGTTCCAGCGAACGGCCTCCCCACGGTTTGGCGTCGAGTCGTGGGTGCAGGATTAGCGGGCCGGCTGGCTCCATCCCCTCCTCCTTGCTTCGTACGTCAGATGCGGCATCATGGATGCCATGGATGCCATGGATGCCATGGATGCCATGGATGCCATGGATGCACACGTAGAGTGGATGGACATCTATGGCAGCAATGGCGACGTCGGTCGACGGACTGGCGGATACGTCTGACCCAACGTATCGTACCGCCCAACCGGTGATCGGGCACGACAGAGGGAGCGCGGGGCGATGACGCGAGCGGCGACGAATGGGCAACGGGCGGGAAACGCGGGCGCCTCCTTTTGGTCTGTGGTGCCCGCCGGCGGGTCGGGCACGCGCCTCTGGCCGCTGAGCCGTGCCGCACGCCCGAAGTTCCTCCTGCCGCTGCTCGGGGAGCGGTCGCTCTTGCAGCAGACCTGGGAGCGGTTGATGCCGTTGACCGCGCCCGCGCGAACCTTCGTCGTCTGCGGCCCGGCCCACGCCGCCGCCATCGCCCGCCAACTCCCTGACTTGCCCGAGGGGAACCTGCTCGTCGAACCGTCGCCGCGCGGCTCCGGCCCGGCCATCGGCCTCGCTGCTGCCCTGATCGCCCGCCAGGACCCTGAGGCGGTGATGGGCAGCTTCGCCGCCGACCACGACGTGGCGGACGAGGCGGCCTTCTCCGCCGCCGTCTGCACCGCGACCGCCGCCGCCCACGAGGGCTGGCTGGTCACCATCGGCCTGACGCCGACCCGGCCGGAGACCGGCTACGGCTACATTGAGCGCACCGACGACGAGCAGGCCCGCACCGCGGACGGCGTCGCCTATCGCGCCCTCTGCTTCCACGAGAAGCCGGACCTCGCGCGCGCCACCGAGTACGTCGCCTCCGGTCGCTTCCTTTGGAACGCGAGCATGTTCATCTGGCGCGCGCAAACGCTGCTCGACGAGATGCGGCGGCTGCAACCGGCGTTGCACGCCGGCATCATGGCGATCGCCGCCGCCTGGGGCACGCCGGCGCAGGAGCGCGTCACCGCCGACGTTTGGTCCGGTCTGGCCGAGACGACGATCGACCAGGGGATCATGGAGCAGGCGGCGCGGGTGGCGGTCGTGCCGGCCGAGATGGGCTGGTCAGATATCGGTGACTGGCACGGCCTGGGCGAGATGATCGCGCGGGACCACCTCGGCAACAGCGTCAAGGGCGACTTGGTCCAGTTCGAATCCCGCCACAGCGTCGTCTGGTCCGAAACCGGCCGCCTCGTCGCCCTCGTCGGGATGGAGCACACGGCCGTCGTCGACACCGAAGACGCCTTGTTGGTTGTGGACCGCCGCCGCGCCCAGGACGTCAAGCAGATCGTCGAGCAACTGCGGGCGATGCGGCGGACGGAGTTGAGTTGAATGCTGGGTGTTTGGGGGCTAGATCTCGTCACTTCGAGCAACGCGAGGAATCACGCCCGTGTCTCCGCTTGCCCCAGGCACGTTGACTCTCTAATATGGGATCCGAGTACTCTGGCCGTCCTCGAGGAGTTGGCGCATGGCAATTGAGGTAGAACGCCCACCACGTCCGGCATCGCTAGAACGGGTCCTCGCCGCGCACCGTGAAGAAGCGGAGCGGCTTCGTGAGGAATTAGGCGATCCGGCGGAGGCCCTTGCGTCGTTTGTGCGTGAGCAATACGACCCAGCGGCGCTGGAAGACGTTGCTCGCGACATGCGAGAAGGCGCCAGTTTCTGGCACGATGACGATGTGGCCTGGGATGCCTGGTCAACTCGATGATCTCTCTCGACCAGGCGCGCTGCTGCCGGATCCGATCATTGTCGACTCCAACGTGGTCGTCACGTACTTAGCGGCCGCGTCTTCAGGCCAGAATCGTACAGAACTCGTGCGTGCCCAAGCGCTTTTTCACACGATCCGCAATACGAGGCAACAAGCCATTCTGACTCCCACCGCCTACAGTGAAGTCATCCACGCGGATATCAAGCTGACGTACCAGCGCGAACGCGCGGCCCACCTGTCCTCCCTGACAGCCCACTATGGCAGAACAGGCGGGTTCTCCTGGCTCGATCTGTATAAGCTGGATCCCAGCATTCTTCGTCGGCGGGCCGTCGACTTTGAGCGGCTACGGTTGCGCTTGATCGCCAGCAACCTTGTGCTCCTCAGTCCAGAAGACCTGGGGCCGATCCCGTCAGGTCGGCGTTACGATGAGGAACTGCTCGATCTGGTTTGTCGTTACGGCCTTGATATGAGCGACGCAACCATTCAGATGGAGGCGGTCCGCGTCGGCGTTTTCGAGATCGTCAGCTTCGACCGCGACATGCGACGGGCGCTGGCAGACTTCGACGTCTACGCCTGGCTATAGGTGGATGGAAGCCAGCGCCGGTGGCACGTCGAGGAGCCCCCCTGGGTATCACGGTTGCACGGGGAGACCGCTGACTAGCGCATGGAGTTGCATTGGTCGCTCGGCAGCCGAAACTCGGCCAGCAGGCCGTAATGATCCGAGGCGTAGAGGAGCGGATCACGGGGGTCGGGCTGATCGAACGTCAGGCGGCATTCGGTCACGGACAGATCCGATGTGTGCCAGAGATAGTCGAGGGTATGGATCGGCACAAGCGCGCGGTTCCGCTTTGCGCCAAAGGGCGTGGGAACGGTGCCGACCGGCTCGTGGCTGTGAATGGTGACGTGCGCGGAGCGAAGCGTGGCGCGAAGGAGGCCGATCTCGTCGCTCTCGGGTCTGGCGTTCAGGTCACCACCGAAGACGATGCCTCCGGCACCCTCGTGCGATTCCATCCACGGCAGAAGCAGCCGAATCTGCTCCAGACGGCGATCCGAGGAATAGGGATCGAGATGCATGTTGTAGAGATCGACCGCCCGGTCGCCAATCGTGACCCGGATTCGCTGGCAGAATGCCTCGGCATCCGGGAAGCGGAGCTCGTCGCGTTCCAGCAGCGGAAACCGCGAGAGGATTGCCAGGGCTTCTTGCCAGCCATGCGGCGTGATCAAAGGCGTGATGTGCGCCGCGAAGGGAAATGCCAGGTTCGATGTCAATAACGCGGCCAGTTCGCTTGCCTGCTCGTTCGGCCAGGCGACTTCCTGCAACAAGACGATGTCGGGACGCAACGCGCGCAGGCCCGCGGCAACAAGCGGGGCGCGGTCGGGCCAACTCTGCGCCAGCGGGTCATACAGGATGTTGAGCGTCACGACGTGGAACGACCGCGGTTGATCCATGCGCTTCCTCATCGGCTTGAATGGCGTCGTCGAGTTTCGGGCAGCGCCCAACCGCGAGATGGGTCGGTTCGCGAGATCGTAAGCGATGTGGTCAGGATGAGCGGTGTCCTTGGCCTCGCCCGGAGCTAAAGACTCCGGGCTGACCCAGCTAACCCGGCTGAAGCCGGCTGAATGGACGCGGCTTTTCTTCCAGCCGGCTTCAGCCGGGTTCGTTGGATGAGCGCGGGGATTGATCGCCGCCCGTTGAATGCCGTCCATCCACGCGCTGAAGTTGGCCGCGATGCCTCAATACGCCCGCGCGAACACCACTCGCCGCGCGCTCGATCGCCCACAGACGATGCACGCCCCCGCTTCCTCCGGCTGCTCCAACGGGATGCAGCGGATCGTCGCTTTCGTTTCCGCCTTGACCTTGGCTTCGCAGGCAACGTCGCCGCACCAATGGGCGAGGGACCAACCGGCGTTATCGGCGGCGCGCTTGGCCAGTTCGTCGTAGCGCTCGACCGCGGCGGTGTGGTCAGTGAGCATCCGCCGCGCGGCCGCGAAAAGATCCGCCTGAATCGCCGGCAGCAAGTCCGCGACGACCACCGCGAGGTTCGCGAACGGCACAGCTAGCTTCTCGCGGGTGTCGCGGCGGACGAGGACGCACTGGTCGGCGTCGAGGTCGCGCGGGCCAATCTCCAACCGCAACGGCACGCCCCTCAGCTCCCACTCGTTGAACTTAAAGCCCGGCGTGCGGTCCTCCCGCCAGTCGACGCGGACGCGAGCGACCGGCTCCAGGCGGTCCTGAATCCGCGCCACCGCCGCCTCGATGTCGGCATTGTCCGCCTTCCCTCGGAGGATCGGCACGACGATCACCTGCACCGGCGCCACCGTCGGCGGCAGCTTCAGCCCCGCGTCGTCGCCGTGGACCATCACGACCGCGCCCACGGTGCGGGTGCTCAGCCCAAAGGACGTGGTGTGGGCGTACTTCCGCGCGCCGTCGCGGTCGAGGAACTCGATGCCGAAGACGCGGCCGAAGTGATCCGCCAGGTTGTGCGACGTTCCCGCTTGCAGCGCCCAGTACTTCCCTCCCATCATTGCCTCGGCCGTGTAGGTGCGGTATGCCCCGGCGAACTTCTCGGCCTCCGTCTTGAGCCCCGTGACGACCGGAACCGCCAGGTCTTCCTCGATGAAGCGGCGGTAAACCTCCAACATTTGCCGGGTCCGCTCGTCCGCCTCTTTTTGCGTCGCGTGGCAGGTGTGCCCCTCCTGCCAGAAGAACTCGAGTGTCCGCAGGAAGGCGCGCGGCCTCTCCTCCCAGCGGACGACGTTGCCCCACTGGTTGATCAGGAGTGGCAGGTTGCGGTAGCTCTGCACCCATTTGGCGAACATGGCGGAGACGATCGCCTCGGAACTCGGCCGCACCGCCAGCGGCTCATCGAGTTCCGTGTTGCCGCCACGCGTCACCCAGGCGACCTCCGGCGCAAACCCCGCGATGTGCTCCGCCTCCCGCGCGAAGAGCGATTGCGGGATAAAGAGCGGAAAGGAGGCGTTCTCCACCCCGGTTGCCTTGATTCGCGCGTCGAGCCGGTCGACCATCCGCTCCCACAACCCGAATCCGTACGGCCGGATCACCTTGCAGCCGCGCACCGGCGCGTCGTCCGCCAACTCCGCCTTCCGCACCACCTCGACGTACCAGCGGTCGAAGTCGTCGGCCTGATCGATCAGGTCCTCAACGTATGCAACCTCTGCCATGACAGGCTCCCTCACACACCGAGCAGCCCAGCCCCATGCTGACGGCTGAAAACTGAGAGCTGAAAGCTGAAAGCTGAAATCGCAGGGAGATGACGCGAAGGCGGTCACTCCCTGCCGGGAGGCATGGGGAGGCCACCGGCGCCCGGCCCAACCACGGCGGCAGGCACTCGGGCGGCGAGGAGGAGGTGCGACTGGCGGTCGATTGTCGTCGTCATGGGATGACCAGTTCGTCGCGGTTCGGTATCGACCGCCACAAGGATAGCGCAGCCCTGGCAGTTCAGGGACCTGTCCCTACCGCTGGTTCTCCAAGGTCCCGATCGAGTCGGGCAGGTCCGCCAGGTTGGCGACGCGCAGGTCCGGTTCGAAGCGTTTGCGTCAGACGCTTGACCAATGGCGATCTATACTGTAGTTTCTGATCTAGATAACGATTATCTGCCGCGCCCGTGATCGCTGACGTCGAGAAGGAGCAAGGGAAATGACCGCAATGACCGCGAGCAGCACGCGTCGTCGTTTTGTGAAGGGTTTGGCCGCCATACCGGCCGCCGGGGCGGTGCTGGCAACCGGATATCCAGCCGTGATCCGGCGGGCGAGCGCGCAGGAGACCGTGCGCTTCGGCGTCTCCGGGCCGTTCAGCGGCAACAACGCCGAGTACGGCCGGATCTGGCAGAAGGCGATGGACCTGGCCGTCGAGGAGATCAACGGCGCCGGCGGGGTGCAGGGTCGCCAGGTCGAGTTGCAGTACGAGGACACCCAGTCCGACCCCAAGCAGTCGGTGCCGGTGGCCCAGAAGTTCGTCAACGACGACAGCATTCTCGCCGAACTCGGCGACTTCGCCAGCCCAGCCTCGATGGCCGCCTCCCCGATCTACGAACGGGGCGGACTCGTCCAGTTCGGCTTCACCAACTCGCACCCCGACTTCACCAAGGGGGGCGAGTTCATGTTCAGCACCACCCTCTCCCAGGAGCAGGATGCCGCCTTCCTTGCCCAAACCGCCTTTGAGCGTCTCGGTCAGAAGCAGGCGGTCCTCTACCGCAACACCGACTGGGGCAAGGTCACCTCCGATCTCTACGTCGCCAAGATCGAGGAGCTCGACGGTGAGATCGTCACCATCGACAACTACCTGGAGACGGAGCGCGACTTCCGCAGCATCCTGGCGAAGGTGCGCGACGCCGAGCCGGAAGTCCTCGTCTTCATCGCCTACTACACCGATGGCGCGCTCCTGGTGCAGCAGGCGCAGGATGTCGGGATCGAGGCCGGGATTGTCGCCAACGGCGCCTGCTACTCGCCGCAGTTCCTCGAGCTCGGCGGCGAGGCGACCGAGGGCGTCCTCCTGACGACTCTCTTCTTCCCCGAAGACCCACGACCGGAGGTCCAGCAGTTCGTCACCGCCTACCGGGAGAAGTACGACGAGACGGCCGATTCTTTCGCCGCGCTCGCCTACGACGGCGTCAAGATCCTGGCTTGGGCTGCCGGCGAAGGCGACTTCGAGCGCGACGGCATCCGCGAGGCGCTCGCCAACGCCACCGAGATCCCGAGCGTCGTCCACGGCTCCTTCACCTTCAATGAGGATCGCCGCGTCGAAGGCGCCGCAATGGTGCCGCTGGTGGTCCAGGACGGCGCGTTCGCTCTGGCGTAACGAGGCGGGAGGCGGAAAGCGGAAGGCGGCGAGACGACGACGCATCCGCCTTTCGCCCAAGGGATCGTTTCATGCTCGATGCCCTCGTCGCCGGGTTGATTGCCGGCAACACTTACGCGCTGGTCGCGGTCGGGATCTCGCTGATCTTCGGCGTGGCCGACCTGATTAACTTCGCGCACGGGTCGATCTTCGCCATCGGGGCGATGATCGGCTGGTGGCTGGTCGACGAGCAGGGCTGGCCGCTGGCGGCGGCGATGGCCGGCGTCATCGCTGCCACCGGCTTCCTCGGGTTCGCCATCGAGCGGGTCGCGCTGCGACCGCTCGGCAACGCGCCGCCGATCGCGCCGCTCCTCTCGACGGTGGCGATTGGGTTGATCCTCGACCGGTCGTCGGAACTGATCTTCTCGCCCGAGACGCGGCGTTTCCCCAGCGTCCTGGCGACGAACAACCTCCAAGTCGGCGGCATCCGGTTCGGCACGCTCGATTTGACCATCCTGGCCGTGAGCCTGGTCAGCGTCGGGGCGCTCTGGCTCTTCCTGACACGGGTGAAGCTGGGGCGGGCGGTGCGCGCCACGGCGCAGGACCGGGACGCCGCGCGCCAGATGGGCGTCAACGTCGGCATGATCCAGGCGGTCGCCTTTGCCATCGCCTCGGCGTTGGCCGGGGTCGGCGGCGTCCTGGTCGGGATGTACTACAGCAGCGTCAACCCGAGCATCGGCTTCAACGTTGGTATCGCCGGGTTCACGGCGGCGATGCTCGGCGGGCTGGGGAGCCTGCCGGGCGCGGTCATCGGCGGGTTGCTGCTCGGTGTGGCCGAGAGCTTCGGCGTGACCTGGTTCGGCGGCAGCACGCGCCAACTGATCGCCTTCGCCGTCCTGGTCGCCGTGCTCTGGCTGCGGCCGACCGGCCTCTTCGGCTCGGCCGCGGCGGCGCTACGGGAACCGCTGACCGGGACCTTCTTCGCGCGCGGCGGCGCGGTGCGGGTCACGCGCTGGCAGATCGCGCTGCTGGTTGGCTTGGCGGCGGTCGCCCTGCCGCTCTTGGGCGATGACTACCAGCTCCAAACAGCCGGCATCGTCGCCATCTACGCGGTCCTGGGCGTATCGCTGGCGCTGCCGTCCGGCACGGCCGGGCAGATCTCGCTCGGGCAAGCCGGGTTCTGCGCCATCGGGGCCTACGCGTCCGCCTTGCTGACGACGGAGCACGGTTGGACCTTCTGGCCGGCGCTGTTGGCGGCCGGCGGCATCGCGGCCGTCCTCGGCGCGATCGCGGTTGCGCCCGCGGTCGGACTGCGCGGGCACTACGTGGCGATCGGGACGCTCGGCATCGGAGCAATGGTCGTAGCGATCATCCTCAACGCCGAGTGGTTAACCTACGGTCCGATCGGCGTCTTCGGCATTCCCTCGCCCGAACTCTTCGGCCACGCCATCTTCGAGCCGCGTGACTTCTATCTGCTCGCCGGCGCGGTCCTGCTGGCGGCGGTGCTCCTCAACTGGCGATTGCAAACGTCCCACCTGGGTCGGGTCTGGCGCAGCATCCGCGAGGACGAGACTGCCGCCCGGAGCGCCGGCGTCGGCCTCTCCAGCTACAAGTCGCTCGCCTTTGCGGTCGGCGCCTTCATCGCCGGTCTGTCGGGCAGCCTGTTGGCGCACCAATTCACCTTTATCACGCCCGACGTCTTCACCGTCCAGATTTCGCTGCTGGCGCTGACGATCGTCGTCCTCGGCGGGATGTCGAACAACCTGGGCATCATCCTCGGCGCGGCGGTGCTGGTCGGAGCCCCGGAGCTCTTTCGGCCGCTGGAAGAGGTTCGGATCTTGGCCTACGGGCTGCTCTTGCTTGTGCTGGTGCGGTTCCGACCGCGGGGTCTGTTGGGGATCCAATGAGTTGCTGTGACGTCATGCTGGATGTGAAGGAGTCCAATCCTGCCGGCCGGCTATCCGCCAAGGCCCGCCGCCTCTCGCTCGTTGCATCCCAGAACAGTCCAGCACATCCGGCGAACGACAATACGCCACTGCTGACGGTTCGCAATCTGGCCAAGCACTTCGGCGGCGTGCGGGCGGTCGACGGGGTCTCGTTCGACCTGCAACGGGGGCAGACGGTCAGCATCATCGGGCCGAACGGCTCGGGCAAAACGACCCTCTTCAACTTGATCGGTGGTGCCCTGCGACCGGATGATGGCGTGGTGCTGCTCGACGGGCGGCCGGTCACCGGTTGGCCGCCGGAGCGGATCGCCGAGTTGGGCGTGGCGCGGACCTACCAGAATGGACGCGTCTTCGGCAACATGACCGTGCGCGAGAACGTGCTCGTCGGCCTGCACACCCGGATGCGGGCGGCGCGGCCCTTCGCCGGACCGCGGCATCTGCCGGTGGCACGCTGGGTTCCCCTGCTGGCCGAGACGGCGCTGGCGCTGGTGCGACCGCCGAGCGTGCGGCGCGAGGAGGCGGCGCACGACGCCGAGGTCGATCGGCAACTCGGCCGGTTCGGCGAGCGGTTGCTGCCGCGCAAGGATCAGCTCGCCTACTCCCTCTCTTATGCCAACCGTCGCCGGACCGAGATCGCGCGGGCGCTGGCGATGGGACCGCGTCTGCTGCTGCTCGACGAGCCGACCGCGGGCATGAACCCAACCGAGACCGCCGAAGTCCTCGGCCAGATCAAAGAACTCCGCGCCGACGGGCACACCATCCTCCTCATCGAGCACAAGCTCGATCTGGTGATGGCCCTCTCCGACCACGTCCTGGTCCTCGACCACGGCAAAGTGATCGCCGAGGGTCCACCCGCCGCCGTCCAAACCAACGAGCGCGTCATCGAAGCGTACCTGGGGCGGCGCCATGCCTCATCCGCTCGTCATGCCGATCGTCCCCACCAGCATTCCATGCCCCCGCCCC
>JBOGUF010000219.1:0-10764 GCA_050696075.1 Thermomicrobiales bacterium
GGAGCGCTCCCGTCCCGACGACTGACGGTGACGGCATCCGACGACTTACACGTTATACCCCGCGCCTTCGAGCAGGGTCTTGATCTCGTCGTTGGCGGTCTGCATCGCGTCCTCGGTCGAGATGCCGCCGCTGAGGGCCTGGGAGAGGTAGTTGCCAACGGTGTCGATGATCTGAAAACTCTCCGCGACGCGCGGGCGGCAGTCGGGATAGGCAGTCGCCGCCGACTCGGCGAGCGTCGGGAACCACCAGAATTTCTCGACCAGCTCGGGGTCTTCGAGCTCGGAAATACGGGATGGCGGCCCGCCGAGCAGAATGAACCGCTTATGGACCTCGGGGCTGTTCAGCCAGACAATGAAGTCCCAGGCGGCGTCGGCATTCTTGCTGTAGGCGTTGATGCCGACTACCCAGCCGCCGAGCGGCGGCACCGGCGTGATGCCGTCCCGCGCCGGCACAACGGCGGTCGCGAACTTGTCGGCCACCTCGGAGCGGTTCGGGTCGATCAGGAGCGGGGTGCGCACCGACCAGGCCGAGATCATCGCCACCTTGCCGGAGGCGAACGCCTGGACGCGCTCGTCCCAGGCCATATTCAGCGCCCCCTCCGGCTGGTATTGGAGCATCTCCTGGAAGAGGTTGGCGACCTCGATCCCCTCCGCCGAGGCGATCATCGGGGTCATGTCCGCATACGGGTCTTCGCTGCCGGGAAAGTTGCTCTCGAACGGTTTGCCGCCGACGTTCCAGATGTACTCGAACCAGGCCTGCCCGACCGGCGCACCCTTCGCGTTGTTCATCGCCACGCCGTAGAAGTCGGGGTAGGTCGCGTTGTTGGTAAAGGTCCGCGCGATCTGCTTCCACTCATCGAAGGTCTTCGGTGGCGCGAGCCCCTCGGCCTCGAAGAGGTCCTTCCGATAGTGCAGCAGCACGTAGTAGGGGGCGAAGGGGATGCCGACGATTTGCCCGTTCCAATCCGCCACCGCGGCATAGGAGGGGATGAAGTCGTCCCACTGCAGATCGGGGGTAGCTTCAACACGGGGCTTCAGGTCTTCGACGATGCCGGCCTCGGCGAACTCGCCGACCCACGGGGAGTCGAGGACGATCACGTCGGCGGCGTCCGACTGCTGGGTGCCAAGCAAGACTTCCTTCTGGTGCGTCTGGTCATAGGGATAGCTTTCGACTTCGACCTTGACGCCCGTCTCCTTCTCGTAGTCGACTCCAAGGGTCTGGATGGTGTCGACCCAGGGGTCGGCAATCATGATCACTTTGATCGTGTCCGCCGCCGAAGCCCAGCGGATGGAGAAGCTCGGTGTGCTTAAGATTGAGGCGGCGCCGGCGCCGGCCGCGCCGCGCAGGAATGAGCGGCGCGACAATCCAACGTGATCGAGGCGGTGGTTCACGGTCGTCCCTCCTGATAGATCATCCGTCTCGCACTGCACGGAGCATCACGCGGCCGGACGGCGTCACGCCCGCCCGCACCGCTACACCGGGTGACCCTGCTGCTTGCCGCTCACTCCTTTCCCGCCGTCGACTGGCGCAATGGCGGCGCGCGGCGCCCGCCCGTTGCACGTATGTGCATGAGATTCTGTGCATCTCCCATGATACCCCCTTTCTCGCCAATTGCAAGAGGGTGTGGACTGCCTCATGTCGTGGCGGTGGGTACCATCGGGCACGAACCGCTTTCCGCCAACGCGCTCTATCGGGCATAATGAGTCGGCCGGACCATCGCAGCAGACGACTGATCCCTACGGGCCGCCGGTACGTACCACTCTCGGAGCGCCGCGGATCGTGGAGCCGACGCACGCCAGGCAAGAAACCGCTGACGCCGCTGCCACGCCGCCCGGCGATGATCTCCTCCTGCTCGCCGTTCAGGCGCGGGACGACGCGGCGCTGGCAGAACTCTACGACCGATATGGGCGTCTGGCGTTTGGTCTCGCCTACCGGATCCTTGGCGAGCGCGGTGTCGCCGAAGACGTCGTGCAGGAGGCGTTCCTCAATGTCTGGCGGCGGGCCGGCAGTTTTCAGACCGGGCGGGGCGGCGTTCGTCCCTGGTTGCTCTCGATCGTTCACAACCTGGCGATCGATCGTCGCCGGGGGCGATACCGGCGGGAGCTGCAAGACGTGCCCCTCGAGAGCGTGACCTTCGCGCTCGAGAACACCGGCGACGACCCGTTCGTCACGGTCGCCGGCGAATTGGACGCGGCGCGGATCCACGCGGCGCTCGCCACGCTGCCGCTTGACCAACGCCAGGCGATCGAGCTCGCCTACTTCGCGGGGTTGACGCATCAGGAGATCGCCGAGCGGACCGAGACGCCGCTCGGCACGGTCAAGAGCCGCTTGCGGCTCGGTTTGCATAAGTTGCGCGCCGTGCTCGGAGACACGGTGCTCGATTCGGGGATAGCATGAGCCGGGATCAGGACGCAACCGACCGGCCCGTCGCACCAGACGACGAACCGGTCGCCAACGAGCAGCCAGCGCGGGGCGACGGCACGCCGCAACCGCATGACGCGGTCGGGGCGTACGTCCTCGACGCGCTGCCCGAGGAGGAGCGCCTCGCCTTCGTGGCGCACCTCGCGTCCTGCGCCGACTGCCAGCGGGAGGTCGCCGAGCTTCGGCCCGTCGTTTCCCTCCTGCCGTTGGTGTTGGAGTTAGATCCCGTGCCGCAACTCGCGGGCGACGAAACCGATGCCGCCGACGTGCCCGCGCCCTCCGGCGACCTGCGCGGCCGGATCCTCGCTGCCGTGCGTGACGAACAGACGGCGGACCACCTGGCCACGCCGGTCGAGGAGCCGCCAGGCACGCCCGAACCGGCCCCGGCCGTCGAACCAGACCTCGCTGCCGAGCCCGTGGCGGCCGATGCCGAGCCGGACCTGGCATCCGAAACGGAGCCACAACCGCAATCGGCGCGACCAGCGCCGGCGGCAATGCCGACCCGCCCGCCGGGACGAATCCGGCCGGGGGCGCTGCCGGAGGTAGTCCCAACGCCGATCTGGCAGCGGGTGTCGCGGCGCGAGCGGAACTGGTTAGCAGCGGCGGTGCTCGCCGTGGTCGCGGTCGGCGCCATCATCTGGGCATTGGGGCTGCAGGGGCGCGTCGGCGACAAGGACGACGAGCTGGCGGCCCTCCGGCGCGAAGTCGCCACGCAGGAAGCGGAGCTCGCGGATCTCCGCGACGCGGGCAACGCCAGCGTCGCCTTGCTCGGTCCGACCGATGAAGGACCGGATGCCGCCCGCGGCACCCTCTTTATCCCCCTCTCCCCGGACGAAGGCGTCCTCCTGGTCGAGGGGATGGCCCCATTGCCGGCGGACCGGATCTACCAACTCTGGTTTATCGCCGGAGAAACCCCCCAACCCGGTCCGACCTTCCGGGTCGGCGAGGATGGCCGGGGGACCGTGATCGTCTCCAGCGACGCGCCAACCTTCGAAGGCGTCGGCATCACCGAGGAACCCGAGGAAGGCAGCGAGGAACCGACGACGCCGGTGCTGCTGGTGGGTCAACTCGGCGGGGCGCGGGGCTAGAGCAGGTTGCAACATGGTTGGCGGTGTGGCGCCGCGCCGGGCATGCCTGGCGCCTCCTCGATCGACCTCCGTCACTGCTTGGTCTTGGAACGGCCCCGCCGCATGAACGTTCAAGAACGACTCCGCCAGGTGATCGACCAGCAGCAGCGCCGCCTCCGCGCGGGCGTTCCACCCGACCGCCAGGCGGCCATCCTCGCGCTCCTCCGCACGCGGGACCGGCTGCCGCACGCACCCGGTATCGAGCCGCTGCCCGACCTCGTCACCGGTCGTCGCCTCGCCGACCTGGGCGGGAACAAGGCGCTTCAGCTCTGCTTCGAATCGACCGGCGCCGACGCAACGCCAGCGCCAGCTTCATCGAAGTCGTTCGGCGTGCCTTCGACCGGCGATGGGTTGGACGGCTGGGGGGAGCGCTTCCTGCAGGAGTGCGGCCGGCTGGCCGAGGCGGAGCTGGTCCTGGCGCACCGCGAGACCGGCTTCATGCGGCTGGTCGAGGACGGCAATGGGACGTTCGACGCCTGGATCGCGACCAAGCGGGCGCCGACGAGCTGGCGGGAGCGGGCGGACATCGACTGGTGGGCCTCGTGGCTTGCCAAGCGTCATGAGCCCGAGCTGCGCGCGTTATACGCGCGGCCGGACGCGGAGCGCGGCGATCCCGGAGACGACGCGTTCTACCGCCGGTTGGCCGATATCCACCTGAAGACAATGGCGTGGCAATTCGGCTATCCGCCCGACGCCGTGATCGGCGGCTGCACCGTCCAGACCTATCGCGACGTCGTGGGCCGGCTCATCGCTTGGGCGCTCCAGGCGCGCGACCGCGGGGAAGCGGCGGCGCCGCGATCCGAGCGCGCCCTGGTCGCCGCGATGGCGTCCGCCCTCGCCCTCGATCCCGCGGTCATCGGCCCGGCCGTCGCCGCCTTCACGCTCGACCGAGAGAGCGCGGCCCATCACGCCGCCGTGCCCGGCGTCGCCGCGGCGCCGCTCGTGCGGGTCGCCCCGGACCGACTCGTCTGGTCGCTCCACGGGCTGACGACCGAGCCGCTGCTCTTCCTGACCCGCGAACTCAGACGACGCGACGCGGAGGCGTACCACAACACCGCCCATCTCCGTGAGGTCGTCTTCCGCCAGGATCTCTACGCGCTCTTCCAGGACAAGCGGTTCGTGACCAGTGCCGGCCGGATCAAGCTCCGGCGCGACGATGGCGACGTACGCACCGACATCGACGCCGTTGTCTTCGATCGCAAGACCGGCGCCCTCGGTCTCTTCGAACTGAAGTCGCAGGACCCCTTCGCGCGGTCGACCGCCGAGCTGGCCCGCCAGCGCGACAACGTCCTCTACGCCAACCGCCAGATCTCCGGCGTGCTCGATTGGCTGAAACGGCATGGCGCCGACGCGATCCTCGGTCGCGTCGACGCCCGCACCGCCAAGACCTTTCGGGCGCAGAAGGTCTATCCCTTCGTGCTCGGCCGCTACCTCGCCCACTTCGGCGACGGCCCGGAGCCGGACCGCCGTGCCGCCTGGGGCACCTGGCCACAGCTCCTGCGCCTGCTCGATGGCCAGGCGGTCCGCCCCACCGACGCCAACCCCATCGCCTCCCTCTTCACCCGCCTGACGAAAGACGCCCCCCTCCTCCGCCCGCCCGCCGACGATCTCTCTCGCGAGATCGCCCTCGGCGCCGCGCGCCTCGTCGTCCACCCGTCCTACGCCAGCTTCCAGGCGAGCGCGGCTGCTACGCGAGGCCCACGCTAGTCTCCGAGCCTGTCACGGGCGCGATCACTCCCTTCGTTGCGGCCGCTACGACGGCGGAACGGGCGCGCGGCACTGCAGGTTCTCGCAGGTCAACGGCACCGGGTCCAGCCCGTGTTCGTGGCAGCAGCCGACGCCTTCGCCGAAGTGGTGGAGGCAGGAGTTGTCGCAGATCAGGCCGCTCGGGCAGCAGCCTTGCCCGCAGTGCCCGCCTTCGCCGTTGGGGCCGACGGGAGGCGGGCAGCAGGCGGCGGGCGACTGACCGTCGAAGACGCAGAGCTCGCTGGTGCCGCCGTCGCCGAAGCAACAGCGGGCCGCCTCCGGCGGACCACCACTGGCCGGGCAGCGCTCCGCGTTGGCGCAGCAGCCATCGCTGGTGCAGCTCTCTCCGAAGGCGCAGCAGGCGCCTTGGCAACAGACCGTGCCGATGGCGCAGCAGGCGGAACCGCACCGCGTCTCGCCCGGAGGGCAGGCGCCACAGACTCCGTTCTCGCAGGGCGTGCCTGCCGGACAGCAGGCGCCACCACAGCAGAAGTGGCCAACGGGGCAGCAGGCGCCGCCGCAGCACGCCTGGTTCTCCTCGCAGCAGCGCGCGGCGGCCCCTTCGCCGCACGGCGGCCCGAACGGGCAGCAAAACTCGCCGTCGGCCGACGCGGTGAACCCGATCGGGCAGCAGAAGGTGTTGGCGATGCAGAGGCCCTCGCAGCACTCCCCGCCGCAGCATTGCCCGGCGTTGCAGCACTGCCCGCCGCAGCAGGTCTGGGTCGAAGTGCAGCAGCCCTGGTTGCAGCAGACGGAGCCGTCCGCGCAGCGCTCGTTCACGTTGACCGGCGTGCAGCGGCTGTTCCGGCAAATGCCGCCGCACGGGCCCGTCGCCTCGGTCTCGCAGCGTTGACCGTCCCGCGCTCCCTCGTCGTGGCAGATTCCCTCGTCCGGGTCGCAGCTCTGGCACGGATCGCACTGCTGGCAGCAGGCCTCGCCGGCTGAGGAGCAGGTGCCGGTACTGGGGCAGCAGCGGGCGGTGCCGCAGCACCGCGTCTCGCCGGTTCCGGGGATCGGGCAGGGATGGGGGCAGCAGGTCCCGTCATCATTGCACGCATCGTCGAAGTCGCAGCACTCCACCCCGCAGCACTTCCTGGCGACGCCGTTCTGAAACTCCGGGCAACAGGTGGGACCGCAGCATTCATGCGGGCAGCACGAGCCGTCACCGCAGCGACGTTCATGTTGGCAGCACGCGTTCTGACCGCGGCACACCCCCTCCGGGCAGCACTGCTCGTCGGCGTCGCAGATCGACTGGCAGTTCAAGATGTCGCCGCTGGCTCGACACCGCTCGCAGCCGGAGATGCACGCACCCTGCCGAGGGCGGCAGCGACCTCCTTGGCAGACCCCGCAACCACCGCACGACCCGCCCTCGGTGCGCGGCACGCAGCGCGCCGTCGCGCCGTCGCACTCCGCGCACGGTCCACACGTCCCCTCTTGTGAGAAGCAGGCCCCGGACACGCAGGCGCCGCACTGGCCGCAGCGGGTGCCGTCCGGCGCCGGCACGTTCTGGCCGCGCCGGCGTGTCATGCAGCGCCTGACGTCGGCTTGCGCGTGCGATTCACGCACGCCGAGGGCCGTGAGCGCTCCGCCGAGCGCGGCGCCCACCGCCGCGCGCACCAGACGGCGCCGGGATCCAGCGACAGCGAAGGTCCGCGTCAGGTCATCGAACTGCCGGTGGTCCATAGCCTGCCTCCGGGGTCAGCTTCGGGGCCGGCCGTGCCGGGCGATCGTTCCCGTCCGGAGCGGCAGGTCGATCCTAGGTCGTTGCTCCACCAAGCGCATCGATGAAGATCGCCAAATTGGGGCAAGGGGAGATAGGTAGTTGTCGCCGCACACCGGTCCACGTATTCCTTCTCACTCGGCCTCGACCGTATACGGCAGGCTGAGATCGCCGGAGAGGACCGAGTAGACCTCGGTGACGCCGAGCAGCGGCCGGGCCTCGTCGGAGGTGTTGACGACGAGCGAGGCGGTGACCGCATCGAAGGTGAAGGTCGTCTCGCCGCCGAGCCGCTCGCCCGGGAGCACGACGCGAACCGTCTCGTCGGTCAGGCGCACGGCGAATCCCGGCGAATCGAGGTAGATGGGCAGTCCCGCGTTGGTCGGCGGTAGGACCGCGGCCGGATCGGCGTCGGCCACCGCTGCCACGCTCAATCCGCCGGGCGTCCGCTCGTCGGCGACGAGCAGCACCCAGTGGCTGTGGTAGGTGGCGCCGTCGTTGGTCGGATCGCCGTCGCCGTTCTCGTCCCAAAGCGGCGTGTCGTCGAAGTCCGGATGGGCGGTGACCACGAGCGCGACTGTGCCTTCCGCGCCGGAGAAGCCGACCGCGCCGGGGGCGAGCGTCGTGGGGAAGGCGTAGGCCAGCACGGGCGCCCCGTCGAGCGCGCCGGCCGGCGTCGGGAGCGTGCCGCCCGCCGTCCCGGCGACCTGCAGATCGAAGACGACGAGATCGAGCTCGGCGTGGTGCCGAACTGCCGCGTCCACCAGCGCGAGGTCCGACGGCGGCGCCACGGGCGTGGCCTGACCGTGCACCACGCCGAGCACGATCGCCAAAAGAGCGGCGAGCAGACCGAGTGCGCTCAGCGCGATTCCGAGCAGCCGACGGCCACCGAGCATCCGTGGAGCCAACGCGTACATGGCGATCTCCTCCTCACGAACGAGACAACTGGTGTTTCCGGTCTGGGCGATCGTGCGGGAGGGGCGTACATGGCGATCTCCTCCTCACGAACGAGACAACCCTACGCCGCCGCGCGCGCGAGCGCATCGGTGAAGATCGCCCAATTGTGGCGAGGCGAAGATAGGCGACAATCGCCCAACCGGCGACGAGGAGTGGGTTCGCCGTGCGGTCAGTCGAGGCCGTGCCGCACGGTCCCGGCGGTGGCACGCGTATGCCATGGTGGGGTTTCCGGACGGGCAGGTCGGTGGACCGATGCCCCGTCCACGTCCTCCCCCTGCCACCAGCAAGTCCTGCCTGTCGGACCACTTTGCCACCGAGAGGACGGGCAGGGCGCCACCGGCGATCGGGCCCGGCTATTGCTGGCAAGCGTGGCCCCCGCAAGTCTGGCTGCAGCATGCGCTGACGTCGTCGCACGGTTCTCCCCCCAGGCGGCAGCCGGCTGGACGGCAGAAACTCGGGCTCCCAGCAAAGCCAGGGAAGGTGACGCAACTGCCGCCATCGCAGCAGGGAGTGGCCGCGGTACAGGCGTTGCCGGCCCCGAACCCGATCGGGGTGCAGGGCTGGCACGTGCCCTGTACGCAGGTGGTGGACGGCCCGCAGCAGGCGGCGCCGCAGCAGATACCGCCGGCACAGACCGAGCCGTCCGCCACCTCGGTACACCTGCCTACATGGCCGGCCACGTTGCACGACGCGCATGGTCCGCCGCAAGCCGAGTTGCAGCAGACGCCATCGACGCAGAAGCCGCTCTGGCACTGGTCGGCGCTGGCACAGGCTTGACCCAGCGGTTGTTCCCCCTGGCAGATGCCGTTCGCGCAGTAGGCCGCGCCGACGCAGTCGGCGTTGTCCTCGCAGGTCGTCAGACAGGCGGCGCCGGCGGCGTCGCAGGGGTAGAGTCCACAGGAGGTCGTCGTCGGGCGGCAGGTGCCGTTGCCGCCGCAAGCGTAGGTCGTCTGCCAGCCATTACTGCAGGTCGAGGAGCCGCAGGTGATCTCACTCCCCGGCCAAGCGGTGCATGACTTCCGGGAAACGCCGTCGCACCTGGCGCGGCAGACGCCGGCGCCGGGACAGGCCTGACGGGCGCCGGCGGGCGCGCCGCTCACCGGCGTACAGCTTCCTTCGCTTCCTGGCAGGCTGCACGCCTCACATTGACCGGAACAGGCACTAGTACAGCAGACGCCATCGACACAGTGGCGCGAGGCGCACTCGGTGGCCCGGACGCAGGACGCCCCGGCAGGTTTGTTGCCGGAGCCTTGCGCCGTGACACTCTGCTTGGAAAGCCCCATCAGGACGGCAATGCCGGCGGCCAGGCGCCTGAGAACCTGCCGGCGGCCGGTCATCGTCGCCAGGGCCCGCGTCAGGTCGTCAAAGTGGCGGTCATCCATCACAAGCTCCTCTAAGGCCGACCCGCTCCAATGGCGTCAATGCACCCCTGTCACTGAACTTCTGGCGGCGCGATTAGGCCGCGGGGAGGACGGGCAGGGAGCCGCCGGCCAGGGCCAGCAGCGCCGCGATCGTCGCCAGAATGTCGTCACCGGGTGCCAAGTCGTTGTAGCGGAAGGCCCCGCGCTCGTTCTGGACGGCGATCAACGCCTCGATGGTGGGCTTCCACTTCTCTCCCGTCCGTCGCTCGCCAGAAGCGGAAAGGGCCGCGACGACGAAGGCGGTCGTCAGGGTGTCGGGCGGAGCGCCCGGCGAGAAGCCGATGCCTCCACCGGCGTCTCGGATGCTGTGCAGGTAGGCGATGGCGGCGTCGACCTCCGGGTCCTTTCTGTGGCCGGCGGCAGCAAGCACCTGGACCGCCAGGGAGGTCATGAGGGAGTCGCCGGAGCCGGGATCGGTCCCTCCCGAGAGGGACCAGGAGCCATCTTCGATCTGGATTGCCGCGATCGCGGCGATCGCCTCGCCCGGGATAGCTTCGCCGGTGCCGGCAAGCGCCAGCAGGGCGAGGTAGTTGAGGATGGGATCCCCCGCGCCGTAGCGGCCGTTGGCCGCATCCCAACTGGCGGCGAGCCCATCGATCAGATCCACCCCGCCGAAGTCCCGTGGGTCGGCGCCGGCCGCGACAAGAGGGAGCACTATTACTCCTTCGCGCCCCAGGAGCACCTCGTTCAACTCTGCCGCATGCGCCTCGAGATAGGCGACGGCCGCGTCGGTCTCGACGGCGACGCCGACGTTGCGAAGCGCGGCCAACGCACTGATGGCGTCGAAGGTTGCAGAAAAGTCAGGCTCCCCCCTGACGTTGGGGTAGCCGCCATCGGCGAGCTGTTGCGCCTGGAGCCATTCGGCGCCTCGCTCCAGCACGGACATACTCGCCAGCCGCTTCTGTTCTGGGCGGTCGTCAGCGGCCAGGACCGTGCGTCTCGAGACGGCGACGCCGGCGGCGGCCACGGCCAGGCCGAGGAACCCCCGCCGTGTCGTCTCAACATTTACGGATCGGGACAGCATGTCGAAGCGCTGGTTTTTCATCCGCTCCACTCCTTGATCGAACTCATCGTGTTGCACGGAACGATCCTATGCCGCCGTACAGGCGGGCACATCGGAGAAAATCGCCTAATTCGGGGCGAGGGGAGTAGGCGATTGTCGCCTATCCGGCGATGAGCGGCGCCTACGTAGTGGGATCAGTCGATGCCGTGCCGCTCGCACCAGGCCGCGGCCTCGCGCCGCGTCGCCACGCCGAGCTTGCCGAGGAGACTGGAGACGTGGTGCATCACGGTCCGCGGGCTGAGCGACAGTTCCGCCGCGATCTCCTTGTCGGTCAGGCGCCGGGCGACCAGCCGCAGCACCTCGACCTCTCG